>NZ_CP119078.1:2785000-3477232 GCF_029026145.1 Legionella cardiaca | reverse complement strand
TTTTTCAATTTCAACACCACCTTCTGTTGACGCCATGATGACAACGCGGCGAGTTGCTCTGTCAACCACTGCCCCAAGATATAACTCACGAGCTATATCACAAGTTTCTTCAACTAAAACAGCATTCACAGGTTGGCCTTTGGCATCTGTTTGATAAGTTACAAGACGAGTACCCAGCAACGATTTAGCAACGGCTGCAAGTTCATCTTTTGTAGAAACCAACTTCACGCCCCCTGCTTTGCCACGACCACCTGCGTGTACTTGCGCTTTAACAACCCATTTGGGAGTTTCAAGCTGTGTAGCTACTTGTAGCGCATCTTCTACGCTATAGGCAACTTGGCCATTTGGAACTGGTAATCCGTAGCTAGCAAACAATTGCTTGGCTTGGTATTCATGTAAATTCATTGTTAGCACCCTTAAAAAAAGCAAAACCCGTCAATGCGGGTCTTGCGGTTAAACCTCATTAAATTAAACGTTTAGCAATAATCGTGAGGGATCCTCAAGCAATTCTTTAACACTAACTAAAAATTGCACTGATTCTTTACCATCAATTAAACGATGGTCATAAGATAACGCCACATACATCATGGGACGAATAACTATCTGTCCTTTTTCTACCACAGGCCTGTCTTCTATTTTATGCATACCAAGAATACCAGTTTGCGGTGGGTTAATAATTGGCGTTGCTAATAAAGAGCCGAATACTCCACCATTGGTGATAGTAAACGTTCCGCCTTGCATTTCTTCCATTGACAACTTACCTTGACGTGCTCGTGTTGCTGAATCAGCAATAGCCTTTTCCATGTCGGCCATACTCATCTGATCAGCGTCTCTAAGAACAGGAACCACCAATCCACGTTCAGTAGACACGGCAATGCCTACATCATAATAGCCATGATAAACGATATCCTGACCATCGATAGAAGCGTTGACAGCAGGGAAACGTTTCAGAGACTCAACGACAGCCTTTGTAAAGAAAGACATGAACCCTAATTTAACACCGTGTTTTTTCTCAAAGCTATCTTTGTATTGAGAACGCAAATCCATGACTGCTTTTAAATTTACTTCGTTGAACGTTGTTAACATAGCCGCATTATGCTGTGCTTGCACCAAACGCTCTGCAATTTTGGCACGAAGTCTTGTCATCGGAACACGACGTTCCTCACGAGCCCCAATAGTGATTGGTTGAGGTTGCTTTTCAGGAGCTTGTTTTGTAGTAGCTTTCTCGCGGTTTGTTTCAATGTAGGAAAAAACGTCTTCCTTTGTGATCCGGCCATCTTTACCTGAACCGCTGATTTGGCCAGGTTGCAAATCATGCTCAGCTAGCATTCTTCGCACAGCTGGGCCTGCTGCTTTGTCCTCTTCACCAGTTGATTGCTCTTTAGCTGCTGGCTTTTCTTCTTTCGCAGGCAGACTTGTACTCGCCGCACCAGCCTCTATACGCGCTAGAATTTGCGTTGCTTCAACTGTATCCCCTTCCTTAAAGAAAATTTCTTTCAAAACACCATCAGCAGGCGCTGGTACTTCAAGGACAACTTTATCTGTCTCTAAATCCAAGAGATTTTCATCGCGAGTGACCATATCACCAATTTTTTTATGCCAGGCAGCAATTGTGGCATCCGCTACCGATTCTGGTAGGGCAGGTACTTTCACTTCAATAGACATGGTTATAACCTTCTTCTGTTATCTTTATTAATTAGTTAGTTAATCTAATAACGCCTGCTCAACTAATTCTTGTTGCTGCTGTGCGTGTAATATAGGACTTCCCACTGCGGGCGCTGCCGCAAACTCTCTTCCTGCATAACTTAGAGATTGATCTTCACTTAAGCAATCTTTGATATTATGTTGTGAAGAGAACCAAACCCCCTGATTTTGAGGTTCTTCTTGGCACCATACAATTTTTTTCGCTTGCGGGAACTTTTGCAGCTCCTGAATCAATGCTTTTTTAGGGAATGGATAAAGCTGCTCGATTCTCACAATGGCAACATGATTTAATTTGTCGTCACGCCGCTTTTGCAACAAATCATAGTAAACCTTACCACAACATAGCACTATCTTGGTAACTTTATTAGTATCCAACTTATCTATTTCAGGCAAGACGTTATAGAACTGCCCCTTAGTCAGCGCATCCAAAGGCGAAACAGCTAATTTATGACGCAGTAAGCTTTTTGGTGTCATAACAATCAATGGCTTTCGGAACTTGCGCAACATTTGCCGCCGCAGCATGTGAAACATTTGGGCTGGTGTTGTTGGTGTACATACCTGAATATTATGTTGAGCACACAATTGCATAAATCGCTCTAATCGAGCAGAAGAATGCTCAGGACCTTGTCCTTCGTAACCATGTGGTAGCAACATCACTAAACCACATAAACGTCCCCATTTTTGTTCACCAGAACTAATGAATTGATCGATAACTACTTGCGCACCATTGGCAAAATCACCAAACTGGGCTTCCCATAATACCAAAGAAAGAGGTTCTGATGAGGCATAACCATATTCAAAAGCTAATACGGCTTCTTCGGATAAAACCGAATCAATAATAACAACTGGTCTCTCAGGATTGGTCACCGTTTTGTCGAGAGGAATATAAGTTTCACCTGTTTCAACATCATGTAAAACAGCATGGCGATGAGCAAATGTACCACGACCAGAATCCTGACCTGATAATCGCACGCCGTAACCCTCATCTAATAAACTTGCATAGGCCATTGTTTCGGCATAGCCCCAATTCATTAGAATTTCGCCAGTCGTCATTTTTTCGCGCTCAGCTAAGAGTCGCTTGACAACAGGGTGTAGTTCAAAACCTTCTGGCAAAGCCAGAAGCTTTTTAGACAACTCTTGCACCGTATTTAATGAAATAGTGGTATCAACTTTATCAGTCCATTTAGCATTGATATAAGGCGTCCAATCAATAGAAATTTTACCTTCATAATTTCCTTGAACAATATCAACGACAGCTTGTCCCTTATCTAATCTATTACGATAATCTTCTACCCATTGATCAACTTCTTTTTGAGTTGTTAGACCCTTGGCAATCAGCATTTCACCATAGAGTTCACGAAGCGGACGCATCGATTTAATCTTTTTATACATTGCAGGCTGGGTAACTGATGGCTCATCAGCTTCATTATGTCCATGACGACGGTAGCAAACCAAATCGATAACCACATCCCGATTGAATTTCATACGGAATTCAAAGGCTATCTGGGTTGCAAATACAACTGCTTCCGGATCATCCCCGTTTACATGTAATACTGGAGCCTGCACCATTTTAGCGACGTCAGTACAATAAAGAGTTGAACGTGCATCCAAGGGATTACTGGTTGTAAAACCAATTTGGTTGTTAATGACAATATGAATTGTTCCACCAGTAGAATAACCACGTGCCTGAGAGAAGTTGAATGTCTCCATGACCACGCCCTGTCCAGCGAAAGCAGCATCACCATGAATGACAACTGGCACGACTTTATCTTTCTTATCCAAATTATTGCGACGACGTAAGCGAGAACGCGCCGATCCTTCAACCACTGGACCAATAATCTCAAGGTGTGAAGGGTTAAATGCTAGTGCCACATGGACAATGGCATTATCTTCCGTGCGTAAATCAGACGAATATCCCATATGATATTTAACGTCTCCCGTACGCTCTGACTTAATCTTTCCTTCAAATTCCTGGAATAACTGGTGAGGCTCTTTACCCAGGACATTAACTAATACATTGAGGCGACCACGATGAGCCATACCAACAACTAATTCATTAACACCGGTCTGGCCGCCCATTCTGATAAGTTCTTTCATCATGGGAATTAAAGAATCGCCGCCTTCCAGAGAAAAGCGTTTTTGCCCTACATAACGTGTACCTAAATAACGCTCAAGGCCATCAGCAGCAATTAGATCATTAAGAATTTCGCGTTGTTTTTTTGCGGAAAAGGTCGCACGTCCACGAGTCGCTTCAAGTTTTTGCTGCAGCCATTCTGTCTCTTCATTATTGGAAATATGCATATATTCGATACCGATGCTGCCGCAATAGGTATCACGAAGAGCTTGAAAGATTTCCCGTAATGGCATCTGAGCACCATTCAGGTGGTTGCCTGCAAAAAACTGACGGTCCATGTCTGCATCACTTAATTGGTGATAATTTAATTCAAGACTAGGAACCTGGATTCGCTCAGCCATCTCCAAAGGATCAAGCTTGGCAGCATGGTGACCATGAGCTCGATAGGCATTGATTAAATGTGCAACTTGATATTGTTTGCTATCCACAGAGGGAGCGGCAGTAACCCGTTTTTTATCAGCATTTTCCAAAAAATAATCACGAATATCACGATGTGGAATATCTTTGGCTACACCATTTGCTTTTGGAAGCGCATCGAAAGCTGCACGCCAATCTGCAGGTACAGAACTGGGGTCTAACAGGTAATCTTCATATAAGCCATCGACATACGCCATGCTTCCACCAGATAAATAGGAAGAAGCCCATTGATTTTGCAGGTCACTACTGCTCATAATTTGTCTCCAAAGGGATGCATTCAGAGACTATCTGAATGCAAGAAATCGCTATCAAGTTTCCTGAGTAAGCATTTGCTTGCGAATATCAGCAATTGCTTTTGTCGGATTGAGTCCCTTCGGGCAAACATTCGCGCAATTCATAATTGAGCGACAACGAAATACACTGAAAGGATCTTGTAATTTATCCAAACGGTGTTGCTTAGCCGTGTCCCTACTATCTGCCAAAAAGCGTCGTGCTTGTAGAAGTCCTGCCGGACCAACAAATTTATCTGGATTCCACCAGAATGATGGACAAGAGCTCGTACAGCAAGCGCATAGAATACATTCATATAAGCCATCAAGTTGAGAACGCTCTGCTGGAGATTGTAATCGTTCACGAGCAGGGACTACACCATCGTTTTGCAAATAAGGCTCAATGCGCTCATATTGTTGATAAAATTGTGTTAAATCAACAACCAGATCGCGTACAATTGGGAATCCCGGTAAAGGTCGAATAATTATTTTATCAGTCTTTAATTGCGAAAGAGAAGTTACGCATGCTAAACCATTAGTACCATTTATATTCATGCCATCGGAGCCGCAGACTCCTTCACGACAAGATCTTCGGTACGCTAAAGTCGGATCCTGCTCAGCCTTTATACGCTCAAGCAAGGTTAATAACATAGGATCACTTTTGGCCGGGATTGCTATTTCGTAATCCTGCATGTAAGGCTCATTATTTGCCTCAGGGTTATATCGATAAATAGACAGGCTCAGATTTCTTATATCAGCCACGGGTATATCCTCTCTAGTAAACGCGTTCTTTAGGCTCAAATGCCTTAACATATTTAGGTGATGTATTTACAGGCCGAAAATCAATGCTATCACCTTGCTCAAAATAAAGAGTATGCTTAATCCAGTTAGCATCATCGCGTGCCGGATAGTCTTCGCGACTGTGAGCGCCACGGCTTTCTGTACGAGCTAGTGCGGATTTTGCAGTGGCATAAGCAGTTGCCATCAAATTATCAAGCTCTAGTGCCGCCACTCTTTCTGTATTAAAAATTTTACTTTTATCACTAAGCATGGCGTTATCTAGACGTTCACGCAAGGCCTGTAAACGATGAAGGCCTTTCTCCATAATCTCGCCAGTACGAAATACACCAAAATCTTCTTGCATTACACGTTGCATTTCATCGCGGATCACGGCTGGACTTTCTCCCTCAGTAGAATTTTCCCAACGATAATAACGTGTTAATGACGCTGAAATATCATCATCAGTTATGTAAGGCATCTCTGGTAGTTGATTGGATTGCCATAGTTCTTCAACGTGAATACCGGCTGCACGACCGAAAACAACCAAATCAAGTAGCGAGTTTCCTCCCAAACGGTTAGCACCATGTACTGAAACGCAGGCACACTCACCAACAGCATAAAGTCCCTCAACAATCTCGTCAGCACCGTTCTTTTTAGTAATGACCTGACCATGCATATTGGTCGGGATACCACCCATGCTGTAGTGACATGTAGGCACAACAGGAATTGGCTCAACAATGGGATCAACACCCGCAAATTTTAATGATAGTTCGCGAATACCTGGCAGGCGTGACATAATTAAATCAGCGCCTAAGTGATCCAGCTTTAATTTAACGTGATCCACACCTTTTGGGTCAAAACCTTTACCAGCACGTATTTCCAAAGCCATAGAGCGAGCAACAACATCACGCGAAGCCAAGTCCTTCACACGTGGCGCATAACGCTCCATAAAGCGCTCACCATCTTTGTTAATTAGATACCCACCTTCCCCTCGGCAACCTTCTGTCACTAACACACCTGCGCCAGCAATCCCGGTAGGGTGAAATTGCCACATTTCCATGTCTTGAAGAGCAAGACCCGCCCGTAAAGCCATACCGAAACCATCACCCGTGTTAATATGAGCATTCGTGGTTGATTGATAAATACGACCCGCACCACCTGTAGCAAGAATACAAATACGTGTTTGATAAAAGACAACTTCCCCTGTTTCGATAGACATTGCCGTAACACCTGCGATACGTCCATGGGCATCTTTAACAAAATCAAGCGCATACCATTCACTAAATACATGTGTTTTTGCTCTAATATTTTGTTGATAGAGCGTATGTAAGAGAGCATGACCGGTTCTGTCCGCTGCAGCACAGGTCCGGGCCGCTTGCTCGCCACCAAAATTTTTAGACTGACCACCGAATTGACGTTGATAAATTTTGCCATTATCCATACGTGAGAAAGGCAAACCCATGTGCTCTAGTTCATAAACGGCTTCTGGACCAGTTTTGCATAAATACTCAATGCAGTCTTGATCGCCAATATAATCAGCACCTTTGACGGTATCGTACATATGCCAACGCCAATCATCTTCATCTGCATTACCTAAGGCAGCCGTAATACCGCCCTGTGCAGACACTGTATGCGAACGAGTTGGAAATACTTTCGATAATAATGCAACCTTTAAACCTGAATTGGCCAGCTGTAAAGCTGCACGCATGCCCGCTCCACCTGCACCAATAATTACAGCATCAAATTTGTCACGTGCAATTGTCATGCTTATTGCCCCCACATAATCATTAAGCCCCACACGAATTGACCAAGCAGCCAAAGTACAACCAGCATTTGCACACTTAGTCTTATGGCAGTACATTTTATGTAATCAGTTGTTACCGTCCAAACCCCTATCCAGGCATGCAACGACATGGCAAATAAGGCAATAAGACTTGCTATTTTAAAACCAACATGATGAAACAAACCATACCATTCAACATAATTCAATTGCGGGTGGAATAGTAAATATCCCAGCAGAAACATGGAATAAATAGCAAAATAAATAGAAGTAACGCGTTGAATTAACCAATCTTTTAAACCATTCCCAGTCAAACTTGTAATGTTGGTTACCATATCCAGATTCCTAGCAAGAGAGTAAATATTACTGCCAAGGCAATAACTAAAATAGCACTGCGGCGGCCAGCATGAAGATGTTCACCGTAACCTGCATCCATAAGTAAATGACGAATACCAGCAAGCACATGGTATATCAATGCAGCACTAAATGCCCACAGGAGGAGTTTATGCAATGGTGTTCTTAACATATGCTGTAATTCAATAAAAGAATCACTGCTATAGAGCGACATGCCTAAAAAATAGAGCATTGCCGGCATCAATAAGAAAAGCACCAGTCCAGAAATTCGGTGTAGAATTGAAGCAATGGCCATGGGAGGAAATTTCATGGTTCCTAAATCAAGATTTATTGGTCTTTTTTGATTCACAGTCAAAATCTTCCTTAAAGAAAATGCCATAAATATAGCATAATCGGTCTTTATCAGTTATAGATAAATTTACCGGTGTTTGGTCTTAGATTCCAGACTGAGGTGTCTATAAAATAGAACCTAAAGAACAACACTCGAGCCCAAAACCAGCGCAGTATACCACTCTGTGTTTTTTGCGCAAAGATTCAAACTTTACACAGCCATTTTTTAGCTATCTTATTATTCTCGTACTATGCTTTTGTAAAGGGTTAAAGGAATTTAGCCATGCTAATAAAGCGCACCATCTATAATCAGCGATTAGAATGTGCCGCAATTGAAATTATCGCTAGCCGACAAGCCAAAGAGCATGGTGAGCTATTTGAACATTTCGCAACTATCCAGCGCAACACATCAAAAAATTTACCACTATTGATTCCTTACGCGCTTAAATTTTTAATAGAGCACTCTGAGTCTCCTATTGAACAACCCATTGTACTTAAACTTCACGCGGCTGACATTAACGCCAGTTGCCCTCGAGAGGAATTGGAATCAACGCCTTACCGAATTGCGTTACTCATTGATAATCCACAGCAACTCGCCTGGTTAAATTTTGCTGATTATATTGCATTAAGTGAACATTTAATGACAGCAGCAAATGTTTCTAAGGTTGTCCGCTATAGTCAGGCACGACAACGAAAAGTCATTGCTTATGATCTTAGTCATACCAGCAGCTTTGAACGATCCAAAGCAATGGGGATGGATTTTTACTGTGGAGACTTTCTTTTTCAGCCTCAATCTCCTGAAAAAACAGAAATTGCCGCTAATAAATTAAATTTACTGGAATTAATAACTAAATTGCAGCAAAAAGAAACCGATCTCGATACGATTGTAAGTCTTATTCAAACTGACCCCATGTTAAGTTATCAACTATTAAAAGTGGCTAATTCAGTTGCCTTTTCCGGATACCAGGATATTGAGTCCATTCAACAAGCGGTTGTGAGATTAGGCATTCTTAATCTAAAAAATTGGGTAATGGTTTTATCCATGACCAATGTTTCAAATAAACCCTTAGAAATTGTCGAGTCCGGATTAATTCGAGCGCTCATGGCTCAAAAATTAGCAGAAACACAACCCGACCTTTGTGCTCAAAGTGCCTATACGGCAGGTTTACTTTCCGTTCTGGATAGCTTGATGGATAGTCCTCTTGAAAATTTAATTGACAAAATAACGCTGGCAGCGGACATTAAACTTGCTTTGTTATCGCGTAAAGGCCCTCTTGGCAAAATTCTTGACATTGTCATTGCCTCGGAAGAAGGTCATTGTGAGCAGTTGAACGATACAGAATATTTTGGCCTAGATCTCAGCCAGGTTTATATTGACTGTCTTGAGCAAGTGTCCTTGGGAACTAGAGCCATCAGTGAACGGAAATGATTTTTCATGCTATTGAAGTACATCGCAGCACAAATTTATGATGGTTTAATTCTTCTGGCGCTATTCTTTGCCTTTACAGTCCTTTGTATTTTTATCAACCATGGATTGGCTATTCCGCCCGCAACTAGATGGTATCAGATTGGCTTGACACTTCTTTTTATAAGTTATTATATAATTTCAATCATTTATGGTGGGCAAACCATTGGTATGCGGGCCTGGCGATTGCAACTTTGTACCGATAAAGGATTTCCTAATTTTCAACAAGCAACAACGCGATTATTTTTAACTGTTCCGGCAATTATTTACGGACTATTGTGCCTAAAAAATCCGCAAACACCCCTCTATAACTGGACAAAAACACGGTTAAAAAACCTACAGTAGTTAGACAAAGTCATATTGTATTTCCAACGACTCAGCTTGTATTTCGTGGGCCTTGGAGAGTATTGCTAGTTTATCAACAATAATAGAAATTACTGGAGCTAAGGCTTGTTGCTTGCAATCTTTAAGCACTTTTCTTAGATGTATATTTTTAGGCGAAAAATATTCTGCATAGTCTTTATTTTCAAAACAATCCAGTAACCATCTTAATTCCACGCAAGGAGCGGCATGTTTAAAAAATGCCATATATAAAGGTGAGTGATTAGAAAATTCCTGATTCACATCTTGCAGAATCAATGTTGCTAATTTGCTTAAAACACTGCTACTAAAAACTTGTTTTGTCTTTAAGAGTTGAGAAAGCTGGCTGCGCTCTTTTGCTGTCATTAATGAAATTAATCGACTTTGCAGATTTTCATTAAATGTAAAGAATAACTGCTTTTTCGTACTATCGGCCAGCCAGCTTGTATCATTTGCGGCAATCATCAATCGCAAATGATAGGAAGCTGCTTCCTCTCTATTTTGATGCAAAGACCATTGCCTTAATGCGGTAAAAAACTCCAATACGGCCTCAGGAGAGGGACGTTGTTTTTTTTCTTTGGCCACCATTTTTGCAATGAATCCTTGCAACAAATTACAAATGGAAGCATGGGGCTTAATTGCAAAATGTGCAAATAAACCATCGACACAAAATCCTATTTTGGCATAGTGTTTAATTAAAGCTTCTAACGGCATGTCAGGATGTTTATCTTTAAATTTAAAGATATCCTTAAAGGGGTTTTTTGCACCAAAAAGGGTTAATAGCAAAGGGCCTAAGGCAAAAAAATCACTGGCTTCAGAATAGTGACCATCCAGTATTTCTAGCGCTAAATGTTCTGGTGTTCCCTGAGCAATTTGGGGGCTTTCTGCAATTGGTTTATTGTAATCATCATCCAGGTAAAGAACATCAATTTTTACCTTTGGACCGTTCTCAGCAGAGGTCTCTTGCTGGTTGGTTATTCTTATCTTAAGATTTGAACCTTTAATATCACCATGAACAATAGAAGGCCCATGGGTATTACAATAATGTAATTGATTCAAGCCAATAACCATTTGCCAGGCAATATCAATTGCTTGCTCAAACGTTAATTTTTTGATTTCCGGATTTTCATCGATATCAGGTTTTATCTCAAATCCATCAATAAACTCCATGATAAGAACAGCTCTATCTTCTATAGAGAGGAGCGCTGAGAGACCATTTGTTATCCGGTAGGGAGAGGGTGTGTTTCCATTTTTATAAATTTTAATAGCTACAGGGCTGCCCTTCTGGATAATGACATCATTTTTTTTAATGAGATAAGGAGTAAGTTTTATTGCTTCTTTTTTTAAGCTACAGCGATATCCTTTATAGACATCAGCGGCGTCCCCACTTCCTAAAGATTCAGAAAAATCACTAAAGTAATAAATGATTTTGCCATCTTTTTGTTTGACTGGAAAAATCGTCCCGCGCCTTTCCTTATTATCGCTGATAATTTCTCCCATATAAACAATGCCTTATGATTTTAACTGAAATCCATGGCAACTATTATATCAGAAATTGGATAAAAAGAAGACAATTTTTTGCGCAAGGCCTCCTGCTGGTAATCAGTACGCAACATCCGATTGGACTATGGGGCATTTAGAGCCTATAAATAAAATATGCTTTTCAATAGATTTACAAATTGCGTAATTTTTACTTAATAAAAAAGGATTAAAGTGATCTTATAGACACTAAATTGACGAGAAAATTCAGCTACTCAATTCTCGCCTTGAATAAGGAAATCCCTATGGAAACCTCAAAAGTTATGAGAAAAACGTTAGACGCTGACAAAAAAAATCGCATTATTGCTCAGTTTTTACAAGATAAATTCAAGGCCACTTATAACCCAATCTGGTTGAACACACCGCAAAATTACCAGAACCTTGCCAAAGCACTTGATTTTTTCCATAACGTCGACGAGGAAAACTTATCGCTAACGGCCGTAGGAAGTGAGAACGACATAACGAGAGCGGATCATAAAAAACATTATGAAATGCTTGCAACCTTACTCGATAAATTCGTTGTTTTTTCTGACGAAACGCCGCCTGTAGCGACAGAGTTTAATGAGAAAGATGCAACACTAATGAGCATTGAACTTAAGCAGGGTTTTGAGGCTCGTTCATTA
This sequence comes from Legionella cardiaca, assembly GCF_029026145.1. Classification (NCBI taxonomy): domain Bacteria; kingdom Pseudomonadati; phylum Pseudomonadota; class Gammaproteobacteria; order Legionellales; family Legionellaceae; genus Legionella; species Legionella cardiaca. The sequence goes on along the minus strand of NZ_CP119078.1, from coordinate 3,465,477 downwards.
CGAGATTTACACGCGCAAAGAAGTAATCTGGGTGTTGCAGAAAAATTTCTTAATCAAAGGCTAAGTGCAAATGAATGGCTAAGTGACTTGGATTTAGGACGCGCTCTAACCAAACTTGGTGCCAGAAATAAAGTTCATATCACGCGTTTAAATGCTGCAGATATTGGTATGATTCTTCATTTCGAGCGAGAAAAACACGGTGCAAGTCTGGCACCTTATTCGATTCCTTTATTGATTAACTGCGGAAGCAGCGGTTCTTTGACGAGTCAAGGTTCTCATTGGACTGAGGCCATGATTCGTGTTAATCCAGCAACCAACACCATTACGATTGATTATGCTGACTCAATGTCAATCGAACAGGATGTGGCAGCTATTTTAAGAGATGCCGTTCATTACAATGAACGTTCCGTTGTGAGAGACGTCGAAAAACTGTACTCTGCCTTTCCTGGTGTAGTCGGTGATAGTCTAACTATCAATATTCACTCAGATAATTCACAAGCTGATTCCTGGAGTTGCGGTTATCGTGCATTGCATCGCCTATTGAGTCACCCGCACTTCCCTGTAGCCGGTATAGATACAGCCTCCCCACCTTGGTCTACTTTTATTAATACACCCTATGTTTCCAGCCCCTTGCGTGATGCTGTATTCCAATTACTCATTGACAATTTACAGATAAACCAAGATTTTTTCGAGGCGTCAAAACACAAAGAAGACGCATTCACCTCCACAGATAGAACATATACGTTGTCTCCAGAGTATGTTAAACAATATATTGCGTTCTTGGCTAATACAGCATCTTCCACATCGAAGATCAATTCAGCCAATTTTGCAAAAGAATATGAATTAATTGCAAAAGAATTTGCAAAATTCAATGTGAAAACCGATCGTGCTGTTGAATTAGGCCGACTGCAAGAAAATGTAAATAAAGTATTAAAAGGCCCCTTATCTGCAGATGCCAAAATTTTTGCGTTAGTTGATGTACTCGCCACAGAGTATGACGCTATTTTAAAAACTACAGGAGGCTCTAATAGTAAGTTAGCAAAAGCCATTAGCAAATTTGCCGATGAACAGTTAGGAGTCACTCTAGCCAAAGGCCCCAGTTATAATTTTAAAAAGGGTGGCTTGCTCTTACAGGTGATAACGAAGCTGGGAACCACAGCAGAAGAATCAGCAGAAGAAAGCGTCTTGCCAAAACCTAAAACACCAGAGTTAGATACACCCAAAATATCACGTAGCACCCCCACTATTAGCTCACCCAAGGTGGTAGAACCTAAAGTAAGCCCTTCAGTCGGTAGCATTAGTCCAAAAACTGACCCGACACAAGTTAAATTATTGCCCACACAAGATTTAAGTCGCGTAGGCACTATGTTCGGCACAACACAATTCTGTTATGGAGGCAAACCAAGCGGGGTTGAACCAGGATTTAGAGCGATTGATCTAGATGACGCATTTTTTGAACAATTGCAAAAAATTGTTCCCCCCTCCACAATGACTGGAAAAGAGGTAGAAGCCTACACCAATTTATTAGAAACCCTTCGTAAAGCTGTACCCGAAGAAACTCCTGTACAAGCATTAGATAGAAAGCAAAAAGCATTTGCATTCTTTATCAATGCGTTAGAACCAGCCCCACATGCACCTAAAGCCCTAAACCCTACAATTGGCTGGCTTTGCGAGGAAATTAAAGAGGGCATCAAAAGCAATCAAGGGTTAAGTGCTTGGCTTTATAAACTTGATTATGCACAAAGCGGAGCCGCAAAAAAGCGAACCGAGGCGAACAAAGAAGCCCTACGGGAATTTAGTGGTACTCGTTTGGCAGGAATCTTTAGTCATCAAAACCAAAGACAGGAAATTGTCTGGGTTGGAGGTCCTTCAGGTCCTCATGCTATGTTAGCCTGTGGATGGAAAAACGGCCTCGTTGAATTAACACAATTCCTTCATGGTGGTGGTTCCCCAGACTACAATGGCGTTTTAGTTGACGATCCTAAAGCCGATATAAAACGCGCTAAACGTGTTCCTGGTTTAGGTGAAAACTTAATTTTTGGTCTTGCTATCGGCGATAGAGATGGCATTGGCAAAGATGCACAGAATAAAGGTTTCGCCAGCGATGCTTTTTATGGCTTCGATTATGGTAAACCCTATGAGGGAGACGGCGTCTGCTCTACATTACGTGATGACTTTAGTTTTACAAATCCCTGGGCCAGTACGCCAGAATTTATGCGAGGAACGAGCACAATAGGTGTGGGGCGTCATAAAATGTATCGCAATTACAGTATTTTTTATGATACCCCCTATTCTGATCGTTTGATGGGAGTACATCTTTTAAAGAAAATGATTACTGGCGAAAATCCTAGCGAAGCAATTATGGCCAGTTATCCAGAACAATTCCGACATGAATTGTTTCGTATTCAACAACGAACCCCCACACCGGAAACCTTATTACCTTCGTTAAGAGAAGCGAGAAGTCTATGCAGAGAAGGCAGTCCTATTCAAGGATTGCTAGACAATCTATCTGTACAAATTAGTACAGGAAAACTACAAACTTTTAATTTATATTTTGCTGAAATCAAAATAGATTTGATTGCCCAAGCTCTAAAAACTGGAATGCCTGAGAAAGAGTTGGAAGAACATCTGAAGTCTATCGATTCATGGGCAGCAACGGCAGCCATAAGTAATCAGCAAATTTTAGATACTTTTCAACATCGTTTAAACTTAACCTGTCAGGAGGTTGATTTTCTCGATAAAATGGAGAAGGTATTCTCACCTACTTCTTGTATGTCTCATGATGGTTCCGTTTTTCTGAATTTTCTTCGTATTAGATCGCCCGATGAACGAATCCCATTTCAACTAACAAAATTAACGGATGGAAGCTACGTTCTAACTACACCAGTAAAAGGCATACGACAAGAATTAAAAGACCAATTGGGTCTTCCTTTCAGAGCCACTGGCAGCGGCTTAAGTTGTCATCTATCAGAATGGCAGTTATCTGAACTAATGAATGACATAAATCAACGATACGATACAAAACAAAAGCTATCTGCTGCCGATGCCATGCTAAAACTACACACCTTCCCCAAAGCACAGGCTAGCTTTAAATCCGAAACTGTACCGCAACTAAGAGAATTACTAGCCCATGAAAATACCTCCCTGTCTGGACAATTTAAAGGAGGCTGGGATAGTAATAATGTACTGTCACTAGATCTCATTGCTAAAACAGCAGAACAGGTGAAATTAATTCAACAAATTTTTAAATTACCTACACCTCCTAGAATAAATGAAACCTGCACCGTGAGCATTCCTCCGAGACGGCTTGAGAAGCTACAACACTCTATTAATGAAGCTTATCAACGAAAGCAGGGTGTACTCACAGAACCTGCTTCAGATAAATGGGCAAAATTTTACAAAGCTGTTGATAGAACAGAAGTTGATGAAGAGGTTAGGCAAGCTCAAGCTTTAATTGCAAGATTTGCCCGTTATCATCTAGACCCACATCTTTTTGAAACACTTAAAACAGCGATTGGTGATCTCTCTTTTTCCGATGTTGGTAAGCTACTAAGCAGTAATGACAATACACTACAAGATGAAACAAATATTCAACATATTATTAACGATGAAGTAAGTAAGCTAAAACCAAGGGTTCAAGAAATTGAATTAGAAGACTTTAAGGTTTCTGCTTCAGCAAAAGACAGTGATCACGGCTTAAGTTTATAAACAAAAACGTCAGGCTCTATCAAATAGAGCCTGACGAAATAATTTGTCTTGTTAACGAGATAAACCTGCGGGAGCTTGACCAAACGATTGTCGGAAACTTTCTCGTGGGGTTTCTGAAGGATAACCAAAGCCTTTATCAGCAAGGCGTTTCACAGCCTGGAGATAACGCTCTCCCCATACTCCTGGATCGAAATTCGTAACCACAACGTTGTAAGTTAAATTGATGATTGATTCAAACGCTTTACGTTGAGCTAATTCGTGGCCACCAAAAGCAACTTGTACTTCAGTTTCCTGACTAACGCCACCAGTTTTTAAGCGCTCTATCAAAAGATAAATCATCTTTTCAATCGTATAATATAATTTGCAGTTAGACATGCCTGCAGAATACATGTCTGCGGCTTTAGACGTGGTTAGCTTATAACCATGGTCCTGAATAGGATAGACAAATTCATAATCAGTTGTACCCGCTATAGGTTCCGGCTCAATGATTAAAGGTGGTGATATTGTGCTTATTGTCGGACTTACAATATACAATTCAAAATCAGACCAACGCCACCAAAGCTGATAGACCTGTTCAATCAGCAAAACAGGATCATCCTGATTTTCCTCCAAGATTTTTCGTCCGTCTACAGCCAGGGAAGTAAACTCTTCTGAGGATAATTCTTCTGCCATATTAACAATACCTATGTAGCATTTAATACTTCTATCTTAGCCCAAAATATCTAATCAAGCACCGCTAAAAGGCTCAAGAAACTGTAAAATAAGTGTTATTTTTTTGTATGACAATATTGATAATAAATAGGAGGTTGCGTTTTGCACTTAAAACAACGACTTTGACAGGCTGTTTCTTCTTGACAACATTCAATTACCCCTTTACGAAGCCATATGTCAAGCATGGGTTGTAAAGTAGAAATATCGATCCGAAATTGGCGTGCGATTTGTTGGTTACTTGCAACAAGCTCTCGTCGCAAAAAATCACGAATTTGCAGTAACATATTTTTCCCCGGAAGATAGCTGACGTAACACTCCCCAAGCAAGCATAACGGATAAAAAAATAAGCAATATCCAACTTAAAGATTGCTGCGGGTGAGAAACAAACGTAGCCAGTTGATAAATTAAGACTGCGCTCATATAGGCAACAACAAATGACCATATGACAGAAAACCACATTAATTTGCGGCTAGCCTCTTGTCGGATAACCGCCATGGTAGAAACACAAGGAATATATAGCAGAATGAAAACCAGGTAGGCATATGCCCCTGCTTTACCATCAAAACGCTCAACCATCATGCCATAAACTGATTGCGACAAGTCACCATCAGGCGCGCTAGCCACGAGAGGGTTTAAAAGGGCTTGTCCCAATTCACTTAAGTTTTGTGGAATAGACCAAAAAGCAGACTGCAGAGAACCCCAAAAATCAAAATTGCCTGCTGAGAGTTGTCCGAAGTGCCCTAATTGTGCATACAACGAATTTAAGGAACCAACTACCACCTCTTTTGCCAACATTCCTGTCAATAAGCCTACTGTTGCCGGCCAATTATCTTGATGCAAGCCCATAGGTGCAAAAACAGGGGTTAACCATTGTCCCAGCAGTGACAATACAGATTGCGTATTTGCCTCACCAGCACTTACTCCTCCATCTAAAGTCAGTGCATTTAAACCTCCCAAAATTACACAAACAGGGACAATCAAACGTCCTGCACGGATGACAAAATGCCGCAAGCGTAATGACGTTTCTTTCAGTAAACGTTTGAGGGCAGGTTTATGATAAGCAGGTAATTCAAGAATTAAAGGAGAAGCTTTACCGCGCAACGTTGTTTTACGTAAAACAAATCCGGTTAGCACGGCCATTAGAATCCCTAGTAAATAGAGAGAGAAAACTACGTTTTGTCCACCGGTGGGGAAGAATGCAGCCACAAAGACAGCATAAATTGCCAAACGAGCACTGCAGGACATGAAAGGACTCATCATAACGGTCAACAATCTATCACGTTCTGAATCGAGAGTTCGGGCCGCCATAATGGCAGGCACATTACAGCCAAAACCAACAATCATGGGTACAAATGATTTACCTGGCAATCCTAACGCTCGCATCAATCTATCCACAACAAAGGCCGCACGAGCCATATATCCAGACGACTCCAGTAGCGATAAAAAGAAAAACATAGCGGCAATAACAGGAATGAACGTTAGCGTGGTGTTAATCCCCTTCCCCACACCGTTGGCAATTAAAGCAATTAACCAGCTTGGCGCATTCAGCTGGTGTAGTAACCATGCACTACCCTGGACAAAAATGGTATCGGTCGTGATATCAAAGAAATCCTGAAATGCACCACCCACATTAATAGCAAACAGAAACATCAGATACATCAGCGCAAAAAATAGGGGTAATGCGAAATAACGATTTAAAATTATCCGATCGAGTTTTGCGGTAAAATACTCACTAGTGTCACTTTGTTTTTTTTGAGCGTGTATAACAATTTCATGAATCTTTTGATAGCGGGCATCTGCCAAAGCAATATCCAAATCTTGCCCTTTTATTGAAGCAACGAAGTCTTGATCGCTATTGAGTAAGTTGTCACCTTCCATGATACGTAGCGCATAGTAACTTTTAAATGTTGATGTAATTCCGGTATTTAATAGTTGCTGCTCCAATGCCCTTAAAGCATTTTTTATTTCCTGGTTAAATAATAAATTTAATGGGCTAACAAACGTTGGCTTCTCATTAATTGCCTGAACTAATGTGTTAATTCCAATTTTTTTATGAGCCTGGATAGGTAAAACAGGGCACTGCAACTGTTTTGACAAAGCCTGAATATCAATTTTAATGCCACGCTGTAAAGCAATATCCATCATGTTCAGCACAAGAATAACAGGCTTTCCTAATTCTAGAAGTTGACTGGTTAGATAAAGATGACGCTCTAAATGACAGGCATCAATAACATTCACAATAATATCAGCATCTAAAGTTATCAGAGCATTAGCGGCAATTTGCTCATCCTGGCTTGAACTCATTGAACAACTTAAGGAGTAGATACCCGGTAAGTCAGTAACCTGAATAATCTGCTCACCAACAGAATAAGAACCCGTCTTTTTTTCAACGGTAACACCTGGCCAATTGCCAACTTTTTGATTAGCACCTGTGAGCGCATTAAATAGAGTGGTTTTGCCACAGTTGGGATTACCTATCAACAAAATGTGGGTCATACGCGCTCCCAAAGCAACTCTGCAGCTTCTTCTTTGCGTAGAGTTAAGAAAGTGCCACGCACTTCTACTTGTACAGGACACCCTAAAGGCGCTACTCTAATGACTGAAATTTCTACACCTCGTGTAACCCCTAAAGATAACAGGCGCCTTCTATACAGTACATCGGCTTGGCCAAAATCGACCAAACGAACCCGATCACCTTTTATAAATTCACTAATGCGCATATCATAAATAAGAATCAACTAAAAATAAAAGTGTAACACAAATGATATCGAGAATCATTCTCATTTTAGAAAAAAAATAGTCATTTTTCCTCAATAATCTCTTATTTTTTGTTTACAGGATAGCCAGCTTGTTCCCATGCACTAATGCCACCTTCGAGACTAAACACTTCAAGTAACGAATCTTCTGCCACCAGTTTTTCACAAGCAGTCATGCTTCGTTTTCCCGCTTTGCAATGAAAAACCAACTTTTTATCCCCTATCTCGGGTAAGCTTTTTATTGAAATGGTATTCAGAGGAATAGAAACTGCTGCGGTGATATTTTCTGCGGCATGCTCTTGTGGCTCGCGGACATCAATAAGTACTACTTTCTTTTTCACAAGCCAATCATTTAATGTCGCTGCATCGATTATTTGAATAGTCATTTAAACTTCTCCTTAATTTTTCTATAATAATCTTATCATTATGAGCGAAACTTTACTCTTTTATTCTCTGATCAAACGTGATACATTGCGCATAAAAACAAACCCATCAGATTGCAAATGAAAATTAGTTTAAATCCTTTTTTCGGAATTATTGAAACAAGAAACACGCCCCATGCTCGTACCTTGCGAACCTCACTCACTACTAAATTTAAAGATGCTTTCTCTGTATTTTCCGGCAGTAAAGGACATTGGGGTTTATTTGATTATCCGACCTTATTCCTGGCTGCAGCAGCAATTGAATTTTTAAGGTGGTGTCTACAAAATAAAGCGAATAATAAACTTGCCTTTATTTTGCTTATTCCTGCGGCAATTATTAATATCCCTTTATATATTGTTCGCCTTGCTGTTGCAGGTCTTGCGACCTTCATTACAGCGCCAATCACCCTCCTGGTACACGCTATTGCCAGCCATTTAAGCCGTAAAACGAAAGAAGAGGCTTTGTCACTTCGAGGAAAAACGCCAGAAGGTAGTTATGTAACATTAAACGATCTGCTTACACAAAAAAATATCGACCTTGAAGATTTACTAGCTCGAGTGAAAAAAGTTGAAAAAGAACAATCCACTGAACTTCATCTCGAGTTTGCACAAGTAAAGACAAATGATGAGGGCAATACAGAGATTAGCCCTATCAAAGAATACGATGTTCAAGTTGACTTAACGCAAAAGCGAGCATTGTCTTCTTTCTTTAAACTTAACATAGGAAAAATTGTGACCCTTCCAGAGGCAAAATTTGACAGCGATACAGCTGACAAATACTATAACGCTTTCACTAAGGTCTAACTCTTAAGAGACCATATTTTTTTTTATGTTTAAATCTAGCTTAATTAAGCTAGATTTTGTACCTTCCTTTTAGGATGACGTCTTAAGTAATCGACGGACTGCATTTCTTGCAAACGACTCAACGTCCTTTTAAATTCATGACTCATTTCGCCTTGAACATACAATTGTTCCACGGGCACTGCCGCCGAAATAACTACATGAATCCCACGATCATACATGACATCAATAAAGTGAATTAATAAGATTGCATAAATCGTATCATTTTCTGTTAAAGCGGGAATATTAGAAACAAATACCGTATCAAAACGGTCCGCTATTTCGAGATAGTCCAATTGGCTACGCGGTAAATTACAAATAACCTTAAAATCAAACCATATCGCCCGTTCACTGCATTTTATATAGGGAATACTGCGATTTTGTACGATTAGTGTGCCTTCATTTTCAGTTTTTTTTGCAATGACTGCAAATTGCTCTACCAAACTTGTTTCTGTCGCCAAATTTAGGGGATGGAGATAAGCCGTGTGCAAAGATTCACGCCCCAAACGATAATCCCTCTTTTCGCCTAACGAAATCACCTCACAATGAGTTTTTATGAGGGCGATTGCCGGTAAAAATCGCTCTCTATGAACACCATTCAAATACAGTTCATCAGGAGGGGTGTTTGAGGTAATAACGATGATTACTCCTTCAGAAAATAAAGCTTGCAGCAATTCGGCTAAAATCATGGCGTGCGCCACGTCCTGAACAAGAAATTCATCAAAACAGAGTAAGCGAATGGTTTTTGCAAGCTCGGATGCAATGCGCCGTAGCGGATCTTTTTGTCCTTGCAACTGACGCAATTGCCCATCAATTTGCTGCATAAAATGATGAAAATGAATGCGGGCTTTTTGTGATTCATCAACGTATTGATAAAATAAGTCCATTAAATAGGTTTTACCCACTCCAACAGGACCATATAAATACAATCCGATAGGCTGAGGTAACTTCTGCAACCAATTCAACCAGGAACGACGGGGTAGTTGCAAGTCATCGGCCAGACGTTGCATGGATTCTAATACTGTTCGCTGTAAAACATCATCTTCAATATCACCACTTTCAATGGCAGCTTCATATTGTTGCACCAGCCTCATAACATTGGAACCTGCACACGAATTGCGTCAATGAGCTGTGTTTTAAGATCAAGCAATTTCCCATGAAAAAAATGCCCTGTATTGGCAAAATGAATGAGTGAGATATTGGGGGATTCTTTCGCAAAAGCATCGACTAGTGAGGATGGGACCACTTCATCATTGTCTCCTTGAACAATTATCCATGGATGGGGTGATGGTTGAAATTCACGATAGTTATAATGATGTACGGGAGGGGCAATAGTAATTAATAACTCATGTTCACATTGAGCTGCAGCGCGATAGGCAACATAAGAGCCAAAAGAAAAGCCCGCAAACAAAATACGAGCATTCCCCTGCTCATTCTGCCAGCGTCGTACCAGGTACAACATGTCCTCACTTTCGCCGATGCCATTGTCATAGGCTCCAGCAGACTGTCCGACACCACGAAAATTAAAACGCAAACTGGGGATGCCAAGTTCTTTAAAGACACGTGCCAAGGTAGTGACGACCTTATTATTCATCGTCCCCCCTTGCAATGAATGAGGATGCCCCAGGAAAGCCACATGACTCCCATGAACTTGAGCAGGCACCGTTAAAACAGCTTCCAGCACCCCAACTACGCCGGTAAAAACGAAAGGATGTTCGCCCGGGTTCTGTAATTTTTCAGTTAGCAACATAACCATCAACTAAAATTTAAAACACAAATGATAACGCATCTTGCAATTTCATGCGCGTTCTTTCAAGATCAGCGGAATCTATGGGCATAACTGAGCAATAGGCCTATAGAACTTAGCGCCGACTATTTTGCGGTGACTTATTAATTATAAATAATTATTGGAGGACTTGATCCATGAGACAGGTACCCGCGTCAGTTAAAATTTTTCTCAATATTGCTATGACCTCACTTCGGGGAGGCCTTGCATGAAAATTCACGATTTCCAACGACTTAAACAGCAGCAAACAAAAATTAGCATGATTACTTGCTATGATTACCCCTCAGCCCGTATCGTGGCCGAATCCAATATTGATTGTGTTCTGGTTGGCGATTCAGTAGCAATGGCTGTGCATGGTTATGAAACAACCGTCATGGCAACAATGGAGATGATGACTCTTCATACTCAAGCCGTTGCGCGAGGAATAGGCAAGCAATTTTTAATCAGTGATCTCCCTTTTTTAGGTCACCGCGTTTCACGAGCAGAAACAATTCAAAATGTGCGCCAATTGCTACAAGCAGGCGCTCACGGCATAAAAATCGAAGGGGCTGACATCGATACTTGCGAAACCATTACTTACCTTGTTGCGGCAGGTATACCCGTCATCGGGCATATCGGCTTAACACCTCAGTCCATTCATCAATTGGGCGGTTATAAAGTTCAGGGCAAAGGCGAACGACAAGCAGCGCTACTAATGCAACAAGCTTCTGATTTGGAAGCTTGTGGATGCTTTGCTATTGTTATCGAATGTGTACCACAACAAGTAGCGACAAAAATTACTCAGGCGCTTACAATTCCGACTATTGGCATTGGAGCAGGTGCAGGCACAGATGGTCAGGTTTTAGTCTGGCATGATCTTCTTGGTATACAATCGGAATTCAAGCCTAAATTTCTAAAACAATTTGCTCAGGGCAAAGAGGTCATATTAGCCGCAATTAATAGCTATGCCCAGCAGGTGCAAAACGCGCAATTTCCAAGTACTGAACACGCATTTTAATGTTCACTCATTTCTCGATGAATTAACTGCCGTGTTCTCTGCGAGCAAGAGAACACTCTTAAATGGGAGTATCTAATGCAAATTTTTCACAATATGAAGGAATGGTTAACTATCCGACGTTCACTGCCCGCTAATTTATCACTAGGATTTGTACCCACTATGGGTAACTTGCACGAGGGACATGCCTCTTTATTTCAACAAAGTATTCGAGAGAATGATCGCACTATAGCCAGTATTTTTATTAATCCAACTCAATTTAATCGCTCTGATGATTTCAAGCATTACCCTAGGACCTTGGATGCCGATCTGCATTTACTTAAAACGCTAGGAGTAAATTATTGTTTATTGCCTGATGCTGATGAGATTTATAGCGATAATTACCGCTACCAAATTCAGGAAACAGAACTCTGTCAACTCATGGAAGGCAAACATCGTCCTGGCCATTTTACCGGCGTTCTTACTGTAGTGATGAAATTACTCCATCTTGCCCAGCCTCAGCGCGCTTATTTTGGTGAAAAAGATTATCAGCAATTTTTATTAATCCGTGACATGGTTGAAACTTTTTTTCTGGATATTGATATTAAAGCCTGTCCGACCATTCGCGAAGCCAGCGGACTTGCTTATAGTTCACGCAATAATCGCTTAACTGCAGAAGAAAAACGTGAGGCTGAAAATTTTGCAAGAATTTTTCATCAACATAAATCTTGCGAATTATTAGTTGAAGAATTAAAGCAAAATAATATTAACGTAGAGTACCTTGAAGATTACCAGCAGCGACGTTTCGTTGCTGTCACTATCGGGAATATTCGCCTAATTGATAATTATTCACTTACAGATAAATAGTTTCTAGCACTGCATAGGCATCACAAATTTTTTGTCTTGTGCAAATATCATTAATCAATACGTAACTTTGGGTGTATGAGTGAAGACTGTTGAGACTCTTCACTCAATTAGAGAATTGTGATTCTTTATCCATCACATTCAGGTCCTTTAATTTCATTTTCCTGCCGTATTTCTTCAAGAACATCTTTTGTTTTGGAGTTACCAAAAAATGAATAAGTTACGCGTTCCGTCATCTTCTTCATTTGCCCTCGCTCTTTTTCAAATCCAAGTTTATAGTTTGTGGCCTCTTTAATACCAGCCAGCCACTGCGTAAGAGAAGGCTGATTTTTGAAGCAAGTTTCATAGCAAGAATCCGGCGTAAATTGATATTTGGTTACAAATCCAAACAAGCCCGCTATTTCTTCCAACTCCTTTGTGGGTCGATAGGAAGAGGAAAATATTTCCACTGCCGTATGATCAAATTTAAAATTGGGCACTTCTCTACCTATTAGAACCAGTGCAGTCCATAGATAACGTAGCGGTACGGGGTCTTCTCCTGAGACCGTTACAGGTTTTTTAGCGGTAGGCGGTTCACTAAAGCCTGACAGTAATTGCGTTGCCATAGCCAGTGAGAATTGCACACGCGCTGTAATCAATTCTGGATCGTTGGGATCAGGACCATCAGGAAATTTGCTCAGCGTCAGAAGAACATCAGGATGTTCTTCAATAAAATCACCAGCTGCATCGGCATGGTTGCTAGCATGTTCCTCCATAAAATAACCAGCATAATTACTATTAGGATTAATCACATGCTCACGGAAATAACCTACTTTTGCCCTACTAACGGATTTATAGTGAGTTACACCTGTTGTTCCTGAGATCTCAATACGAGGAGCATTTATAGCGGATTCGTAATCTGCCTCAAGGTGTTCCGCTTTTTCACTAAGAGGATGATCACTGAAATCACTCGAGAATGATAAAAATCGTAGTGAATGCTTATCACTTCTGGCTTGGTTAAGGGTTTTTAAGATACCTTGCTTGAGTAGAGGATGTGAAGCTCGATGATCACCATATAATCGTTTATATAGAGGTTCATAGAGCGCTAACTCTTTTTCCACTGCTCGTAAATAACGAGTCAATACTGCACGTTGATCTTCAATTGCCTTTTTCTGTGGTGCAGCTAAGCGAACCATTTCTGAAGGAGCGGGTAAGCACTTTAACTGATGTCGTAATTCATGACTTAAGGGCTTCAAATAGCCAACAATAATGCTACAGCCATCCCCTAGCTTCTCAAAGTGAGGAGCCATTTCATTCGCGTGCTTTTTAGCCGCTGCCTGGAAACCTGGATTAAACCAATGAACAGGCGAAGCTTTAGCTAGGTATTTAAGTTCATCCTGAATGTCTTTGTCAATGGATGTTATATGAGGGAGATTCTTAGTGAGTGTCCTTAATTCCTCTTTATCCTTATTCAAAGCTTGTTCATAGATAGCACTCGAAACAATAGCTTTCCTTTGTACTTGCTCTTCTCGGAGAGCTGTTAGGCGGTTAGCTGCCGCATCAGCAAGGAGGATATAATCTGTATCGAATAAGGCTGCCACTAATCTAGGACTCAAACCAGCATTTATCAAATCATCATTATTTGTGGCCACTCTAACAGCTTCTAATAAGACATAATCTTTAGTTTTAGAAATTTGTGCCCTTAGTGATGACATCGCATTTCTTTGGGCAATTCGGTGTGCTTCTTCGAGAGGAGGAATATCTGCTCCGCGGCGCTGCAATTCTTCCTCTTGCTGCTCCAGATCTTCAGTGCGACGCTGCAACTCTTCTTCCTGCTGATCCATATCTTCAGCACGACGCTGCAATTCTTCTTCTTGCTGATCCAGGTCTTCAGCACGACGCTGCAATTCTTCTTCTTGCTGATCCAGGTCCTCAGCACGACGCTGCAATTCTTCTCCTCGCTTATCCAGGTCTTTTGCACGACGTTGCAACTCTTCTTCCTGGCGCTTCAATTCTTCTGAGCGTTGACGTAATTTTTCTTCGTTTTCGGTTACCTCTTTCTCGCGTTTTGTAACCGTTGCCTCACGCTCTTTAACATTGCGCTCTCGCTCAGTAACGCTTTCTTCACGTTTCTCCAGATCCTTTGCCTTCTCAGCAACAGTCTCTGTGGCTCTTTCAAGATTTTTTTCTCTTTCAGCAACTGTTTCTTCTCTTTCATTAAGATCTTTTTCTTTTTTAGCAGCGTCTTCTTCACGTTTTCTAACCTTGTCTTCACTTGCAGCAACCGTGTCTTCACGCTCTTTGACCTTCTGCTCACGAAGTGCCATTTCTTCTCGCAGACGCGTCATCTCTTCTTTCATGCGCTGCATTTCCATACGCATTTCTTCAGCTTCACTGACTGCACTTTCTGCCGTTTTTTCTGCTGCTTCTGCTTTCTTGTTGGCTTCTTGTGTCTTAGCTCGTTCCTTCTTTAGTTCTTCCTCCGTTTCTGACCACTGCTGCTTATACTTCTTGACTTCGGCAGTTAAATTATCCTTCTCTTGTTGAAGTTGTTTATTCGTTTCTTCAAGAACATTCAGTTTTTGCTGCAGTGAATCCTTTTCTTCACCCAGGTGTTTTAGTTTTTCAGATAACTGAGCTAATTCAATTTCTTGCGCCTTATAAGCTTCCTGAGTGCGACGCAATTCCTCTTCTAATTTCTTGCGTGTCTCTTCATCCACAGTCTTCGCTTCAGACAATGCTTTCTCTAAGCGTGCCCGCTCTTTTTCCAACTCATCAAAACTTCTCTTGAGCTCATCATACTTCTCAACTTGCTCTTGCAAAGCTGACGTTTTTCCTTTTAGTTGGGAGCGCAAATCCTCCGTTTCTTTGGTCAGGGAATTCAAGCGTTCAGCAAGCAAATCCATCTCTTTTTTATGTTTCTCCTGCGCCTGACGAAGTAACTCTTGTGCTTCCCTTACAGCGTCCTCGCCCGTCCTGGTTGCTTCAACGACTGCTTTCTTTAATTCCTCTATCTGTGACTCATAACCCTCTGTCTTTTCCTTCATCTCTTCGCGAAGTTTGCTTGACTCCCTTTCGGCATTACTTAGTTTAACCTTTGTTGATTCAAGCTCTTCTTTCACTCGCTCAACCGCAGCCTTCTGCTTTTTAGCTTCCTCTTCCGCTTCTGACCACTGTTGCTTATACTTCTTGACTTCGGCAGTTAAATTATCCTTCTCTTGTTGAAGTTGTTTATTTGTTTCTTCAAGAACATTCAGTTTTTGCTGCAGTGAATCCTTTTCTTCACCCAGGTGCTTTAATTTTTCAGATAACTGGGCTAATTCAATTTCTTGTTTGTTATAAGACTCTTGAACCTGACGCAATTCCTCTTCTAATTTCTTGCGTGCTGCTTCATCCACAGTCGCCTCAGACAAGGCCTTTTCTAAACGTACTCTCTCTTTTTCTAGCTCATCAAAACTTCTCTTGAGCCCATCATACTTCTCAACTTGCTCTTGCAAAGCTGACGTTTTTCCTTTTAGTTGGGAGCGCAAATCCTCCGTTTCTTTGGTCAGGGAATTCAAGCGTTCAGCAAGCAAATCCATCTCTTTTTTATGTTTCTCCTGCGCCTGACGAAGCAACTCTTGTGCTTCCCTTACAGCGTCCTCGCCCGTCCTCGTTGCTTCAACGACTGCTTTCTTTAATTCCTCTATCTGTGACTCATAGGCAGTAGACTTTTCTTTAATCTCTTTGCGAAGTTTATTTGATTCCTCTTCAGCACTCGCTAGCTTATCTTTTGTAAATTCAAGATCTTTAGTGACTTGCTCTATCTCAACCTTCTGCTTTTTGGCTTCCTCTTCCACTTCTGACAGCTGTTGCTTATACTTCTTGACTTCGACAGTTAAATTATCCTTCTCTTGTTGAAGTTGTTTATTCGTTTCTTCAAGAACATTCAGTTTTTGCTGCAGTGAATCCTTTTCTTCACCCAGGTGCTTTAATTTTTCAGATAACTGGGCTAATTCAATTTCTTGTTTGTTATAAGACTCTTGAACCTGACGCAATTCCTCTTCTAATTTCTTGCGTGCTGCTTCATCCACAGTCGCCTCAGACAAGGCCTTTTCTAAACGTACTCTCTCTTTTTCTAGCTCATCAAAACTTCTCTTGAGCCCATCATACTTCTCAACTTGCTCTTGCAAAGCTGACGTTTTTCCTTTTAGTTGGGAGCGCAAATCCTCCGTTTCTTTGGTCAGGGAATTCAAGCGTTCAGCAAGCAAATCCATCTCTTTTTTATGTTTCTCCTGCGCCTGACGAAGCAACTCTTGTGCTTCCCTTACAGCGTCCTCGCCCGTCCTCGTTGCTTCAACGACTGCTTTCTTTAATTCCTCTATCTGTGACTCATAGGCAGTAGACTTTTCTTTAATCTCTTTGCGAAGTTTATTTGATTCCTCTTCAGCACTCGCTAGCTTATCTTTTGTAAATTCAAGATCTTTAGTGACTTGCTCTATCTCAACCTTCTGCTTTTTGGCTTCCTCTTCCACTTCTGACAGCTGTTGCTTATACTTCTTGACTTCGACAGTTAAATTATCCTTCTCTTGTTGAAGTTGTTTATTCGTTTCTTCAAGAACATTCAGTTTTTGCTGCAGTGAATCCTTTTCTTCACCCAGGTGTTTTAATTTTTCAGATAACTGAGCTAATTCAATTTCTTGCGCCTTATAAGCTTCCTGAGTGCGACGCAATTCCTCTTCTAATTTCTTGCGTGTCTCTTCATCCACAGTCTTCGCTTCAGACAATGCTTTCTCTAAGCGTGCCCGCTCTTTTTCCAACTCATCAAAACTTCTCTTGAGCCCATCATACTTCTCAACTTGCTCTTGCAAAGCTGACGTTTTTCCTTTTAGTTGGGAGCGCAAATCCTCCGTTTCTTTGGTTAGGGAATTCAAGCGTTCAGCAAGCAAATCCATCTCTTTTTTATGTTTCTCCTGCGCCTGACGAAGCAACTCTTGTGCTTCCCTTACAGCGTCCTCGCCCGTCCTCGTTGCTTCAACGACTGCTTTCTTTAATTCCTCTATCTGTGACTCATAACCCTCTGTCTTTTCCTTCATCTCTTCGCGAAGTTTGCTTGACTCCCTTTCGGCATTACTTAGTTTAGCCTTTGTTGATTCAAGCTCTTCTTTCACTCGCTCAACCGCAGCCTTCTGCTTTTTAGCTTCCTCTTCCGCTTCTGACCACTGTTGCTTATACTTCTTGACTTCGGCAATTAAACGCTTCTTCTCTTCTTCAAATTCTTCAGCAAGTTCTTTTTCTCCTCCCAAAGCACGAAGCAAAGCACTAAGATCGGTATTTATTTTTGCGACTTCTTTAAAAATGGGAACCTGCAATCGTTTTATTTGACTAAGTTCTTGGACCTGTAAGGACACTTCAGAAAGCAGGGTATTATAAAATTCTGCTGCTCCTGCAAAGGGTTGGGAACCTTCTTGTAGTGTTTTAAAAAGAATTTGTTTAAAAGGTATCGATAGCGCATCATTCTGAAGTAACAAACGTAGAGGCGGCTCATTAGCCCCATGCTTAGCCTGTTCAATTAACCATTCTTTATTCACTAAAAGTGCGACTACTCGTGCTTGCTGTTCCTTCTCTGTTGCGTCAGCAAAATTAGTACAAATGGCATCTAACAATTCAGTAACAATCTGAAACTTCTGAGCAACACTGATTTCTTTATTCAAAAAATTTTTAAGTGGGTTAGCTGGATGCGGATTACTTAACAACTGCACAAGTATTGCCGCGCTATTTTCTTTGCCATTTTTCTTAATTGATTTAATAAAATGAGTTAGATAGCTAAGCTGCCCTTGCTCAAGAATATGATTGAGTATATTTTTCCCGTGAATATCGGTTTGCGTATAAAATTGTTGCCATTCAGTTGGGGATAAAGAAGGACTTATTGTTTCGCCTAAGTGGATTAAGCGCGAAATGGCGGCAAAATTCCTGTTCTCTGCGGCAATTAATGCTGAATTAATTAGTTTTTCCTGTGGCGGAATAGCGAGGAGTTGTCGCGCAAGAGCCGCGTTTTTTTCAAAAGCAGATCGATAATCCTCTATTATATCCAATGTGCCTCTATCACGAAGGAAGAGATGCAACGGTGATAACTCTTCGGGGGGAAGAGTTAGGGCCATTATCTTTTCTGCAGTCAATTCATTGGTTAGATTTAAGGAATTGTATTGTTTGACAATTTCTCGAAACAAATGTTTATTGCCAAGCACCGCACAAAGATGAAGAGCCTGGTGAATTGCCGCATCATATGTTTTTCCAGCGGGTAACAAACTTAAAATTGCTTTTAATTGCTCTGAGTTATCATTACGAATAGCAATATGCAGGCAATTCGTAGACCATTGAATATAAGATAAATTTCGCGTATTTTCTGCTGTTTGTTCCTCAGGACTTTTAACTAGTTCTGGCCCATAAGTCATTAGGGTGAGTTTGAAAATATCCGCTGAGGTAGCACCTGCTTTTTGTAAAGCGGTGATAAGGTTTGTGAAAACTGTTGTCATGCCTTGTTGAGCAGCATAGTGCAACAATCCTTCAGCTCTCACAAGTTCGATAAAGTCTTCATTTTTTGCAGTTAAATAATCCTTTTTTTGTTTAAGCTGCTTATTCGCTTCCTCAAGAATATCCAGTTTTTGCTGCAATGAATGCTTTTCTTCACCTAAGTGCTTTAATTTTTCAGATAGTTCGGCTAATTCAATTTCTTGCTTATTATAAGTTATTTGATTAAGACGCAGGTTCTCTTCTAATCGCTCGCGTGTCTCTTTATTTACTTGCTCCGCTTTTGATAATACGTTTTCTAAACGTGTTCTCTCTTCTTTTAACTCATCAAAACTTCTCTTAAGTCCATCATGTTTTTTTTGCTGCTCCTGGAAATGCAGCTCTTTTTCACTTAAGTGCAAGCGCAATTCTTCCATTTCTTTGGGCAGCAAATCCAGCTGTTTCTTTAATTGCTCTATTTCTGAAGTATGATCGGTTATGTTACTTATTAGGTGAACCAAAATGTCTTGTTGATTATGGGCAATGCATTTCCTTAATAGTTCACGAGCCGGTGCACCTTTCCGCAAAAATTTATCATGTAAAGCGTCTTCATTGATTGCTTCAGAGAAAATTTGGATAACCTTTCCTTGTTCGTCTGCAGTAGCAGGATAAGTTGCCAAAATCTCTAATCGACTTAAGCGTTCAGATGCTTCTTTTAGTAAATCATTAGCGGAAAATTTGGTACCTTTTACAAAACGCTCGTTTAGAATTAGATGTAATGCGTCACGTTTGGCGAGTGTATCGAGGTATTTAGAATCACTCAGTTTTTGATAATCCTTGAGACATTTTTGCGCTGCATGCAATTGCTCCATTAATTCACGCTTGCTTAATCCAGTACCCTTAGCAATTGCTTCATGGACTCTCGTTAAAATGCGATCTATTTCGCCAATCAATTGGTGTTCGGGACCTTCTTTACTCCCTTTAGCAGTTTCTTCCAGCGTCTGTTTTAATTCTTGCAGGCGGCGATAAAGATGGAGCGGTTCACCTTCACGTTGATTTGAGGGAATGTACATAACCGCTGAGGGATCATCATAGGAAGCACCAGTTAGTAACTCTTTTTCCTTTATTTCGCTGCCGCAAGCAAAAAGTTCATTGAATCTTTGTGGGTTGACTATTTTTAAACCTAAAGGGATCTGTCCATCAGCTTCTATTACTCCTGGAATTACATAATGAGCAATCGCTCGTCCTTTAACAATGGCAAAGTAAGCTTGACGATTACAAATACCAAATGCCATTGACGTTAATGCCCAATCATCCATGCGTGGATCATTATTTTGAAAAATAGTATCTAAATCTTTATTCGTAACCTTTGCAGGTTGGGATTTCTTTTTTCTATCAGGGCCGAGAACTTCAGGAAGAATATAAGGCAAAGTACCATTTCTGTTGCCATGTAAAATTTCTAAGTTTGGGTTAACACCATAAATTATTTGCCCTCTCTCTTCTTTGACAAACCGTCCATCTGCACCATAATAAACACCATCTTCGAATTTGAGATCATGGGCTGAACCAACAAAAACTTCTGCAAACACCTCCTGTAGATCTCTTTTATCGCCAGTGTATTGTTGCTTAAATCCACCTGTTGCCCAGTCAATGTATTTAATCTGGTAACTACCATCAGCATTTTGCTTAAAAAGAAAATTTTCAGGCTTGATATCATTATGAGAAAAACCGAGCTCCTCAAGCTTTGCAGCTTCTTCCGTCAACGCTTGTGCTAAAGCCAGCATATCGGTTAATCCTGACCAATCTTTTTCTTTTCGTTTAGTTGGATTGTGATAAGCTGCTTTTGTTTTATCGTAATCACCTAATATTTTATTTGCAGCGTCTGCAAATGTTTCGCCTTTCGCTCTTTCTGTGAGCGTTTTATATTGCAGAGGAATCGTATCTTCTGCATAAAGTATCCCTTCATACCGTTCTTTATCCTGTTCTAACCAGGTTGTAGCGCTTTGCGCCGTTTTTAAGGCTTTCGAAAGGGTTTGCAAAATATCATTTTCGATACGATACTGGCGATCGGTACGTGCATAAATTTGCAGTGTTCTTAAATTATCAACGCTTGTGTCTTTAAAGGGCGATTTAACATAGCCTTTCTTAACAACTCGATTTAATCCAGACAGGAAATCCTCTACTTCTTTAACTGCGCCATATTGTCCAATCCCTAATAGTCGGGAATGAGTGAATAAGCGTCTCTTGAGGTTATCTTTTCCAGCATAAGCTTGATCCAGGCCAGCAAAAGGAGCAAGAATTCCACGCGTACCACCATAGGAAAAAATAAACTCGCTGTCTCCCGGAGGTTTAATTAAAGAGTAAGGCAGTTTGGCCCCTTTTAATTCAATGCTGACTTCGTATTTATGTCCTTTATTATCAAGAACCATGATTTTCTGTGGAGGCTGCCACGAATGCGGAATCTTAAATTGGACTTCATTCATTTTCAGATTAAGACCGTCAAGAGCACCAGCAATTTGTTGAATAGCTGAAAAATAATCAGCTTCCTCTTGTGGCTCTAATGCGGGGGCTGCTTCTTGAGAGCGACTTAAAAGTCGCACTACTTCTGTAGCCATCTCTTCTATGTCATGCTTTAAACGCGCTTCATCCTCTTTCACCAATCCTAATGTGGCAACAATGCCAGCACTAAGATACTCGTCTAAAAAGATTTGTGAAATTTCCTGCACCTTGGTCTTAAAAGCACTGTCTGCTTTAAACGCTTTTTCTAAAGCTGCTTTTTTCTCTTTTCTTTCTTCAGAAAATAAAATTCTTGCTTTTTCTGCAATGGTAATAGCATGAGGAGGCACAGAAGCTAAGTGAGCCAAATTTTCATAAGCATTATTTATAGCTATTTCTAACCCATCAATTTTTAATGCCTTATTAAAATTGTTGGTATCAATTTCGCTAAAGGCTTCAATAATAGCCTGACTATCCGTGACAGTTTTAATTGGCGCAATAGAATACAATTCCAGCAATTTACGCAGCAAAATTTCATCACTAGGCTCCAACTCCAGCGATTCAAGAGTTGCTTTTAGTTTTTCTTTCTTAAACGCTTCTTCAAGCTTTGACAATTGGCTGAAATAGGCTTGACGAGCCTTTTCATCAGGAATTTGTGTAGGGATCTTAAGGGTTTTGACTTGTTCTTTAATGTCTTCAAGTGTTTTACCTTGTAAACTGTTCGCAGTTACAAATGAAAGAGCAGATTCATGTGCTTTAGCTCGCATCGACCCTAATAAACTATTTATCTCATATCCCAATCCTTTAGCTTCTAAAATTTTTTTCGTTAACTCATTAGCAGATATCGAAGCATAATAAAAATCAATATGGATTATCCCATTATTAACGGTTACAGTAGGCATTGAAAATTTATCATCAAATTCCTTTTTAACCGCTGCCTGCATTTTTTCGAGATCTGGACCTTTGACTTTAGTATTGTCACCAATTGCAAACGTGTTTGCTCTTTTTACGCGAACAGCATCAATAGCTGTTGCCAGTCGTCGTTCAGCGAGGGGAAATTCATTCCATCGATGTTCCGGTGCTGTAAAATACTTTGTTGTTTTTAGAAAGTGCTGCTCAACTAACCCTGTAAAAATCTTATCTGACACACCTCGCTTGGTGAATAGCTCGGTGTCTCTGATATTTCTTCCCCAAAATAAGTCACGTACCATATTACTTTGGACTCTTTTGGCAAATTCTCTACGATCATCCTGGCCAAATCGTAATTTATGAAATAAGGCTTTCTTCGCACTAAAAGCATTAATCTTGTTTTGCTCACGCCAACTATCATCGGGTCTAATTTTGAATTTATCTTCAACCTCTGTTAACAAATCAGCAATTGATTTGCCGGTTATGGTAGAACGATATTGACTTAAATTATCTATTACCGTGGAATCACCTACATCAGGCAGGCTTGCCGCTAAGCCTAGAAGAAAATCACGGTATTGTTCATAGGAGGAGGGATGAGCAGTCAAAGTAGCCTTTTCACACTCAAGACGTATAATCTCGTAAATTCCCATCTGTACTAACTTTTGCGCCTGGTTACGCGAGTCAGAATTAGTGTGTTCCTTATAAATTTGCAGTGCTTGCTCTATCATGCTTTCAATATTAAGCGATAGAGTACGTAGCTGAGACTCTTGTCCTCGCTGATCGAGCGTAAATAAAATTTCAGCATATAAGCGAGTTTGCTCTTTTTTAATAACGTCAGGAGCGTCAGAAAGCACATCAGATAAGTGCCTGATATTACGGAAATTTTTTGCAAAATCTCGAATGAAATTATCATCGATAACTATCTTCGCTCCGAGATCAAAAGACTCTTGTGAAGCGCGCTCTTTAAGATCTTCAAGTTGCTTTTCTATCTGACGATTAATTTCCTCTTGTTTATCCAAATAAATTTTTAGTTGCATTCTGGCAACTTCATTGTCTTTTATTTCTTCAGGATTTGGCATTAATTTAAGCTGGTGACGGATTACTTCCTGTTCATGTTGCAGTGCTTGATAAGCAAATGAAAACAAAGCATGTTTGAGGGATTGAGAGGATTCTTCAGAGAAATTAATTGCATTAATACCAGAAATGAATTTCTTACAATAGACCATTACGAGATTCCATGAATATTATCTTGATTCTGCAGATAAAATAATCATAGCGCTCAATTATTAAGAAATCATTAAGAAATGTGATATTTTGAGATAAATTAGCTCATTTTTTTAAGATAAATTATCTATTAAATCAAATAGTTCTTGAGCAATAAAAGTGTCTTAACTTTTTAAACAATTGTATGTTACAAATCGTCAAAGAAATTACATTTTTGATACAAAAAAAGTTGCATTAACTCATCGGTTCTAACTACGATAACCTTGCATTTTTATCAATGCCGTGACATTTTTAACAAAAATATTATCCAGAATAAGTAACAGTTTTTTATTGCTTGTTGCGCTTATTATAACTTGCTATAGCGGCTGCAATAACTGCTGCTTTATGATGAGGTAATGATTTGTTTGAGTAACGTAGCCATTCAGGATGTGCCTCCACTAAATTCGTCGTTACTAATCCCTCTCGAAATTCCTCTGACTTTAACATTTCCAAATAATAAGGAATGGTAGTTTTTACCCCAAATACGCGCATCTCCTCCAATGCACGCGCTGCGCGGCGCAAGACAGAGGGCCAATCCAATCCCCAAACAGTTAATTTGGCACACAAGGAATCATAATCGGGTGGGATAGTGTACCCGGTATAAATTGCACTGTCTGTGCGTACTCCAGGTCCTCCAGGTGCATAATAACGTGTGATACGACCAAAGCTAGGTAGAAAATCATTTTGTGGGTCTTCTGCATTAATACGAAATTCAATAGCGAATCCTCGCCGGGTAATTTGTTCTTGCGTCATGGCAAGTTTTTCTCCTGCCGCTATACGAATTTGCTCCTGTACTAAATCAATACCGGTAATTTGCTCCGTAACCGGATGCTCTACTTGCAAACGAGTATTCATTTCTAAAAAATACGGCTGGTTTTGCTCATCTAAAATAAATTCAACAGTGCCTGCATTGGTATAGCCCACCACAGATGCGGCTTTCACAGCATAATCATATAAAATTTTACGAGTATTATCTTCAAGAAGTACGGAAGGAGCAATTTCAACTAGTTTCTGGTGGCGTCGTTGTACAGAACAGTCGCGCTCATAAAGGTGCACGATTGAACCATACTTATCACCGAGAATTTGTACCTCAATATGGCGTGGATTACTAATAAATTTCTCCATAAAAACATGAGAATCGCCAAAAGCCTTGCCTGCTTCTGATTGTACCCTAGCATATTGTTGTCTCACTTGCCCTGCATCAAAACACAAGCGAATACCACGCCCACCACCGCCAAAAGTGGCCTTTAGCATGACTGGATATCCTAATTTTTCTGCGCATGCGATAGCCTCATCTATGGTTTCTAAATTTCCATCACTACCTGGAATAACTGGGATACCTGCTTTCTGCATAGTTTCTCTGGCAGCAATTTTAGATCCCATTGTTGCAATTACTTTTGCAGAAGGACCAATAAAGACAATTCCAGCCTTTTCACAAGCTGCCGCGAACTGAGGATTTTCTGATAAAAAGCCATAGCCAGGGTGAATTGCTTCGCAACCGGCAGCTTTGGCGCATTCAATAATGCGATGACCATTTAAATAAGCCTCTAACGGTTTTTTACTAAGACAATGCGAATGCGAACCGCGTTTTACATGAAGTGCATACCTATCAGCCACACTGTGAATAGTGACAGCTTCAATGCCCATTTCTTTGCAGGCGCGCACTATACGCAATGCAATTTCTCCACGATTACTTACTAGAATTTTTTTAAACATCCATGCCTCGTCTCTTGATTCCATCGAGCTTCACTCTTCTGCCCGATCAAAATAATACCAATTTATCTCGATTATGATCTTTAACACCTTATAAATTGATCAGCTTCTAGTCATTCCTGCGCAGGAAGGAAGCCATTTCTGTGACAAACTCTGTCATGCTTGTAGAATAGACTGCCTTCTGCGAGATGTCTTTGAATCTTATCTATAGCCTCAAGTATATACTGGCGACAAAAAAATTTACTAGGGTGTACCCTTATTGCTTTTTATAAAGCGAAAATTTGGAGAACTTGCGCTTAGAATTCTTGAGAAGAAGTCTTACCCATGCTTTGCTAATATCGTCTGAGTAAGAGTGATAACGATTTATCTCGTTTGGTTAACTAATCTCAAATTCAATAAAATAATGTCATTGCCAGAGAAGTTCAGTATGCCTCATAGATTATGACTATAATTAAGCTACATAAGGACTAATCTTCTAGCCACTTAAGATCATAATCACTGGCCGGAGGCTGATTAATTAATGAGATTAAAGAATAGTAATAAAGACTTAAGACAAGAACGAACAAACTCTCATGCCCCGCCATCCAAGAAAATTTTAGGCGATCAAATTCATTTGCTTTATCAGCAAAATCCATTTGGTATCACAGCGCAGGGAGGAGCCACTCTTTTTCTCACTATTGCGATTTGGCCTGCTGTAAACCATAAATTATTACTGGGCTGGTTTATTTATATGTCATTGGTTTGTATTCTTTGGTTCAGTGTTGCCATCTCTTATAAAATCAAAAGGCTTTATTATGCGCCCCAAATATGGCTAAAACTATTTGCATTTTTTACTTTTTTATCAGGCTGCGGCTGGGGATTTGCAAGTTCAATTCTAATGCCTACTGAAAATCTCTTTTATCAAAGCTTTGTCGTAATGCTTATTTTTGGTTTGACCGCAGGCTCAATGTCATTTTTTTCACCGGTTATCTCGGTTTACTCACTTTTTCTTTTTCCAGCCTTTATTCCTTTTACAATGTGGCTATTTTTGCAAGGGGATATTTATATTCTTTTAGGATTTTGTGGTCTTCTGTATATGCCGATTGTTTTTATTAGTTGTTATTATTCAAATAAATTTTTAATTAACTTTCTCTCACTACATTATAAAAATATTGATCTAGGCACTCTTAATCAATTACTTGAACGCCGTGTTGCTAAACGCACTCATGAACTGGAAAAATCCCTGGCAATTACTAAATCCACACTTGAATCAACGACGGATGGTTTATTAGTTATTGATTTAAAAGGAAAAATTGAATACTACAATCAAAATTTTATCGATATGTGGAAAATACCTCCGAATTTTAGCGCTAAATCCGATCTCTTTATATTTATCGAGGAAGTATTAAATCAGCTGCAATCCCCTAAAGAATTTCTTTTAAAAGTAGATGACTTACGTACAAACCCTGAACAAGAAAGTTACTATGAGTTAATTCTAAATACAAAAAATATCTTCGAGTGGCATTCCAAACCGCACAAACTTCGTCATATAACGGTAGGTTATGTATGGAGTTTTCGTGATGTCACTATGCGAAAACAAATGGAAAAGCAATTGGCCTATCAAGCAAACCATGATTTATTAACAGGTTTACCAAATCGAACCCTACTTTATGATCGCATTCATCAAGGAATTGCTTATGCCAAACGCTATCACAGTCAACTGGCGATATTCTTCCTTGATATTGATAATTTCAAATTAATTAATGACAATTTAGGCCATAATGCCGGTGACATTTTGCTACAAAAGATAGGGCGTCGTCTAACTTTATGTACACGTCAAAGCGATACTGTTGCGCGCTTTGGAGGTGATGAGTTTGTAATTTTGTTTATTTTGAGTGAAAAGGATGATATTTATCAGCTCTCACAAAAAATCCTCAATAAAATAGTTAAACCCATCCAATTAATTCATCATGAGATTGTCGTTACCCCAAGCATTGGGGCGAGCCTATTTCCCAATCATGGGAAGGACCCTGCCACACTCCTTAAACATGCTGACATGGCAATGTATCTAGCAAAAAAAGAACGTAATAATTTCAAACTCTTTGATAAAAGTCTTTATGAAGACACGAAAAAGAGTCTTGAAATTCAAATGGAATTACGCAATGCATTAATTTCTAAAGAATTTTTTCTTGTATACCAACCGACAATTGATTTAAAAAGTGGTGAAATTATTGGCGTTGAAACCTTAGTCCGTTGGAAGCATCCTACGAAAGGAATTATTCATCCTTTAGAGTTTATCCCCATTGCCGAACAATCAAAAATTATCATTCCTTTAGGCGAATGGATTATCGAAAATGCCTTTAGACAAAATAAAGCCTGGCAAAAGAAAGGACTTAAACCTCTTCGCCTTGCTGTTAATGTTTCCGGGATTCAGCTGGTGAGAGACAACTTTGTTGAGTTTATTAAGTTTAGTTTGGAGCGCTCACAACTTGACCCTCAATATGTAGAAATTGAATTAACCGAAAGCATTATTATGGATGATAAAAAGCAAAATCTGCATAAATTGACGCAACTTAAAGAATTAGGAATTAATTTAACCATTGATGACTTTGGTACCGGTTATTCAAGTTTAAATTATTTAAAAGCCTTCCCAGTAAACAAACTAAAAATTGATCAATCCTTTATCCAGGATTGCATTACTGATCATAACAATGCCTCAATTATAGAAGCCATTATTGCCATGGGCCATAGCCTGAAACTACGAGTACTCGCGGAAGGAATTGAGACTTATGAGCAACTACAATTCTTAAAAAATTGCCACTGCGATGAAGGCCAAGGCTTTTTTTATGGCCATCCCATGTCGCCTGAAATTTTCGCTTCTTTATTAGAAAAAAATAAAAAATATAGTTTTGAAAAATAGATTTTTACACCAATCGCTACCATTGCGTTGCGCGAGTAATTGCTTCTCTAGCAAGAGTTAATCGTTTTTCAATTTCGCCCAACTCACTTTTTAAACCCAGGCTAAGCTGAGTGTCTGTATTCTCCAGGCGTTCAAGAATGGCCTTGCGTTGCGCTGTTAGGCGGGTGATTTCTTTCTCTAAATCCCTCACAAAAGCCTGCCGCGTTGTTATCATATTGAGATAATATTTGTTTTTTTGCACGGGCTGTGGGCTTTCCAGGCAGCATAAAGCAACCAGGACATTTATTTTTTGATGTATTCTTTGGGCGAGATAATGACCGCTATACTCACTTTGATGTTTAGCCAAAGCGTTAAGATCGGCTTTTATGTCATCCATAAATGCCGCAGGATTTGCCTCTGCAGATAAGCGAAACAGTCCTTTTGGCAATAATTTTATTGGAAGCGTGCGCCCCAAAGAACCCATTTTCCATTCAAGTTCAGGTAAACGAGCTTCCAACTCCTTTAACGATGTCGCAATACTCATTACTTAGGCGGCAGCGACATCGGTTTCTAGCTGGGTATTGGCGCGACGGGCTTGCAGCCAGGAGCTAACAAAGGGTGGTAAACACATTAGTATTAATCCAAAAATCAGCGTAAGTTCATAACGACTTACCGAACCAACATTAATACCTTCTGGAGGCATAAAACTGACGACTAATGTTGTTAAACAACCAATTATGCCAACTCCTCCTACAAAAAACATTCCTGTCAGACCACCAGGAATGCGGAAAGTACGAGGATGTTCTGGTGCACTGAAACGCAACTTCAATGCAGCGATGAACATCAGTAAATACATGAGCATATAAAGCTGCGCTGCTAATGCAGTTAATAGCCAATATGAGCCGTTAACTGAAGGCATAAATAGAAATAAAGCGGAGAGAATAGTCACAATAACCGCTTGGGTTATCAGCATAACTACTGGTGCACCATGGCGATTGGATTTTTGAAACAATTCAGGCAAATTCCCATCTTCAGCAGCAACCAATAAACCTTTAGTAGGAGCAATAATCCAGTTACTAACACCTCCTAATCCGCCCATGACTAACATAATAGCAACCACAGGCATAAACCAACTCATATGGTATCTAGCAAAGAAAGCATCGAAAGCCTGCATAATCCCGGCGACCAAATTAATATCATGTTGGGGCAAGACAACTGCAATCGCTAAAGAACCCAAAATTAAGGTACTTAAAATAATGAGTACAGAATAAATTAAAGCGCGTGGAAAGGCATATTGTGGATTATGAACGTCATTTGCGTGTACTGTAGCAATTTCAATTCCACAAAAAGACATCATAATTGCGGTCAATGACACCCATATCGATTTATCCTGCCAATGGGGTGTAATACTTGCCGCATCAAACTGTACCTGCAAAGGATTACCGCCAACAATCCAGAGAGACCCTAAACCAATAATTAAGGCCATCGGTAAAAGCAAGCCTGAAAGAGCACAAATGTTACTGAACAAAGCAGAAGAGCGCATACCGCGTAAATTTATTAATGTTGCGCCCCAAAAGGAGCTGACGATAACCAGCCAAAGAAAATAGGGATTACTAGCCATAGAGGGGTTAATTAAATAGCCTATGGTTCCGGCCACAAACGATAAAATAGTAGGATACCAAATGACATTTTCAATCCACTGCAGCCAAATCGCTAAAAATCCTGTTTTTTTACCAAACGCCTCTTTTACCCAAATATAAATTCCTCCCTGTTTTGCCCATCCAGAAGCTAACTCTGCAGAGACCAACGCAGTGGGGATTAAAAAAAATAGAGCACCTAAGATGAAAAAAGAAATCAATTGACTTCCAAATAGGGCGGTAGCTGGCAAATTTCGAATACTATCGACAGAGCCAACAGTAATCATAGTCAAACTAAAAATAGTTAACGCGTGTTTTTTACTGCTCATTGCATTCCTTCTCTGCTGTTCCAAAATACTTGCAAAAGGTCATTGTAACGGGACAAGCTTAAGATAACCTTAATAATCGTGTAAAAACTAAACAAAAACTGCCTTTACTCTACGATAAACTAGTGATTTTGTAAATTATGAATACGACCCGTGCAAGAAAAATAATCAGCAAGGTAAAAATCATTGGATCTTATCACAAGACGTTGGTCTCAATGAGGCGAATCTTTAAATTTTCGCTTCTAAAAGCAATTGCAGACATGCCTGGGTAAACTTGATAGGATTACAAAACAGCAACACGAGGATGTGTTTAATGAGACATGGATTATTAACGTTAGGAATTGGATTCGCTGTTTTTCTTTTCTCTCTAACAGGTTACTCGCAAAAAAGCGAAAAACCCCGCTTTTGCCAGAATGCTACAACCCTCTTTACTAATGCCACTTTTATTACTCTCAATCCCAAACAACCTCTGGCCAAGGCCGTTGCAGTGAGTAAACAACGATTGGTTGCCGTCGGCGATAAAGAAACATTAATGAAACAATGCCGAGGTAAAAACACACAAGTTATTGATTTAAAAAATGCGGTGGTAGTTCCTGGTTTTATTGATACGCATTCCCGATTTATACTTTACGGATGGCTTTTTGAGCACGCACTTGATTTATCAACCACCAATGTTTTTCAACACCCCGATTGGCGTGAAATAAAAACAACTGAAGCTTTTCTCGATGCCTTAAAAAATAGAGAGGCCAATGCAGATGGTTGGCTTATTGTAAATGGCTATGACCCCCTACGAATGCAAGGAGCTGGTTTAAGTAAAAGCATCTTGGATAATTTATACAACAATGTTCCTGTGCTAGTGTTTTATTCATCTGGTAATCAGATCCTTGCAAATCAGGAAGCCATTAAAAAAATTGCCA
The DNA here is from genome assembly GCF_029026145.1 of Legionella cardiaca. NCBI lineage: Bacteria > Pseudomonadati > Pseudomonadota > Gammaproteobacteria > Legionellales > Legionellaceae > Legionella > Legionella cardiaca. The sequence continues at coordinate 3,434,810 of NZ_CP119078.1, read as the reverse complement.
CATTAAGTCATGCAAAGCAAATCTCAATTGATAGCAATGGGATAATTCGTGATAAATCCTTTCAATTACTATTGACGGATCTTATTAACAAGGAAGCAGCAATCCATGCTATACAAATCGCCGCTCAACAATACGCCCAACAAGGTTATACTACGGCCACAGAAGCAATGGTTAATCCAGCGTGGGTTCCCCTCTATGAACAATTGACAATGCAATCCGCATTTCCGGTAGATATCATCTTAACGCCAAATACTCTTGCAGAGAAAAAGCAGATGGATCTTATTTATCAGGATAATCCGCGCCTGTATGCTGGAGCCTGGCTTATCCAAGTTGATGGTGCAGCTCAAGACAGAGAGGCCTTCTTTACCTTTCCCTATCTCCAATCGATGGCTCATCCAAACACGAGTTGGCCCGAAAATCTAAAAAAAACACCGCGAGAATTAGATAAAATGCTTGCAACTGCAAGAAAAGAAAAAGTAGCTGTCGCTTTGGAGTGTAATGGGGATGCCGCCGTTGATTTGACTTTAAACCTTATTAATAAAACCCAACTGATCTCAAGCCCCACACCGCTTCGTGCAATTATCATTAATGCCCCTTATGTCCGGATTGACCAAATACAACGCATGCAACAATTAGGTGTAAAAGTTAGCTGGTTTGCTCCACATTTTTATTTCTGGCATAGCAGTTTATGCAATCTTCTTATGAAGCCACACCAAAATTATCCTGGGCTCTTCCTGGCAAGTGCAAAAGAGATTATGAAGAATTTAAGTGTGCAAGCTAACGCGCCATCAACCCCACCAATTCCTCTACAAATCATGAGGCAAATCACTTCTGGACAGGCACAAAACTGGTTGAGCAAAGAAGAGCCATGCACACAGGGAGCCTCATCTGAAAAAATTACCTTGCCTGAAGCATTAAGCGCATTTACTTTTGATGCCGCATTAGTTTATGGTCTTGGCAGTGATAAAGGCTCAATTGAATCAGGAAAACTTGCTGATATGACAATACTCAGTGGTAATCCACTTCAAGCGAATAGTTTGCAAGATATTAAGGTTCTTGGAACAATTTCCCGAGGAATACTACGTCTTAACTCCCCATAAGCGCTATTGAATCTTAAATTTATATGCTTAAATAAACGTTCGGCAATGGAGTTGCATTTGCATATACTCTTAAACATCTCTTCCAAAAAAAACAATAATGAATAACAGCTTCCTTTTTCACGTTTTTATTTTCCTGGCGGCAGCCTGCGTTATCGTGCCACTTGCCAGCCGGTTCAAATTGGGTTCAGTTCTGGGTTATTTAATAGTTGGTATTCTTATTGGTCCTTTTGGTTTTAACTTGATTGCCAATGCAGAACAAATTATGCATTTTGCTGAGTTCGGCATCATCATGATGTTGTTTCTTATAGGGTTAGAATTAGAACCAGAGATGCTGTGGAAATTACGCAAAGCCATCATTGGTCTTGGGGGACTACAAGTTATCCTCAGCATTTTCTTTTTAATGGGAATGGGTATTTTTCTAGGTTATGAGTGGCGAGTGAGCTTAGCCATCAGTATGGCTCTGGCGTTATCTTCTACAGCGCTGGTTTTACAGATATTGCAAGAAAAAAATCTCATGCACACGATGACAGGCGAAGTCGCTTTTGCCGTCTTGCTCCTTCAAGATATTGCTGTTATTCCAATTCTTATTATCATGCCCATGTTAATTACTCCAGGTACTGCAACTGGGACGATTGATCATTTTGATAAGTTATCAGGCTGGACACATGCAGGATTAATTGCCGGAACTATTGTGATGGTTATATTAATTGGCCATTATTTATCTCGTCATTTTTTCTATATCATTGCGCGAACTAACCTACGTGAAGTTTTTACTGCGACTTCCCTAGCATTAATTATTGGTATTACCTTGTTAATGGAAAATATCGGTTTATCCCCTGGACTTGGGGCTTTTTTAGCAGGCGTTGTGTTAGCTAACTCAGAATATAAGCGTACATTAGAAACTGACATTGAACCGTTTAAAGGCTTGCTTTTAGGATTATTTTTTATCTCAGTAGGGATGAGCATGAATTTTGAACTTCTTGCTCAGCAGCCAATAAAACTATTAGGTATCGTTTTCACATTACTTATAATTAAAATGTTTGTCCTCTTAATTTTAGGTCGTGCGTTTGGATTAAGTAAATTACAAAATATTGCATTCACCCTACTCCTTTCCCAGGGCAGTGAATTTGCATTTGTTTTATTTCAATTTGCACTCACTACCCATGTGCTGAATGCTCAGCAAGCCAATCTATTTACGCTAGCCGTAGCCCTTTCCATGGCAACAACCCCTTTTTTAATGCTAATTTATCAATATCTTATTGTCCCGCGCTTTTTAAGCATGTTACCTCCCGATAAATTTGATGATATTGCCGAAAAAAATCCTATTATCATTGCAGGCTACGGTCGCTTCGGACAAATTATAGGTCGTTTTTTAAATGCTCAAGGGATTGAACTAACCGTTTTAGAAAACGACCCGGAACAAATTGAACAGCTACGTAAATTTGGATTCAAAGGTTATTTTGGCGACGCCTCCCGCCTCGATTTATTAAAAAATGCAGGCGCAGCACATGCTAAATTGCTTATCATTGCAGTTGATGATCCAGACACTTGTTTGGAAATAGTTAAATTAGCAAAACAAGAGTTTCCACAACTAAAAATTTATTCGCGGGCGCGTAATCGTCGACATGCTTATGAATTACATAAAGCCGGGGTTGATTATTTTAAACGGGAAACCTTTGACTCTTCCTTAAGCATGGCCCAAGAAATTATGAAATTTTTAGGTTACAGTGAAAAAACTTTAAAAAAGAAAGCTCAAGCCTTTTCGCAACATGATGAAGTTACTTTACAAAAATCATTTGCATTTTTTGAAAAGGAACATGAAATGATTAATCTTTCAAGGCAGGCGCGCGGTGAGTTAGAACGAATTCTTCAAGAGGATCAAAGTGCTTCATGAAGATAGAAGCCAGAGCTCCTATCTTCATAGTCACTATGATTTTTGCTGATTAAATCGAGCAACACTGGAAACAATTTCTTGACGAGCTGCTTCCGGGCCATCCCAACCATTAAGTTTAACCCATTTTCCTTCCTCTAAATCTTTATAATGTTGGAAGAAATGTTCAAGAGATAACAATAGATGACGGGGTAAATCACTGTAAGTCTGCACTGACTCATACATTTTAGTGAGTTTATTTGTTGGGACTGCTAGTAACTTGGCATCAACACCCGCCTCGTCAGTCATTTTCAGCATGCCAACAACGCGACAAGGAATTACTGCGCCATTAATTAACGGAACAGGAGTCACTACCAAAACATCTACTGGATCACCATCTTCTGACAAAGTATTAGGAATATAGCCATAGTTTGTAGGGTAATACATCGCTGTCGTCATAAAACGATCGACAAATAAGGCGCCTGTTTCCTTATTTACCTCATATTTTACCGGTTCTCCGTGCATCGGAATTTCTATAATGACATTGATTTCGTTAGGTATATCACGACCACTTTTAATATCCATTAAACCCATTTTGCACCCAGTTTTAATTTGAAAGACGGGGTATTATGCGCAAAACCATTCTAAAAGGCAAAATTAACCGAATAGATAGAATATAAAGACAACTATCTATTTCGTTTTCAAATTCGGTAATAAAGGTAGTAAGGCCTAAACATGAATATCAACCTTGAATTAGAGTCAATCTGAACTCTAACTCTAGGTTTCGGGATGTGTTCGTGGAATCCGTAACGTGGAAAATCAAAAGTTTTCATGCATAGGCCTGCAAAAGATAGTGCTAATACTTTTTTATCAAGACCAACTCGAGGTATAATCACAGGTTAAGCCAAAATCATCAGGATGAGTATGAACTGCTTGTTTTGTAAAATTGCATCAGGGGAAATCAAGGCTGATATTGTCTTTGAAACGCAAGAAATTATTGTGATTCGCGATATCAAACCGCAGGCACCAATACACCTATTACTGATCCCCAAAAAGCATATTGCTACTATCAATGATGCGGACAGTCAAGATGAGCAATTATTAGGTCGTATGATTCTTACGGCAAAAAATATGGCAAAAGTTGAACAACTAAGCGAAGATGGATATCGATTAGTTTTTAACGTTAATTCCGGTGGCGGGCAGGAAGTTTACCACATTCATTTACATCTATTAGGTGGCCGACAGATGACTTGGCCACCAGGCTAGGATCCATACAATGCAGGAACTATACACAAAAATATTAGAACGAATTGGTGAAGACCCTGAACGAGAAGGGCTAAGAGATACTCCTGAGAGAGCAGCAAATGCATTACTTTATTTAACCAAGGGCTATCACGAAAGACTTGATGAAATAATTAATGACGCCCTTTTTGAATCTGATATGAGTGAAATGGTTATTGTCCGTAACATCGAAATGTATTCCATGTGCGAACACCATTTGCTGCCCTTCCTTGGAAAATGTCATGTAGGTTATCTTCCCAATGGTAAGGTATTGGGGCTATCTAAAGTTGCTCGTATCGTAGATTATTTTGCCCGTCGTCTGCAAATTCAAGAGCGACTAACTACTGAGATCGCAAGTTGTATTGAGTCCATCACTGGTGCACGCGGTGTCGCTGTAGTCATGGAAGCGAAACATCTTTGTATGATGATGCGTGGCGTTGAGAAACAAAACTCCGTCATGACAACTTCTGTCATGCTAGGAGAAATGCGCAACAACCCTTCGAGTAGAAGTGAATTTTTGCAATTAATTAATAACTTGTAACGTCCCAACCGTCATCCTGAATCGGCATAAACCATTTAAAGAATCAAGTGGGGGGGTACGGTAACTCTTAAAAATACTATCCAAGACTTATCCTAATTGTCATTAGAACAAGAAAGGGGCTTAAAGCCCCTTTTTTTATTCCTCTTCAGTTGAGGAGTGCGTTGTGTCAGCAATTTCCGATTCTGTAACTTCACTGTCCGCAGTCTTTGGCTGATTAGACTCTTCTTCATTCGCTTTTGCAGGCGCTTGTGGCTTATCCTTCCACTCTAATTTCACACGCCCTTGTTTATCAACCCCAGCAACAAAAACTTCAATTTCCTGGCCTTCACTTAATACTTCTTCAACTTTTTGGGATCGATCACTACAAATTTGTGAAATATGTAAAAGACCATCTTTACCAGGCAATAAATTAATGAAAGCACCAAAATCAACGATTTTGCTTACCTTACCCTTATAAGTTTGCCCAACTTCAATTTCTGCCACCAAAGCCTTGATCTGGCGTTGAGCTTCCTCTAAAGCTGCTGCATCTGGTGAAAACAGTTGTACAGTACCACTGTCATCAATATCAATGGAAACACCGGTGCTTTCACTAAGTCCTTTAATTGTTGCACCACCCTTACCAATGACGGTTCGAATTTTATCTTCTGCAACCTTCATTGTCGTAATGCGTGGAGCGTGCTGCGACAATTCTTCACGGTGTTCTGACAGTGCATTATTCATAACGCCAAGAATATGTATACGACCGGCTAAAGCTTGATCCAGCGCCTGCGCCATAATTTCCTTGGTAATACCCGTAATTTTTATATCCATTTGCAATGCAGTAACACCCTTTTCAGTACCAGCAACCTTAAAGTCCATGTCACCTAAATGATCTTCGTCGCCAAGAATATCGGTTAATACTGCAAATTGCTCCCCTTCTTTAATAAGTCCCATAGCAACCCCTGCCACAGGTGCTTTTAGAGGAACACCAGCATCCATGAGAGCCAGACTAGTGCCGCATACGGTAGCCATTGAACTAGAACCGTTTGATTCTGTAATTTCTGAAACAACGCGCAACACGTAAGGAAACTCACTGGCTGACGGCAATACTGCCATTAAACCACGCTTTGCCAAACGACCATGCCCAATTTCTCGCCGTTTGGGACTCCCTGTTGCACCGGTTTCTCCAACAGAGTAAGGAGGAAAATTATAATGCAACATGAATCTGTCTTTTGTTTCTCCAGTTAATAGATCAAGAATTTGTGCATCTCGTTCATTTCCGAGCGTAGCAACCACAATGGCCTGAGTTTCTCCTCGAGTAAACAGGGCAGAGCCATGGGTTCTTTCCAAGACTTTTGTGCGAATAGCAATTGGTCGTACTGTTTTTTGATCACGACCATCAATACGAGGCTCGCCATCAAGAATACGCTGACGCACAACGTTTGCCTCTAAAGCACTTAACATATCGGCGGCAACCGCAACATTGAGTTCTGGTTGTTCAGTGAGCAATGTATCAACAACTGCTTGTTTGACTTCAGACAGTTTTTGACGACGTTGCATTTTATCTTTAACCAGATAAGCATCCGTTATTTGCTTTCTTGCTAATTCAGAAATACGAGATTGTAATGCCGTATCAACTGCTGGAGGTGTCCAATCCCAGGCTGGCTTTCCAGCTTCTTTTGCCAACTCAATGATACCTTTAATAACGCCTTTCATCATTTCATGACCAAATAAAACTGCGCCCAGCATTATTTCTTCACTGAGTTCACGTGCTTCTGATTCGACCATCAAAATAGCGTCAGCCGTTCCGGCAACAACTAGATCTAAATCTGATTGAGCAATTGTTTTATAACCTGGGTTTAAAAGATAAATACCATCCTTATAACCTACTCTTGCCGCACCAATGGGACCTTGGAATGGAATGCCAGAAATCGCTAATGCAGCCGATGCCGCAATCATTGAAACGATATCCGCGGGAACTTCAGGATTAAGCGACATGACAGTAGCAATAATTTGTACTTCATTGTAGAAATTATCAGGAAACAGTGGACGTAATGGTCTATCCATTAAACGTGAAACCAGTGTTTCATGTTCACTAGGACGCCCTTCTCGCTTGTTGAAGCCACCAGGGATTTTCCCTGCAGCAAATGCTTTTTCCTGGTAATTAACAGTCAATGGGAAAAAATCACCATTCTCAGGTGCATCTTTTTTTCCTACTACGGTAACAAGTACCTGAGTACCATTCATACTGGCAAATACAGCACCATCAGCTTGTCTTGCTATTTCACCAGTTTCCAACACAAGAGTATGCTCGCCAAAGCGTATTTCTTTAGTGATTTTAGCCACGTAAGTTCACCCCTTTAAAATTCGTAATAATGAAAAAAAAGGCGCAGAAAACTGCGCCTTTCATTCTAACTAAAATAGTGCGTAAGTTAGTCCCATTAATATGGTTCCAACTATTAATAAGAATCTCGCAAACCCAGATTCTGGATCAAAGACTGATATCTAGCTTGATCAGTTCTTTTTAAGTACTTCAATAACTTGCGACGCTTGTTTACTAATTCTTGCAAGCCACGTCGGGAATGGAAATCTTTCTTATGATCTTTAAAATGGTCAGTTAAATACTTAATACGACCAGTCATCAGAGAAACTTGAACCTCGGGTGAGCCAGTATCTTTATCACCACGTTTAAATTCATTAACAATTTCTGCTTTTTGTGCGCTAGTTAGCGACATATTCACTCCTAGAGATAAGCCAAGTGTTCTTTTAAAGGGAAGCATTCTATCAAGGCATGCTCACAGACACAAGTATTAGTTAATAATTTGTGCAATTTTTATTGAGATGGCTTCAGGCTAATTTAAACTTAAAAAATAGCCGTCATTGCTTGCTCTGTCAATAAACGCTTGACCACAAGCCCTTCTGCCAGGAAAGTCCCCAAGCCTATAAATTGCCCTATTTCATTATGAAGACGTACACAGTCCTCAACATTTTCTTTTCTGTCCTTAAGAATCTTTCCTTGTCGTAGGGCAACTATCTCAGAGTTATCTAGCGTTATTGCTGGAAAATGTTTAACGGCGTACTCCATGGGCAATAAACAAGCTGATAATTCCGAGGTATTTTTATTTTGTAACTCATCCAAACTGTACATTACTTCTTTGCTGAATCCTGCCGTATAAAGGCGATGCAGTTTTGTAATATGAGCGCCTACCTTTAGAAAATCACCAATATCTTCCACTAAATTTCTAATATAGGTTCCCTTGCTACATGAAACTGTAATATCAAAACTCTTCTCATTAAAAGAAGTTAGTTCGAGTTGATGAATAATAATATCACGAGCTTCTCTATCAATGCTCACGCCTTCTCTTGCATATTTATATAAGGGGACGCCCTTATGCTTTAAGGCAGAAAACATTGAGGGAGTTTGCTTGATACAACCAGTAAATAGCGAAATTGCATCACGCAACTGTGTTTCGGAAACAGTAAAAAAAGGCTGTTCGGCAATGACATCGCCTAAGGCATCGCCGGTATTCGTTTTAATGCCTAACAGTGCTGTTGCTTCATAAGATTTATCAGCATCCAAAAGATACTGACAAAATTTTGTAGCCTCACCAAAACAAATAGGCAGCATGCCCGTAGCTAACGGATCAAGACTGCCCGTATGTCCTGCTTTCTTGGCACGATAAAGCCTTTTTACCTTTTGCAAAAGTGCATTCGAGGAAAGGCCTTGAGGTTTGTTAACCAGCAAAATACCGTTGATAGGTTGATTACAATCAATCTTGCTCATTTTCACTTTCTGGTGGATTGGCCTCATCGATTAAACGACTTAGCCGTCTCCCATATTCTATTGATTCATCATAAACAAAATGAAGCTGCGGGACAGTTCGCAATTTAACTGATCGAGCCAAGGCCGTTCTTAGATAGCTGGCGGCTGCATTCAAAATAGAAGACGTTAACTGAATATCACCATTCAACACGGTAAAATAAACCTTTGCATGGCCTAAATCCGCAGCTACCTTTACTGATGAAATAGTAACAAAAGCAGGCAATCGTGGATCTTTTATTTCTTGTTGAATTATCTGCGAAAGTTTGCGTTGCATCATTTCTGCAACGCGATCTGTTCGCTTAAAGTCATTACTCATAAATCACGCTTTATTTCGATAGTTTCAAAAACTTCTATTAAATCACCAGGCTTAACATCATTATAGTTCTTCACACCAACACCGCACTCAAAACCTTGGCGAACTTCAACAACATCATCTTTAAATCGGCGTAAAGATTCCAAGGTACCTTCGTAAATTACAACGTTATTTCTAAGTACGCGGATAGGGTTATTACGTTTAATCACACCTTCAACCACCATACAACCAGCAATTGCACCTAATTTAGGTGAGCGGAAAACATCACGTACTTCAGCAATACCAATGATCTCTTCTTTAAATTGCGGAGCCAACATACCTGTTAGGGCACCCTTCACCTGATCCACAATGTCATAAATTACACTGTAGTAGTGCAGCGAAACTGACTCTTGCTCGGCCAGACGTTTTGCACCGCTGTCGGCCCGTACGTTAAAGCCTATCAAAATTGCATTTGAGGCAATTGCCAAATGCACATCAGATTCTGTGATACCACCGACACCGCTGGCGATAATTTCAACTTTCACTTCATCAGTAGAAAGCTTAACCAGAGCATCCGCAATTGCTTCTACAGAGCCTTGAACATCGGCTTTCAAGACAATATTCAATACCTTGGCTTCAGCAGAAGTCATATTTTCGAAGATGCCTTCTAAGGAAGATTTCTGTCTTCTTGCCAATTTAACATCACGGAATTTACCTTGACGGAATAAGGCCACTTCACGAGCCCGCTTCTCATCTGGGACAACAACAGCTTCATCACCTGCGTGAGGAACAGCTGATAAACCCAGAACTTCTACAGGGATGGAAGGGCCAGCACTATCTACTAAACTACCATTATCACTCACCAAGGCCCGAACGCGTCCATATTGCAGACCGGCCAAGAGGATATCTCCTTTTTGTAAAGTACCACTTTGTACTAATACTGTAGCTACCGGTCCGCGACCTTTATCAAGACGTGATTCAATGACCACCCCTTTTGCCGCGCCATCGGTAGGAGCTTTTAATTCCAGTACCTCAGATTGTAATAAAACAGCATCTAGAAGTTCATCAATTCCAAGCCCTGTTTTTGCAGAAATCTGCATAAACATGGTGTCACCACCCCAAGACTCAGGAATTACTTCATAATTAGATAATTCATTCATTACACGATCAGGATCAGCATCAGGCTTATCCATTTTGTTAACAGCAACAATGATCGGTACGTTTGCAGCTTTAGCATGCTGTACTGCCTCAATAGTCTGTGGTTTCACACCGTCATCGGCAGCAACAATCAAAATAACAATATCAGTCGCCTGAGCTCCACGAGCACGCATGGCAGTAAATGCAGCGTGGCCTGGTGTATCAAGGAATGTTATGTCTCCTTTAGGAGTACTCACGTGGTAAGCACCAATATGTTGCGTGATACCACCCGCTTCCCCTGCAGCAACTTTCGTACGACGAATATAATCAAGTAGCGATGTTTTTCCATGGTCCACATGCCCCATGATGGTAACCACGGGAGCGCGGGACTCGCTGTGACTTCCTGTGTTAATAACATCGCCAAGATTATCCTCAATTGCATTTTCTTTCAGCGCACGAGGTTTGTGTCCCATTTCTTCGACAACAATAACTGCTGTATCTTGGTCAATAACCTGATTAATGGTGGCCATTGCACCAAGCCCCATCATGACTTTAATGACTTCGGCAGCTTTTACTGACATGCGCTTGGCCAGTTCAGCAACTGTAATCGTTTCAGGAAGTAACACTTCGCGAATAACAGGGGCAGTTGGCATAGCAAAACCATGTGTTAATGCTTCTTCTGCTTCTCTATATTTATCAGATTTTTCAGTACCTTTACGCTTTTTGGGTTTGCCTCGTTTAGGACGTCCCTGCATGCGCTCATCTTCGTCTTGTTCAGGAGCCATGTATTTGTTGCGCTTTTTCCCTTTTCTAAAATCAGAGTCCAGTTCGGTTTCTTTCTTGTCCCCATGCTTTTTCTTGCCAGCTTTTTCGGCTTTCTCTTCGAGTAAATTAATAGGCTCTTCAACAGGTGCTACTTCTGCTACGATCTCTTGGGCTTCAGGTGCAGCTGTTTCTTGAATTGTATCAACAGGCTGTGCAAGCGCTTCTGCAGTTGGCTCAACTTGTTCTGCTTGCTCAACTTGCTCTTCTTGCAATGGGGTTACTGGTGTTTCTTCAACAGGAGTTGTTGCTTGAATATCAGCCTCTGTCTCCATTTCTTCAACTGGCAGAGCGTGTTCTAATTCCACTTCAGACTCTGCCTCTTGCTGATCAAGCAAACTACTTCGTTTGACGTAAGTTCTCTTTTTACGCACTTCAACGTTGACTGTTTTACCAGTATGCACATCATGACCCACAGTAACTTGAGTAAGACTTTTTCTCTTTAAAGTAATGCGTTCAGGAGTCGAACGAATTTCCCGATTTGAACTGCCTTTTAAATAACTCAACAAAATTCGCTTTTGGTCTTCATTAACCGTCTGATTATCATCAGTAAAGGCTAGTCCTGCTTCCTGTAACTGGTCCAATAGGCGTTTAGCAGGGATCCCAACGACTTGAGCCAATTGTTTAACCGTCACATCCGCCATAATTTACCCCCTTTCGGCAATTTTCAAAGAAATTGCTCTAAATTCTAATGCTACAAGCTTTATAAATGCTCTAATCAAAATTGCATGTGCGTGCTTTTTGATAATCCCGGTAATTCAGAGCAGGATTAACAATAACCTCCTGCTCATACAATTTCTATCTCGATCATTTGATTACTGAAACCACGGTTCACGTGCTTTCATGATCAGTTCGGCAGCTTTTTCTTCTGTCATGCCATTAATATCAAGTAATTCATCTACAGATTGCTCGGCAAGCTCATCCATTGTAGTTATTCCTTTGGCAGCAAGACTATTGGCCAAAGCATCAGTCATTCCTTCCATGCTTAGCAGTGACTCAGACGGTGTGCCGGGCAACCCTTGGCCTGAGGTTAACGCTTGCGTTAACAAAATATCATTAGCGCGATTTCTTAATTCATCAACAATTTCTTCATCGAATTCTTCAATCGCTAATAGTTCTTCCTTAGGAACATAAGCAATTTCTTCTAAGGATGAAAAGCCGTGAGTAACAAGAAGACCAGCAATTTCTTCATCAACTTCCAGTGCGGAAGTAAATAAATTAATAATTTTACTAGACTCTTCCTGACTTTTATTATTGAACTCTTCCAAGGTCATTACGTTTAATGTCCATCCGGTTAATTGACTTGCCAATCTAACGTTCTGTCCACTACGACCAATTGCTTGTGATAATTGTTCTTTTTGAACAGCCAAGTCCATAGTGTGACTGTCTTCATCAACAACAATTGAGGTAATATCAGCGGGCGCCATCGCATTGATAACCAATTGCGCAGGATTGTCATCCCATAAAATAATGTCCACGCGTTCGCCACCCAATTCGCTGGAAACAGCTTGAACACGAGCTCCACGCATACCTACACATGCACCTACAGGATCAATACGTCCATCATTCGTTTTAACGGCAATTTTAGCTCTATTGCCTGGTTCACGAGCGGCAGCTTTAATTTCAATAATATTTTCACCAATTTCTGGTACTTCTATTCGGAATAATTCAATCAGCATTTCGTTACGAACTCTGCTTACAAATAATTGTGGCCCTCTTGCTTGAGGAACAATTTCATATAGATAAGCACGGACGCGATCATTTGGTCTAAACATTTCATTGGGCAATGTTTCATTGCGAGGCATAAAGGCTTCAGCTTTACCGCCTAGATCAATAATAATGTTATCGCGAGTAACTTTCTTCACGGTTCCGTAGATTAGTTGTCCTAATTTATTTCTAAATTGATCAACAACTTGCTGTCTCTCTGCTTCTCGAACTTTCTGCATAATAACTTGGCGTGCCGTTTGTGCAGCAATTCTACCAAATTCAATAGAAGGCATCGGTTCTTCGATTCGCCCTCCAATTGATATCGATGGTGAACGCTCTTTTGCTTGAACCAAAGTCAGTTGCCTTTCTGGAAATTCCAATTCATCGTCAGCCACCACATCCCAATAGCGAAATGTTTCATATTCGCCAGTTCGTGGATCCAATTTAACTCTGACACCAATATCTTTGTCTGTCAGCTTACGAGTAGCAGATTCGAGTGCTGATTGGATAGCTTGTAAGACAACATCTTTGCTTACACCTTTTTCATTAGATAATGCTTCAGCAACTAATAACAATTCTTTACTCATTGTTCGCCCTCACTCGCCTGTCAAATTTGCTTTTACTATTTGGGTAAATTGCACTTCTAGCTGCTCGTCACCAATTTTCAATGTTAAAGTATCGTCATTGGCCGCAATAATGGTACCAGATAAATTACGATTACCATTAATTGGCTTAAATACTCTGACATGAACATCATGACCTAGGTATTGTTTATATTGCTCTTTATTAAAAAGAGGACGAGGAATCCCAGGAGAAGATACTTCCAAACTGTAATTCCCTGGAATCGGGTCTTCGACATCCAGAAATGCGCTGACTTGTCTGCTGACTCGTTCACAATCTTCAATGCCAATACCATTTTCTTTATCAATATAAATACGCAACAAGGAATGTTTTCCCTGAGCGAGGTACTCACAGCCCCACAATTCGTATCCTAAATCCTCAACTAGAGGTTTTAATAATTGTTCAAGTTCGTTTTTTATCATATGTTACTCGGCTGCCTACTGCTCATCGATATAAGTAGGCCCTATTTCGAAATGATTATAATCTGAGTCATCGTGATGAACCTGGCGCGCCTAGCATTACTCTTCCACCTTATGCAGATGTCATCCAGAGAAGTAGGTGGGGTAACATCGTCCGACTGATTGCTTCAATCGTGCATTACCATATTAAACATAATAAAAAACCCCATAAATGGGGTTTCTAATAGTGGTAGCGGGGGCAGGATTTGAACCTACGACCTTCGGGTTATGAGCCCGACGAGCTACCAGGCTGCTCCACCCCGCATCAACTGAGGGCAAGTATACTCATCCTCACCCTAGTTATCAAGCTTTTTTTAATCTTAAGCAGCCTTTTGCAATTTATCAGCAAATTTAAAAATACTGACAAGCTAAATATAGTAACGATTGTGAGAGTATATTTACATTCCTAATTATCAAATGCTTTCTTAAAACATGGAGGAAAATAATAGGAAAGGGGCTTGCAGCATTAATATCCTAAACCTAACTACTGCAGTATAGACTATTTTAAATTTTTTTCTCACCCTCTATTTTTCCCACTAATTATTCACTCTATTGCTATTAGCCATCTATAATGATTATATATTAATCATAATGAATAATATTATGTCATTCGAAAAAGAAATTAATGGCCTCTCTGATGTTGTTGGCAAGCAAATTCCTGGAGATAAATTAGGTCTATTCTTACAAAAACTTGATGATCTTGAATATCGAATTTGCCTTAACATTAATAATCTATTAAATAAAACTTTTGACCCAAGAATACCATTAAAGGAACAAAAGGTTTCTGTGTCTCTAAAAGAACACAACGATTTATTGATCAAGATTGCCTCTTTGCGTGAAGCTGGTTTATTACAATATAGTGCGCTTTCCAAACAGGAAAAAAGTGTAGTTTGGCAAAATTATTTACTGGACGGTAGTAAAACTAAAGGCGCTCAAAAGGGTACAGAAAAATCCATAACCAATTTTCAAGAACGATGCGAAACGTTTGAGGGTTTGACAGAACTTTTTAAGAAAAATGATGCACAAAAACTCAGCTCAATCTTATTTTCTGATTTATTTCGACTCATGAAATTTGAATCAGGCTACCATTTGCTTACTAAAATTAGGAGCCATCTTGAATCAGGGAAAACCATTGACCTAACGCAGCATGAGGATTATTCGGCTCAGCTATTCCCAGAGAGTCCCAGAAATGCCTTCGCAGCGCAAACCCAGGAGTCCCGAGAAACAGTAAGAACTTTTGCGGAGTATGATCTCGATAAATTAAAACGTCATTATGTTAAAGATAAAAAATCTAATGACCCGCGGGGTAGTGAAGGTTTGCTTGATAAAGTAGTTGTCACTGTACCACAGTCAAGGAATATGGAAATCATTCTCGGCCATTTCGACAATGGTAAAATTGCTTACTCTATATCCCCTTCTTACCGTGCGCTTTTTCATGAATTGACTCATGCTCACCGTGCTCTGAAGGGAACGCATAAAAGACGATTCGAGTTACCTAAACAATTTGGGATATTTTTTAGCCGTAATGCAGAGGAGTTGTGGACTATTTATCTAGGTAAGACCAGTGAAAGAGCCTTAAGTAAAGATGATAAACTCCCTACGCGATTAACTCATTCTTCATTTACCTTATATGAACATCATGGGCAATTGGTTGCCTCTTTAGATTCAAGACGAATTGATCGGGCAGAAATGAAAATGTTAAATCAAAAAATACAAACTGAAATTCTGCGTGATAATAAAAAATTTAATGGAGTAATGTTTAAAGGTAAAAATAAACCTGGCGATGATCGACTAGAGATTGATCTTAGCGGACAACTTGGTGCATTTACCTTTGAAAAAGGTTGTGCCACTCTACTTGCTTATCATGCAAAAATTTCGAAAAGTGCATTTAATGGTGCCGACATATCCAATAGTCGTTTTGTGGAAACAGAGGCTTCCCATTCTAATTTTACTAAATCCATTTTACACTCAGCCACTATAAAATCATCCAATTTAAATTCATGTAAACTTGATGATGCTCAGGTGCACAGTGCAACTATTGATCGCAGTCATTTTGATCAAGCATCCTTCAAGAAGGCAATTATTTTGTCGTCGTCAATAACTCAATCAAGTTTCGCGGGATCGACCTTCGTTCAAGCACGAATTGAAAACGTTATTTTTGAAAATATAGATTTTAGTGACGCTACATTTAAAGATGTTATATTCAGGAATGTTATTTTTAGAAATTGCAACTTCAGCCACATATCAGCGACCAAGATGAAAATGCTTGATTGTCACTTTGAAAATGTTTCTTTTGAATCTGCTACGTTAAGTAACTCAGAAATCTCATGTAATCCTGAAGAATACTTGGCATTAAATACCCAGAATGCTGACATGCTTACTTGTTCTTATTCTAATCCTTCATCAACTGGAAGTGAGGATTCTCTTGACCGCACTAAGAAAATTTAAATGCCTAGAGTCAATCAAGAGAATGAATTGTTTAAGATGCAAATGCGTTAATGCAAGCTGAAATCAAGCCCGCTGGAAATATACCTAAAAAGAGCAGTGCCAGACAATTAGCAGAGAATACCAAATTCATAGGTGTTGAGAATTGTAGTTGATTAGCATCGGTAGCTTCATCAAAATACATAACCTTGACAATGCGAACATAATAATAGGCACCCATTACAGCAAAAATCAATCCTAGCACTGCAACCCAAGTTAAATTCACATCGACCAATGCCTTAAGCACCAGTAGTTTGGTAAAGAAACCGACGGTTGGCGGCACGCCGGCCATGGAAAACATGATAATTAACATCATAAATGCAATCCAAGGATTTCGTTTATTTAATCCTTTCAGATCATCAACTGCTTCTATTTCCACACCATTTTTTGACATCAGCACAATTAAACCAAAAGCAGCAACAGTCATAAGTGCATAAACCAAAACGTAATAAAGTGCTGCGGCATAGCCAGCTGCAGTAGCTGCCAGTATACCAAATAATGCGTAGCCGATATGAGAAATAGCAGAATAAGCCAATAATCGTTTAATATTTGATTGGGTAATAGCTAGCATGTTCCCTAAGCCTGTAGATAATAAGGCCATTACGATCAATAGTTGCTGCCATTGAGCAGATGCATCAGGCAGTGCCAGTGTAAGTAGACGTAATCCCATTCCGACAGCAGCAACCTTAGGTGCCGTACTTAAGAAAAGAGTAACGGAGGTGGGTGCTCCCTGATAAACATCTGGAGCCCACATATGAAAAGGCATGGCGGCCAACTTAAATCCGACACCAGCTAAAATAAATACCAAAGCAAACGATAGGAGCATGTTTTGTTGCTGCCAGTTAGCAGCAACAGCATTAGCTATATCAAGTAAATCAAGTTTACCGGTTGCTCCGTATAGCAACGATAAACCATACAATAGCATTCCAGAAGCAATCGCACCCATAACAAAATATTTCATTGCAGCTTCTGCAGCATCGCTATTTGTGCGTCGTATAGCTGTCATTGCATAGAGTGGCAAAGAAAGCAGCTCCAAGCCAAGATAAATTGTTAATAACGAATGAGCAGACACTAAAACCATCATACCCAGAGTTGAAAACAAACCAAGGATATAATAATCCCCAGATGGAATTTGGCGTTCATCAATATAATTTCTAGAATAGAAGAAACCTAGAAATACACATAAATAAATGAATAGCTTCATTAACTGAGCCATATCATCACTGATAAATAAGCCACCTAAAATAGTAGTTTTAAAACTACCCAGAAAAAGAAAACTGACCCCAGCCGCTAAAATCAAACCAATTTCCGCAATAATAAATGCGATAGATTTATAGCGGTGACGTAAAAAAAGATCGCCCAGCAAGGCAACACAAGCCGTAATGAGCACAATCATTTCTGGCAAAGCAATATGTAGATTCTCTAGTAATGCTGTCATGTTAATTTAACCTTGCAAATTATAATTTTGATTTATTGGCTTCAGCCAAAGTATGGCTTACCGATTGATGTAAATAGTCAATTACAGGCTTAGGATAAACGCCCATACCCACTACCATTATGGCTAGCAATACGTATGCACTTATCTCAAAACTGGAAAGATCTTTTAATGCAGCCACTTTTTCATTCACAACAGGTCCGAAAATTACACGTTTATACATCCATAATGTATAAGCAGCACCAATAATCAGTGTAGTTGCAGCCCAGAAAGCCATCCAAAAACCGGCTTTAACAGTACCTAAAATTACCATAAATTCGCCGACAAATCCTGAGGTACCTGGCAAACCAGCGTTTGCCATGGCGAAAAGCATAAAGAAAGAAGCAAAGATTGGCATCGTATGTACAATGCCGCCAAAATCTTTAATTTGTCTTGTATGCATGCGATCGTAGATGTATCCAACGCCTGCAAACATTGCACTGGAAATGAATGCATGTGAAATCATAACCACAATTGCACCTTCAAGAACTAAGCCAGCGTTATTTATTCCAGACTGATGTGCTATTGCAAAGATGGCAAAACAGCCCAAGGTTACAAATCCCATATGAGAAATTGATGAATAGGCAATCAAACGCTTCATGTCTTGTTGGATAATAGCAACTAGCCCCACATAAACAACGGCTATTAAAGATAAGGCTATTATGATCATTGCATACTTATTGCACGCATCAGGAACTATGGGCAATGCAAAACGAATAAACCCGTAAGCGCCAAGCTTTAGGAGAATTGCTGCTAAAACAATAGAGCCTCCAGCAGGTGCCTCAGTATGAGCATCGGGTAACCACGTGTGCACGGGAAACATTGGAATTTTTATTGCAAAACCAAGAAAGAAAGCAATAAAAATAAGAGTCTGTGCTGTCATTCCCAGCTTAATGGCGTATAAGGTTTCGATCTTAAATGAACCCACGACATAGCCCATGTATAAAAAAGAGGCTAACATGAGTACTGAGCCTAAAAATGTATACAGGAAAAATTTAATAGCCGCATAAACGCGGTTATCAGAACCCCATATTCCGATAATTAAATACATTGGAATAAGCGTCGCTTCCCAAAATATATAAAACACAATGGCATCAAGTGACGCAAAAACGCCTACAAGTAAACCTTGCATGATTAGAAATGCTGCCATGTATTGGGCTACACGCTTATGAATGCTGTTCCAGGTAGCCAGGATAACGATAAGATTTGTAAATACGCTTAGAACGATGAGTAGTATCGATAGGCCATCAACACCTAGACTATAATTAATTCCTAATGCAGGCATCCAAGGATATTCGTCGACAAACTGCATATTGTAAGTGTTAGGATTAAATTCCGTAATTAAAGGAATGCACATGATCAGCGTTAATAACACTGTAAATAGCGATAAATAACGCGATACATTAGGATTGTTATCATCGCCAGTGAGAAATACAAACACACCACCGATGATAGGCAACCAGATCAATAAATTGAGCAAATGATGCATACCTTCACCTTATAATCAGCCTAATAACAACCAGCACAAGAAAATAAAAAGACCAAATACCATTACAGTTGCATAATGGTATAGATAACCACTTTGCATGGCGCGTCCCTTTTGCGCAAACCATCGTACAGTGCGACCAGTTCCATTCACTATCATGCCATCAATTAATCTTTGATCGCCCACATTGTAGAAGAAGCGTCCCAATGCTTTGGAGCCACGGACAACAAAAAGATTATTGAAAGCATCAAATCCATATTTGTTTAGCAAAATGCGATACAACCATGAGAATCTCTGTGCGAGAACAGTTGGAATTGACGGCATCGCAATATAGCAAATCCAAGCGAGCAATATACCGGCTACAGTAATCCAAAATGTCATCGTAGTTACCGAATGTAATGCTTCTTTCCACGGAGAAGAAATTTCTTTGGCTAGTTCCCCTAAAACATTATGTTCTGGCAGCACGAACAAAGATTTTCCTAAGAGAGATGGTGCATCGAATAGCATGGGCATGTAGAGGATATAGCCTATTATTACAGAAGGTATGGCTAGAACTACCAGAGGCAACCAGACAACCCAAGGAGATTCATGGACATGAGACAGGGTATGTTCATCCATTCTTGGCTTGCCATGAAAAGTCATAAACAAAGCTCGGAAGGTATAGAGTGCCGTCACCATCGCACCAGCAGCCACACAAAAATAAGCGTAACTGCTACCAGGGATCTCAGAAAGTTTTGCGGCTTCAATGATAGTATCTTTTGAATAAAATCCTGCAAATGGCGGGAAGGCGCAGAGGGCAAGACTACCAATGACGAAGGTAATATAGGTAATTGGCATTTTATTCCAAAGCCCGCCCATTTTACGCATGTCTTGTTCATGATGCATACCAATGATTACTGAACCAGCTGCCAGGAATAGTAAGGCCTTAAAACATGCATGTGTTAACAAATGGAATATTCCTGCACCATAGGCCGAAGCTCCCATGGCAACCATCATATAACCTAATTGTGATAATGTTGAATAAGCTACTACACGTTTAATATCATTCATGACCAGCGCAAGAATTCCAGTAAATAGAGCACCAGTAGCGCCAATAACAAGAATGACACTAAGAGCAGTCGTTGATAACTCTACTAACGGAGAAATTCGCGCTACCATAAATACCCCTGCAGTAACCATGGTCGCAGCATGAATTAATGCAGAAATTGGGGTAGGACCCTCCATAGATTCTGGTAACCAAACGTGAAGAGGTACTTGAGCGGATTTACCCATGGCACCAACAAATAGGAGCAAACAAATTACCGTAATTAATGACCAGGAATGACCGGCAAACAATTCAATTGATTGTCCAGCCAGGGAGTTTGCACTGCGAAATACGGTTTCATAATCGATGCTACCTGTATAGGCCAAAATTAGCCCTATCCCTAGTACGAAACCAAAATCGCCAACACGGTTAACAATAAAGGCTTTCAAGCCACCTTCTATTGCAGATTCCTTATGATACCAAAAGCTGATTAATAAGTAAGATACTAAACCTACCCCTTCCCAACCAAAAAAGAGTTGTAGGAAGTTGTTAGCAGTAACCAGCATTAACATCATAAATGTAAATAAGGAAATATAACTAAAGAATCGTTGGTAACCGTCATCATCAGCCATATAACCAATACTATAAATATGTACAAGGAAAGAAACAAAAGTTACCACCAGCAACATTATTGAGGTGAGGGGATCAATTAAGAAGCCCACATGGAAAGTGTAAGGGAACAAATCTCCACCGCTTGCCCAGGTAAACAGGTTTACGTTAACTACATCAGCAGCTCCACTGAGAATTTGAGCGGCCACATAGCTTGATAATACTAAAGACAAGCCCACCCCCAAAATGGTGACAGAATGAGCACCTACACGGCCAATCTGATTACGGAAAAAACCTGCAATCACTGAACCAAACAGAGGGGCAAGAACAATTACGAGACAAAGCTGTTGTATACTCACGTTATCAACCTTTTAAATGATTCATCTTGTCGACATCAATGTTGCCCCGGTTACGATAGAGCAACATCACAATCGCTAAACCTATTGCTGCTTCGGCTGCAGCCACTGTTAGGATAAAGAAGACAAAAACTTCGCCTGCAACACCACCATAGTAGTGAGAAAAGGCAATAAAGTTAGTATTTACTGACAGAAGCATCAATTCAATACAAACCAACAGAAGTATGACATTCTTGCGATTTAGCATAATACCAACAAGGCTTAAGCCAAACAAAATCGCGGACAATATCAGATAATCATTTACAGGTATCATCACTACATTCCTAGTTATTATTCTGACTTCATTTTAATTAGTTCAATTCGATCTTCATGACGTGTCATCAATTGCTTCGTGATATTTTGTCGCTTGGATCGAACAGCACCTCGATGAGCCAAAGTAATGGCAGAAACAATTGCGACTAATAAAAGCACTGCAGCCAGTTCAAAGGCAAAAACATAATCAGTATACAATGCCATACCAATTTCTTCTGTATTTGATGCAGTTTTTAGAGGAGCAACATAGTTTTCATCTTCCATGCTCATAGTGGCAGGTGATGCTGGTTTTGTTTCTACAGCTTTATTAAAAGCTTCATCGGGGATGGCAACTAGCAGTAAACCTGTTAATAATGCAACCAGAATTAGACCAAAGGGTAAATAACGAACAAAATGAGCCTTCATAGACTCTACGTCGATATTTAGCATCATGACCACGAATAAAAATAAGGTCATTACTGCACCAACATAGACCAACACAAGAATCAGTGCCAGAAACTCAGCTTCGGCAATGATCCATAACACAGAACTTGCAAAAAACGTCAACACAAGAAATAACACGCAGCGAACAGGGTTATTTTGTGTGATAACCATCAATGCTGATATTAAGGTCAAACCAGCAAAAATATAGAATACTATTTGTAAAAATAAATCATGCATCTTTCACCCCATTAGCGCCATTTCTTATCGGCTTCTCTATCTGCGGCCAATTGTTTTTCCATCAAATCACCCACCGCCAATAATTTTTCCTTTGTCATAATATTTTGACCGCGTTCACTAACGTGGTAATGATGAATTGGAGTCACAACAATTGAATCAACCGGGCATGATTCTTCACACAAACCGCAATTGATACATTTAAACATATCGATATCATAACGTGTGGTACGTCGTGAACCGTCTTCACGTGGCTCAGATTCAATGGTGATAGCCAATGCGGGGCATACGGCTTCGCATAATTTACAAGCAATACACCGCTCTTCACCATTCGGATAGCGTCTTAGAGCCAACATCCCACGAAAACGCGGAGATAATGGTGTTTTTTCTTCAGGAAATTGCACAGTTACTTTTTTCTTGAAGAAATACTTGCCGGTTAATTTTAAACCGCTAAACAACTCCCAAAGCAAGAAGCTGTTCAGATAGTGTTTAATGTATCGATATGCTTTTTTCATTAGCCTGCTCAATTAAGACTGGTTAAAACCATGGTTTCACTTGGGCTACTACCATTAAAGCAGTAACAATAATCCAAACGATGGTCACCGGGATCAATACTTTCCATCCCAAACGCATTAGTTGATCGTAGCGATAGCGTGGGAAAGTGGCACGTATCCATAAATAAACAAAAAGGAAGAATGCTATCTTAAGTAACAACCATACAAAACCGGGCACAACGAAGAAAATATTGTTTAATACGGGAATTCCTTCGAAAGGTGACAGCCAGCCTCCCATAAAGAGGAGTGCAATAACGGTAGAAATTAAGATCATGCTGGCATATTCGGAGAGAAAGAATAAGGCAAAACCAATACCTGAATACTCAACATGGAACCCTGCAACAATTTCTGATTCACCTTCGGCTAAATCGAAAGGAGCACGATTAGTTTCGGCAATACCAGCAATCCAAAATACAATAAAAAGAGGTAATAAGGGTAGAAACCACCAATGCCATATGCCACCCTGCTGTGACAGTACAATATCGGTAAGATTCATGCTACCAGCTGCTAGTAAAACACCTACAAACGCAAAGCCCATAGCGATTTCGTAGGAGACCGTTTGAGCAGTACTGCGCAATGCTCCAAACATCGCATATTTGGAATTAGATGCCCAACCTGCTATAAGAACACCATATACACCCAATGAACTCATAGCAAATAAAAACAAAGCACCTGCATTAATATTAGAAAGAACAATGCCCTCTGAAAAAGGTATAACGGCCCAACCAGCCAGCGCCGGCGCCAAAGCAAACAAGGGCGCTATTACAAACAAGTATTTATTTGATTTGGTTGGAACAATAATCTCTTTTGTAATGAGCTTGAATAAATCTGCAAAAGGTTGAGTTAAGCCACGCCAACCTACGCGGTTAGGGCCAATTCTTACTTGAATATAGCCAATTACTTTACGCTCGGCATAGGTCAAATACGCTACTGCTATCAGCAGCGGTACGACTATGACCAGAATCTTAATAATGATCCACAGCAAAATGCCAATATCTTGTAGCATATGTTTACCTTAGCGCTTTATAGTTATTGCAGCAAAAGAATGCCCTAGATCAATTGTCTCTGGCATTGCGTTTGCCACCCAGACAACATCAGGCGCTATACGTTCGTCACGTTTAAGCGGCAATGTTATCTCAATATCACCTTGAGATACAGTAGCAATCTCATCTAATTTCAATCTATCTGCAGTTTTTGGATGAATCCTCACGCAGGCTGTTTCAGCAGCAGCACAAACCTGTAGCGCTTTAGCATGACGCACTACCATGTCAGAGCGGTATAAAGGCCATTCGCCAACACGGACTAACTCTTGATTGTTTGATGGCAATGATTCGTGGTAATAAGGTTTATACTTAAGCTCAGTCATCATGTTTGCTTGTGCTTTGATTTCATTGAGTACGTCTTCTGACGATACATAGTCGAAATCTTTGCATTGCAGTAGATTTCCTAAAACTCTTATTATTTTCCATGCCGGTCTAGCTTCGCCATAAGGCGCCTTTGCACCTTTTACCGTTTGCCATGCTTTATCGATGTTAATATAAGTACCAGACGTTTCTGCGTAAGGAGCTATAGGTAGTATTACATCAGCATAGTCTTGCATTGACTCATGTTGAAAAGCTGAAAGCATGACGACAAATTCAGCGCCAAGCATTGACTGACGTGCACGATAAGGATTGGCAAAATCATAACCAGGTTCTACGGCCAGCAAAAAGTACCCTTTTAACTTGGCATTTAAGGCCGTTTCCACATCCATTCCTGTTGTTTCGCTTGATTTTCCAGCAACAGTACGATGAGGAAGCATGCCAGCCAGCCAAGCGCCGGCGCTATTTGCACCTGTGGTTAATCTTAAAACACGCACTCCATATTGTTCGATCACATGGGTTAGTGAGCGTAACAAAGAAGCATCAGGATGATTTTCGCAAAGGGCTCCTGTAACGATAACCGAATTAGGTTGGCGCAAAGCTTGAGCCATGGCCAGCGTTGCATCATCAGCCTGGAGTCCCAATAATAATTTTTGCACAGCCTCGGGAAGCTGAGTAACGTCTTCTGTCATTGCTCGGACTAGTTTTGCTAGCTGCATTGGCAATTCTTGTGGTGAAACAATAATTTTGTCAGCCAGATCAAAATGGTAATCATAATCAACAGGATTAATAGCAAAGACTCTGGCGCCATTTCTATATGCTTTACGCACACGAACACCTGCTAGCGGAACTTCACGATGAATATTGCAACCTAATAAGAGAATTTGTGTTTGATTCTCCAGCTCAGCATAATTAATTGAGCTTTCAGGCATCGTAGCTTGTGTTTCTTGATCACGGAAATCAACTTGTTGAATACGATGATCAAGATTATTCACGCCTAGTTCTCTCATCAATTTCTGTAGAAGATAGAGTTCTTCTAACGTTGATGAAGATGAGGCAAAAGCAGCAAATTGTTCTGGACCATGCTGCTTAATTACGCGACTCATTCCATCAGCGACAAACTTGAGTGCTGTAGTCCAATCCACGGTTTCCCATTGACCATTGCGTTTTATCATTGGTTGACTAGCTCGAGCCTCATGATTTAAACCAAGATAGCTGAATCTGTCTCTATCTGAGAGCCATGTTTCATTAATCGCTTCATTTTCGCGTGGAACAGCTCGCATTAACTCATTGCGACGAACATGCAAATGGATATTTGAACCCAGACAATCGTGCGGCGCTACTCCCTCATGTTGGACCAATTCCCAAGCTCGCGCAGTGAAACGAAATGGTTTTGAAGTTAGTGCACCCACTGGGCAAAGATCAATAACATTACCAGAAACTTCTGAGGTAATACTGTGCTGAATATAGGTGCCAATCTGCATGTTTTCACCACGACCTGTGGCGCCTAATTCTCTTACGCCGGCAACTTCCTCACCAAAGCGTACGCAACGGGTGCAGTGAATACAACGTGTCATTTCTGTGGCAATGAGTGGTCCAAGATTATCGTCTTCAACTGAGCGTTTGCTTTCCTCATACTCTGATGAGTCATAGCCAAATCCCATGGAGATATCTTGTAATTCACACTCCCCACCCTGATCACATATTGGACAATCAAGTGGATGATTGATAAGGAGAAATTCCATGACTGCTTGTTGTGAACGAAGCGTTTCTTCCGATTTAGTAAAAACCTTCATGCCATTGGTAATTGGCGTTGCACAAGCCGGCACAGGCTTACGTCCGTTTTCAACCTCAACCAAACACATACGGCAATTTGCAGCTACTGAGAGTTTTTTGTGATAGCAAAAGCGAGGAATATAAATCCCTGCTTCATCAGCAACCTCAATAATCATCTTACCGTTTTCAACTTCAAATGTTTTACCGTCGATTTCAATGGTAGCCATTGTTTAAACCTTCTCAATTATGCTGCGACGATCGAGCGTTTATGCTTAATGAAATAATCAAACTCATGGTAGAAGTGCTTTACAAAGCTCTGCACAGGCCATGCAGCAGCCTCTCCTAAAGCACAAATAGTACGCCCCTCAATTTTATCTGCGACATTCGCCAATTTCTCGATGTCTCCAGGCTCCCCATGACCTTCTTTAATACGGTGGATCAAACGAACTAACCAGCCTGTGCCTTCACGACAAGGCGTGCATTGTCCACATGATTCATCCATATAAAATTCAGAAATACGGTAGAGTGCATCCACCATACAAGTTGTTTCATCCATTACAATTACAGCACCCGAACCTAAGCCAGAACCAGCTTTTTGAATACTGTCATAATCCATGTCTAAATTCATCATGACATCACCCGGCAATACTTTCATTGAAGTTCCACCAGGGATAACGGCTTTAATTTTTCGACCGCCGCGTACACCACCTGCCAATTCCAAAAGTGTTTTGAAAGGAGTACCTAATGGTATTTCAAAATTGCCTGGTTTATTAACATGGCCACTGACGCTAAAGCACTTGGCGCCGCCATTGTTAGGCTTACCAAGTTTAAGGAACCACTCACCACCTTTTTCTAGAATTACTGGAACAGAGGCAAAGGTTTCTGTATTGTTAATCGTTGTAGGTTTACCATATAAACCATAGTTAGCCGGGAATGGAGGCTTAAATCGGGGCTGACCTTTCTTACCTTCAAGTGAATTGAGTAGCGCTGTTTCTTCACCACAAATATAGGCACCAGCTCCTAAGTGATTATACAAATCAAAATCAATACCAGTTCCTAAAATATTCTTCCCTAAAAGGCCAGCAGCATAAGCTTCTTTGAGCGCTGCCTCTGTTCGCTGAAAAGGAAGCCAAAATTCCCCGCGAATATAGTTGTAACCAACAGTAGCTCCCATTGTATAACCTGCAATGGCCATGCCTTCAATTAACTGGTGGGGGTTAAGACTTAGAATTTCACGGTCTTTGCACGTGCCAGGTTCGCCTTCGTCTGAATTACAAACTACATACTTTTGCACGGGCGAATTTCGATTCATAAAACTCCATTTCAACCCGGTAGGGAAACCTGCACCACCGCGACCACGTAGAGCTGAAGTTTTCAATTCTTCAATAATTTGCTGCGGCGGCGTCTGTTCTTTTAGAATGCGCTGCCATGCGCTATAACCACCGATGCTTTTATAAGCAGCGAGGGTCCAGGGCTCGTCTAAATGAAAGGTTCGGTAACAGACTTGATTTAATTCAACCATGACAACTCACCTCTATCGTTCATTGGTACTGTTCCAAAACTTGGTTAATTTTATCAGCGGTCAAGTTTTCATGATAATCTTTATCAACTTGCATCATAGGTGCATTAACGCATGCGCCCAAGCACTCCACTGCTCTTAGGGTATATTTGCCATCTGGCGTTGTTTCACCAAGTTTGATACCCAATTTTTTCTGTAAGTGGTCGACTACCTCTGAGGAACCACAGAGTTTACAAGAAATATTTGTACAGACATTAATTAAATGACGACCTATGGGTTTGTGTTCATACATGGTATAAAAAGTAGACACTTCATAAACAGCAATTGCAGGCATATTCAAATAATCAGCAACAGCATCCATTAATTCTGGCGTTAAATATCCTTGTTCTTCCTGTACAATCATTAATGCCCTCATGACAGCTGATTGTTTTTCGGTAGCAGGATATTTAGCAATCCATTGATCAATTTCATCCATACCAGTGGATGACACGAATTGACGAAGTAATTTAGCTGAGTTCTCAGACATTCTTTTCTAACCTTAATACTTTTAGTTAAAGCGTTATCCGCTCGCCTAATCTAGCGATCAATTTCACCAAAGACAATATCTTGGCTTGCCAGAATTGCCACACCATCAGCAAGCATATGTCCGCGAACCATCTCATCATAGCTTGATAAATGTGCAAAGCCAGGAGCTCGAATCTTTAAGCGATAAGGCTTATTAGCACCATCTGAGACAAGGTATATACCAAACTCACCTTTAGGTGCTTCTACAGCCGTATAAACCTCTCCCTGTGGCAAACAAAAACCTTCCGTGAACAATTTAAAATGATGAATTAAAGCTTCCATATCATGCTTCATTTCTTCACGAGTTGGCGGTGTAACTTTGTGATCAGCCGATTTTATCGGACCGGGATTATTACGTAACCATTCAATACATTGTCTGATGATACGATTTGATTGACGTAATTCAGCTACTCGCACCAAATATCTATCATAACAATCGCCAGTTTTACCTACTGGGATATCAAAATCGACTTTATCATACACTGCATACGGTTGTTTTTTGCGTAAATCCCATGCGATACCGGAAGCTCGAAGCATTGGGCCAGTAAACCCCCACTGCAATGCCATTTCTGGTGAAACAACGCCAATATCGACAGTTCGCTGTTTCCAGATACGGTTATCAGTTAATAGGGTTTCATATTCGTCGACACATTTAGGAAATCGCTCCGTAAATGCCCATAGAAAATCAAGCAGACTTCCATGACGATGCTCATTCATTTTTTCTACTTCACGTTCACTGTGCCAGCGTGAAGGTTTATATTGCGGCATTGAGTCTGGCAAGTCACGTGCAACACCACCGGGACGATAGTATTTAGCATGCATACGTGCCCCTGAAACTGCCTCATAACAGTCGAACAAATCTTCTCTTTCGCGGAAACAGTAAAGAAAAACAGTCATTGCACCAATATCTAGTGCGGTAGCGCCTAACCAAAGCAAATGATTTAAAATGCGCGTTACTTCGTCAAACATGGTACGAATATACTTTGCACGAATAGGAATTTCTATACCAAGTAACTTCTCTAAGGCCAGTACATAGGCATGCTCATTACACATCATGGATACATAGTCCAGTCGATCCATGTAGCCAATATTTTGCAGATAAGGCTTTGTTTCTACTAACTTTTCTGTAGCCCGATGCAATAAACCGATATGCGGATCAGCACGCACAATAGTTTCACCTTCTAATTCCATTACAAGGCGTAATACTCCATGAGCAGCTGGATGCTGTGGACCAAAATTGAGGGTATAATTTTTTAATTCAATCATTGCTCACCCCCTTGTTTTTTAGGCTCAAGATAGCGGTTATCACTTCGTATTACCTTAGGCACAAGAACTCGTGGCTCAATGTCAACAGGCTCATAAATAACTTGCTGTACCCGCGCATCATAGCGCATTTCCACATGTCCGCTTAGCGGGAAATCTTTACGGAATGGATGACCGATAAACCCATAGTCAGTTAAAATTCTTCGCAAATCCGGATGACCATCAAATAAAATACCATATAAATCATAGGCTTCACGCTCAAACCAGTTTGCTGATTTCCAGATCTCGTGAACTGAAGGAACAATCAAGTGTGATTCATCTACAAAAACTTTTACACGAACTCGATGATTTTTTGAGGTTGATAACAGATGATAAACAACGGCAAATCGTGGTTTGGACAAAGCATATGCTTTTGCCTCTTGTCGCTCTACACCTCTTGAAAAACCATGCTCTGTTGCTGATTCAGTTTCCCAATCATATTCACCGTAAAGCAGGTAATCCACGGCACAAAGATCAATCAATTGATTAAATTGAAAGGCCTCATGATCGCGCAATTGGTATAGGGCTGCTTTGAGATAAGCTATTTCACATTCTAGTGTAATTTCTTCATTTGCTAAATTCGCTGAAGCGATTAAACCATCCAGCTCCATAGTTATTTTTTCAGCCAAATTTGTTAATTTTGTCATCTGATAAGCACCTGTACTGGTCTTAAGCTTCAATTATCTGCTTACGTCTAATTTTATTTTGCAATTGGATAATGCCATAAAGAAGAGCTTCAGCAGTGGGCGGGCAGCCTGGCACATAGATATCAACTGGTACAATACGATCACAACCACGCACCACAGAATAGGAATAATGGTAGTATCCACCACCGTTAGCACATGATCCCATAGAAATTACCCAGCGAGGTTCAGGCATCTGATCATAGACACGACGTAAGGCTGGTGCCATTTTATTACATAGTGTACCTGCAACAATCATAACGTCTGATTGACGAGGACTAGGTCTAAAAATAATACCAAAGCGGTCCAAATCGTAACGAGCAGCACCTACGTGCATCATTTCGACAGCACAGCAGGCCAAACCGAAAGTCATGGGCCACATTGAACCGCTCCGAGCCCAACCAAGCAGTTTGTCTACGGAGGTTGTAACAAAGCCAGTTTTCTGCAATTCAGCAACAGCCATAGCAAGCCTCTATAATATCTGGGTTTAATGTAACATTGTGGTCATTTCTGCTAAGAAATGAAAGGAAACTCACTCCCATTCAAGAGCGCCCCGTTTCCACTCGTAGATAAAGCCAATTACCAATAGGCCTAAGAAGATCATCATTGCGGAAAAACCGAACCAACCAATCTTACGTAATACTAAAGCCCAAGGAAAGAAAAAGGCAGTTTCTAAATCAAATATAATAAAAAGTATAGCAACCAGGTAGAATCTTACATCAAAAGGAATATGAGAGCTTTCAAACGCTCCAAAACCACATTCATAAGGCGCATTTTTGACGGAATCAGGATTGTGTTTGCCAAGCAGTGAACCGGCTGCCAGCATCACAAGACCAATCACAAGGGCAATTATGATAAAAACAAGTATAGGTAAATATTGTGATAGCATCATTTCACATCGCTCGGATTAAATGGTGCCGAAGGCCGGACTCGAACCGGCACGGCTTACGCCACCGCCCCCTCAAGACGGCGTGTCTACCAATTCCACCACTTCGGCATGTTAGTTATTGTTTTCCGCTCTTACTGCTATCAACCGGCACCGGGATTTTACTCTCTGGTACACTGGTTTGCTGAGGTATGGCTTGCTGTGCTGCCTTCTGGTATTGCGAAGATACCATATATGACAGAGACAAACTCGTGACAAAAAAAGTCAAGGCCAAACCGCCGGTTAATTTGAACAAGAAACTACCTGTACCTTGGCTACCGAACACAGTATTAGACGCACCCGAACCAAAGGCTGCGCCGATGTCGGCACCTTTACCATGCTGAATTAATACCAAGCCAATTAAGACTATGGCAACCAGCACATGAATCATTAGAATTAATTGATACATTTTACAATATCCACAAACTGTTGCGCATTCAGTGATGCACCACCGACCAAACCACCGTCAACATCTGGCATTGCAAACAATGAGCTTGCATTTTTCTCATTGACACTGCCGCCGTAAAGTATAGACAACTGATTGGCATCATTAAGGTTAAATTCAGCGACTAAGGCTCTAATTGAGGAATGCACCTCTTGCACTTGCTCTGGCAAGGCAGTTTGCCCAGTCCCTATGGCCCATACAGGCTCATAAGCGATTATGCAACCATTAAAGCAGCGATTATTAGTCTCTGTAATCGCAAGCAGCTGCTTTGTTAATACTTGTTCAGTTAATCCTTGCTTACGCTCTTCCAGCGTTTCACCAACGCAAAGAACCGGTATCATACCATGTTCTTTTACATGGTGGAATTTATCTGCAACAAATTTTTCACTCTCAGCAAATATGCGTCTGCGCTCTGAGTGTCCGACTAAAACATATTTGCAGCCGTAATCTTTGAGCATGGGGCCAGATAACTCACCCGTAAAGGCGCCCATATCCTCTGGGTACACATTTTGTGCCCCCCATTTAATTTTACTATTGGCGAGCTGTTGCTCTACTAAAGCCATATAGATTGCTGGCGGGATTACTAAACAATCAGCAGTAATAGAATCATCCATCAGCGCTAATAATTGCTGCAACAGTGACTTAATCTGGCTAATACGACCATTCATTTTCCAGTTGCCGGCAACTATTTTTTTCCGCATTTATCCCCCCAGATTACGGTGCGTGACTATACAGTAAACTTTATTTAAATCCTAGTGCTAATACTTATATTTCTGCTTTTAGTTGCCTTTTCTGGTGAATTTTCGATCTAGTTGGCTCTTGTCAAACTAATTAGTTTAGTTAGAATCAATATTACACGCGCAAGGAGGTGCTGTGATGATGGACAAAATTAAGAGTTTAGTTAAGGAATTAGCAAGCTTAAGCCAACCCTATAATTTAGAATCACTTGCTCTAATTTTTTATAATTATAAAGAACTTTTTGATAATAATGTCAGTCCTCCCGAACAGCTAGCCCCCATTTGGTACAGTTTACGTAATGTTCGCGAGCAGATTGTAGACTGGCAACATTTAGATAGTGAACAAAAAGCGGTCGCAGCAGTCAACAGCATAATAATTAAGTCTGATAGACAATTGGACGAAATTGAGAAACAAATACATAAACTAAAAGATGAGGTTTTGCAGCAACAAGGGCAAATTAATAAATGTTACCCCAACTTGTTAGAAGCCTACCATGCTTGCTTGATGAAGCAGGAACCGACAATTGCCTTAGGTATTCCTTCTGATCTTCGTCAACAACGATATGCGTTGGATTCGTATTTAGAGATTCTTCAAGAACAATTAAAAATTCTCGAACTAGACAGTACACGTCTTAGCTTGTCTGAATCATTAATTAAACGCAAAGAATTAATTGCACAATTAAAGATGCTGAACATTATCATTAGCGAAAATGTTTCCGATGCTACTCGAATTTATGACAAATTAAAAATTCAACGAGAGGATTTAGGCATATTAAGGTTGGGTTTAGAAACTGTACAACGCGAATTGGCGGATACTATTTCTATACTGGATGTTCAGCAAGAAATAGAAAATAAAACCCTTCTTATCGATGAGACAAATGCTGAATTGCTTAGTGTGACAACTAAGCTCAAGCAGAGTCTCCTGGCACCAGAAACTAGAAAAACGCTCGAAAATGATTATCAATTAGCAACTGATAAGCAAAAACTCCTGGAGGAACGGCAAAATGCATTGAATTGGCATAATTCCTCCCTTAATCCCTATGCGTGGTATGAGTGGAGAATGAATCCTGCGTTTAAAACTGACCGCCAGCAATTGCAGGCCGAGTTCCATTATTTGCAGCTTTGGCATCAACAAGCACAGTTGACATCTGAGAGCATACATTTAAATCAGCAATTGGCCTCTGCACAAGGCTTTGTTAAACCACAATTGACCACTTTCAAGGTATCAAGTGACAGCTGTAAATTACACGAGCGCGCCCTGCAATTACTTAAAGAGCATAATCCAATGTATGCCTCTACAAATATCAATAATGTTGCCTTAATGACAGATATTCTAGATAGCCTTGACTCTATTCATAAAAAAAATGAGGTTCTTGAAGAAGCATTGCAAATTTTACCAACTTTAATTGAACTTGATAGAACGATTTTGGAATTACGCACAACCCATTTGTTAATCGTAGAGATTGATAATTTAATACTATCACCAGAAGAACTTAACAAACTACGCAGCTCTGAGCTGACACGCCAAAAAGACATACAAGAGCAAACTGAAAAAATTAACAGTTGCAAAACATGTATTCAATCCATGGATAGATTAGCTGATTTAAATAAGCTGGCAAAAGAATTGAATGAGTCTAAACGGATTATAAAAGCAGAGCTTAAGCACAATAAGGCTAAACAAGTAAATATGCCAGATTGCAGTAGCCATGATATGAAAAAAAACCAAACTCAACATTGCATTAGCCGGCAAATCGCAACTTTAGAAACTGATTTACAAGAAATATTAACCAGGCAAGAGGAATCTTTATCCTATACACAGGAAAAAAATACCAAGTTCAAAGCACTTATTACTTATCAAGATAGCTTGAATGCCTGGAATCGCCGTATCCGCAATATTAGTCCTGCTATGACCGTAGAATTTGAAGAATGGTATCAAGAATTATTTGTCGCGTTGCAAGTCCATATGCAAAATGAAACGCAGCATAACCAAGCATGCCAATTACTACGTGATATTTATTTTGAAATAGCACATCCTCAAGCCAATGATGCTGTTCTTTCTCACTATCGAGCTTTATGTCCTAATCCTAAGAGTTCATGGGAACTTTTAACTAGTCTTAAGCCAGCATTTGCAACAGAACCGCACTCTCTTGCTGAAGTAAAAAATCCGACGTTAAATAATCGCCTAAAGGCACTCTATCAACAGCAAAAATTGTTAGCCAAAAACTATCCTAGAGAAGCCGAGCTCTTGCATCAGGCAATTTGTAATTTGCATCAAGGTTGCCTAATGGCTGAAGAAAATCCTACACATCCAGTGCTAAAAAATCTTAATTTCAGCCTAAATGACCCTCGTTATGAAGCACTGCATAACCATCGTGGTTTCTTTAAAATTTGCGAATGGCTAGCTCAGCTGTGCCTTGCATTGTTGACTATTATTCACGCAAATCAAGGCAAAAACTATCGCCAGCTTTTCTTTTTTAAGCCAACTCATACAAGCAAATTATTAAATGAAACGACAACAGAACTGATTCATTGTTTAGCGGGGTAGGCATGCAATTAAATGCTGCGAGAGACGATTTAATTGCGATTGCCGTTGAAAATTGCTAACACGTTTTAAAAGTATTGCTTTTCAATATGACGAATCTCATTGCTCAGTTGCTCTGCATGAGACGCGACCTTATTGCTATCATGACCCTCGACCATTACTCTTAATAGTGGTTCAGTTCCAGAGGGGCGCAATAAGATACGACCCTCTCCTTGCCATTCACTACTAAGGGTAGCCACTATTTCTAAAATACGATTATGTTGTGCTAGTTGTTTGGCATAGGCAGTTTTGATATTGATTAATGTTTGCGGTAATAACTGAATCCCCTCAACTAATTGTTGCAAATCTTTTTGCCGCTTTATCATACAGGCCAATACTTGCAACGCAGCAACGATACCATCGCCAGTGGTTGTTTTATCAAGGCAAACGATATGGCCAGAGGATTCGCCACCAATTTTCCAATCTTTTTTCTTTAATGCTTCTAATACGTATCGATCGCCCACATTTGTTCTAAGGAAGGGAATTCCCATTTCATTGAAAGCCTTTTCCAATCCGTAATTACTCATTAAGGTGCCGACAATACCCCCTTGGAGCAGGTTTCTTTGATGCCTGTCTTTTGCAATAATATAAAGGATTTGATCGCCATCAATGATATTCCCAGTAGCATCAACAAGGATAAGTCTGTCACCATCTCCGTCCAATGCGATACCTATATCCGCTCCTGTTTGTAGGACCTGTTGCCGCAAAGCCTCAGGTGCCGTTGAACCACAAGCTTCATTAATGTTAAAACCATTTGGTTTATTACCAATCGCTAAAACTTCAGCCCCCAATTCGCTAAATACATTAGGAGCAATATGGTAAGTCGCTCCATGAGCACAATCGACAACAATTCTCAATCCAGTTAAACGTGTTTGCGAAGGGATGGTTGACTTACAAAATTCAATATAACGACCAGGAGCGTCATTAATACGTGCGGCTTTTCCCAATTTAGCTGAAGGAACGGTCTCAAGCGTTTTTTCCATTTCTGCCTCTATTGCCAGTTCCAGTTCATCCGGAAATTTACTGCCATCGGCAGAGAAAAATTTAATTCCATTATCCTCAAACAAATTATGGGAAGCGCTAATCACCACGCCAGCGCTAGCGCGTAAAGTTTGCGTAAGATAAGCTATTCCAGGAGTGGGCATTGGTCCTAATAAACCGACATCAACGCCAGCAGCAGATAATCCCGCTTCAAGAGCAGACTCAAGCATATAACCAGAAACTCGAGTATCTTTACCAATAATTACTTTCCCATGCCTGCTATTAGTAATTACCCGGCCTAGAGCCCACCCTAACTTTAAGATGAACTCAGGATTAATATTGGATAAACCAACTCGACCACGAATTCCGTCAGTACCAAAATATTTACGCTGATTCATCCTTATATCCTCTTTTAATTTCTCAATATCTTTATAATTTTTAAGCCTTCTTATATAGGTCAAATACCTGGTCGAAAAATGGCCTAATGCCTATTTCGCACAACCTGCACAATTGCGGAGTCGTGTGAATTTTAGAAACAATTAAATGGTTTTGGCAATGATTCGTTAGTAATTGCTTCTAACATTATTAAGACTTGTTGTGTTTCGTCAACATCATGAGTTCTTAAAATAGCCACTCCTTGTAAAGCTGCAAAAATTGCAATAGCCAAGCTCCCTAATAACCGCTGTTCCACGGGTTTTCCCAAGATTGAGCCCACTGTCGATTTACGAGAAGCACCAAGCATTATGGGAAGATGAAAGTCTTTGAAAGCAGCTATCTGTTTAACAATGCGTAAGTTATGCTGCGGTAATTTCCCAAATCCAAAGCCGGGATCCAGAATTAAATTTTCAGTTTTAATACCTGCAGAAAGACAGATTTGAATTTTTTGTTTGAAAAAAGAATATAACTCATCGATAACATCATCAACATATTGTGGCTGCTCTTGCATAGTCGTTGGTTTACCCTGCATGTGCATTAAACAGACAGGCACATCAAATTTAGCAGCAACGTCTAAAGATTCTGGTGTAGCTAATGCAGTAATATCATTAATTATAAAAGCTCCCGCAGCAAGTGCTTCCTGCATGACCTGGGCCTTTGTAGTATCAATTGAAATACAGATTTCACTTTCCTGGCGCAACTTTTCAATAACTGGAATCACTCTTGCTAATTCTTCCGCGCAACTCACAGGCTTTGCACCTGGTTTGGATGATTCTCCGCCAATATCAATAATATCAGCACCGGCAGCTACCATTTCCAAAGCATGTTCTACCGCTTTGTCTCTAGTAAAATATCGCCCACCATCCGAAAAAGAGTTTGGAGTTATATTCAATATTCCCATAACTAATGGTTTGGAGTACTCTTGAATAGATTGAGCATAGGCCCTAAGCCATTGCTTAAATTGATTATTGTTCATCAGATATCACAAATTATTACTTTTGAGTTGACTGTGATTACATTATTTTAATTGAATCACAGTTACTCCAGGCATAACGAGCATAGAAGAAACTCCTATGTTGCTAACACAAGAGTTTATTTGCTATTAATGTCCGCCCGCAGGATTATCGACAGGCTTCCCATTGATAGTTTTTGGAGTGGTATCATCACCTCTTTTATCTTTATCAATGAGTTTGGTAGCTTCCCAATCATCTGGAGGAGAAGGTTCTTGTCCAGCCATAATTTCCTGGATTTGATTTGCATCTATTGTTTCGTATTTAATTAATCCTTCTGCCATTAGATGCAACTTGTCCATATTTGCCAAGAGAATCTCTTTTGCTCTTTGATAGTTTCTATCAATAATATCTCTGACTTCCGCATCAATTTCTTGTGCTGTTTTGTCTGAAATCTCTTTATGTTGGTTAACGGTACGTCCCAGAAATACTTCACCCTGTTCTTCACCAAAAGTGAGAGGCCCAAGATTGGACAAGCCCCAAGCAGTAACCATTTTGCGAGCAATTTCTGTAGCACGCATTATGTCGTTGGAAGCCCCCGTAGTTACACTTTCAACACCGAAAATTAATTCCTCAGCAATACGACCACCAAATAAGCTAGACAATTGGCTTTCTAAGCGGCGTTTACTATGGCTATAGCGATCTTGTTCCGGTAAAAACATCGTCACCCCTAAAGCACGACCACGAGGTATAATTGTAACTTTATACACGGGATCATGCTCAGGAACTGAAAGCCCCACAATTGCATGTCCTGCTTCGTGGTAGGCTGTCAATTTCTTCTCATTCTCATCCATTACCATTGAGCGTCTTTCAGCACCCATCATAATTTTGTCTTTTGCTTTATCGAGCTCAATCATGCCAACTTTTCGTTTGTTAGCACGTGCAGCAAACAGTGCTGCTTCATTCACTAAATTCGCTAAGTCAGCACCAGAAAACCCTGGAGTTCCACGGGCAATAGGTAATATTTCTACATCTTTATCAATTGGTACTTTTTGCAAATGAACCTTGAGAATCTGTTCGCGCCCACGGATATCAGGCAAAGGGACGACAACTTGACGGTCAAAACGTCCTGGCCTTAACAGTGCAGGGTCAAGAACATCAGGCCGGTTTGTCGCGGATACAACAATAACGCCTTCATTACCTTCAAAACCATCCATTTCAACCAGCAATTGGTTTAATGTTTGTTCGCGTTCATCATGACCGCCACCTAAGCCAGCGCCACGATGTCTACCTACAGCATCAATCTCGTCAATGAAAATAATACAGGGCGCATGTTTTTTTGCCTGTTCAAACATATCACGAACTCGAGAAGCACCCACCCCAACAAACATCTCGACGAAATCAGAACCGGAAATTGTAAAAAATGGTACCTTAGCTTCACCGGCAACCGCTTTAGCAAGCAAAGTTTTACCTGTTCCTGGAGGACCAACAAGCAAAACACCGCGAGGAATTCGTCCACCTAAATTCTGAAATTTGGATGGATCTCTTAAGAAATCGACTAACTCTTTAACTTCTTCTTTAGCTTCGTCTACCCCAGCAACATCAGCAAACGTAACCTTAACCTGATCTTCACCAAGTAAGCGTGCGCGAGAGCGCCCAAAAGACATTGCTCCCCGGCCGCCGCCACCTTGCATCTGGCGCATGAAGAAAACCCAAACACCAATCAGCAATAACATAGGGAACCAGTTAATGAAGAGATGCAACAAGAAACTTTCCTGCTGCTTTTCTTGGCCGCTGACATCAACTTGGTTTTTCAGCAATTCACCCAGCAATGCATCGTCTTGCATCGGCATATAGGTAACAAATCGGTGATTATTTTTAGTTAATCCTTTGATGACTTTATTGTCTTCAATGGTCACTGTACTAATTGTGCCTTGATCAACCTCTTTTAAGAAATTGCTATAAGATATTTTCTCAGCAGACGTATGGCGGGGGCCAAAATTACTAAATACTGAGACCAGCACGATTGCTATTATCAGCCACAGAAATAAATTTTTTACCATGTCGTTCAAAGCATTAACCTCGTTTTATGACGTATTTCTACGAACGATAACGTTACTATAAATTATAGCCCTTCGCCAGCAAATAGGTTTCTCGCGAACGAGAACGTGAGGCGGTAGGCTTACGAATAACTACTTTATCAAACTGCGCACGCGCTTGCTTAATAAGTTCATCAAAACCAGCACCATGAAACACTTTCATTAGCAAAGTACCTCCTGGTTTTAACATTTTTTCGCCAAAATCAAAAGCTAACTCGGCTAAATACATGGCTCGAGGAATATCAATTGCTGCCGAACCACTCATATTTGGGGCCATATCTGATAAAAGCAAGTCTACACCATGTTCCGGAATCATATTCATTAATTGTTGGAAAACCTCATCATCCCGGAAATCACCTTGAATAAAATGCACATCAGGCAGAGTATCCATAGGTAAAATATCAAGTGCAATAATCGTGCCGTGACCGCCTAATTTTTCGGTCACATATTGCGTCCAGCCTCCGGGAGCAGCGCCTAAATCAACAACTGTCATACCAGACTTTAGCAAATGCTCTTTTTCATCAACTTCTTTTAGCTTATAGACTGCTCGACTACGATAACCTTCCGTTTGTGCTTTCTTTACAAAAACATCATCGAAATGTTCCTGTAGCCAGCGCTTACTACTTTTGGAACGGGGCATAGAACTTTATTCTCTCTAAAGAATTACTGAATGATACTGAAATTTACTACCTTTTCCCAGCAAAACGTGCAATAATTCGCCATTTAATTGAAGAATAGTCTCTTATGGACACCGCATTTAAGCAATCATTAAAAGCTAAAGCTCATCATTTAAAGCCTGTTGTACTCTTAGGAGCTAAAGGCTTGACCTCGGCTGTCGTTGAAGAAACAAACGTTGCCCTAATCGCTCACGAACTTATTAAAGTAAAAATTTCCGGTGTAGAAAAACAAGAACGACAAGCTATAGCAGGTGATCTTTGTGAGCAATTGCAAGCCGAATTGGTCCAATTAATTGGTAATATTGCCATTATTTACAGAAAAAATGAGGAAGAATGAGAGTTATCTATTTCTTCTTCATAACCTTGATAATCAATCTCAATCTTATTCTGACTGACGGTAATTTTTAGTGATTGATCCTCACTAGTAAGAAAGTGATTGTGAACAATACTTTCTTTCTTAATTGCAAAACCAGCTTTTACATAGTCAAATTGATATGATGCCTTTTTTAAGGCATCTACTTCTTTTTGCGTACCGCTTAAAATCAACTCCCCCTCATCGCCGTATTGACTAAGCTCTCCGCCAATGAATTCTAAACGCTTAATATCAATTATTTTGTCCTCATCTATTTTAAGTAGAGTACGTAAATTACTTAAAAAGGTGGCCAGCTCTTTATCCGTATACTTTACTGGGTCATCTTGA
Organism: Legionella cardiaca; assembly: GCF_029026145.1. Classification (NCBI taxonomy): domain Bacteria; kingdom Pseudomonadati; phylum Pseudomonadota; class Gammaproteobacteria; order Legionellales; family Legionellaceae; genus Legionella; species Legionella cardiaca. The sequence goes on along the minus strand of NZ_CP119078.1, from coordinate 3,394,488 downwards.
AAACCCACAGGAAATCCCGACCAATGGTAGAGGCCAAAACAAGGAATTTTGCTTGATCCTTTATTGAAAACACCTTGAACCACAAAAGCAATACAAGTACAAATTCCTTCGGTGATTAATACCTCGTCTGGATGTTTTGCAAAGCCCTGCTCATCCATTTCCACTATAATTTCATGTCTTTGTCGCATACTGAACCTTTGTGCTATATATTAAGCTATGTTACTCATAATTAACGATTATGAAACAACTCACCTTCTTTTTAGTGTTAGCTACTGTCGCCACCTTCCTTCTTGCTGGTTATTATTTAATTGAAGGTTGGCGTTTCACCCATAACAGCATACAAACTGACGGAAAAATAGTCAACTTTATCATTAAGCCATCACAAAATAATGTTAATCGCGCTGCGATGTTGCACTATCCTGTTGTTAACTTTAAAACAAAGACAGGAAAAAATGTTACTGCCACCAGTCAGATTGGATTTTATCTGCACAAATATGAAATGGGGGATGTTGTGCCGCTCCTGTATCATGAACATGATACAAATCACGTCGTAATCGGCAAATTCATTGCCTTGTGGATGCGTTTTGCCATTGTTTTAATTGCCGCTTTAATCTTTATGATCCTAGCTTGCATTACTTCACTTTCCCGCAAATAAATCTTTTTTTAAGCCAGTATTAGATTTCCTTGCAAATGAGAATGATTATCATTTATATTAAAAGCCAAGCTTATGCATTCGATTTCTGAATGGTTGTCAATATATAAGTCTAACTGTCTATTTTCACAGGCATAACTTAAAAAAATATTTTTAATCAATTAGTTATGTTATTAAAAATTGCACTCAGGAGACTATTATGGCTTTAGCCTATGGCGATTTTCATGAATTAAGTCATCAACTGCGTTTTTTATTATTCGAAATTGGTATTGGTTTACCACAACGTTCCATAGAATACTTTATTGGCACAGCTCACCGTGAATGTTTGCAGCGCTTGCAAACTGCAGCAGGAATTGAAGGCTTGTCTCAAAACGTGATTGTCAGTCACCATATCCATGATTTTCTTGATCAATTGCAACTGCAGCTTAAATTCAAACAACCCGCTTCTTTATTTTTTAATTGGCAAGCATTGCGGCATGAATTAGACGAAACGGTTGCCAATGACGCACTGGCCCAGGCTTATCGGCAATGTTGGCAATTAGAGTTACGCAAGCAAGCCACAGGATTTAGTAATTTCTGGAGCTGGTTATGTCAAAAAAATAATACCCAGGAAATCCTGCATTTGCTTGAGCAATGGGGCTGTATCGGCCAGCCTTACTATCCGAATTTTCGCGCCAAAACAGGTTTTAGTCGGCGTGAAGTTTTGCAATATTCCCCCGAATTTAATGCCCAGGTAAATCTTCATTGGTGTGCTTTACATCAACGTTATACTCACATTTCTGAGGGGAAGAACAGTTATCGCGAATTACTGGCCAAGCAATTTTCCCGGGAATATCAACTTTGGCAAAACCAATTGATCTTTAAACATTATGACCCACAACAATATTACCCTCTTCCCTTGCATCCTTGGCAGTGGCGCAATCAAATACAAAATCACTTTACGCAACTTATTGACGATAAAGACTTAATTTTGCTACCCCATCATCAAATTGCGAAGCCATCAATGTCTTTTCATACCATGATGCCTTTAAAGAATGGCAGCTGTCATCTCAAAATGGCTACGTCTATTCAGGCAATCTCGGCATTACAAACACCATCTCCTGCATCCATAGACAATGGTCTCCTTTTGTCCCTGTGGCTTAATCGCTTGCTTGAAAGACATGAATATTACCAACAGCAGCTTTTTATTGCGGCAGATTTAGCTGGCATAAGAAATAATAATAACGCGGCATCTGCCACTGTCCCTAAACGGCTTTCAATCATTTTACAAGAGAATCCTTTATCTCAACTTAATTCCGAACAGCGACTTGTCCCTTTAGGCGCTCTTTTTGCCCAATCTCCCTTATCCAATAAACCGTTACTCATTGAAATCATTGAGGTTAGTGGCTTAGCACCGAGAGATTTTTTCCGGAATTATTGCCAATGCTTGCTTTTTGGCCAATTACATCTGTTATTGCGTTATGGATTTGCTTTTGAAGCCGATCAGCAAAATACCCTAATTGCCTTTACCAACAACCAGCCAAGTGCACTGGTTATACGCAATTTAGATAATGCCAGTATTAGCATGCATCGATTTTATGAGCAGACCTTAAAGCCTGATTTTCATCTCGATTCAACAATCATTGCCAATAGTTTAGATGGACTAGTTAATAAGTTTGTACATAGCAATCTACAAAGTAATTTGGCCTATTGGATTACAATTATTAATTCTCATTACCATTTTACAGAAAAAACTCTCTGGCAACTTGTCTACACTGTGATCCAGCAAGCTTTGGCAAAAATTGCTCCCGACATAGAACCGTCACTGTTTGATTTTTATCAAAGGCAACTTCTTTCTAAGCCTTGGCAGCATAAAGCTTTACTCTCAATGCGTCTTCATAAAGATAGTACTGGCTATCTCTCTAGTTCGGTTATCAATCCCTTAAGTGAATGTTGTAAATAATAGCTACATTGCAGACTGTTAGACTTATACTATTTCAGGGTTGCTTACCTTCATTCAGCGCTAAGCAACCTAATATTTTCTTTAAAATTTTAATAAATTGTCGGTTTTGCATTATTTGTGGAAGCACAACAACGTGACAGTAGCGCAAGTATTGTATAAACTTGACAACATCATTGCCTTGCATAGGGCTTGTTGATCATTTAAGTTAAAATTTCATCGCCCGTGCTTTATACGGTCCCAGAGAATCCTTATTTCTGGATGTAGCACAAATGTCAACAATCCAAGCAATGGCATAAACGCAAAAGTTTAAGTCAGAAGAGGGTATGTTTAAATTACCATTTCTAAAATATATACCTAATGCGCTTACCTTATTCCGCTTCATATTGATAGTGCCTTTTCTGGTCTTTCTTTATGATAAGGAATATGCAAGGGCGTTTTATATATTCTTGATTGCAGGTCTAACCGATGGTTTTGATGGTTGGCTTGCAAGATGTTTTCATTGGCAAAGTCCTATAGGATCTTTTATCGATCCATTGGCGGATAAATTATTAGTCGCTTCCAGCTTTATTTCTTTAGCACTCATTGGCTCGCTGCCCTGGTGGTTAGTGATTTTGGTATTTCTGCGCGACTTAACCATTTCCTTTGGTGTTTTAGCGTGGTTTTGGTTTATTCAGCGCCGCCTCGACTTTGAGCCAACCATGCTCAGTAAAATTAATACCAGCTTACAGCTTATCTTGGTAACTCTTTGTCTTTTTGAGCTCGCTTTTTTTACATTCGCTCCCAATTTAATCGATATTCTTATTTTTTGCACAGCGATCACGACCGCTGCAAGCTACTGCGATTATGTCTGGACTTGGGGCAAAAAAGCTTACTCACGGAATCCCATCGATAAATGAACCGGCAACTCGCTTTAGCAATCCAACTAAACGATGAAGCAACTCTGGCCGATTTCTGTTGGGGTAGTAATCAGTTATTGCAGGAACAAATTTCAAAAAGCTTGGCAGGCTCTGGCGAGCGCCTACTCACTATCTGGGGCAATAGCGGTAGTGGAAAATCTCATCTATTACAAGCTTGTTGCCAAGCTTTAAGCATACAGAAAGCCACCATTTACCTGCCACTACAAATTCTGAAAGAATGGGGACCAGAAAGCATTGATGGGGTCGAAGCACATACCTTAATTGCCATTGATGATATTGATTTGATTGCGGGAAATGCCGCGTGGGAAGAAGCATTATTTCATCTCTATAATAAAGTTCGCGACAATGAAGAAACTCTCTTAATCATCAGTAGTAGACAACCACTTACTGCGACCAAGATAAATCTAGCTGATTTACATTCACGATTAGGTTGGGGCCTAGTGATGCAATTAAATGAATTAAGCGATGAATTAAAAATTCAAACTTTACAGCAACATGCCAGAAAACGTGGTTTTGAATTGCCCCTTAGTGTTGGCCAATTTTTGATAAGTCGTTGTGCACGCAATATGCATGATTTACATGTCATCCTCAACCAATTAGATGAAGCTTCCTTGGCAGCGCAACGTAAGATTACGGTTCCCTTTGTTAAATCAATTTTAAAAATTTGATTTTTTCTAATATAATCTTTAGCTTAGCTGCTGCTTTTCTTTTCTAGGGAGAGAAATGAGCCACTCTATTGCTGTACATACCGACGTACTAGCTACGGAAACTTTATCCGCGCAGTACATTCAAGCGTTAACGCAATTTGCAGCCCAACATTACAAGTTTCATAATCATTTTAATTTTTCTCAAGAAATTTTAGGTATTAATAAAACCGGGGAAATTGCTGTTTTTTATGATAACGCTCATAAAATCATTGGTTTTACACGCATTTCTTGCCAACATCTGCAATTGGATAACCAGCCTGTAACTATCTATTCAGGTGGAACCTATCATGATCAAAAAGCCGATTTAAGTTTCGATGCAGCCAGATTTGGTTTAACCAGAGCAATAAAATACAAACTAGCGAACCCAATGCGTGAAATATTTTTTTTTGCTAATGCAGATACACCTGCACGCTATCAATTTTTGGCAAACTTAAGCACCACCCTTTATCCTAAAGAAGGTCAAGCAATACCTTTACGAATTTTAAAATTAGTCGAAAATTTAAAGAAACATAATGGATGGAGTTCGCGCACATCGCATCCAATGATAATTGGCGAACAAATGGCACTGCGAAATCTTCACGCCACAACAGAAGAAAAAACACCTTTAGTTTCCTACTACCTGTCTTTAAACCCTGATTATGCTAGCGGGAATTCATTGCTTGTTTATTTACCCTTAAATTTCGCGGATATCAGTCAGGGTATTCGTCATTTATTGACACAACCATCTCTAGCCTAGTTACAGCAATTGCGGCCAAGAAGTATTGGAAAAGCTCAATGATTCATCACATTGATAATTATTGTACTGTTGGCCAAGTTGCTTGATAAATCCCAAAGAAAGTTCAAAATTATGACAAGTAATATGCTCAATATTCAGGCCAAGAGGGACAACTATATTTTTTTCTCGAATGAAATGTAAAATTTCATGCAAAAGAAGTGCGGCAACTTTCATCGAACGCCAACCAATACCCAGGGATGTTTTGAAAAGCTCTCTTTCCGTTTCCTTGGAAATTTGCACACCAAGCCAGCGTAAAAAATCCAGATCTTTTCTAGTTGAAATCGGTGCAAAACTTAAAAAAATTCTTTTTGGCTCAATGTCATGTTTTTTACAAAATAAATCATAATCCCTAAGCAGTAATTTAATACTCATGGCATCATAAATAATTTGCGTCGTAAAAAAGTTCATTCCAGCTAAAGATTTTTTATAAATTCGAAAAGGTTCATCTTGGGTCGCCTCACTAGAGCGTCTCGATTGAATAGTAATTCCACCGCAAAAAATATCCTTATTTTTACAGTGTTCTTGAATGTAATTTGCCATCTCCAAAACCGATGGACCAGGGTAGTTAATTTTACTTGAACTACCACCTACCAATATAATTGTGGGACTACCATGACTATGAGATGCGGCGTTAATCCAATCGATTTCTTCTGTCAATGGATGATAAACAGTAGAATGGTTTAAAACCACATTGAATTTTTTTTCCGTCTTTTCTCGAATAATTTTCGCAAATGCAACCGGATCAATTTTAGGGACATTTTTCCTTTGATTCCCGTCCCCTTTTTCATCAGAATGGATTTCAGGAATATTTACTGCATCGATCGTAATTGGTAAGTGGCTTAGTAAATCAATTGCACATTCAATATAGGCATCAACAGCAATAGGTTTTCCATTAGGCGGCGGTAGAAGCTCATAAAAAATAACGGGGCTGGAGTTATCAACAATTTTCTCTTTTAATGTCTTTCTTTCAATTTTCATATTAACGAAATCCAATTTATTGTTAATACTTTGCGTCCAATAAGTAGATAAAAAATCATTAGTACATGATTCATTTTCTGTCAATAAAGCGTAGTTTTTATAACTCTCAGCCCCTCATACTAAAATAGAGGCGATGTTTGAAAGATTCCGGGGTCTATTATGAAAAAATTTAAAAAAGCGTCTTCACTTAAACTTCTTAATTTAATAGCATTTTTTTAAAATTAATTACTATGACTATTTTGACAATGGAAATTTTATATGCTAGCTCTTCTTAGTAAATAAATTTGTCAGGGATAGGGCATGATCACTGTTCATAGCTTGGGCTTTCCTCGTATAGGCGCTCATCGTGAAACCAAATTTTCCGTAGAATCTTTTTGGCGCGGCGAAATTGGAGAAGCCGAATTAAAAGAGGAAGGTCGTAAAATTCGTCAGCAAAATTGGTCTATTCAGCACCAAACTGGTTTAAGACTCCTACCTGTCGGTGATTTTTCCTGGTATGACCATGTTCTTGATCTGTCAATGATGCTTGGTGTAATCCCTGAGCGCTTTCAAGCTGAGAATGATACAGAATTAACAACTTATTTTAAAATGGCACGTGGGAAAGGCTACGATGGTGAAGAAATTCTAGCTTGCGAAATGACAAAGTGGTTCGACACCAATTATCATTATATCGTACCCGAACTACACCCAGAACAAGAATTTTCTCTAAAAAGTTCAAAACTCTTTGATGAAATCCGCGAAGCGCAAGCTTTAAATTATCAAGTAAAACCCGTTCTAATAGGACCGCTAACGTATTTATGGCTTAGCAAGTTGTCAGAGCCTGGCGATAAGCTCTCCTTATTGCCTAAGTTCCTTGTAGTTTACCAAAAACTATTAGCTAAATTGGCAGCATTACATATTAATTGGGTACAGATTGATGAACCTATTTTGGTTCTCGATTTGCCTCCCTCCTGGCAGCAAGCATTTAAGGACAGTTACGCAAATTTACAGCAAAAATCACTGAAATTAATGGTAACAACGTATTTCGGTGGCTTAGGATCTAACCTTTTACTTAGCTGTCATTTACCAGTTAATGGTTTACATATTGATTGCGTACGTTCGCCTTCACAACTCTCTGAGGTTATTAAAGCGCTGCCTGAGGACCGAGTTTTATCAGTTGGTATCGTCAATGGACGAAACATTTGGAAAACCAATATTAATCATGCCCTGACTCTATTAAAACCATTGCATGAAAAATTAGGGGACAGATTGTGGATAGGAGGATCATGCTCCTTTCTTCATTCACCGGTTGATTTGGAAATAGAGAAAAAACTAGATAATGAATTAAAAGAATGGCTTGCTTTTGCCAAGCAAAAAACTGCTGAACTCGTCATTTTAGGTAACATTCTAGAACAAGGGGAGCAGGCGTTTTCCTCCATTTTAAAGGAGAACAAAACTGTTTTTGAAAAGAAGCAGCTATCTACAAAAATACATAACAAACAAGTTCAAGCTCGCCTGGAGAAAATTAATCAACTTAATGTGCAAAGAACTCCTTTTTCAGTGCGCCAACAAATTCAACAGAAAAATATCAAACTGCCACTTTTCCCGACAACAACTATCGGTTCTTTTCCTCAAACAGCAGAAATACGCCGTTTACGACGTGATCAAAAGGCAGGAGCATTATCATCTTCAGATTATATGGCGCAAGTGAAAGACAAAATTCGTGAATGTATTGAAATTCAGGAGAAGTTAGGTTTGGACGTTTTAGTCCATGGAGAATCTGAACGTAACGATATGGTTGAGTATTTTGGTGAACAATTAGAGGGTTTTGCTTTCACCCAAAATGGTTGGGTTCAAAGTTATGGTTCACGTTGTGTCAAACCCCCTATCATTTTTGGTGATGTATCACGCCCCCATCCGATGACGGTTGATTGGATTCGTTATGCACAATCGCTTACCGATAAGCCTGTAAAGGGCATGTTAACTGGTCCTGTCACGATGACCATGTGGTCTTTCATACGCGAAGACCAGCCGTTTTATATTACTGCCCGTCAAATTGCCCTTGCCTTGCATGATGAAGTTTGTGATTTAGAAAAAGCAGGAATTCAAATTATTCAAATTGATGAGCCAGCATTTAGAGAGGGATTACCATTGCTTAGACAGCAATGGGATAGCTATCTGCAGGAGGCCATTTTTTGCTTCAAATTAGTTTCTTGTGATGTCGCTGATCACACCCAAATCCATACCCATATGTGCTATTCAGAATTTAATGACATTATTGATGCAATTGCCGCCATGGATTCCGATGTCATTTCGATTGAAACATCACGCTCAAACATGGAGCTTTTAACCGCCTTCCAGGATTTTTGTTACCCTAACGGGATTGGACCAGGAGTGTATGATGTCCATTCCCCTCGTGTTCCTCATGAAGACGAAATCATTCAACTTATGGAAAATGCCGCTTCGTTAATTCCTAAAGAACGACTTTGGGTAAATCCTGATTGTGGACTTAAAACTAGAAATTGGGCTGAGGTAAAACCCGCTATCCAAAATATGGTAAAAGCCGCACTTTTCCTAAGAGAAAAATACTCGCAGTAAAGTGAGTTCATTAAAGCGTGTCCTCATTGCTTTTATGAAAAATAAATTTTCAATTTGCAGCCAGGAATAATTGAGGACACGCTAAAGGCACAAAAGTTAAACTTTCTTACCAATGCCCAATATTTGGTGCTGAAGTCCAAGGCTCTTGCTTGGCTAATGGTTGTCCTTTTTGCAGGAGTTCAATAGAAATATTGTCTGGCGAACGTATAAAAGCCATTTTACCGTCGCGCGGAGGGCGATTTATTATTACCCCAGCCTCTTGTAAACGCTGACAGGTATCATAAATATTATCCACAGCAAAAGCCAAATGACCAAAATTACGTCCCTCGGTGTAGGCTTCTACATCCCAATTATAGGTTAATTCAAGCATGGGGGCGCTCATAGCTCCTTTTTCTTCTAAATCCCGAGATGTTGCTAAAAATATCAACGTAAAACGCCCTTGCTCATGCTCCGTGCGTTTTACTTCAATCAAACCGAGTTTATTACAATAAAAATTAAGTGAGTCCTCTAAATTAGAAATCCTAACCATGGTATGTAGATAATTCATCCCTTGTTCCTCAATTACGTAACAAATACTATTATAAATGCCTAGGAACTTGTTGAGCAATTTTTCCTAAGGCTTCATTATCTGGTATAACTTCAGCTAAGCTAAAATAGTTGCGCGTAACGGGATCACGTCGCAAAGCCTCATTAGTTGGGTGACGTTGCTTAATGTTTAAAATCTCCATTAAATCATAAAGTTCATTAGACGCACCGTTCGGAAGATTGGTATTAGGTAAACGGACTGGGATTTTGGGGACCTCAAAACTAATAGGCGAACGTACAGATTTGCCGTAGACCTCCGTCGTCACGAGCAACTTAAAACGCTCTTCTAAATTCTCAGACATGCATTTAACAATATGTTCTTGCATCGGTTCACTGAATCGATGCCACCTTAGTTTTATTTCTTTGGGCATTACAAGCCAAGTTTTTTCTTCAACATGGTCAGGCTTCTCTACAGTAGCGCCCCCTAGAAATACGAAAAGTTTTTGAAGATTTATCTTTGATATAACTTTACAGGGTACTATAGTAGCTTCGCGATCTGGTACGTTTATTGCGATTGCTTCCTCGTCAAAAGTAAATATTCCCTTTTCTTGGAATAAAGAAAACAACGCATCAACTCTCTCTTTTCGTCGTTCAGGCGGTGGTGTTTGGCTACTTTCGCGTAAAATCAAATGAGTACCAGTCATGCTAACTCTGTAATTTTCATGACAATTTATCAAGGGTAGTAATTGCTCAAAAATATTCTTTACAAGTAATACTGCTTTCAATTTTATTTGTTGTCTTCGTACTTCATGTAGATTAGATGCCATGGTGATAGTTCTCCTTCTAGCCTAATAAATAATTAATGTCCTTGGAATTTAACTTTCCAGACCTATTTTTGCTTTATAGCATCATCAAATTACTGAGTAATTTCTGACGTACCAAGAGAATGCTCATAAGAAACCAGGTCCCCCGTAGATTTAGTTTTTCTTATCGCAAACATAGTAGGGCCACCGGATTGATAATATTGTGGAGGGACCTCTGATGAAACAGGGGTTTTACTGAAAGCAAACTCATCATTCATTGCCGTTTCCAGCGATTGTTTCTCTTTAATTGCATCCTCTAATTGAGAACGTAAGCGCGATACCTCTTCTGTTAACTGGCTAACCTGTAAATCAGAAGTTGCATGTCTGCTATGTAAATCGACCTTCTCGTTAAGATTATCAATTAAACCTTGTAGTTTTTCTGTTTCTCGATCGACAACTCTTGATTTACATAAGGCATCAATCTTTTCTTTATCTAATCCCTTCCAACGGCTAATAAGATTTTCAATACCTGGACGCTCGACAAACCAATAAACACTAAATGCCGCTAAACCAACGACAATACTTGCAAGCACAATTGGCCAAAATGTCGCAGCCACTGAAGCCATAAATAAACCAGCAACAGCCATAGCTACTGTTTGGCCGGCAAAGAAACCGCCACTAAAGAAAATAATCCCCGCTACCGCAGCCGTAAGTATTTTTGCCATCTTTAACTTCGGATTTGATAATGCTTCCTTCAGCTTTTTTCGAGCCTCATCTAATTCCTGATGTCTTTTTAATAACATATTTGCAATCGCTAAATCTGATTGCAACTGCTCTTGTGTTTTATTAGAGGCTTTTGCCAATTCTAATCTTAAGACTTTAATTTGCTTAAACTCATCAAGTAAGACGTCCAGTAATTGCGGCGCATCGGACGATTTAACACCTAAATTTTTTGAAATTTCAACCAAATCAAAGCTATAAAATACAATGACAGAAAGAATTGAAAATAATGTACCTGCTGCAAAAATAGCCAATGTAGGAATGGACGAAAAAATGCCCATAATTGCCGTAATGCCATCAAACCCTTCACAGCCAAAATAAATTGTTCCAGCAATGGCTAATACTGCGTATTTGATTTTTGAATACCAATTAACAGGCTTCTTTTTTTCCTTTACCTGCATAGAGGGTTTTTTTATGGAATCATAAAAGTCTTTTAAAAGGGATGCGTGAAGAGACGCCATTAAAAAGATCTCGTCATCGTCACTAGACATTGGAGTTTTTTCAAACCACTCCAATAACGTGGGGCGCTCTATTTCACCTGTATGTTGGAATGTCGATGCAAGATTAGGATTTTTCTTACATAGTTGGGAAATTAAATCTTGGCTTGCTGTACTCAGTTTCATTGCCATTGTTTCATTCACCCCACAAAGACTGGATCACTAGCCCATCCCTTTACCAACAATTGGGCATATGCTCTCTATCATACTGTTAATTTATTAACCAAATATTAAGTCTACTCCAAGAATTGCTTTTTTTTTCACAGGCAATTGATAATAAAAAAATTTTGCCAAGCCAATTTTTTAATAAATTGCAGCAGTAATAATCCATTACTATAATTTTTGGTATCTCTATACAAATGAGCTCGCCATGGAAAAAAAGCTAGTGCCAGTAGATGATGTTTATAATTATGATTATTTAGGTTTTACTAATTGTGTTAGTTACAACGGCGTCATTTATGTCACAGGACAAGCAGGAATAGATGCTAAAGGTAACTTAGTTGGCCCGGGAATAAAAGAGCAAAGTGTTAAAACTTTTGAAAATATACAAATTGTATTACAAGCAGCTGGAGCCACTTTAGCAGATATTTTAGCAATGACGTGTTTTATTGTGGATATCGAAAAAAATGGCCCGGACTTTTTCGCAACTCGAGCACAAATGATGCCCGTTATATCATTCACGAGTGCTTCAATCGGCATTTCAAAATTAGCCATGCCAGGATTACTTGTTGAAGTGCAATGTACAGCAGCCCTTCCTTATAAAACGCGTTAAAGTTAATTAAAATCCTGACCTTTCAGTAAGTTAAGCTTATCCATGTCGATAATAAAATTAATTTTGGAATAGCTTATCGTTCACCATTATGGAATTTATTCTCTAAATAATCGACACAATGTTTCATCTGAGTGGCTGTATCCAGTAAGCCATCAATAATTAAATCCGCATTTTTTTGTAACTCTTCATCAAAAAATAACTTCCTTGAATGCTTAAGATAAAAATCTAGTTCCTCAAGCAACTCTTCTTTGGATTTATCCGGTGCTTTAAAATCACGAATTATTCGTCTTCCCAAAGAAACATCTAATGGGAGTGTTATGTGAATACAAACATCAATAAAAATACCTGTTTGTTGATGTAAACGACCTAGTGGAGCATCAAAAATAATATAAGGGGTTGGCAGTAGCATTTTTCCTAATGCGGGATGATTAATAACGTTATTTTCTTTTAATGTTTGTAATATTTTAGCAAGCGATTCATAATTCCATTCAGTATAATTTTGGCCGCGGTCATACCACGCCCTATAATCTTCAGGTCCCGTTCCCAAGGAATCAAATTCATCCCAATGCAGACGTGTTCCTTTTAAAATTTTTGCCAATGCTTTAGTTAATGTAGTTTTCCCTGCGCCTGAAATACCGCTAATGCCAATAATCTGTACTTTCATGGTGAATCCGCATAGCATTTTGCCAGAGTAGATTATTGCATGAATTGCTGATTAGGAATTTATTTTCTTAATGTAACGGCTTAAATGGGAAGAGGTTATCCACATTAACACGCCAATGGCTAAGGTCACCAATCCGATACAAGCAAAAACATTCGTATAGATTGTCAAGGATTCAATGCCTGGTGCCACATTTTTAGGCAAGGCAGTATAAGAGGCCACAGAGGCACCAATAAAACCCGCGATCGCAGAGGTTAGAAACCACATTCCCATCACAAAACCAGCAATTCTTTCAGGTACTAACTCGGCAACCATCGCCACGCCAAGAGCGGATACTAATAACTCTCCCATGCTTTGAAAGAAATAACTCGTCACTAGCCACCACGATGACACCATTCCTGAGCCATTGTGCAAATACCTGGAGAAAAAGAGTAGCGAAAAGCTGAGGCCACAACATAGCATACCCACAGCAAATTTATAGGGAATAGGAAAGGAAACGCCACGCAGGTGTAACTTACTGTAGAACAAAGCAAGCACGGGACTCATCGTGATAATCCAAATTGGGTTTAATGCCTGGAAACTTTGTGGATCAATATGAATGCCGAACAAAGAGGGAATAACATTATTCACGGCAAATAAATTCAAAGAAGTTGGCATCTGTTGATAGAGAGTAAAAAAAACTATCGCTTCAAGCATTAGGATGAAAGCGACCAACATCCGCATAAAAGAGGCTTTATTTTCTTTATACATATAAAAAAAATAAACAATTACTACAAACAAGGTAATGACCCATACGAGATTTTTGGCAAGCATAACGTGCTGCAGTAGGTAAGCGGAAATCATCGTTACTATTACAATACCAGCAATCACCAAAATCCATTGCCATAACCTGATAACTTTTCTGTCAGACACTGTATTTATATTTGCGACATGTTGACGTTGAAACCAATAGTTGGCCAACCCTAATAAGAGTCCAATAAAACTAAGAAAATAGGCATAAGGATACCCATAGCTACTTGAAAGTGCGGGACCGACAAATAAAGCTACTGTTGAGCCAAGATTAATGGCCATATAATAAAGCGTAAAACCACCATGCAAACGCGGATCATTTTCTTCATAGCATTTTGCTAATAAACTTGACGGATTTGCCTTGAACAAACCATTGCCGACACAAACTAAACCCAGTGCCAAAAATACATGGTCTTTGTCAGTGATAGCCAAAGAAAAATAACCTAGCGCTAGCGTTATAAGCCCTAAAACGATGGTACGTTTGGTGCCAAGAACATTATCTCCGAGGTATCCCCCCAATGACACCATGCCATAAACCAGTGCAGAAAAAGCCCCAAATGTGTAATACGCAGCCGTATCATCAAACCCCAGAAATCGAATAAAGTATAAAGTTAAAATGCCTTGTACCGTATAAAAACCAAAACGCTCCCAGATTTCTAACATAAAAATCATATGGAAAGCTCGAGGTTGAGCACGAAATAATGCGAGCATCTTTTCCTTTATTTTTAGGGGGATAAAATCAAACGCTATAATACTTTATCAAGAAATGCAATGACAACTAAGTAGAGGAAGAGAGATTAATCTCATCATTCTGTTTCTCTTTTAGGCGAACATGCTTTTCACGTTCCTCCTCATGAAATAGAGCGGGTGAGTGATGCGAAGATACTGTCGTCGCAGGTTTTATGGCGATTATCGTTAAATTAATTCCTTGTTCCTGAAATGCCATAACCAAAGGAGCATAATCTAATAGTTCTTCTCTTGCTCGACCGCTCATTGGCACTTGCGCAACTGCTTGATCTAAAATCTTTAAACTTGGACTGATGTTTTCCTGCTCTAAAAAATTTCGTACTTCTTCTACAGACCACTGGTTCTGTCGAGCGTAGAGAGCAAATTCTTTTAACAAACGCATCGCTTCTTTTAAATTATTATGCTGCAAAAGAAATTGAAATTTTTGCTCCAGAGAACTGAGTGATTGCTCACTTGGCCCAACCACGCTCTCGTGATGCATTTTCAACATGGCCATCCCCGTCGATTGCAATTCTAATGTGTGTGAATGGCCATTTCTTTCTGGGCTTTGAGTAATTGAGTTTTTAGCTGATTTAACAGCGATCCAATCTATTAATCGATTTACTAGGGGAGCTGCCAAACGACCAACAATATAAATACCGCCCAAAGCAGCGCTAGCAGCTACTATTCCTAAGCCCAAAACAGGGAACGTTAACGATAGTGCTAAACCAAAAATAGCCATTGCAGATAACCCAATTGCAAGGCCTCTATCAAGAATACTTGCAAAGTTCATTTTCGCAAGCTTTTGCTCGAGGTGAGTTTGTTTATTATATAATTTCTGAACTATTTCCTTTTGGTCGCTAAATAAATCTTCTAATTGCTTCACTTCTTGTTCGATTACTTCTAGCGGCATCTTGTCTTTATTTAATTCTATTTTTTCTTGCAGAGCTTGCGCTAAATCCTGAATTTTATTCAGTTTTTCTTCTGCAATAATAATTTCTCCAGCGCATTTTTTTAAAGTCTCTTTGAGTCGATGTCGCTCCCATAAATGTTTGGTTAGCAAAAACACGCTAACAGCAAAACTAAGAACGGCAGTGACAAAAGCAATTGCAGGCGCAGCCACAGGCACAAATATCGCTACAGCCGTTAAAATCAATAATACGGTAGAATATAGCCATCGAGCATTTTTAGATAATGTTATTGGTGGCTTTTGACCAATAAACAATGCCGCGAGGTAAATAAAGGGAATACGAAAAAAATCAACCAAAGCCAGCCCAAAATTAGCCCATTGAAAGCCTCGACTGATTGCTTGGGCGTTCTGACCGACATTGCGCACAATAGCCAATTTACTTAATGCATTACCGGCGCCATCAACGCTATGCAAAAAATTAGAAAAGATAGGGAATTTTTTCAATAATAAAAAGATAAGTACTTTTTCAGACAAATGATGACCTTTAAAATGGACTTTTTTTTGTAGTTCATTCAGTCTTATTAATAATCTTTCTTCAGGCGTAGCATTTTCCTGACCCTCTGGTGAAAGCTGCTTACCTTCATTACCCATAGTAATTCACCTGCGTGCAGTTTCAATTAATATATCAACTAATCATTAGCAGAAAATTAATTCTAGTCAATCATTAGCCAATTTTATCAAATTTATTCTAATTTTTTGCACTCGTCATCAACAGTCCTTGCAAGAAAGCACTTTAGTCAACTATATTTCTATATCTTCAAAAAAAATAAATAGTTATGGCAAAAAAGAGCCTTTATTTGGCTGGTGGTGGAGCTCGAGGCGCCTATCAGGCAGGCGTATTAAAAGCAATTAATGATATTTTACAAGTCAAAGCACTTCCCTTTGCAATGGTTAGCGGCGTCAGCGTAGGCAGCATCAATGCGGCGGTACTTGCTGAGAATGCCCATGATTTTCCACTTGGAGTTGAGAAACTTGAAGCCATGTGGAGAGATATTTCCTGCCAACGCATTTTTAATGCCAGTAATTATGAATTAAGTAAATCGGTGTTGCGTAATCTTAGTCATCTGATTATCAAGCAACGCCAAACTGGTCATTTACTTGATACCACCCCTTTAAAGGAATTTATCACAGAGAATATCGATTTTGATTTACTAAGGATGAATATTGCCAGTAATCACTTAGAAGTCATGGAAGTGATTAGTCAATGTTATGAAACCCAGCAAACTATTTCTTTTTATCAACATTATGATGCTCCTGATTTTGCCGATTGGCATTATCCCCGCCATATTAGTCAGCGGACCACACTGACGATGGAGCATGTCTTAGCTTCAAGCGCACTTCCTCTTTTTTTCCCCACCGTCCATCTTGATGGTTTTCATTACGGAGATGGGAGTATGGGCTTAGTATCACCTTTAAGAGGGGCTATTCGCTTTCAGGTAGAGAAAATATTAATTTTAGGAACCCGGCAATTGCCTGTCTTTACTAATGCTGACTCGTTAAGAAACGGTAGTATTGGTTTTGCTCGCATTTTAGGAGGGATGTTAAATGGCATCTTTCTGGATAACCTCGACCGTGACATTGAAATGGTCAATCGCATGAATGACATTGCTCGTCTTTTGTCAATGTGGAAGAAACGTCGCTCTCCCTGGCGTCCCATTGAAACCCTGCATTTAAGACCCAGCGTTGATGTTTCGCAAATGGCTCAGGCACAATATAACAATATGCCTACTTTATTGCGCTTTTTATTAAATGTCTTAGGAGCCAAAGATCATTCAGGAGATTTGCTGAGTTTTCTACTCTTTGAAAAAGAGTTCACTCGCGAACTAATCGAGCTAGGCTATCAAGATACCTTGTCTGTTGCCCCCGACGTCAGCAAGTTTTTTGCTGATTAGCACGCAATTCAGCAAGTATATCTCGAGTTTCAGGCCTAACGCCATGCCAAATAAAGAAAGCCTCTGCCGCTTGTTCAACCAGCATGCCTAACCCATCGGTACTCTTACAACCATGCTCATGAGCCCAATTAACAAAAGGAGTCACACTCTGGGAATTATAAGCCATGTCATAGCAGTAGGTAGCGGGTTGTAAAATCTCAAGAGGCAAATTAATAGTCTCTTTTGCCAAACTAGAAGAAGTAGCATTGATAATTAAATCAAAATACCCTTGCTCTCTTAGCTCCTCCCAATAACAATAAGCAATCTTTGCGAAATCACGTTGTAAAGCCTGAGCTTTTTCTACTGTGCGATTTGTCAAAGTTAAATTAGTAAGGCCTGACTCTAATAAAGGACCAATTACACCTCTTGCAGCGCCCCCCGCCCCCAATAAAAGTACCCGCTTATCCTCTAGATTAAGATAATGAACTAAATCTCTTATGAGGCCAATACCATCTGTATTATCTGCATGTAACAACCCTTCTTGCATCCATAAAGTATTAGCAGCCTTTGCCTGAAGACAACGAGAAGTTCTCACCTTAGCCATGGAGAAAGCATGTTGTTTAAACGGTAAAGTAACATTTAATCCCTTGCCTCCAGCGGCAAAAAAATTAGATACTCTTGTCTCAAATAAGCCTTCATCAACCAATATTTTTTCATAAACGAGCTGCTGACCCGTTTGTTCAGCAAAGCGGTGATGAATCACTGGAGATAAACTGTGGGCAATAGGATTACCCATAACCGCAAAAAGATTTTGCATTGTATTCTCTTAAATTTATGTCTAGGACTCCTGTTTTTAGAAGTCATTAACGCCTTCGCAGGGCAAACATCGTCCGTATCGGTGAATGTTTATCTTAAATTCCCTGCCAACAATGCTATCAAAGATCTCATCAAAGAGTTTAACTCTTCTCTTAGTAAGAAAAACATTCTCTCTGATTACCATTTAACACCTTTTCTCCAACAGCATCCCTTACATATTACCTTGTATTTAACCCATTATAACCAAAGCCAGATAGAACAAATTATTAATCGCACCCAAATGCTAGCCAAACAAACAAGTCCCATTCTCGTTAAAACTACAATAATTGAAACAAGTCCAAGTATGTATACCATGCTATTTGTTATAAACAATGAGCATTTGCAACGATTAAGCAATCAATTCGTAATTGAGCTAATGTCCTTGCGGGATAAACAGGCAAAAATTCCTTCGTGGGCTGAACATGATAAGAATAAGTGCGCCCTGTTTAAGCGTTTTGGTAGTCCAACGGTGTTTAAAAATTTCTCGCCTCATTTTTCCATTTTGGCTGCAGAGCATTTAACTCAACGAGAAGCAATCGAGCTGCAATCAATCTTACGCCCCATAATAGATAAATTTAATAAACACCATCCCGGTGGTATTCAAGCCAAGGCAATGGCAATTGGAATTGGACTTGCTGATAGTCAAGGGCAAATCATTAAAGAACTCCAGTCCTTTTCTCTAAAGTGAAATTTTATAATTAACTAGAGGATTAATCTTGTAATTTCTAGGGAATACTTAACGCTTCTAAGATAAATAGCTGTCAGTAAATGGCTGCCAATTGCGGCAAATTCTAATTGTTTAAAATTTGCAGTTTCATAATCAACGACTAATTTTAAAATTTTCCCTAACTCACCCTCGAGATAAAGTAGTGCATCGTTAAGTTGACTACTTAGTTGAATTTTAGCCAATAAAGAAGCCATTGGCTCATGAAAAATTGCCTCCAATGTAGAAAAAATGCCTACGGTATATGCAAGATGAGGATTAACATTGTTGATTTTAGCAAGTTCTTCACACATTTTTGCGCGAATCAGCGTACGTTCAAGTAAGTCCAGCTCCACGTTATCAGTACTTGATAGTAGAAGAAGAATCAACCAGTTGCGTACCTGAAAAAGCCCTAAATATTTAATTGCATCAACTAATGATTCAATTTTCGTTCCTTTATACAAAGAAACAGAATTAACCACACGTAAAATGCGATAACTAAGTTTAGGGATCTGTAAGATTATCTCTTCAATCTGTTTAATCGTTGTTCTTGGATTATTTACTTCATTGAATAATCTTACTAAATGCATTTTATTTTCACTAAGAGCTTGTCCTCTTACCAAGTCAGGTTGATTGAGGAAAAAACCTTGAAAATAATCAAATCCCAAGTCAATACAATCCTGAAATTGGCTTCTACTCTCTATTTTCTCAGCAAGAAGTTTTCCATGGAAATCTTTTAGCGAGGCAAGTTGGCATTCGATTTGTTGTTTATTTTGATGTAGCACATCTATTTTAATAATATCGGCAATTTGAATCAGAGGAGCAGCCTGCTCTTTATAAATAAAGTCATCCAGAGCAATCCTATATCCTGCTTTATGCAAAACAATCAAGCTATGAATTAATTGATTGTTGATAGGTATATCTTCTATTACCTCGATAATAATCCTATCTTTTGGCAGCAATTTAGGGATTTCATTTACCAGGTGATTATAGGTAAAATTAATAAATGCGGATTTGTTACCAATAACCTCATTAATATCTAAATTTGTGAATAATTGGGTGATAATCGATGAAGTAGCTCGATCACCTGCATTCATGTCGCTATTGTCAACCTGCGAAGCAACTGACCACCCATCTCTGTAAAGCAATTCATAAGCTTTGACAACTCCCTCCTTGTCGTGTATAGCTTGACGAGCCATGAGAGTTATCATTGAGTTTTTCATTTGTTAATATGCCTATCCTTAATAAAGATAACGATGATCATTATTTGCTCAGATATTTATTTCTCTCACGAATTTAATCCATCATCAATTTGCAGCTTAAGATAAATTGCAGCAAGCATTAATGTTTTTTTAGTTTTTTAACGAGTTTAGCTTTTGTAGCAGAAGCAGGTTTTACTTTTTCCGAACTGGTTGGGGGTAATGAAAAATTTGCTATCTCCATCATTATTTTTCTAGGATCAAATATATCCATATTGCCCCAGTCCAAAACGGATTCCGCTAAACTCATTGCTGTTTTTGCTGGGAGTCCTGCTAATTTTGCTGGACTCGTCAATGATGCCGGATTTTGAACTGTCTGTGAGCGTTGATTATCGTCTGTAAGTGGCTGCAAAGTTTGTTCGAATATTGCAAATGATTGTTGGAAATAATCAAGTGCTTTATGACCATTTTCAATAGCGATACTCACTTGCTTTTCTATAAATTCCTCGGGATTTTTTATGGCAGCCAAATCCTCTGGCTTTAAAAATTTAAAATTTCGTAAGGTTTTTACATTAAGGTCAAGCATTGCTTGAAATGGTTGTTGAATATGCTTTGCTATTTCACTCCATTGCTCTAAATATTGCTGATTCATATCATCTCCTTGCTAGAGCATATATATAAAGCATCTATCTTCACAAGTATAGGACTGTGATTAAATATTATCAAACAAGAGCAATTTTTATGCGTGCACAGTAAAGCCAATAATTTACCATGCACAACCAATTTATCGCTTAAACTAAACCACTAAACTTTTAGCGACAACTTCTCGCAAATCACGTGATAAATCAAGCGAAGCTAATTGCTTTAATTCTTTTTTTATTAGTTCTTGCCTTTTTGAATCATATCGTCGCCAACGCGTAAAGGGGGTGGCCAACCTTGCCGTGATTTGTGGGTTTATTTTATCTAACTTCGCTATCATTTCGGCCAGGAAAGCATAACCACTTCCATCTTTCGCATGAAAATTACGTGGGTTGGCTTGGCAAAAAGCACCAATCAAGGCCCTTACTTTATTTGGATTTTTAATAGTAAAAGCAGGATGTTGCAGCAATACTTTGACGCGTGCCAAGGTATCTGGCAATTCACTGCTTGCCTGGATTGCAAACCATTTATCCATCACTAATTCGTCCTGCGACCATTGAGTATAAAAATTATCAATGGCTTGTTCTCTTGCCGAACTTTGAGAGCAATTATTAAGCAGGGCAAAACTTGCTATCTGATCAGTCATGGTAAGTGATTTGATAAATTGCTGCTGACATAAATGTAGTGTGCGCTTCTCATTTGCTTTCATCATCAACCATAAGCAGCAATTACGTAATTGTCTTTGCCCATAAGCGCGAGCATGCATGGCATGATCTTCAATTTCCCATAAACGCTGATAGGTTGCATAAGCGTCTTCAAATAAATGACCGCCCAACGCCGCCCGGAAAAAATCACGAGCGGCTTCAACCACATCCACATCAACAGTAGGCAAGGCTGCGGCAACCTCTTCAAAAGCAGGGGGCGTTAGAATTTCAGCACGCAGAGCCGAATCGAGTGTCTCATCTAATAGAACATGACGATAGGCGGCAAGTAAAGGGGCAGGAATAGACCATTCTTGTCGTGGACTATTAAAATAACGAGTTATACAAGCCAGCGCTAAACGCTGAGCAGCATCCCATTTGGCAAAACCATCGGACTCAAAACGTAGCAAAGCAAGCAACTCATCCTCTTTAGCCTCTAAAAATAGCTTAATAGGTGCGGAAAAATCGCGTAACAAAGAAACAATAGGCTCTTCTTTTAAATCAGTAAAACTAACGGTTTCTTTAATCTCGCGTAATTCAATCACCTCATTTGCAAGCGGCAAACGCTTGCCGCTTCGGGTAAATAGTGCGATGCGAATGGGAATATGAAAAGGTTTTTTATCGGCAGACTCCGGCGTTGGCGGACAGGATTGCACAAAGTTAAGCTTCAGAGTGCCATTTTTAAATTCTTTAGTAACATGAACTTCGGGTGTTCCTGCCTGACTATACCAACGTTTGAACTGTGTAAAATCAACCTTGTTAGCATCTTCCATGGCGGCAACAAAATCATCAATCGTCACCGCTTGACCATCATGACGATCAAAATATAAATCCATACCGCGACGAAAACCTTCTTTGCCTAACAGTGTATGTTGCATGCGAATAACTTCTGCGCCCTTATTATAAACAGTAGCTGTATAAAAATTATTAATTTCCTGGTAAGACTCTGGTCTTACTGGATGGGCCATCGCTCCTGCATCTTCTGGAAATTGAGTATTACGCAATACCTTCACATCAAGAATACGATTCACATCACGAGAATTCATATCACGAGAAAATTCTTGATCACGAAAAACGGTCAATCCTTCTTTTAAACTTAATTGGAACCAATCACGACAAGTAATCCGGTTTCCCGTCCAATTATGGAAATATTCATGGCCAACAACCCCTTCAATATCTGCAAAGTCTTGATCAGTTGCCGTATCGGGTCGCGCTAAAATATATTTGGAGTTAAAAATATTTAATCCTTTGTTCTCCATAGCGCCCATATTGAAATCACTGACCGCAACAATCATAAAAATGCCAAGATCATATTCACGCCCAAAAACTTCTTCATCCCAACTCATTGCACGCTTTAATGAGGCCATGGCATGCGCGCATTTATCCTCATTACCGGGTTCCACATAGATCTTTAAATCAACTTCTTTACCAGAACGGGTTTTAAATTTGTCTTGAACGCAGGCTAAATCACCAGCTACCAGAGCAAACAAATAAGATGGCTTTTTGAACGGATCTTGCCATTGCACCCAATGTCGTCCATTCTCCAAATCACCAGAATCAATTAAATTACCGTTAGAAAGCAAAACAGGATAGGTTTCTTTAGCCGCGGTAATTCTTGTGCTGTAAGCTGCAAGCACATCTGGTCTATCAGGGAAAAAAGTCATTCGCCTGAAACCCTCTGCCTCACACTGCGTACAAAAAAGGTGATTTGAGCGGTAAAGACCAGATAATTTAGTATTTTCTTGTGGACGGATTCGCGTCACAATCTTTAGTTCCACTTCGTCTGGGCAGTTCTTGATGATTAAATTACCTTCGTCTAAAAGATAATTGGCATTATTAAGCTGCGTATTATTCATATGGATACTAACAAGCTCCAACTCATCACCATACAACTGTAAAGCCCCTTGATGTTGACGTTGTAGTTTTAAAGAGCTTGTGACTAATGCATGGTCATCGTATAAATCAAAATTGAGGTCAACATTTTTTACCGAAAAAACAGGAGGTTGATAATCTTTCAAGTAAATGGTCGTGTCTGGCATGGACTTTGCTCCGGATCTTGATATGAATTTAAAAATAATAAAATAATAGTTTGAATTTGTTATTAAATTTCTGGCTATAATAAATTTAGATAGTGTCTCGCTTTTACGGGCGAAATGCAAAAATTTGAGTTAGAAGAAAGCTAAGCTGTTTTCCCAGAGGCAGGGATTAGTAAAAGGGGATGACTTATGAATACACATGATTTTTTAACGGGTTACACTCAACGCTTTGTTGACAACAAAGAGGAAGAATTAACCCTCAACGATTACCTGGAGTTGTGTCGCACAGATCCTTCTGCCTACGCCAATCCAGCTGAACGTCTTTTAATGGCTATTGGTGAACCCGAACGCATTGATACTCGCCACGATCCGGTTTTATCTCGACTTTTCTCAAATAAGGTTATTCATCAATATCCAGTGTTTAAAGAATTTTTTGGAATGGAGGAACCTATTGAGCAAATCGTAGGATTTTTGAAACACTCCGCCCAAGGACTTGAAGAAACCAAACAGGTTCTATATCTCTTAGGACCTGTTGGTGGCGGTAAATCTTCACTTGCAGAAAAATTAAAAGATTTAATGCAAAAGACACCTTTTTATGCCATTAAAGGCTCACCGGTATTTGACTCGCCTCTCTCTTTATTTAACCCTGAAGAAGATGGTGAAATATTGTTTGAGCGCTTCGGCATCCCAACGCGACATTTGCGTTATGTCATGTCTCCCTGGGCTGTCAAACGCTTACAAGAATTTAATGGTGATATTAGTCAATTCAAAGTCATCAAAATTAAACCTTCTCGCTTAAAACAGATAGCTATCGCCAAGACCGAACCCGGTGATGAAAACAACCAAGATATTTCTTCACTTGTCGGTAAAGTTGATATTCGTAAATTAGAAGAGTTCTCTCAGGATGACCCAGATGCCTACAGTTATTCTGGTGGTTTATGCCGTGCAAACCGCGGTTTGCTGGAATTCGTAGAAATGTTTAAAGCACCCATTAAGGTGTTGCATCCTTTGCTGACAGCTACGCAAGAAGGCAACTACAATGCAACCGAAGGGTTATCGGCAATTCCTTTTGAAGGCATCATTCTTGCGCACTCTAACGAAGCTGAATGGCAAACTTTCCGTAATAATAAAAATAATGAAGCCTTCATTGATCGTATCAATATTGTGAAAGTGCCCTATTGCTTGCGTGTTTCTGAAGAATTGAAGATCTATAAAAAGCTTGTGGACCATAGCTCACTTAAAGAAGCCCCCTGTGCACCAGGTACTTTGGACATGCTCGCGCAGTTTTCAGTTTTAACGCGCTTGAAAGAACCTCAAAACTCAAGTATTTATTCCAAAATGCGTGTTTATAATGGCGAAAGCTTAAAAGACACTGATCCCAAAGCCAAGTCTTACCAGGAGTATCGGGATTTTGCCGGTGTTGATGAAGGAATGAGCGGAATTTCAACTCGTTTTGCTTTCAAGATCTTATCTAAAGTATTTAATTTTGATCACACGGAAATTGCGGCCAATCCTGTGCATTTATTATACGTTCTTGAGCGACAAATTGAGCAAGAGCAATTTCCTCAAGAATTGCACGAAAAATATTTAACTTTTATGAAAGAATTTTTAACACCAAAATACGTGGAATTTATTGGTAAAGAAATTCAAACAGCTTATCTCGAATCTTATTCCGAATATGGGCAAAATATTTTTGACAGATATATCACTTATGCTGACTTTTGGATCCAGGATCAAGATTATCGAGATCCAGATACTGGTGAAATTTTTGATCGCGGTTCATTAAACCTTGAATTAGAGAAGATAGAAAAACCGGCAGGAATTTCAAATCCAAAAGACTTTCGCAATGAAGTAGTAAATTTTGTGCTTCGCGCACGTGCTAATAATCATGGCAAAAATCCTGTATGGAATAGTTATGAGAAATTAAAAACCGTAATTGAGAAAAAAATGTTTACGAATACCGAGGATTTATTGCCTGTGATTTCCTTCAATGCCAAAGCATCTGAAGATGATAAGAAAAAACATGAAGAATTTATTGCGCGCATGGTAGACAAAGGCTATACCCGCAAGCAAGTCCGGTTACTGTGCGAATGGTATTTGCGAGTACGCAAATCACAATAACTAAATGCATAGCTTGTCTCAGTGGGAGTTTTAAGATAAGCGATGAATAAGGATTCTAGTTATGTCGCAGATAATTGATAGGCGGCTAAACGCTGGTAAAAAAAGCACAGTAAATCGCCAGCGTTTTCTTCGTCGTTATAAAAATCAAATCAAACGAGCAGTTTCTGATGCCGTTGGTAAACGTAGTATTACTGAAATTGATCAAGGCGAAGAAATCAGTATTCCCGCCCGGGATATCTCTGAACCACGCTTCTATCGCGGTCATGGAGGGCATGTCGAACGTGTGTTACCCGGTAATGATGAGTTCATGACAGGTGATAGAATCAAACGCCCCTCGGGAGGCGGGGATGGCGGCGGTGGTGGCGGTCAAGCCAGCGATGTTGGTGAAGGTGAGGATGAATTTGTCTTCCAATTATCTCGAGAAGAATTTCTGGATTTGTATTTCGAAGATTTGGAATTGCCCGATTTGATTAAAAAAGAATTGGCAAAGATGACAACCTATAAAACCATTCGTGCCGGGGTCACAAGCAGTGGTATTCCCACCAATATTAATGTGGTTCGCTCCATGCGCCAGGCCACCGGACGTCGCATGGCCTTAGCCTCTCCTTACAAACGACAGTTACGTCAAGCTGAGGAAGAATTAAAACAACTTGAGGAAAATCCTAATGCTCAAAAAATTGATATTTTGCGCCTAAAGCGCGATATCGATTTTTTAAAAAAGAAAATTCAAGCCGTTCCCTTTATCGATACCATTGATTTGCGCTACAACAATCGTGTTCGCGTACCTTCTCCATCAACCCAAGCCGTCATGTTTTGTGTCATGGATGTTTCTGGCTCCATGGATGAAGCTAAAAAAGATATTGCTAAACGATTCTTTATTCTTCTATATCTCTTTTTAACTAAAAACTACGAAAAAATAGAACTCGTTTTTATTCGTCATCATACTTCTGCTAAGGAAGTCAATGAAGAAGAATTTTTCTACTCACGGGAAACCGGAGGTACTGTTGTTTCCAGCGCTTTAGAATTGTTATCATCGATTATTGAAGCGCGCTTCCCCCCCTCTGCCTGGAATATTTACGTTGCTCAAGCGTCTGATGGTGATAATTGGAATGCCGACTCCCCTTATTGCCAAGAGCTGCTGCAAGAAAAAATTATGCCCTTATTGCAGTATTTTGCTTATATAGAAATTATGCCACGTCATCATCAAAGTCTTTGGGAGGTCTACCAGCAAGTACGCAATAACTATCCTAATTTTGCTATGGAAAATATCGATAATGTTGCCGATATTTATCCTGTTTTTCGCGAATTATTCAAAAGGAAAACCACATGAGAAAAAAGCCTTTATCCACTGGTGCTGAATGGACCTTTGAACTTATTCAAGCCTATGATAAAGAAATTGCTCGTTTGGCTAAGGAATTCAAATTAGACACGTACCCAAATCAAATTGAAATAATTTCGGCAGAGCAGATGATGGATGCTTACGCTTCAGTAGGCATGCCTATTGGTTATCATCACTGGTCATTCGGTAAGCATTTTGTGGGAGTTGAAAAAAGTTACAAACGAGGACAAATGGGATTGGCTTACGAATTAGTCATTAATTCAAATCCATGCATTTCTTACCTTATGGAAGAAAATACAATGGCCATGCAAGCCCTGGTAATTGCCCATGCCTGTTATGGTCATAACTCTTTTTTCAAAAATAATTACTTATTCAAAATGTGGACCTCGGCAGATGCCATCATTGATTACCTCGTTTTTGCAAGAAATTATATCAGCGAGTGTGAGCAACGCTATGGCATTGATGAAGTGGAAGCAATTCTTGATGCTTGTCATGCCTTAATGAATTATGGTGTTGATCGCTATAAACACCCTACCAGTTTATCGATTCAAGAAGAGAAAATCCGCCAGCAAAATCGGGAAATGTATTTACAATCTCAGGTTAATGAATTATGGCGTACTATTCCTCAAAGTAAGCACGTTGATGAGAATGGTCAGAAAAAGCGCTTTCCCGAAGAACCACAAGAAAATATTCTCTACTTTATTGAAAAAAATGCACCTTTATTAAAATCCTGGCAACGAGAAATTGTCCGCATTGTCAGAAAAATTGCGCAATATTTTTATCCTCAGGGACAAACTAAGGTAATGAATGAAGGCTGGGCTTGCTTTTGGCATCACACGCTTTTGAATGCCTTGTATGACGAGGGCCTGGTGACTGATGAATTTATGTTAGAAATTCTGCAAAGCCATACCAATGTTATTATGCAACCCCCCTTTAATAGTCCTTATTTTAGCGGTATTAATCCCTACACTTTAGGTTATCACATGATGCAGGATATCAAGCGCATTTGTGAAAATCCTACCGAAGAAGACAAGCACTGGTTTCCGTATTTAGTCCATACAGATTGGCTTTCAAGTCTGGATTTGGCAATGAGAAACTTCAAGGATGAAAGCTTTATTGCACAATACCTATCGCCACGCCTTATCCGCGAATTAAAATTATTCTATGTCGTGGACGATGATAGACAACCTGATTTATTAGTTGGCGCCATTCATAATGAGCAAGGCTACCAAACCATTCGCGAAGCATTATCAAGACAGTATAACCTTGGTTATATTGAACCTGATATTCAAATCTATTCTGTCGATGTAGAAGGTGATCGCTCCCTGACTTTACGCTATACCCAACAAAATCGTGTTCCGCTTGGCGATAGTACCTCAGAAGTATTAAAACATTTGTATACCCTATGGAAATTCCCAGTTGCTATACATGCAGTCGATCCCTTAGGACAGATTACGGCGGAATATCATTGTCCTCCAATACCTAACAAACCGACACCTAAGGATATGCCGAATTAGTGAAAGTCGAAAGTCAAAAACATTTGTCATGTCTGTGTTGGCGGGCTGCGGCATGACAGCTTTTTTGCCTGGTACAAGGATAAAAAACTATCCGTTCATTATCTAACTTTGCTTGTTATTGTCAGGCTTTTAAATTATAGCCTGCAGGGAATGCTGAAAAGCCCAACAAACTCTAGCGAAGTTGTTTAAAGGCTCATTGGGTTAGCAGCCCAGCAATGGGTCTGGTATCCGCCAAACGACTACCCCATCCAGGATGGCGGCGACAAGTTACTAAATATCGCTAATTTCCCTTCTACAATATAAATATAACCTGCAAAGGAAGCCGCATGGAGCAGCAAAATGCCAAAACCGCAATGGGAATTTTGGATTGACCGCGGCGGCACATTTACCGATGTGGTTGCTCGCGATCCTCAAGGTAAGCTCTTAAGCCATAAGCTACTTTCTGAAAATCCTGATTGTTATCAAGATGCTATTATTCAGGGAATTCGAAATCTGCTTAAGAAAAAAACGATTTCCGCTCAGGATATTTCCTGCATCAGAATAGGCACGACGCTATCAACTAATGCCTTACTGGAGCGCAAGGGAGAACCTGTTTTATTAGCCATCACACAAGGTTTTGCTGATGCCTTGCGCATTGGTTACCAAAATAGACCGGAACTTTTTGCATTAAATATTGTGCTACCATCTCTACTCTATGAGCGCGTTATAGAAATTCAAGAGCGCATTGATGCCAAAGGTAATATTTTACAGCCTTTAAACCAGCGCCGTGCAGCGCTTCTCATGCAAGAAGCTTATGCTCAAGGCTATCGCGCAATCGCTATTGTTCTTATGCATGGTTATCGCTATCACCAACACGAAAAAAAACTAGAGCGCCTTGCCAAAAAAATTGGTTTCACTCATGTTTCTGTAAGCCATCAAGTTGCACCAGTCATGAAGTTAATTGGCCGTGGTGATACGACGGTGGTTGATGCCTATCTAGCTCCTGTTCTGCAGCGCTATATCAAAACCTTGCAGCAAACTTTAAAAAATATCCCTTTATTTTTTATGCAATCCAATGGCGGCCTTGTCAATGCTAAAGCATTTAAAGGCAAAGATAGTATTTTTTCAGGCCCCGCAGGTGGTGTTGTTGGCATGATTAAAACGAGTCAAATCGCTGGCTTTAAACAAGTGATAGGTTTTGATATGGGTGGAACGTCAACGGATATTTCTCATTTTGCCGGTGATTATGAGCGTCAGTATGCTTGTGAATTTGCCGGGATCCGTTTACAAACCCCGATGATGTTAATTCATACTATTGCCGCAGGCGGCGGATCTATTCTGCATTTTGATGGACAACGTTATATTGTCGGACCAGACTCTGCCGGTGCTAATCCTGGTCCTTGCTGCTATGGGCATGACGGCCCCTTAACTATTACTGACTGCAACGTGATGGTAGGCAAAATTCAAGCAAACTTTTTTCCCCAGGTTTTCGGTCCAACGGGAGATAAATCTATTGATGTAGCAGCGGTTCATAAAAAATTTCATCACTTAACGCGGGAAATAAATCATATAACAGGCGGGAAACGAAAAGCAGAACAGGTAGCAGAAGGCTATCTGCACGTCGCCGTCGAAAACATGGCAAACGCCATTAAAAAAATTTCTGTTCAACGAGGCTATGATGTAGGCCAATATCTTTTAAATTGTTTTGGAGGAGCCTCCGGCCAACATGCCTGTCTGGTTGCCGATAATTTACGGATTAAGACCATTTTAATTCATCCCTTAGCCGGTGTGTTGTCTGCTTATGGCATAGGTTTAGCTGCGATTAGCGTTCAGCACGAGTACCCTGTTGAAAAAACGTTAACTCAAAAGCTGCAAATTTTTTTACAATCAAAATTACAGGAATTAGAACAAGCCAATCTTGTAGAATTAAAAACTCAAGGCATTACACAACCTGTTCATCATAAACGACAAATTCATCTACGTTATCAAGGTTCTGATACCATGTTACCTGTGGAATTTGCCTCAACTAAAGCCATGCGCACGGCGTTTTCTGAAAAACATAACAAACAGTTTGGTTTTTCTTTTGCAAAAAAGAGCTTAATTATCGAAGCAATTGCCGTAGAAACCTCTGTTGAAAGTGAAACCGTTGCAGAAACTGATAAGACAATT
The DNA here is from genome assembly GCF_029026145.1 of Legionella cardiaca. Classification (NCBI taxonomy): domain Bacteria; kingdom Pseudomonadati; phylum Pseudomonadota; class Gammaproteobacteria; order Legionellales; family Legionellaceae; genus Legionella; species Legionella cardiaca. The sequence goes on along the minus strand of NZ_CP119078.1, from coordinate 3,364,288 downwards.
CATCAGCGTTCACAACAAGAAATTCCGGTCAGTAAACTAGTTACTTTATATAGCCAAGCTCAAATTCACCGCGTTCCAGTCTATCAACGACATCATTTATTACCGGGCGATTGTATTAAGGGCTTTGCCATTATCAGCGAAAGTAATGGCACTACCGTCATTGAATCAGGATGGCAAGCACTGGTAACTGCAAAAAATCATTTATTGTTGACGCGCTATCAACCTTTAGCGCAACAAATCCCAGTCTCTTCTTCCAAACAGGCCGATCCCATTCTGCTTGAGGTATTTAACAACCGCTTTATGAATATTGCCGAACAAATGGGAGAGGTGTTACGTAACACCGCTAGTTCTGTCAATATTAAAGAACGACTTGATTTTTCTTGCGCAATTTTTAATGGCCAAGGAGAACTGATAGCGAATGCCCCTCATATTCCTGTGCACCTTGGTTCAATGAGTGCCAGTGTCAAAAGTATTTTACGTAGCAATCATGTAATGCATCCCGGCGATGTCTATGTTCTAAACGCACCATATAATGGCGGCACTCATTTACCAGATATTACAGTGATTACCCCTGTTTTTGCCAGACAGGGAAAAAAACTCTTGTTTCTATTAGGTTCTCGCGGACACCATGCAGATATAGGCGGAATTACTCCCGGCTCTATTCCTGCAGCAAGTACCATTATTGAAGAAGAAGGGATTTTAATTAACGGCTTTAAGGTAATTGATAGGGGGCATTTTCGTGAACATGCCACCTTAAAACTCCTCACTCAATCGCCTTATCCTGCACGTAATCCACAACAAAATATTGAAGATTTAAAGGCACAAATTGCAGCCAATGCCTGTGGCGTCAAAGGGTTATGGGATTTAGTAGATTGCTTTGGTTTAAAGGTTGTTAAAGATTATATGAAACACGTCTGTATAAATGCCACTTTAGCCGTCAGAAAAGTATTAAAAAAACTTGATAATTGTCATTTTAGCTATGGTTTAGATGATGGCAGCCAAATTAAAGTTGTGATTTCTATTAACAGAGAAAAAACTAAAGCTTGCATTGATTTTAGCGGCAGTGCTGCTCAACATCCAGGCAACTTTAATGCCCCCACAGCCATTTGTCACGCCGCTGTCTTATACGTATTACGTTGTTTAATCGATGGCAACATTCCTTTAAATAGCGGTTGTTTTGTTCCTATCGATATTGTTATTCCACCTCACAGTTTACTGAATCCCACTTATCCTGCGGCCGTTGTAGCGGGAAATGTTGAAACATCCCAATGTATTGTTGATACCTTGCTGGGTGCTTTAGGTGTGGTGTCAGCGTCGCAAGGAACCTGCAATAACTTTACTTTCGGTAATGCGAATTATCAATATTATGAAACCATTTGTGGTGGAGCAGGTGCAGGTCCAGGCTTTGATGGTGCTTCAGCAGTTCATACTCATATGACCAATACTTATTTAACTGACCCTGAAGTTCTTGAATGGCGATTTCCGGTTTTAGTTGAAGCATTTTCCATTCGTAAGAGTAGTGGTGGTGTGGGTCAATATCAAGGGGGAAACGGCGTTATTCGCCGTATTCGTTTTTTAGAATCGATGACCGCTAACATTATTTCCAATCATCGTAAAATTCCACCCTATGGTTTACAAGGAGGAAACTCAGGTCAAGTGGGGCATAACTGGTTGCAGAGAAAAGATGGCAGCATAGAAGAGCTCGGTAGTTGTGGAGAAAAAGAATTGCATTCTGGCGATGTCATTGTGATTGAGACACCAGGAGGCGGCGGCTATGGTAAGAAATAATTCAGGTTATTCCTGACATTGCCTCCACAATACCCAGTTTTTAGCGTTAATTACGGCTATACTTAAGACCTCTATTTGCTTAATAAAAATGACACATTAAACGACAGTAATCGGGCAAGTGCAAAACAAGCCTTTATCGATAAGAAAGCTGATCTATTAAGCATTAAAGATCTTGTCAAAAGTAATCGCTCCATTGAAATATCTGAGCTTGATAAGAAAATAAATCACATTGCAACGAAAATTAATATTCTGCAAACGCAAAAAAATTTAAGTCAAAGCGCCGACGACGAAAGAAAATTAACCCATTACATATTAAAATCTTAGCAATGAGGGCTATACACAGCCCTCATTGGACGATCGATTACTCGCTAGCAAGTTCTATAGCAAAGGCTAACCCTAACTTGGTGAAGTTAGTCATGTGTTCGGCATTGAGTAACTCCATTGTATCATCTGCTGAATGAATGTATGGATTATGATCTTCAAAGCTTGTTTCGCAAGGAAAAGCAGCAGGAACATCTACTTCTGTCCAGGATGCGTGATCACTACAGCCATAACCACATCGAGAATAATTCACAGGAACTTTGACATAAGTCTGAATAAGTTCGGCAATGTAATTACTTAGCGCTTTATCAGTATAGTCACGGAAAACCCACATCGTTTGATCGTTGGCATCATTACGAAAACCTGTCATATCAAATTGAATAGCAGCTTTTACCGGAATTGCTTTCTTTTGGAATTCTTCCACAACATATTGCGAGCCTACAAGACCACGTTCTTCAGCTGCATACCAAATAATATAAATAGGACGTTTTAATGCTAAATCAGAAGCCAATAAAACTCTGGCCATTTCCATTACACTTGAAGAACCACTACCGTCATCACCGGCTCCCGGCATACGACCATCAAGCGTATCCATATGAGCACCAATCACAATGCCTGGTTCCTTTAAATCTTTGCCGATTACGGTAACCAAAGACGGTTGCATATATCTGCCAGTTTTTACGAAGTAAGTCTGGGTGTCATTACGACCATACTCTTTTGCCATTTGTTGAAATTGTTGTTGTAACCATTCGGCAACCTCTTTTCCTCGCTTAACCGTTGCTGAGCGATTGTAATAGGAGGTTAGATGAGTCAGGGTATTTATAATATTACTTGTATCTACCTTGGCTAAGGCCGCATTGACTTCTTCCTCATGTTTAATTTCATATCTGATGTCTGATTTTTTAGCGGTTTGTAATCTGGTTTTTGCCAAAAGCATGCGTGCAGCTTGCTCTTTGGTAGTCAATGTCGTGGTAGTCAGGCGATGACTAACATTAATAAAACGTCCACAATGAACTTTATCAGCAAACAATGCTAATTTATTCATTTCCAATGCAGGCACTTCAATAATTTTAAATTTATTATTTTCAGCCAATACCGGGTAAGCCGATGACAACTTGGCTGCCAAACATTGTGGAACTTGTAATTGCTCCATCGCGGGTGAATTTGCAGCGGCGAGAGGATTAATAGCCAACACAAACCCTGTGGACAAACCAACCATCCATTGAGTAAAACGCATCATCGCTCCTTTTAAGGGGTTAAAAATAGTCTCTGAACAAAGCAATTGCAAAAATGCACACCGCATCCAGGTTAATGAAGGAATTCGGTTTTTTTATGATTTTGGCAAAAGCCTATGGGCTATTTCAGAGGACAAAACTATAAAAAAAACGTTTAAATTCAATCGTATAAGTTGGATGGCAGATTTAAACTGCTTCACTCAGGATTTAATGGTACATGATGATAGAAAATTATGTCACCTCTTTTTGTGATCATTTGTCCTTATTTTTTAGCAAAAAGATTAATAGTGGCAATGACTTTTTTTTGCACTTCAGGTTATTGATAATCATTTTCATTTGTTATAAAGTTTCATTTCCTTTTTGGGATGTCTAGATGGTGTACAATGAAAGCAAAAAAAATTCCTTATTACCTTCTTCTAACCCTGCTTACGATGGGTGCCAGTTTAATTCTCGGTTTTTTAAGTTTTGGTGGCATGTTTGTTTTATGGCCGATATTACCTCTCGCTTTTGCGGCTTTTGCACTTTCAGTAGCTTATGAAGGAGAAATTTACTTACAAAATCTTAAAGGTGCATTGAACAAATTGTTTTTCAAGCGTGACTACCTGAAACGCCATTTAGCCAATGAATATCTCTTAGAGAATTTTCCTGACACGACAGCAAGTGACTGTCCTGAATTTTTTAAAGATTACGAAAAACAACTCAACTTATTGCATTTATATGATCATAAACGACTTGATGAATCCAGTCTTGCTGACAAAAAGCACATTGAGAAAACCCTACGCAACATGGAAAAATGGTTTGCCCAACAACTCTTTGGCCCCAACAAAGCAAGCAAACTCTCCCATTATGAAGCAGATATAAAAAAATGGTTAGATACTCATAAGCGAGGGAAGTGGCAAACCAAACTTGACCAACGACGCAGTACATTTAACAAAGTCAAAGTCTTTAGCGTTGTTGCCGGTGCATTTATGGGCGTAGGTACAACCTACTTGCTCGTAGAAGCTTTTGCAGCTATTCCGTTGTTAGCCACAATTCCTTTCACGATGCTACCACTTTTCATCGTACCTATGGCTGCTATTGCCGGCGCTGCGTATGGCTTTCTTACCTATAATGCCGTGACGGATATGATTAATAACGACACTATTCGCAAATGGTATAACAAAATTCGACAGGATTTATCAAATGGTGTTAATCCTCGCTCTGTGTTTCTTGCTGTAACAGCCATTGCTTTAGTAAGTTTGGCTATAGCGCTGACTGTCTGTACGGCGGGTACGTGGTGGACCGTGGTAAAAAATACACGACCACTTTTTAATTGGATGGGAAAAATTCCAAGTTTTGTTATGGGTATTATCCATCCCATCATCACAGGGATGTCTTCTTTGGTATTCAATCTACAAAATACCAGCGAATCGTTAGAAATGATTGATGAAGCCACAAAAGCTAAAAGCGGCCTATTTCAACGAATGCGAGAATCAATTACTAAGGGATGGCAAAAATTAAGAGAGAAGGAAAATTGGTGGCAAATTCTAAACCCAGCTCGTATTTTATTAAAACTTACGGTGACCCCTCTACGTATTCTCTTCTTTTTGGGTCATTTAATTAGTATCGGAGTAACAGCCGATCGTGTTCCCGGAGTACCCGAAATTTTATCGGCCTTACTTGGTATTATCAGTGAAGGCTTTGAAGATGCGCATTATTTCTTTGAACACGACCATGATAAGCATCACCATCATGAGCATGATGAAGGAGAGCATTCTCATGAACATGACGAAAACCATGACCTGCATTCGCATCATCATGAGAGTAAGGCTTCCGCCCACACGAAAGCTTTACTAAAAGAGCGATTAGCCTCAGGACATGGGCATGACCACAGTGCCGATATTCCGACCCGTCTGCTAAAAGCCTTGTTTAGTCCTCTCTATGCTTTAGCGGCAGCATGGGATAGCTGGGCTAGCCAAAACAATAAAGGTACGGATCGTAAAGCACTAACTTTTATAGAAGCATGGGATAAACAAACGGGTAAAAAGAAAATTAGTCATGTCGATCTCCATGAAGTCGAGCATGCTTCTAAAAATTGGCAATCCCATTATGCAATTTTACGCATCGAGCGTTTTAAAGAAAAACACCTGGAAAAAGCTGTTTGGAATAAGCCTGTTGCCAAAGAAAAAATGGATGCTCTGACCCTGCTCCAAGACGAGCTACGTGACGGTGCTGATGTTGAACAACGGTTAGAGACTGAAGGAGCCAAATCACTCTATCAGCAGCAACGTTTCTTTAATAGTGCAGGCAAGAAAACTCGGACTGAGGCCTTTCTTGAAGAGCTACCCAGACAAATTAGTTCGCCTGCCGCTTAACAACAAAGCAGTGTTCCACTGCTTTGTCTTTTTTTTTTGGCCAATTCCTTTTCCAAGGTTGGCCAATCCGTATAGCCATGCGCACCACCGCTATACCATGTTTCTTATACGCGTCATTTAGCCTGGCCGCTTTTTGTAGGCGCAAACCAAATCGCGATGAGCAATAAAATCACGACCAAGCAAATCAGCGCTATTCTCTTCTCGGGCCTTTAGCGGCAGCGTCAAATCATAACCATTATTAGCCATATTGGCCTTTAAATAAGTATTCTATTCGCAATGTAGCGAAGCTAACGTCAGTCGGAATTTTTCATGGTCCAATTGTCACACCTTCAACACAATGCAGGCAGGCTAAAATTAAATTGATTTAGCGCTTTAAACCACATAGGTGAAATGCAGTTTGCCAGTTGATAGGGATCTAACTGCGTGGGTTGAAACAAATCCGTTATTGTCTCTCTATTTATACATCCTTCAGTTTGTTCCAGCCCCAGGCTTGTTATAAATTATTCTAATAGACTTTTTAATCCAGCCAAATGAGATTTAGCTAATGCTTTTGATTTCTCTTCATTCCGCTCGCCACTTTTACCAAACCACTCGAGGCTATCCTGAGGTAATTCGTCTAAAAAACGGCTCGGTTGACAATCTTGTAATTCCCCACCACGCCGACGCTGTCGCGCCAAGGTCAAACATAATCCTTTTTGTGCACGGGTAATACCCACATAAGCAAGACGTCGCTCCTCTTCAATTTGCTCGTCATCAATGCTCACTCGATGAGGCAATAATTCCTCTTCCATGCCCACCAAATAAACAAAAGGAAACTCCAAACCCTTGGAAGCATGCAAAGTCATTAATTGCAACATATCACTATTTTGTTCATCGGATTGTTCTAAAATATCAATGAGGATTAACTTATTAACCACATCAGATAATTGTTGTGTAGAATCTTTGGCAAGTAGGCGCCCTACCCATTCTACCAATTCCCAAACATTATCCATGCGTTTTTGTGCTTTAGCAGGTGTATCACACTGCTCATAAATATGGGCTTCATAACCACTCTCTTCAATCATGTCACGCAAAACATCCGTTGTCGTCTGGTGTTGTAATTTGAGTTTAATTTCCTCGAACCACTCCTTAAACCCTTGCAAGGCAGCACGTGGTTTTTCAGCAACGCGCTCTGCCAATGCCAGGTGACTCGCACAATTATATAAACTTTGCTCTTTCGTTTGGGCATAATGACCTAATGCATCCAGACTTGTTTCGCCGATCCCTCGTTTTGGCGTATTGATAACTCTTAAAAAGGCAGCATCATCAGCTTCATTACACAGTAATTTTAAATAAGCAAAAATGTCTTTAACTTCTGCACGTGCAAACCAGGATTGCCCACCGCTAATACGATAGGGTATACCATGATGCCGTAAAATTTTTTCAAAGATGCGCGACTGATGATTACCACGATATAAAATAGCGTAATCTCCATATTGCGAGCGGTTTCTTAAGCGATGACTGATTAAATCGGCAATAACTTGCTCTGCTTCATCATTATCATCTTTGCAGACTAAGACACGTAATAATTCACCAGCCCCTAAAGCACTCCATAACTTTTTACTGAATAAATGTGTGTTATTGGCGATTAAGTGATTCGCCACATGTAGAATTCGCCCCGTCGAACGATAGTTTTGCTCAAGTTTAATTACCTTTAGTTGTGGATAATCTTCTTGTAACTGTGCCAAATTCTCAGGTCTTGCCCCGCGCCAGGCATAAATTGATTGGTCATCATCACCAACCACAGTAAATTGTGCACGAATACCCGTTAGTAATTTGACCAACAGATATTGGCAAGTATTGGAATCCTGATATTCATCGACCAGCAAATGGCGAATTTTATTCTGCCATTTTTCTCGAACAGTCAGGTTATTATTTAATAAATTCACCGGCAGACGAATCAAATCATCAAAATCTACTGCATTATAGGCTTTTAAAGCTTGTTGATAACTCGGATAAATCCGCGCTATATCCTCATCAACAGCAAGCTCTCCCATCTTTTTGCTCACAGCTTCTGGACTTAATAATTCATTTTTCCAACGCGAAATTTGTTGTTGCACCTGCAATAAATAATCACGCTCATTAGCTTTCCCTGCCGGCAAAAAACTACGCAATAGCTGTAAACAATCCTCACTATCAAAAATTGAAAATCCAGGTTTTAGACCACATAAGGTTACATGATGCTTAATAATACTTAAGCCCAAGGTATGGAAGGTAGCGACCTTTAAACCACGACGGATTGGTGCCGGCAAAACAGCAGCAACCCGTGCTCGCATTTCATTTGCTGCTTTGTTAGTAAAAGTAACCGCACAAACACTTGCTGCGGCATAGCCACAACTTTCCAGAAGGTACGCTATTTTTTGCGTTATCACGCGCGTCTTACCACTGCCAGCTCCAGCCAGCACCAACAAAGGGCCATCGATATACTGCACTGCCGCCATTTGTTGAGGATTTAGCATTCTTTTCTATTCTCGCACAAAAAAAGATCATTATCGCGCGCGAAACCAAGGCGCGCAATCTACTTTGTGTTAGAATCTACAAATTTGTAGATTCAACGGATTTATATGAAAGACAATGACTCTTTACAGCGCTTCATGTTCGAACACGCCCATATCCGCGGCGAAATCGCACATTTGCAAGAGACTTATCAAACTATTATGGAACAACGTCCCTATCCGCCAATGGTAAAAAATTTGCTGGGAGAGGCACTTATCTCCTGTTTGCTTTTAGTCGGAAGCATCAAATTTGAAGGCGAGCTTTCTTTGCAATTTCAGGGAGACACGCGGTTACCCTTACTTATTGTCCAATGTGATCACCTGTTGAGGCTAAGGGCATTTGCAAAATATAAAGACAATTTGCAAGTGATTGACTATGCCGATGCTTTCTTAAAAGGGCAAATGGTACTCACTATTAATCAGTACAATCAAACTCAAGCTTATCAAAGCATTGTTCCTATTCAGTCAACTTCTATGAGTGAAAACCTCATGCATTATTTTGCTCAGTCCGAACAAATTGCCAGTCGAGTGTGGTTAGCTGTCAATGAAGAGATGGCTGCAGGAATGCTGCTGCAACTGATGCCTGGCCAGGATACAGTACAACGAGAACAGTTTTGGGAATATGCTGTTCAGCTGGGTCAAACCGTTAGTGAACATGAATTATTAAATTTAGATAACCAAACCTTGCTCTATCGACTTTATAACGAAACGGAAGTACGCCTTTTCGATAGTCGCCCCACCCGCTTTCAATGTCGCTGCAGTGAGGACAAAATGAAACAGGTGTTAAAGATCCTGGGCGAAGAAGAAGCGAAACAACTTTTACAGGAAAGAAACCAAATCGAAGTCAGTTGCGACTTCTGCAATAAGCAATATATTTTTGACCCAATTGATGTGACGATGCTATTTCGTAGCTAATCGTAGGCAAAATGAGGCTCTTTTAACACTAAAACCAAAAGAGGATTAATAAAAAAACAGTGCATTGGGAAATAATTGTTTAAGTATTCGTAACAAATACCTTTCGGCTTGCCATTTGTTATTATTTTAAATAAATAGTATTATTTGTAATCACTAGCCATCATGAAAAACAATTCCTCTCAATGAACACTATGAAATTTTTTGGAGAAGAACGCCTTGTAAGAATGTTTACTTTAGGTGGTCTATGCAGTTTTTATCAATTTGTGTACAAGGATATTAGAATTTTTTTGCTAGGCGAAATTCATGACACAATGAGTAGAGAATTAGCCGAGAAATATATTAAGCTTTTAAATGAGCACATAAGCAATTTCCAAAATGTTACGATCTTTTTAGAAAGTACAAAGGGTGAGGAGAAAAATAATTCAGAACATTTAAGCTTCATTGATAGTATTTTATTCCTTAGCTCCCCCCATCTAACTGTAATACCCGCAGATAAACGTCACTATAATGAGGCGTTTACTGATTTGTTCCTTTTTCTAAGAAACCTATCGGAGCTACCGCATTCTAAGTCTTCCTACTTCGATAATCCTAAGTTCAAAGATTTTCTTAAGGAGATAGCTGAAGATTATAATAGAACGTTTACTTTTTCAGATTTATTTAATTTATTAAATTTAGAAATAAGTAGATTAACCCAATTAGAAAAAGAAATTGAACCTAGAAATGTACCCATAGGTAATTATATACAATCATGTATTAACAATCTCGTTAAAGCAGTCATTCTCGCAGAGGCTTTGGAAAAGGAATGTTGTTTTGCTACTACAAATGAAGAAGGAAAAAAATCTGATTCTGTATTAAACAGTTGTATTGAAAGAATGGAGCAGACAAGATCATTTGAAATAATAGTCAAGTGGTTGGAAATTTATTACTTGTACGAAATTTATCATTTTGATGCAACATTAACTGTAGACTTATGGCAAATGCTTCATCATGAAAAGTCTGACAATGCAACAGTGATTGTTGTTAGTGGGAATACTCATACAGAGCATTTGGCTAATTTATTAAAATTGATTTCCACGCCTATTAACTCAATGAGGCCAGAGCAAAAAGAGAATCGAATATCACCGGACGCTCTGAAAGATTTATTATCTAATGCATGGCCAACGGACAAAATGAAAGCTATTTTTAAACACACAGATTACAGCATCTGAGTTTAAAAGCTTCGAGATACACAGTTTCATCAGTTTGAGGAGTCTTGTGTGCAATGGTTACAGAGTGAATTCAACCACTAAGTCTGAGTATAGAATTAACCGGACTTAAATGGGTCAATTTATTCGTTGAATTCGCTACTACAACTCAATATCTTTTAATAACAATTTATTAGCAATGCTGTTAATTGATATCGTTGTACCATAAAATGTAGACTTTTGCTAATTGTTCCAGTTTCGTAGATAAATAAACATAAATGCTATTTCCATAAAACATTTAGTACTATTACAGGCTCTTTGGAGAATGATTTAGAGCTCAAAATACTATGTATATTTCACTATCAACATCGATTTATAGGGTTACGAAACTATCTTGTGAGAAATGGATACGAAGGAAGACTATTCTTAAAGAAATAAAGATAATCTGATTTTTTTAATCATGCTTATCTTACTTTTTTATACTACTTTATACTACCTACTAGAAGCAGTGAATTTTCCTAAAGATAGAATTGTCTTTTTCACGTCAGCAAATCCTTGATGGAAGGGGTTTATAACTAAATTGGGCTCCTCTGGAACCAGAACTGACGGAATAGCCATTGCCAAATATTCTTCAAGCTCAAAGAAATTTTTTGCAGCAAAATCACGATTAGAGTTAGAGGATGATGTATTTTTCCATTCTTTAGGTAAATCAGAGGTAGTATATTTAATTATCAATTCATCTGGTTCAATCTCACTTTAGGTTATAGCTTACATTGAGAATTCGATGTCTCAGCAGGAGACTCCGGGAAATAATAAGGCGTAAAATCAAAAGGGGTTTTCATTTTGGCAACGATTGCGCTCGTTAAAAGACCTTTCTCTAGAGCCTTTAATCCCCGAGCATCTCTCAAGCCATTAATTTGCCAAGAACTTAACTGAATAAGCTCCTCCATTTTACAATGTCCATTTTTTAAAGCCTTAATGACTGGTACAGTGTTTAGCAACGAAAAAATTTGTACGCTTAATGGCTCGCGTAAATTAATTGCAAAAAGTGAGCTGGTTAAGGAGGCCACCGCTTGATGTTTTTTCCATATCGCGTCTAAATCCTTTTTAGAAACAAAACGGCCTAAGAGAAGAATCGCTCCTAATTTAGAAGATAATGGTTTTTGTAGGCTTATCTCTTGTGGCCAAAGCGCTGGCAAAAGCTTTTGCAATTGTTCGGCACGTCTCGTATCGACCATATCCCATAAAGTTTGTAGTTGTTTTGCAAGCTTTAAGTCAATGACATCACTTAATACAAAATCTCTTAGTTGATCATCTAGAATTATTATCGTGTCCCGAAATCTGTCGTAGGGTTCATTGCCCCATAGTCGTTTATCTTGCCCCACTTCTTTCCAAGTTTTACAAACAGTCAATTTGCTTATAATTTCTCTTTTAGGAAGAAAATTAAATATTGTGAAGAGAATATCTCGATTATTCTGTAACATCGCAAAACAGATCCACATTAGATAAATATGGGTAATATTAATGTATTTTGAATAACAAATTGATGGGTGATTTTACCCACGTAATGAAAATAGCCATCTAAATTTCTGTAATGTTCTCACGACATCGCAACTCCTATATACGTCAGCAAGAAGCATATATTATTTATCCAAAAAAAGGCCGTAAACGTTTTGCGGCAGCCCGTTTTTCTAATTGTTCAGATGTTAATGGGTGATCAAACTGTTTCATCGGGTAATTGGGATGTGGGGTAAAGGTACTGGGAGTTAAATGAAGGACTTGTTGCGTTTCTTTTAGCAAAGTATTGAGTTGATAGTCAAGCAAAGGTGTTTTATTTACTCGGAGGTAGAGCTGCTTTGCCTGTTCGAGACCATTCATGATGGCTTGGTGAAAATGTGAAATGGGTCCTCTTAAGGCAGCAATATAATCAAAAATAGGCTCTCCAACTTGTAATTTTATGAGCTGTTCCATTTCCGAATCAAGCTTGCGTAACACTTCTAAAAACTGATTTTGTTTGCTCAGTAATCGGGAGAAATCTTTTGTTATAACGTTATGTTTTTGAGAGCTTCTATCTCGCAATGCAAAAGAGGCATGGGTATTTTTATATCGTGCAACGATTTTAGACAGAGAACCAGTTAATATGGCTAAAATATTTAAGATCTGTTTTAAATCTTCATTTCCTACTGCATAGGCTAAGCGATCCATGTTCATTTTAGCGGATTGCTGGGGTTGAATTCCAAGATAAAACAATAAATTGTGATCCAGCCTTATTAAAATGCTCAAAGCATCTTCACAGCTTAAACGATATTGCAGCGTTAATTGAATTTTGAGAATTTTATCTTCATCAGAAGAGTCTTCAGTATCAGTTGTTACTTGCAGAAGTTTACTTAACAGAGATTGAGTCTCATTAAGGTATAACCTACCCTCATTAATTAGAAGATCAATTTTGTTCGATATACTATTCATAAAATCTAAATTTTATAATGTCGTTGCGACTAAATAGATTGGGCCTGTTTTTTTCTCAAAGTTACTTATATTTTCCAATGTTGTTGAGGCAATATTCTGTATGGCCTCTTGCGTGAAAAAACCCTGATGGCCAGTAATAAGTACGTTTGGAAAAGTTAGTAACCTGCAAAATACGTCATCATCAATAATTTCAGAGGAATGATCTTCAAAAAACAATGATTCCTCTTCTTCATATACATCAATTCCAAGATAACCTAATTTTTTACTTTTTAGTGCCACTATAACTGCTTTGGTGTCAAGGAGTTTTCCTCGACCGGTATTAATAAGCATTGCCCCTTGTTTCATTTTTCCTAAAGCTTGGGAATCGATTATGTGGTATGTACTGTCGTTTAAAGGGCAATTTAGACTAACAATATCTGAGTTTTTCAATAAGGAGTCTAAACTTGTATAGTTTACTCCAAGTTTGCTACAACACTCATTAGGTTGTGGGTCGAAAGCAAGAATTTTACAACCAAAACCATTAAGAATAGTTGCTAGTGCAGTGCCTATTTGCCCTGTACCAATAATTCCTACTGTTTTTTGATATAAGTTAAAGCCCATTAATCCATCGAGAGAAAAATTTCCCTCTCGCACTCTGTTATAGGCCTGGGGAACTTTTCTATTGAGACATAAAATTAATGTTACTGTATGTTCTGCAATCGCTTGTGGTGAATAGGAGGGTACTCTACAGATACTTATCCCTCTCTCCTGTGCATAAACATAATCAACATGGTTATATCCCGCAGACCGCAAAGCGATTAGCTGAACACCGCGCTCATATAGTCCATCAATTACCTTGCTATTAATGGAATCATTCACGAAACAGCATACTGCATCCGTTGGAGCTACCGCCCCGATGCTTTCTGAATTCAGATGGAAATCATAATAATTAATTTCATGATGATGTAGCTGATTGACCTGATCGAAAATGGGCCGCTCATATTTTTGGGTACTAAAAAAAGAAATTTTCATATGTATTTAGTAAACAAAGTAATCTCTACCTTGATTCTAATTAAAGATATTTGTTAGTCTGAATTATAATGCGGGTTAACTAAAATCCAATAGGATTTTTCAGCTAGTACAAGTGCCCATGGGCGAAACACTCCCTAAAAACAAGATTGTTGGACATATCCCAAAAATCAATTCTTCAAATGTTTGTTATTATTATTTTAATAAGTAGTTGCATGAGGATAATTTTAAATGGACTTCCCAGGCATTACAAAATCGCAAATAGAAGATAAGCTTATAGCCGAGTCCTATAAGAATTTTTATGTTTTAATTATTGCTGATTTTTTTGCAACTCTCATCTTTGTCGCATTGATTTGGAATCAAATAAATAACAAATTGTTGGTAACAACATGGATGTTATCGATGTTTGTTCTCAATCATCTGCTAAGAAGCTTATTTTTATTTCATTATTATCGTCGAAAAAAACAGGATGGCTTATTCCATCCACCATTCTGGAAAAAATATTTTATAGTGAATAATCTGCAATCGGGTATTTTATGGGCTTTAGGAGGGTTGCTGTTTCTTTATGTAGATGATCCACTGCACCGCATGGCAGTTTTTGTATATCTCATTGGTTTGCTTGCAGCGCCTGCAGCTAAATTGTTAACAATGCGTAATGCTTACATCGCTTTTATGATACCAATTTGGTTGCTTTTGATTTTTTTATCGGTATCCATTGCTCCTTCATTATCATTTACCTTGCTTATGGCGACATTGCTCTATGTGGCTGTAGTGATCTATGGAATGAGTGATGCTCATCGTTTTTTAATGAGGTCAATTTATCTGGAAATATACAGTTCAAATCTTTTAGCTGATTTAAGACGCAGTGAAGAAAGCTTTCGCAATACTATTGAAAATGCGCCTATTGGCATGGCCATTGTCTCTCCTAAAGGAAAATGCATCCATGCCAATCGCACACTGCAAGAAATTTTAGGTTACAGTGATGAAGAATTGCGCGATCAAAATATGTTGGAAATTACTTATCCTGATGACGTGCCTATGACTGAAGATGCCATGAATAAACTTCTTCAAGCTGCGTTACGAATTTCACATATGGAAAAACGATTTGTTCGAAAAGATGGCAGTATTATCTGGGGAATGGTTAGTGCAAGCCTAATACGTGATGAACAGGGGGAGCCGGTTAATTTTATTATACAAGTGAAAGATGTAAGTGATCGCATTCAAAATGAAGAAAAAATGCGACAATTAAATGAAAAAACCATGGAAACTTTAAATGAATTGAAATTGCTGGAGCATGATGAAAGTTTATTAAATAAACTAAATCGTTCACTACAAATCTGCATTACAGCGGAAGAAGCTTATCCACGAATCAATTTAATTGCTGAAGATTTATTTCCTGATTTAAACGGTGGTTTATCAATTTACAACAAAACAATTAATCAAATGGAAACAGTAGTCCAATGGGGAAGAGAACAATTATTACCAAACCTATTTCTTCCTATGGACTGCTTTTCAATCCGTGAGGCAACCACCCATGTGGTTGATAACCCTAATAAATCAGTGCCTTGTTCCCATTATAAAACTTATCCTCAAGGAGGATATATGGCGTTACCGCTTATGGTACAAAATGAATTGATAGGTGTTATCCACCTGTTAGCGCCGAAAAATAAGAAATTAACACCACACCAACAAGACATGGCTAATTCTTTTGGGAATATTGTTAAGCTTGCTATTGCCAATATTAATCTGCGCGTGTCACTAAGTGAGTTGTCACTACACGACCCATTAACTAATTTATACAATCGGCGTTATTTAAATGATATTTTGTCACGGGAGTTAATTCGAATTGCTCGAGAAAAAAGGACGTTATGTGTAGCAATGCTGGATATCGATAATTTCAAGAAATTTAATGATAATTACAGTCATTTAGCGGGAGATGAGTTGCTCAAAGCAATAGGGAAACTATTAAATGAGAGTTTCCGTGAAAGCGACATTTCTGTACGTTTCGGTGGAGAAGAATTTGTTGTCGTGTTGTTAAATACAACATTGAGCACTGCCGTGAATAAAATGGAAGAGATTCGAGAAAAGATAAAAAATATATCAATATATTTTAAAGGCAATCCTTTAAATAACGTCACCATTTCAATTGGGGTAGCTGAAGCAATAAAACATGGCGCTTCCATCGAAGAGATAATCAAGGCTGCTGACCATGCTCTTTATGCGGCGAAGCAGGCGGGTAAAGATAATGTAAAAGCCTATGGTCCCTAATCTAAACTTTCGGAATAAGCTTGCGTCCCACAAAATTGTCTCTGACCAATACCCTCTAAATACCTATCACTCGCCATATTGAACTTCAATTACCTTCTTTTTTTAAACGATTTAGCTATATCTCGATATATCAGACACCTCTTGTTTAGGAACAGCCGCTGCCAATGCTTTTAATTTACTAAAAGAATCGGTTTCTGTCTTAAAGAACATAAAGTCTTTGCCTTTCGAATAATTATAAAAACCTATTACTAAGTAAGGAATAATCAACATTGCTGCTGCAAGAGCCAGATTAGCTAAAACTTCACCCCAGCCACGATGGTCTTTAAGCACTGATCTTTTGGCATCATCAATTGCATCGAGGGTTTCACGTTGAAATTGCTGAAAAGAAATCAGGGTTCTATTTTGTCTAAAATCACGATAACCATTCTCCAATTTAGTACATAAAGCTCGTGCCTGTTTAGCCGCCTCAGTATAGTCTGAATTGTCTGAAGCTTTCTCTTCCAACTTTTTAGTTTTCTTTTTAAGAGTTGTCAATTCATTATCAAAATTAGCTCCCCAATCCGCATCGAGGCAATTCGCCAAATGAAAATTTTCAATAAATTGTGCCTCTTCTGTTTCTTTAATCACATTGTATTTCTTCAAAACGCCTAAGATTTGCATTAATTTTTCTTCATCAATAGGCAGAGCAAATTGTGCGTGATAATGATCTTCCTCAATATCAAAAAGACCATCCTGATGAAATAAGTGATGATCCGCGTCCTCACGATGAACCCAACGCAAGACATCTGCTTCTAGTAACAGCTTGTTCGATTCCTCGTCGTCAAACGCATAGGTGTTAATCTCTAAACAAATCTGCCCCCAAATGCTTTGAAATGGTACTCTTTTCTTGCCTGTTGGTTTGGGAAATATGGTAAATGTGTTATTGAAAATACTGAAATTTGCTTTTTCACATAGTTGGGAAAAGGCGCGTGGGCTGGAAATTCGATTAGGCATAATTTGAGCTAACGTTTTTAACGTGCCTTTATTTTAAACAGCAAAGCTTAAAGTTTTCTTAGCTCTTTGGGTTTCTGGCATGCATTTTGTATAAAAAATACAATAGTCAACAACTGAAGAAAGCATGTCCAAGCTACTCCTTCTCTTAAATTTTTACCTTTTTTCTCCATTATTTGCCGCCCATGTTCATATTATTGCTGTGGGCGATATTCTTGTGCATATGCCTTTGCAAAAAAAAGGGTTTAAGACTGGCTTTGCCACCCTTTGGCTTGATGTGATACCGCAATTAAATCAAGCAGATATCACTTATGGAAATTTAGAGGGGCCTGCGGCAGGTATGATAACCATGTGTGGTAATGAAACCAAATATCATAGTCTGGCTTATACTGCTTTTCCGATGTTTAATTATCCTCCCTCATTAATCGGTGCTCTTAAATTATCGGGTTTTGATATTCTTTCTACAGCCAATAATCATAGCCTTGATCGTTGGGGCATAGGGATTGATAAAACCATCGACGCTTTACATACCAATGCAATGGCCTTTACTGGCACAAGGCTACAAAATGGCAAGGGGGCCTTTTTTGCGGAAACCAATGCCCATGGAATTTCCATTGCCTGGCTCGCATGTACCAAACATACTAATGATATTGCCGATAAACACCGACAAGTTCTGAAATGCTATCGCGATAAAGAAGAGCTCCTTCATTTAATCAGTGAGCTTGCTAAAACACATGATGCTGTCATTGTTACCCCACATTGGGGAGAGGAATATCATGAGCGGTATAACAAAGACCAGGAAAGATTAGCAAAAGAATTTGCAGAGGCCGGAGCATTGGCTATTCTCGGTTCTCATCCTCATTGGGTTCAACCCTTTGCCTGGTTAACAATGCCAGCTGGCAAAAAAGTGTTTGTGGCTTATTCCTTAGGTAATTTTATTTCCAATCAAGGAAAGCTGCCAAATCGTGCGAGTGGCTTGCTTTCTTTATATTTAAAAAAGCAAACCGATGGCAGGGTCATCATTGAGAAAGTAAATTATCAACCGACCTATATGGAAAACCGTGGCAATCAATTGCAGTTAACACTGGTTAAATCTAAAAAGCATCCTGCTTATCAATTGCTAAAACGCATTATCGGTGAGGAATACTTAATCTTACCGGAAAAAGGTAATCAGTAATTACCAAAATAATACTCATGCGAAATCAACTCTAATCAAGCTATAAAATAACGTATTGAGCATTTTATTCAGAAAAAGGCTTATCCCAAAATTAATATGAAAAATTTAAGAATTAAAGACATTCATTTAACTTTATTCCCATTAGTCCACCAGACTAAATTTCTAAGTCAAACATAGGCAAGAACTTTAAGGATTTTCTCTCGATGTTTAAGTAATTCATCAAATATACCAGCATCTATATATAAGTCCCTTACTTCATCATCTTCTACGATTTGATTGAGTAGTTCGAGAATTTGGCTAAGTTGTTGAGTGATCATGTTAACATTCTGCTCGATTTTGCCCTCATAAGCTCTTTGCGTATTTGCAATGGCAACTAAATGGCTAAATCTATTTTTATAGGGGCTATTAACTAATTTAAATTTTATTAAAAGTTGTTTTAATTCTGCTAATTCAGGTTTTAAAACCGCTAGTAAGTTATTTAATTTATTGGCGTATGAACCCTCAGTTGATGCGCTCATTGTTTATATCTCTTGTTGTCCTCGGCTTCGTCTTTTTTTCTTACGCAGTCTGAAAAAAGTTTTTCAACCCGATGAGCAAAACTCTTTAAATGAGCGATTAGCGACTCAAATAAATGCTTTGCTGATTCTTCGAATGAAGAGGTTGTTTTTTGGGGGGCGGTGGTTTGGTGTTCAGTACTAGGTTTATGGTTAAAAGTATTTGCTTCAAATACATCTGATTGTACTGAAGAAGATAGTTTTGAGTCGGCTTTAAGAGAAACTGATAGAAATGTTTTTACCTGTTGCAGGTTGCCATCCTCTGGTGCTTCTCGAACTATCATACGGCTCGAAACAGAGATGCCTATATTTCGCAGTTCAGTTAGAAAATGACTTGCGCTCTCAGACGTATCCAATTGATCAAGCAGGGCTTTACAATGGATACCGTCAACATCACTTGTCCAGGTATATCCTGTTTTTTCGGATAATTTTTTGGCGACTTCGGCATTTTCATTTTCTATACGAGATTTTTCAGCTATTTGAGATTCCGAATCTTGAATTAAGGCTAAAAGCTCTGAATTATTTGTAAAAGAGGCAGTAAGGTGGAATTTTCCCTCCTCAATTTGGATTGAGAGTGCAGTATATTAGTAGGTATAGGTATGCCATTTGTCTGCAAATTTTTTTTAAAAATCGCCTCGGCCAACATTTTATCTGCCGCGTTTAATGTGGCTCCACAATACACGCCATCCTCATCGCCAGACCAATTAAATCCTGTTGCCTGGCTTAACCGCTTTGCAATTTCCTTGTTATTTTTTTCCCCGATACCCATAGAGAGCTCTGATAGAAAATAACATTCTACCAACAATTATAGTTTATAATTGATTAAAAGACATAAGTTTATAAAAATCTTCTCCAATCGCTACATAAATTGCAGCTCCAACACATTCTTATGGGAAATTACAATGGAATTGCCGCAAAGGATAATTTTTGCTTTTTTCATTGTAATGATGAATTAAATTTTGATAATAATAAGCCATTTAGTGTGGAGGTTTGTAAAAATTCACCGCGCATAGCACGTAAAATTTGCTGCAATGAAAGAAATTGCGCGCTTAATTGAAAGTATAAATCGGCAGTTTGCTTTTCATGTAGCTCGCCCACAGTAAGATAAGCGGCCTGACCAATATCGGCAAAATAATTCAAACTTACATGTCTTTTTTCAGCAATGCCCGGGAAAAGCCCGCAAAATAATAAGCTTTTGTCTCCCACATCCTTTAATAACTCGACCTGGCGACGAGGATTATGCATAGACTCTAGAAAATCCAGTGCAATAACGGATTCAATTAATTTGGGACCTTGCGAAAATCGCATTAATAAGAAAACAAGATAACTTTCCGTGTTTTCATCAAGGACTAACTGCGTCATAGCTTGCGCTTCGTTAACCAACGCATGCCATTGACTGATTTCGGTGGGATGCAAAATCAATTGCTTCATACTATCCCCCAATTCCATTCTCTTTACTGATAGTGTAGCAAACTACATACCAAAATGAGGTGGAATATCAATAAAAAATGCAATAGATTAATTACTTAGCTATTATTAAATTAAATCAAATAATTCGTCATGGCTAAATTCCAGTGGTTTTTGACTGGCAATAGGCAATACAAAGCTGGTGATAAAAGCTTGCCAAAAATCATAATATAAATATTTTTGCAGCGGATGTTCATCGCCAACGGGAAAACAAGGGCCGTGATTTGCTTCTAATAGCCAAATACGTTGATTTTTATCTACCATAAAATCAAAACCAAAAATTGCCAAAGTTGGGTTTCTACTGCAAACAAACGCTTGAGGATATTGTTGCTGCAATCCTTTTATTGTCGCTGCGATAATCGCTTTAATTTCTGGATAAAATGAGGTAAAAAAATCGAAGCGCCAGGAAGGAATTTGAACAACATTTTCTTCTTCATCATGCAAATGTTCATTAGTTAAATGAGAGCGTAGATCAGTAAACTGTTTTCCCTGGAAAGGATGCAAAGCAACATTAAAATAGCCTCGTGGGTAAAGATAAACCCCTGCATAATTGGTGAGGACAACAAACATCCGGATGCTATATTTATGTCCTTCTGGCGGTCTTAATAAATGCGGCTCGGTAATATATTGCTGCAAAACATGCTCACCGCCAAGTCTCTCTGAACTTAAGAAGTGTGCTTCTAATTGAGAAAGTTTTTCAAAGATTTTGATTTCCTTACCATTATTTAGTAAGGCAGGTTTTAGAATCCATACCAAATTGTCTACCTGATTGTAATAATCTTCAGCTCTTAGATAATGATTATCAGCAATTTGCTCTAAAACTAAAGGCCAATTCGTATCATTGACGCAGTAAGTTAATGGCATAACCTCTGGACAGTATTTATTAGTCAACTGGGCCAATAAATGCTTAAACTCCAAACATTGTGCCGCGGCTAAATGAAATTGCAAATTCCTGTCACCAAAATCGACCTGCCACTTAAAACGGCTCGGATGCCAACCCAATACTTTCAAATACCGATGTAAATTATAATGAGTTGGCGATTGATTCGGTTTTAACGAAAAATGCAAATGTTGGCCCTTTAAAAATTTAAGCATTTTCAGTGCGATATTTTCGATAATTCAATAACATTAATGATAGTATACCCGATACTAATCCCCAAAAAGCAGCCCCGATACCAAAAAGAGAAATGCCAGATGCTGACACCAGGAAAGTAATCAAAGCCGCTTCTCGTTGATTGTCATCCTCAATGGCGACTTTCAGACTGTTAGCAATAGGACTTAATAAAGCCAATCCTGCTATGGCAAGAATCAATTGTTTGGGAAAAGCAGAAAATAAAGCCACCACTGTTGCACCACAAAATCCGGTAATCAAATAGAAAACTCCGGCATAGACCGCCGCAAGATAGCGTTGCTCTCGAACAGGATGCGCTTCTGGTCCCATGCAAATGGCGGCAGTAATAGCTGCTAAATTGAAAGCATACCCACCCCATGGTGCTAAAAGCACCGTGGTAAGTCCGGTCCAGCTAATTAAGGGGGAAATAGGCGGTTTATAGCCAGAAGCCCGTATAACGGCAATGCCAGGAATGTTCTGCGATGTCATGGTGACAACAAATAAAGGGATACCAATACTAATTAGAACTGGCCATGAAAATTGCGGGCTAGTAAATACTGGTTTTGACCATGCAAAATGAAAATTTTCAAAATGAAAAAGCCCTTCCATTTGCGCAACAACAGCACCAAACAATAAAACCCAAAGGATGACATAACGGGGAAATAGACGTTTACCAAGCAGATACATAATCAACATGACCGCTACAAGCAAAAATTGCTCTTGCATAGCCACAAAAACATTCATCCCAAAATGCAAAAGAATTCCTGCAAGCATGGCGGACGTCAGCGTGTTAGGAATGCGATTAAGCGCTTTTTCAAACCACCCCGTAATTCCACATAAAAAAATTAATAATCCCGAGAAAATGAAAGCCCCAATTGCTTGCGACATCGAAATACCTGACAAACTGGTAGCTAATAACGCAGCGCCAGGGGTTGACCACGCGGTTAAAATGGGAACTCGGTAATACAAGGAAAGACCAATACATGTCACTCCCATACCCATACCCAACGCGAATAACCAGGAACTAACTTCTGAAGCACTTGCACCTGCTGCGGCAGCTGCCTGAAATACAATAACAGCCGTACTGGTAAAACCTACCATCACAGCGACAAATCCTGCTGCAATGTTTGAAAAAGAGAGCTGTTTTATCATTGAAAAATCCTCACCCGATTTTACCAGGAATAAAGCTATGCTAAGCTATACCTAATGTGCGTTATAGCGCACATTATAACACCGTGCGTTATAACGCACAATATGAGGTAAGGGACCAATGAAAAAGATGGCCGATCATCTTGCAAAAACATTAAAAGCATTACGTCAACAACGAGGTTGGAGTCTGGATAAAACAGCTCAAGAAACCGGCGTTAGCAAAGCAATGCTCGGCCAAATCGAAAGACAAGAATCAAGTCCTACCGTTGCTGTTTTATGGAAAATTGCTACAGGTTTTCGCGTATCTTTTTCTTCCTTTTTGGCCGAGTCAACGCAGGATTCACAAGAATTAATTTACCGTTCAATTCAGGAAAACCTTAAACCCACTGACGAAAAAATTCGTATTAAAGCCTTATTTCCCTTTGATGAACAATTTCATTTTGAAATGTTTGTTATTGAATTATTACCTGGCTGTGAACAATTATCGACGTCCCACGAATCGGGTGTCATTGAGCATGTAATTGTCATTAGCGGTGACATGGAAGTTTTAATTGATAAAGCCTGGCATTCTTTGCGGTGTGGTGAGGGACTGCGCTTTAATGCCAGCCAACCTCACGGCTATCGGAATAGAGGAGCAAATAGTGCATTATTCCACAATATTATTCATTATCCATTTCTAAATAATTAAAGTCAGTTTTATGCTACTACTTTCATAGCTCTGTAATGCACAATCCGGTCGACATTCATCCTTGTATAATTTATAAGCTTCGTAAAAACCAGATTCTTTTAAACGTTTTTTAAAATAGGCAATGGCATCTTTATCACCATAATTAACAGCCAAATCAAGCCAATCAAAACCAGCTAGCCAATCACATTCTAATTTAGCCTCAGAAAAATCAACTTTTATCTTAGGGTCCATTTCTTTTTTTAAGGTTTCAAGATCAGCAAAAGAAATCAATGCTATTTCAAACTGAGCGCTAGTATAACGTTGTTTCCCTGAAGCAACTTCAACAATTCGTTTAGCCTCAAGCAACGTATCGCTCAAATATTCTTGAAAAGGAATTGGTTTAGGCTTAAAAATTGATCGTTTCATTTTAGGTATTTTTGTATTAACAAATACCCATTTTGTCTCCCTGCACAACTTATGTAAAGTAAAGCGCTCTTTAATTTTAGCGATTCACAAATCTACTTTTATTAATTTTACCATCAGTATATTCTTTAAAGTACAACGCTTGAACTTCACCATGCGACTTTTTATCGTGTAAAAATAAAGGATTTATTAATTGCAAAAAAATAAAGCAAAGGTATTGCATGCATGAATGCTTCTCATCTGGAACCTCCCAAATCAAACCCAATGTCTGCAAAAAATTTTGCCAATACCAAGATGCTTAGCCTTGCAGCCATTGGCGGCCTCTTTATTGGTATCGCTGTCGCTGGCATCCGTGTAGGGGTAGGTTTGATGCAAACGGTTCTTTTTGGCACTGACGTGAATGCCTATAGTTCTGCGACAGTCGCACCTTGGCGAGTGATGTTAGTCACGTTACTTGGCGGCTTATTTCTTGGATGGCTTCTGGTTCTTGCCAAGCGGGTGGGCCGCCTAGCTATTGTCGACCCCGTAGAAGCAAACGCCCTGGAAGGGGGTAGGATGTCACTTGTCGACAGTTTAGTTTTAGTTGGCTTGTCTGTCGTATCAATCACTATTGGCGGCTCTGTCGGCTTCGAAGCAGCAATGACACAATTGGGAGCAGGTAGTTTAAGTTTTATTGGGCAACGTTTAAATCTTGAACGTCGGGATTTAAGAATCCTTGTATCTTGCGGAACAGGCGCCGGAATAGCTGCTATTTTCGGAGCACCGCTTGCCGGAACATTTTATGCCCTTGAACTTGTGGTTGGTGGTTATGCCATGCGAGCACTGCTGCCAACGCTTTTGGCCAGTGCCATGAGTAGTCATATTATTTATAATCTTATCGGCTATCAGCCTATTTTCCTTGCCTTGGATATAGGCCCTCCTGCCCTATGGCATTTTCCTTTGGCTCTTTGTACTGGTATTGCTGCTGCAGTCATTGGCATTGCTGTAATGCGCGGCACAACTGGGTTTGAAAAATTTTTAAATACCGCGCATGTACCTAATATAGCCAAACCTGTTATTGGCGCCTTAATTCTTGGCTTGATTTCATTACAGGTTCCCGAAGTTATGGGGCCTGGACATCATAGTATTAATGAAATTCTTGGAGGCAATAATTTTCTGGTAGGCATTGCCATCATTCTTATCGGCAAAATCGGCGCTTCAATTGTCTGTGTAGGCTCAGGTTTTCGTGGGGGCTTATTTTCTGCTTCGTTATTTCTGGGAGCTGCCTTAGGCTATCTCATTCATGGACTCATGCTTGTGCCAATTTTTGGCGCAACCGTGTCCCTTGATCTAGCTGTTGTTGCTGGCATGGCGGGGGTTGCAACCTCTATTATTGGAACACCTATTGCGATTGTCTTGCTGATGGTTGAAACTGCAGGCTTGCAATTGGGCGTGGTCACTACAGCAATCACGGTTATCATTGCCAGTCATCTTACTCGTTACTGGTTTGGTTATTCTTTCTCTACCTGGCGATTCCACATTCGCGGCAATGATTTGCTTGGTCCTAGAGATATCGGCAGATTAAGGGAACTCACATTTGACGATCTTCCCCTAAACAACCCACCGCGTGTATCATTGGAAGCGTCGCTTGAAGAAGCCATTAACAAAGGAAAAGCCACCGATTTAAGCGCGATAGCGGTGGAAGATCGAGAAGGACGTTTTGTAGGACTTATCGGTTGTAATGAATTAGTCGACGCGGCAAGTGCACAATCCGTCTTACCACTCTGCAACTTAGCTAAAAAGCCTGAGCTTTGTGTGCTTATCAACGAACCATTAATCAATTACATTGAGACTCTAGGTGAACGTACTACTGGCGAAATTGCAGTCCTTGATGCACAAAAACATCTTATAGGATTAGCAGCAGAAGCTACCGTACTGCATCGATATTTAATGGAGATTTTGGCGGCAGATCGCGATGATGCGATTCAAATTATTAACAAATAAGAGGATGAATCAAAATTATTTTCAATTCATCCTTTATTTCTTGCTATGAAAGATTAGTTATAATCTATGCTGTTTTGTTGCAAAACTTCCTTAATAGTGCTCCGTTTTATCCGTAAGTTATAGTCAATAAACCCAAAAATAACGGCTGCAATTTCCTTGTAGTTCTCTTTAGCCACATCACCATTTAAATCATTTTTTTTCTGTGCATCTATGAGGGATTTTTGATGTTCATTATCATCAAGATTTAAACCCTCTAAAAATGGATACAATGCCTCACCAGTTATTTTTCCGCACATGTAGTTATTAAACTGCTCCAGGAAATCAAGGTTTTCACTAAATAACCCGACATCCACTACTTTTCTTAAAATTTTCTCATAATCGCCATGCAAAGTAGAAAAATAACCACCATTATCTTTACAGCTTGACGGACAACTCTTTTTAACGGCATCAATAAAATTATCGATGTCCTGATTAAGATTGGATTTCTTTTCTTGTGCAAAAAAACTATTTGTTTTTCGCCGAGGAGTTTCTTCCTGAGGATTTTTAGATTTTAATTTAAAACTTATTCCTCTTTGCAAAGTTTTTTTAGTCATCTCCTGCGTGGGCGTATCCTTCTCCTTAAAATCAGGACTACTCAGGGAACGTCGAGATGGCGTTAATTTTGGCGGCGTTTCACTCACTTGCTCTGTTCTCTTTTCCGCTTTCAAGCTCTTTAATAATTTAAACATAAATTCGCACCATATAAGTCATAAATTGCGCGATTATATCACAACAAAAACCAATAGGTTATATTTTTTACAAAAAGACCGTTTTACTGCTCATTCTACTGTCTAAAAATTTGATTCATGCTACACATTATTATGGTTGGCAAAATAAAATGGTTTTATGCCTTGAATCCATCAATGCTTGCAAATTGCACACATACTGTGTATAAAGGAATTTGTTTGCAATATAAATAAGCATAAAAGACGATTAATGAAACCTTTATCTAAATTTTCATTATTTTTGAAAAATATCAACAAGATTGAAAATCAATTATCTAGCCTTGCTACTGTCCTCCTTGTAGTCAATGTGGCCCCCGCGGCCCTCTAACTCTCACTACATTCTTTATCAAAAATTATCCGTCAAACAACTAGGAACTTGGCTATGCAACAATATAAAACCATTTTTATTTATGGCTTCGCAATTTTTGCGATGTTTTTTGGTTCCGGAAATTTGGTTTTTCCTTTGCAAATTGGTGATGCCTCCGGTAGCCACTGGGTTATGGGTTTTATGGGGCTTTTACTAACAGGAATTTTATTACCTCTAACGGGACTCTTTGTTATTAAGTTATACCAAGGAAATTACAATGCTTTTTTTGGCGAGGCCGGCAAACTTGCGGCGATTTTACTCCCCCTTTTTATGCTGTCTTTATTAGGTTCTTTTGGTGTCGTTCCCCGCTGTATTACTGTTGCCTACGGTAGCCTCAGTTACCTTTTCCCGCAAATTAAATTAATTTATTTTAGTATCTTTTTTTGCACGATCACTTTCTTTTTCTGTTTAAACGACAAAATCATGATCAAAATATTGGGTAAATGGATGAGCCCAATTTTACTGGTGACACTTGTTATTTTAATCGTTATAGCTGCTATTAAAGCTCCCGCCACCCTGACGTCTGTTTCGGTCGATAAAGCCTTTACCAATGGTTTCACTACAGGTTACCAAACCATGGATTTGTTTGCGGCATTTTTCTTCTCTGCTCTTATTTTTAGCCAAGTGCAACAATTACTGCCTAATGCTTCACCAAGAGAAGTACTTTTGTTTGCCATAAAACCGAGTATTCTTGGCGCTTCTTTATTAGCTCTTATTTACTTCGGCTTTGTTTATCTAGGCTCTCATTACTCAGCTCTAATCACCAATACAGCACCAGAACTAATGTTACCTAGTATTGCCAGACAAGCCATGGGCAACTACGCAACTTTATTCATGGGAATTGCCATGTTTTTTTCCTGTCTAACCACTGCTGTAGCGTTAAATAACCTGTATGCCCGTTATCTTTGTTCGCTTTTAAAGCTTAAAGACAATAAATTTTACCTTATCTTATTGTTTACAACTGGCTTATCTTTTATCATTTCACTTCTCGATTTTAAAGGAATCGCCGCTTTTTTGGCCCCAATTCTTGAGCTAACTTACCCAGGGATTATTGCATTAACCTTAATGGCCATTGTAATTAAAGGACGCCAATCATTTAAGCAGGCTGTGTTTTATGCGATGACTTTATTAATGTGTATTCCCATGACGATGCATTAATCTATTCCCACAATAGGAGAATTTAGTATGGCCTTATTTTTTCGACAAGATTTTGCTAGAGAGTGTGAAGAACTTACAAAAAGTATCAGGGTTTTACAAGAACAACTGAATGCAAAAAAACTAGAGCTACATGAAAAGAATGAAATGCTAGCGAAGGCGTTTGAGACGGCAGCGAAAGATATTGATACTATCGTCCAAAATTATCAACGAAGCATTACCAATGCAACGAGTACAGGTGAAAAAAAGCTATTACTTAAAGAATATAGAGAAATCATCTCTTGTCTCGAAGCCATTGCTGTGGATCCACACAACAAAAATGCGCATGAGTTAATTCGTGAACTTGAAAAAGAAAACAAATACCTTCCTACCAAAGAAACCCTAAGTCGCGTGGGTAATGCACTTGCTGCATTATTTTGGTTAGGTGTCTTTACCATTGCCACTGTTAGTCTCGTTATTGCTGCTGCATCGATAGCTGCAGAACCAGTTAGTGGTATAGCATTTACCATGGTTTCTGTCGGTTTAATGGGTTATGCCTATTATCAAATGGCGGAAAATATGGATGCTTTATTTGAGCCAAAGCTTGCTTATCAAAACCAAATGCAAATCCATGCTGACGATATTTCTTTCTTAGAAAATGTCCATGCAGCCTATGAGATACCCAGCGCCGTGCCAACAATGTAGACAACAAGCAGCCCATCTTTAATTCTTTCCAGATGGGCTTACCTTCTTCATGTAATAGGCATTCACCATGAATCAATGTATAATGGTGAATCGATGAACACATGCCGCTATTAATGCTAATCTGCTTTACCCCAATATAGGTCATTTATGATTGAACAAATTCGTAATATTGCCATCATCGCCCACGTCGATCATGGTAAAACCACTTTAGTTGATAAATTGCTCCAACAAACAGGAACACTTAATGAACGTGCTCCTAAAGTTGAGCGTGTAATGGATTCAAATGCTTTGGAGAAAGAACGAGGCATTACCATTTTAGCTAAAAATACCTGCGTCCACTGGAATGGTTATCAAATTAATATCGTTGATACGCCAGGACATGCTGATTTTGGCGGTGAAGTCGAACGTATTCTATCCATGGTTGATTGTGTCTTATTGCTTGTTGATGCCGTTGATGGACCCATGCCACAGACTCGGTTTGTTACACAAAAAGCTTTTGCTCGTGGATTAAACCCGATTGTTGTCATTAATAAGATAGATAGACCAGGGGCCAGACCTCACTGGGTTATGGATCAAGTATTTGATTTATTTGATAATTTAGGTGCCACTGATGAGCAGCTTGATTTCCCTGTCGTGTATGCTTCTGCCTTAAATGGCTATGCCAAAATGGCTTTAGAAGATGAGGCCAGCGATATGTCTGCTCTATTACAAACAATTGTTGATAAAGTAGCACCCCCAGCGGTAGATGCCGATGGTCCTTTCCAAATGCAAATCAGTTCGCTGGATTATTCATCTTATGTTGGAACAATTGGTATTGGACGTATTACACGCGGTCATGTTAAAGCGAAAGCCGCAGTAAAGATTATTGATAAGGAAGGACAAGTTCGTAGTGGCCGCTTATTACAACTCTTAGGCTTTAAGGGTTTGGAAAGAGTCGAGGTAGAAGAAGCTAGAGCTGGCGACATTATTGCCGTTACAGGTATTGAACAACTTAATATCTCTGATACCTTATGCGAGCCCAACCATGTGGAAGCACTACCTGCATTAACCGTGGACGAACCAACCATTAGTATGACGTTTCAAGTTAATGACTCTCCTTTTGCAGGTCAAGAAGGTAAGTTTGTTACCAGCCGCAAAATACGCGAGCGTTTAGAAACGGAACTGCTTCACAATGTGGCATTACGTGTCGAAGATACCGAAGACCCAGATAAATTTAGAGTATCTGGTCGCGGGGAGCTGCATTTGTCTATTCTTATTGAGAACATGCGTCGTGAAGGTTATGAACTTGCCATTTGCAAGCCTGAAGTTATCTTACGAGAAGAAAACGGCGAGCAACAAGAACCTTATGAACGCTTAACGGTGGATGTTGAGGAAAATCACCAAGGCGCCATTATGGAGAAACTAGGAGAGCGCCGAGGGGAGTTGCAAAATATGTTGCCTGATGGCAAAGGACGTGTACGTCTGGACTACATCGTTCCAACACGTGGACTAATTGGTTTTCATACAGAGTTTCTCTCAAGCACTTCTGGAACCGGTTTAATGTATCATGTTTATGATCATTATGGCCCTGCAATTCGCGGACGAATTGGTAAACGTAATAATGGTGTTCTCATAGCCAATTGCCAAGGAGCAGCTCGCGCCTTTGCTTTATTTAATTTACAAGAACGTGGTCGCTTATTTATTGAGCCACAAACAGTGTGCTATGAAGGCATGATTGTTGGTATTCATGCACGTGATAATGATTTAGTCGTCAATGTGACCAAAGAAAAACAGTTAACCAATATCCGTGCTGCAGGAAGCGATGAAAACATTCTTTTAACACCACCTATCAAGTTATCTCTAGAGCAAGCTCTGGAGTTTATTGATGATGATGAACTTGTTGAAGTCACGCCACAATCGATTCGCCTGCGCAAAAAGGCTTTGAAGGAACATGAAAGAAAACGTGCTTCACGAGTAAGCGAAGAGTAATGACCAAAAACTGATTCGATAAATTAAAGACACCAAAGAACGATAATCTTTGGTGTCTTTTTTCTTGTTGTAAGTACATTATTAAGGATTTTTAACGAGGATGTAGACTTAGAACAATAAAAAAAAATAATATAAACTAGCTTGTTAAAACAAATCCATTCTTGCGAACTAATACTGGCAAATCATGAAACAAAAATTTAAGCGAGTTATTCTTTATGCACGCCAACATCGTGCCAATCAGGGAGTGAACGAAAGCCTACATCGCTTAGTTGAGTTTTTACAACGCGAGCAGCAAGTAGATGCTTATCTGGATATTGATACGGCAACGCATTTTGACATTGATTTACCAACGCTTGATCGCAGTCTCATGGGAAAGAAGCAAGACTTAATTGTCGTTGTGGGTGGTGATGGCAGCTTACTGTCTGCAGCAAGAATGGCCATAAAAGTAAATGTTCCAGTTATTGGAATCAATCGCGGTCGCCTAGGTTTTTTAACAGATATTTCGCCACAAAATATTGAGCACCATCTAAGTGCCGTTTTGGGTGGTAAGTACGAAGAAGAGCCTCGCTTTTTGCTACATATGTCTATCCATGATGGGGAAACAATTTATTTTGAGGGTGATGCTTTAAACGATGTGGTGTTAGGACGGGGAAATGAAACGCATTTAATTGAATTTGATGTTTTTATTAACCAGCGATTTGTGAGTCGCTACCGCTCCGATGGGATGATTTTATCCACCCCCACAGGTTCAACAGCTTATGCCTTATCCGCCGGTGGCCCCATTATGCATCCACAGTTAAATGCGATTGTGTTAGTCCCAATGTTTTCTCATAGTTTAAGCTCTCGCCCTTTTGTTGTAGATGGTGAAGTCAAGATTGATTTAAAAATTAGTGAGCGGAATGAGAGTGATTTGCGCATTAGCTGTGATGGCCATGAATCCCGTCTAGTTAAACCCGGGCAATTGGTCTCCATTGAAAAAAATGCTCGCCAACTGCGCCTTTTGCATCCTCTTGATTATCATTATTATGATACATTACGGATCAAACTTGGTTGGGAATCTAAACATCAGGGATAAACTAT
The DNA here is from genome assembly GCF_029026145.1 of Legionella cardiaca. NCBI lineage: Bacteria > Pseudomonadati > Pseudomonadota > Gammaproteobacteria > Legionellales > Legionellaceae > Legionella > Legionella cardiaca. The sequence goes on along the minus strand of NZ_CP119078.1, from coordinate 3,332,676 downwards.
GCTCACCACCTTGCGCATCGAAAATTTCGCCATTGTTAAAGAATTAGAACTTGATTTTTTGCATGGTATGACTGCTTTTACTGGCGAAACTGGTGCTGGTAAATCAATTATGATCGATGCCTTGATGCTTGCCCTCGGTGATCGAGCCGATGCTTCAGTTATTCGTGTTGGCGAAGAAAAATGTGACATCAGTGCCAGCTTCCAAATCGACAATGAGTCTCTTCCAGCACAATGGCTCAACCAAAATGATGTGCCTATTGGCGATGGGACGATTATATTAAGACGAGTGCTTTACGCCGAAGGTCGTTCAAAATCCTACATTAACGGTAATCCTTTTCCACTGCATAAAGTAAAAGAGTTGAGCGAAATGCTCGTTCATATTCATGGACAGCATCAGCATCAAACTCTAATGCAGCATCCAACCCATCGTGATCAGCTTGACCGCTATGCCAATCACCATGAATTATTAATTGAAGTACAGCAATTATACAAAAAATGTCAGAAAATAAAGCAAGAATTGGATTTATTGCGTCAAGCAGACTTGCATAACGATAAGATTAATTTATTAACCTTTCAGATTAATGAATTATCCGATCTCAACCTACAAGAAAACGAAATGCAAAATTTGCATGAGGAACATCAATTACTTCATCATGCCTGCGACTATTTGCAAAATACGCAACAAATTATTCAACTCTTGAATGCCGATGATGAGGCCAATATCTGTCAGGGCCTTAATCAAATTTTACAGTTATTACATGATTTGCCTCAGGAACATTACGCTATTAAAAACAGTTGTGAACTTATTAATAACGCACTCATCCAATGCGAAGAAGCACTTGATGAAGTCAAAAAATTTTCCGAGGAGGTGCAATTAGATCCTGAGCGTTTACAGGCAGTCGAAGCCCGCATGAGTGTTTTACATCAAGCGAGTCGTAAATATCATGTTGATATTAATCAGTTGGCGCAACATTTCTTGCAATTACAAGAAGAGTTACAGCACCTGCATGATTCAGAAAATCGTATTGAGAAACTTGAGCTGGAATATCGGAATCTAACGACAGCCTTTGAATCTGCCGCCTATAAACTCAGAGCCTCTCGCGAATTGTCTGCTAAAAAATTAGCAGCCGAAATAAGTGCCAGTATTCAACAACTTGGGATGCCTAAAGGCCGTGTGGAAATTGAAATAACACCTCTTGAAAAAATGCAACCTCATGGTTTGGACAAAGTAGAATACAAGGTCTGTACAAATCCTGGGACAGTTCCGGATACCTTGGCTAAAATTGCCTCTGGAGGGGAGTTATCTAGAATTAGTCTTGCTATTCAAATGATTACCGCTCAACGCGGCTCGACCCCTACCTTGCTTTTTGATGAGGTTGATGTGGGTATTGGTGGTGCAACGGCAGCACTAGTTGGGCAATTATTACGTCGATTAGGAGAGCGATTGCAGGTTTTCTGTGTGACCCATCAACCACAAGTAGCTTCCTGTGCACATCAACATTTTGTGGTAGAAAAATATAGCGATAAACAACAAACTTTTTCGCGGATTGTGGCCTTAAATAGTCAGGAAAAAATTAATGAAATTGCGCGCATGCTCGGTGGGTTGACGATTACTGAGCAAACGCGCTCGCATGCTAAAGAATTATTGACGCAATCCCTTGCTTAAGTAAATTTTCAATCAATTATCTAAAGCAGCTACCTTCTAGCTGATAGTAAGCAGATTTGGTTGATTCACAGACTGATGAAGCTCTCTAACGAAATCCCTGACTGTGTTAACCTCAGCATTACATAAACCATTCGCAGCACCACGTTTAACAAAACTTCTTATGATGTTTCCTAAGTCTCCCTGGCGCAAAACAGCTACATGAGACGCTAGATTAACAGATTCTCCGGACAGGGCTTTGTTTAGCGCGGTGACTGCTGCCTGCTCTTGCAAATAAGATGTTTTGAACCACCTACTCAAACTAGATGAAGCTGCTTCTTGATTCTTCTTCGCAGCTAAATGAGTCTCCAAGCTCTGCTGTAATTGGTCACGAAAAATTGGAGCTAACTTTTTCTGATAAAAAGACAGTGGGAGTGCAACATCCCCGTTCTCCCTATTTACGATGGTTAATAAAGGGAGCTGAGAATCTGCATTTGCTTGTTCAATAGCTTTTATATTGAAAGGATCGTCATCAGCAAAGATTACTTGTCCCATCCACTCAGGTTTATTGGCAGCAAAGAGATTGTACATATAGGCTTTATCAGTCTCGTATTTATTTTCAAATCTTTTTACTAAACCGATTACATTATTGGCAGTTTTACTATGAGCTACCAGGTCAGGCATCTGCTCTTCAGAGGCTTTTAATGCGATAGCAAAAGCAATTCCGGGTTTGGAAGCAAGCACGTCCTTTATTGGCAAATACTTCTCCTGTGAGAAAAGCTTTTCCATTTCTTCGACTGTCGTGAAATTCTTTAAGAAATCATCCATTAATTCCTTATCAAGATGCCAACACATATCGCTTGTAGTAATTACGCCATGAACAGTAAATCCTTTGCTCTGCAAGTGCTCGACAAGCTTTTGTCGCTCTTGAACTTTTTCGGCCGAAATCGACATCGATGTGAACAAATAGATATCAAGAATCCCTGCCGCTGCAAAAGTATCCAACAAATTGTTGTTATAAGTCATCTCATTTTCAGAACCAAAGATCAGGGTATTGTCTACATCCAATAACCCGACATTTCTTTTATTTGTAAAATTAAGCATACTAATAATCTCCCCAAAATAAATAGGACAACATGTCCTAAAATATCTAAATTTGAGCGATTATAGTTCAGAAAGGAATAATAAAAACATGGGTAAAATTACCCAATTTACTAGTCTTGGCTAATCTAAAACACTTCACTGCCAAAGGAGTTGCGACGGTAAATTTTTATTGCCATAACAATCATGGCGGCATTGTAGATAATATTAATCCCTACATAACAGATGATTGCACCAACCAAATTAAGCCAGGGAATGAAAATAGCACAGGCTATAATTTGGATTAACAATATATACAAAGCCAGCTTAGCGCCAATTCTGCTACCTTCTTCCGAATATTGAATCATTTTAAACAAGGGCATGGACATTGCAAAGGTAAAAATATTAATCAAACAAATATAGGTATAGGGTAAAGCCTTGATAAAATTTGATTGATATAGCAATAAAATATCTTTGGCAAAAATACCAATAATCAAGGCAATAAAAAAAGCCATGCCCAAACACATTAAAATATATTTCTTCATTGTTTTTAAAAGTACTTCTCGACCGCGAGTAAATGCCGCAGAAATATCAGGACCAATTAAAATACCAATGGGACTGATGGCAATAAAGGCTAAAGAAATAATCGATGTTACCGCTGAAAATAAACCTACTGCAGATTCAGTTTTTCCCAACCACTCAATCATCAATAACGGGATTGATGCAAAAACATATCTATTTAAATTTTGTACTGTATAGCCATAAATCTTCTCTTTCCACACATAAGCCTTTTGATCTGGAATAGAATCTTCCTTTAGGAAAACCTGCATCTTTGTTCTTCGTTGTACTGCGACAGCTATCATTACAAAAAGAAAATAACTTAAGACGAAACCTATCAGCATTACATGAGGAAAATAATTAGGATTATCGTGAAATATGAGGGGATAAAGTAAAAAATAAGTGAATAAACTCAATAAAAAATAACAAACGGTTTGCGATAAACTTAAAAGAACAGCAGTCCGCATATAATCTACGGCACGAAAAAACTGAAGATAGATGCTATAGATAGAAATTGCCACGGCACCCCAAATAAAAAGAGGCATAGGGTGGGTAATTTCAAATAATCTTAAGTTTTTTAAGGCCAGACTTAAAACTATAATGGACAAGCTCAACAGCAATCCCGCCACAAACAGGCTTAAGTAAATTGGTTTAAGGAATTCTTTGACCGAAATTGTCAAAGCCACAATCTCTTTATATTGTTTTTTAACATAGAATTTGGGTACATAGTAGCCGATAATGGAATCAATACCCATGGTGAGTATTGTCGCTATCAGAAATAAAGCATTGGTTGCTGCTGTAAAATCGCCGAACAGGGCTTCACCCGCATTGCGCGCGACAAGCATATTAACCACAAAAAGCATAAGTTGATCAGCAATGATGATCAATAAATTAAATGCAAAATCCATATCGGCAGCTACTCAGCAAAGGGAATATCAATATACCCAATAATCATTGGGCTCACCAGGTTAAAAAGCTATCTTCAATAAAGATGCTTTTGTCTGGCCACCATTTAACATTTAAAAATAATTATCTAATATGAGTTTATAATTATATTAGCTTTATTATTAAGAGATTAGACTGCTATAAAAATTTCAGCAAATAAATTTAATCGATGGTGACCCCATAAATACAGGCAAAAATGTCTAAAATTAAAGAATAGTCTCCGAACCATGTGATCTTAGATAAGGAATTGGTATGCAACATCCTGCTCTTTCGGAAGTACAAAAAAATCTTGAGGAGGTGGCAAACCAGCTATGTCTGGCCGTAAAAGGAGATTTTAATTTTACTATTGCGATTGATACAGCAAATGAAAGTATGCAGAAACTTACAATGCTTGTTAATTTTGTACTTGATACAGCCCGCCGGTCTTTGCTTGAAGTACAGGAAAAAAATACAAAGCTTATGGAGCTTGATCAACTTAAATCTGACTTTATTGCCAATATTAGCCATGAGTTGCGCACCCCTTTAACCCTTATACTGGCTCCCCTTAAGACTATTTTAAGTAATTCATTATTAAATTTTCCTCCAGACGTTTTACAGAATTTAGAAAGAATACAAAGAAATGCCGCAAGACTATATACGCTGGTAAATAATATTCTCGACTTTTCTAAACTTGAAGCTGGTAAATTTGAACTTCATGAAGAGCCCGTGAATTTAAATGAATTTCTTTTTCAATTAACTGATGATGTAAAAGATTTAGCAACCGAACGACAAATTAATTTGCAATTTCAATCCCACGCGGTAATAAAAGATGTACTTCTTGATAAACAGATGCTTGAAAAAAGCATACTTAACTTACTATCAAATGCCCTAAAATTCACACCCGCTGGTGGGACTGTTATAGTCGAATTAGATGCAAAAGCAGAAAAGATTTTCTTACGTATAATTGATAATGGTGCCGGCATTCCAGAAGCGAAAATACCGTTTATTTTTGAAAGATTTCATCAATTAGACTCTTCTCGTACTCGGGCTTATGAGGGCACAGGCATAGGATTAACCGTTGTTAAGCAATTTCTTGACTTAATGCAAGGAACGATTTCCATCCAAAGCCAACTTGGTCAAGGAACAACATTTACTATCTGTTTGCCTGCACGCTTTGCAACAACATCTCATAAATCCATTCCCATAGAAAAAATATCCAATGTTGTTGAAACTTTTAAAGTCAGTCTAACTCTCAATAAATCTACGGATTCTAACAATAAAAGTGCAGAAATAGAAAAGGAACTACCTCGGTTGGTACTTGCTGATGATAATTTGGACGTACAGGCTTATATAAGCACTCTACTGCAGGATAAATTCGAGGTTATTACCGCAAATAACGGCCAGGAAGCGCTTGCAACTATTCATAAATCCAAGCCTCATGTCATTTTATCTGACATCATGATGCCACTTATTGACGGTTATCAATTAACCAATATTCTTAAAACTCAACCTGAAACATGCCATATCCCTATTATTCTCATTACTGCTCAAGCGGGAGAAAATGCTGTAAGTACCAGCCTTGAGGTTGGCGCCGATGACTATTTATCAAAACCTTTTTCTCCTGAAGAATTAATTGCTCGCATTAATTCTGCCTATAAACATTATCAACAGTACTTGCAAAATTGCAGCTTAAATTCGCAATTGCTTAATATTTCCAGACGAGCCGGTATGGCTGATGTTGCCACATCGATTTTGCATAATATTGGGAATGTTTTAAATAGCGTCAAAATTTCCCTCGATATGATGAAAGAAAGTGCAAAGCAGCCTTATTTGCAAAATTTAACAACCATTTCAGCCATGCTTGCCGACAATAAAGATAACCTGGCGCAATTTTTGACAGAAGATGTGAAAGGAAAAATATTGCCGGATTATTTAATTGCTTTAACTAAAAAAATTAATGAATCGCATGAAACAATTAAAAATGAAATGCTTTGCTTACAAAACCAAATCAGCCATATCGAAGATGTGGTTGCCATGCAAGAGGAATTAAGTGGTATTTCCGGCGTGGCCGAAAAAGTATCTATTAACGATTTGATTAATATAGCAATTTCCATGTGCAAAAACTCATTGGAAAAAAGACAAGTGACCATTCAACAAGATATTAAAGAACAGTTATTTATTACGACAGATAAAGCCAAATTATTACAGATCCTAATTAATTTAATTCAGAATGCCATTGACGCCCTAAGTGCCTTTAACACATCAAAAATTAATAAATTTATATGTTTTAAGGCGGAAAAAAATCCTGAGGCCGATAGTGTCAGTATTACTGTTCAAGATAATGGTATTGGCATTAAGAAAGAGCATTTAGACAAAATTTTTACTTTTGGTTTTACCACCAAATCCTATGGACATGGCTTCGGCTTACACACCAGCGCATTGGCAGCAAAGGAGTTGGGAGGAAACTTGCAAATGAAAAGTGAGGGTCTGGGTTATGGAGCAGAATTTACTTTGACTTTACCTTTAAAGCAGGTAAACCGGAGATATTTGAATGATAACAGCTACGAAAAGCGTGAAAATCCTCATTATTGATGATAATCCTGCTATTCATTCGGATTTCATTAAAATATTGACTACAAAAAGCTCTAACGATGATCTTGAGCTAGCTGGCTTAGAGCATGAATTATTTGGTAAAAAGACGGCCGACAAAAGTTTACCCGCTTTCCGCTTAATCACCGCCACGCAAGGCCAGGAAGGTGTAGCAAAAATAGCGAAAGGAATTACAGAAAATGATCCTTATGCCTTAGCATTTGTCGATATTAGAATGCCACCCGGCTGGGATGGTATTGAAACCGCGAAAAAAATTTGGGAAATTGACCCCAATATTCAAATTGTCATTTGCACAGCCTATTCTGATTATACTTGGGAAGAGACTATTCAACATTTAGGTCAACGAGAAAATTTACTTATTTTAAAAAAGCCTTTTGACAGTATCGCCGTCAGACAATTATCTTGTGCTCTAACGAAAAAATGGCAACTACTGCAAGAATCACGCGAATACACACAGTTATTAGAAAAACAAGTCAAAGAAAGAACGCAATCTCTCCAAGAATCCCTTTCTGTCACACGAGGTACGCTTGAGTCCTCCGCGGATGGCATTTTAGTGGTGAATAATAAAGGGGAGATTATTGATTTCAACCAAAATTTAATAAAAATGTTTGGAATATCGAAAAATCTCATGGCGGTAAAAAATGCGCTTTCGGTTTTCCAAAACATCGCGGAAAAGATAGAAAAATCAGATATTTTTTTGAAATCCACAACTAAATTACTCAACTTAAAAAATAACAGCAAAACAATCACCTTAAAATGTAAGGATGAACGGATTCTTGAAATTCATACGCAACCTTACAAACTGCATGATACTATCTCAGGAAGAATTTGGTGCTTCCGTGATGTTACTAAACGAGCGTTATTAGAAGAACAACTGCAATATCAAGCAACTCACGATTCATTAACCCAATTGCCTAATCGGGCGCTCCTAAGTGATCGTCTAGCACAATTAATTTCTTATTCGAAACGTAATAATACAATTTTTTGTGTTTTATTTTTTGATCTGGATCGATTTAAGTTAGTAAATGATAGCTTTAGTCATTTTGTCGGTGACCAATTACTGCAAGATGTTGTCAACAGAATTCGCCAAGCCATGCGTGAAGAGGATACTTTGGCAAGGCTCGGTGGTGATGAATTTGTCGCGATATTAAAATCTCAAGATGAAACCCATATTGCTAAAGTTGCCAAGAAGTTATTAGATATTTTTCATGAGCCTTTTAATGTCAGTTCACATCAGATATGGATAACACCAAGCATTGGTATTGCTACTTTTCCGCGAGATGGCCAAACAACTAGTGAGCTTTTACGCAATGCGGATATTGCGATGTACCGTGCCAAAGAGCAAGGCGGTAATCAATTTCAATTCTATACTTACAGCCTTGGTAAAAAAAGCGTGGCTCGTTTGGAATTGGAAACAGAATTATGTCAGGCAATTGAAAATAATGAGTTTTTTCTCTGTTACCAACCTCAGCTTGATTTTACAACACGCCGCCTGGTATCTGCTGAAGCGCTTATCCGTTGGCGCCATCCTAAAAAAGGCGTTCTTTTGCCAATTAACTTCATTCCTTTAGCAGAAGAAACAGGACTTATTCTACCTATTGGTGAATGGGTTTTAACGGAAGCCTGCAAGCAAAATAAACGCTGGCAAGATATTGGGTTACCTGAAATTCGCATTGCCGTAAATATCGCTACAAAACAGCTTAAACATCCGAATTTCGGGCAAGTAATTCGCAGAATATTAGCAGAGACGAAACTAGAACCCAATTTTCTTGAGATTGAAATTACAGAAAATGTTATCTTAACCAGCATTGAAGCTGCTTCTATTTTTAATGATTTAAAAGAGCTTGGTATTCATCTCGCCTTAGATAATTTTGGTTCGGGATATATGATTTTAAATCATTTAAAAGTATTCCCTATTGATCGAGTTAAAATCGCACAATCTTATATTAATAACATTCATACTAATAAAGCCGATGAAGTCATTGTTCAAGCCATAATTGCTCTAGCCAAAAATCTTAATCTAGGTGTCGTGGCAGAGGGGGTTGAATCAAAAGAACAAATCCGTTTTTTACAAACTCATCAATGCACAGAAGCTCAAGGCTATTATTTTTGCAAGCCTTTGGCCTCAGAGGAATTTGAACAGTTTTTAAAAAATGTTTAGATATTCTGATTTTGTGGTAGCGCCATTTTTTTTTCTAATTGATGATAAACAGTATCGTAATCTGCTGAAGAATAATCATCATCATTTGGATAAAGAATATAGTCTTTTGTGTGATCCTTTTGATAAATGAGGTAATCATACTTATGATTTGCGGTGAGTTGCATAATAATCCCCAATTTATCTCCCGCCTTAGATTTAAACCAACCCACATCTTTAGCGTTAACGATATCAGGTATTGAGGCAAATGCTAAAAACTCATTTCGGGTAATTTTTATCATTTTCCATCCTTAAAAATGAAGATAAGAAAAAAATTATTGATTAAATTTAGCAATGCTATTTCTTGTTTTTATTATTAATCATCCTTAAAAAGGATAGAAAACAGTGATTATTTTTGCAAATTAAAACACTTTAAGCTGCGATATGAGCTATATTAATTAAAAAAGCTTTCATTAACTGAGGTCGAACTTAAAGCTCAGGGAAGGGGGAGAAAACATGACTGAGTATATCTATAAAGGTTTTAAAGTAACTTATCAAGTTGAGTTGTCGGGTGCAGTACCTAATCTATACAAAGCAGATGGCTATGTAACACGTACCCCATCTAAGAAAAACAATACTCCACCACAGAAATTCCACACGGAGCACCCCACTAAAAAAGGAGCTCAAATCGAAATTAAAAAACTTCTTGAAGATTATATCGATTTTGAATGGCAAGAATTTTATGAAATGCAAAATGAAACTTAAGAATAGTTCATAAAATTACCTATCACTACTTCTTAGCGACGAATAAAAGTAGACAGTACAATAAGACTTATGCCACTGATTAAAAGCCATGTTGCCAAGGGTCTTTTACGGGCCTTTTTTATCACTAAATCGGAATAGTCTTTGATATCCTCGCTTACATGAGAAATTGTGTCCTTCCCTTCCTCATACAAACTATTAGCCAATTTTTTACTCTTACCCAATAATTTATTCGCTTGCTTTTTTAAATGAGAATTTCCTCTAATCCCTATGTCCATTTACCTACTCCCATAAAGCTAAACACAAAAATACTCTTCTTTAATCTAGTATAGCAAATTGGACCTACCGTCTCTGCAGCTCACAACACATGGTAATAAAAACACAAACTATATCTAATTATTTAGAGCTCGCAATTTTATCTCATGCTTGTGATCAACCAATAATAAGTGGTTGGCCGGAACATCTTGCCAATCCGTATTAAAATCAGTAAGTTTTTCGGAGGCAATTAAAACACACTGGTGGATGTGCTCTGAAGGTGCCTCTACTTTATGACCAAAGGTAGTAAAACAACTTCCTACAAAATAATGCAGTGATTCAGGCTTTGCTTTCTTATGTGTCGTGTAACGACTGGCAAATAATCTCTCGCCATCTGTCAAACAAACATTAAAAAAGGAAGCCTCACTGGCTCCAAAATATTTTATCAATTCATTAATTTGTGCAAATGTTTCTTCTAAAACATCAGCAACAACCGTTATTTGACTTAAATCTTTCCCCTTGGCTAATTGTAAGAATAAGGCAAACAAATGTTCAGAATCCGTTTCGCCCTGGATCCAATGATAGATGTCATCATCCAATAAGTGTCGCATATGCCGTTTAACAACAATAAAATCAGCAATGTCGCCATTATGCATTAACATCCAGCGGCCATGAATGAAAGGGTGACAGTTATAATTAGTTACGCCACCTGCCCCCGCTGCACGCACATGAGCAAAAAAACACGGCGATTTAATTTTGGCTGTTAAATGCAATAAATTCCTATCATTCCAGGCGGGAGAAATCGATGTAAATAAAGCTGGGTCGGAACTGATGGAGGGAGAATACCAACCTAAGCCAAACCCATCACCATTGGTTGGAACAACGGATTCACGCGCATGCAAACTTTGCATTACAATAGAATTAACAGGTTTAACCAGGATATCGTCTAACAAGGCCTCGTGTCCGAGGTAGGCAACAAAGCGACACATAGAGAGCTCCACTTTATTTTTAACTATAGCAATAAAAATTCAATCTAACTATTCTATAATTCACCGGCTTGTCATCCCTGAGCGCTTCCCAAACCCGTCATCCTGATTGACTCGCTCAGCCCATCATTCTGAAAATCTCCCCCTAGCTCGTTATCCTGAAAACGGCATAGCCGTTTGAAGGATCTCCTGAATGGATGGCAAAAAAATTGAGAAACCATTTTTTATTTCAAAGAATTAAATAAAAAACTTGGACAGGCAAATATAAACTGGCGATTTTGAGTTTCATTCACCTTATGTCACTAATTACTTGTTATATTCGTAGTTTGCAAATTTAGGAGATCCTTCAAACGGCTATGCCGTTTTCAGGATGACAAGCTGGAGAGACTTGGCTTTTGCCTTCATTGATCTTCTCGAATTTCTTATTCAAAATTATCTAACTATTTACTATCACACCACCATTCGGATGTAATACTTGTCCTGTCATGTAAGAAGAATCTGCAGAGGCAAGAAATACATACGCCGGTGCAATCTCTGACGGCTGCCCCGCCCGCTTCATAGGCGCTTGTGTACCAAACTCTGCTACCTCCTCAGCAGTAAAGCTTGCCGGAATTAAGGGGGTCCATACAGGTCCCGGAGCAACTGCATTGACACGAATACCCTTGGCAATTAGATTTTGTGAAAGAGAGCGAGTCAGAGCAATAATTGCTCCTTTGGTTGCAGAGTAATCAATGAGGTGATCACTTCCCTTATAAGCGGTAACAGAAGTAGTATTAATAATAACACTACCTTTTCTTAAATGAGGTAGTGAGGCTTTAATCATATAGAAATAAGAAAAGAAATTTGTTTTAAAGGTTTCTTCTAGTTGCTCACAACTAATATCTTCAATGGTATCTTGAGGATGCTGTTCAGCAATGTTATTAACTAAAATATCAAGATGCGGACATCGGTCTAAAGCTTTTTTTACCAAGTTCTCACATGCGGCATAAGTCTGTAAATTACCTGCTATCAACCAACATCTTGCTCCCGCATTCTCAATAAATTGTTTAGTTTCTTCGGCATCTTGATGCTCATTTAAATAATGAACAATAACATCAGCTCCTTCCAGGGCGAAAGCACAAGCCACCGCGCGCCCAATCCCACTATCCCCACCAGTAATAAGCGCTGTCTTACCTATCAACTTATTACTTCCTTGGTAATCAGGGTTTATATATTGCGGTTTTGGTAACATATAAGCTTCAATACCAGGTTGTTTGGATTGATGCTGTGGCGGTTGCTGCCTTTTGATAGTCATAATTCCTCCTCACAGAGGAAGTGAGAACCTCCTCTGATTTTCTCTAAAGAGCAAGCAAGAAAAATTTTTTTCCTGTTTTAATGTCTTGCTCGATGAGGAAGAGCACCATAATATTTATGAATTGCAGCTCCCCAAGTTGGGTTAGACATATCCGGCCAATGATCTTTATCAAAGCCAGGAGAGTTCTTTAAGGTTTCTTTATCAACTCCAATAACGAAACATTCTGCTTTATCGTCATAATTGAATATACTCCAGGGCATAGCAAATAATTTGTCGCCCATTCCTAAAAAACCTCCAAAGGACAATACTACATAGGAAACGAAACCTTCATATTTATCCAGCATGAGCGCTTCGATTGTTCCTAAATTATCACCTTGCCGATTTCTAACTTCTACACCGATAACATCTTCGGCATTTACGATTTGACGTGACATTTTAAATCCTCCTTTATAAGTGTTAATTTCCATTAACTGTTCGCCTCAGCAGGATTTGCGGAAACATCTATTTTGTCGCTTATTTTATTGACGCCTTTGACGGATTTAACCACTTCCATAATGGCTTGTTTTTCCTTATTTGAGGCAACTTGACCAGACAAAAAAACTTGCCCATCTTTAGTCTCTACACTGATTGACCAAGAGGGTAAATCTTTGCCCATCAAATCTGCTTGCATTAAAGCTGCTTTAATTTTGGCTGTTAAAAAACTATCTTTTAACGGCTGTTGACTGTCTTTTACAGCCAGCTTATCGACATTGACCTCTCCTACACCTGGCGTTGCTTGTGTCAAATTTATTACTCTTTCATAATCGGTATCGGAATCCAATTGCCCCGCAAGATAAATAATGCCATTGTCTACTGAAATATAGACTTTGTTTTTATAGGCACTTAATGCGGTTCGTACTGATGAGAGTAAAGATTGGTCGCTGACCTGGATACTATCTGGATCAATAGCTTGAGCCGGATCAGTGGAAGGTGTTGCCGTTATTGAATTGACATTGGCGAAAGCACCAAAGGCCAAAGAACTAGATAATAAGATTGTGGCAGCCTTCAGTCGGAATAATCTATCCATAATTAAATCCTCTCATTCCATCGATAGTGAAATAAAATTTTATCGGGCTCTATTTAGAATATTCTCTAAATAGCTTTTAGAGTGAAACCATTCCTGGTTCAAGCAGCAGTATTGGGATAATTAAAATATGAGCTAACGTTAGGTAAATACATTAGCCTCGATTGAGAGGGCCATCGGTAATACTGCTGTTCGAGGTAACACTAAAAGCAATATTCACCAAAACTCACTAATTAATCCCTTTAAATATATGGCCTATCTTTAAGCATAGACGAGCATCTTAAATATGGCAAATTTTCGTACATCTCCATGAAATCAGGGATTAAAAATTTGTTATTTATCAAGTACTGTTTTAATTTACTGAATCTTGTACACTTGTTTTAATGTATCGCGAGAATTTAATTGCTGGAGAATTGATGGAGTGGTTATCAAACTTGAACAGTGATCCCGCCCTTATCTATGTAGTGGCTCGCTCATTTTTGCTTTTTATTGTTAGTATCATTCTTATTCGTTATGGTAATCGCCGCTATAGTCTCAACACGGCCTTTGATTATTTATTATTAGTAATACTTGGCGGTTTAATTAGTCGCGGAATCAATGGATCATCTAGTTTACTAACCACCGTAACTGCATCCATGAGTCTCGTTTTTTTTCATCGTGGCATTGCTATCCTCACCTATCGATTTAAAAAGCTAGAACCGCTGTTCAAGGGTGAGGCCCGTCTAATTATTGAAGAGGGCGAATTCTTAAAGAAAAAATTACAACAATACCACCTCACGGAAAATGATGTATTAGCAGAAATGCGTACGCAATTACATACAACTGATATTAAAAAAATTGCCGCTGCTTATTTGGAAGCTACAGGTCGAATCTCATTTATCTGCCAAAAATGCTAATCGCGATTTCCTAAGCCATACACATTTACCTTATTACCTTGTATTGACAAGTTCCACACGTGTGGTAAGTTTAAAGTGAGTGCACATTTTTTGTTCACTCTTTGCTTCTGGAAAGTTAACTCAAAGGAGGCTAAGTGAAGGGAATACATGACTTTCCAATTATCACCGTATTTAAATTGTATCGTTTCAGATACTTGGAGTCAGATATGGAAGTCTCAAAGGAAACTGTACAAGCAAGTTTTGAGTTAAATCGTATAGCGGGTGAGTTAGTACAAATCAAAATTGCTCTCTTTCAACTGGTTGGTATGTTAGGCGGTAATATGGAAAATAATAACCAGGACGCACCATTGGAAGACCCACCCTTACCCGAACCAAATGAGCCCGATCCCTCAACACGTCCGGAAACTGAACCGATTCAGGAACCTGAAATCGAACCGGAACCATTGCCCGATGTAGAACCTATTAAGAAACCAGAGCCTATACCAGGTCAAGATAATACTCTTAAATTTTAAAGGATAAGCACCATCAAGCTATTGTTATTGATGGTGTTTATTTCTGGTTCTTCTAGACATTACTAATTTTTTTGCTAGCAGCAAAATCAATAAGGCATAAAATGCTACCTTGGCATGGGTAGGAATCTTGGCATATACAAGCTGAATATAGACTAATAAGCAAATTGCTGTAGATAAAAGAATCCAGATTAGATTTTGCGGAGTTTTAGATAACAACCTTTGATACCCTGTTACTATCAAAAGAGCAAAAAAAAGCGCGCCAATAACATCACACACATTATGATAGCCCAGATGTATCAAGCTAAAACCAATGCCAAATAAAATGACGGTAACAAGAATTCTAAACCAAAGAAAATTGATTCTACAGGCTAACCATCCATAAAAAACTGCAGCCATCTGCATATGACCACTGGGAAAGGCGAACCAGTTTTTGGCTACCGATGCTGGTAAGGGGATTTGAAAACTTACCTTTAAAGCCACATTAATCAATATGCTGATTAAAACCAGGTATGCTGCATTGTTAAACATACTGCGATCAAGGCAAATAAGTCCAAATACAATAAATGGAATAATTACTATGCCATCACTAAAAAAGAGAATAAACGAAGCCAAATTATCCACATTGAAATTTAATAATAATTAAAATAACGCGATCATATAAAGAATGACTTTACAATGCAAAGATTAGGCCTGACTAACTATCTATGCACCTTCTTATCATTTTATCTGTGGCGTGAACTCTAATCTAAGCGACATAGTGGCGGCATTTTTCTAAAGCTGAGCTGCTCTGTACGAGCTTTCACGTCCATACGCGGGCATGACGTATTGTTTATTCAAAAACAAATGAAACTTACCTTTAAACATGAAAATAGAGATGAAGATGCGCTTTACAGCATAGACTAATTCATTAGTTTCCATTAGATAAGGGCCTTATTATTGTAATGGTGCAGCAGTATTAGATAAAAGTATTACTTTAATTCATAAAAAGTTTGAAATTAATTGCAAAATAAGTTCGGGCATAACTGCCTACAAATGAGCCAAAAGCATTTTGGCTGTACCCATAAATGACGTTGACGCGCAAATTATTTGTTAGGGCTCCGGTTATATTCAGATCATATGAAAATGTAGGCGCTTTCTGTTCCTCATCAAACGGCGTGGGTAATATTGCTTGACGGCCTATTCCACCTTCGGTGTAAACAGCCCAGGTTGCAGATATTCGTCTCTTAAGAATAAGATTTATGGATTTTTCTTCCAATTTAGCAGGACTAAAATAATTCCCATTGCTATAGAGCGAATTACGATAATTGCGGTAACGAAATTCAGTGAACAAAGCCAGTTGACGCATCAATAAATAATTCACTGCTATCGATTCGCCATCACGTCTATTTTCATCCGTAAATTCATTATGAAATAATGAAAAACGAGAATAAACCCGTGAAATCGGATGAATAATTAAGGTGCCCTCACTGGTATTAAACTGTATTTTATTCTGTAAGGCAGGAATTGCTTCCACTACCTCCTGGCTATTGTAAGCAGCGAATGACCAGTAATCATTGGGATGAAAGAAAAATCCTGTCCGCCATAAGAAAGGATGCCAGGCATCCTCTGGGGTAGGGCTATAATGTAAATCGGCTGTAGCAGCAGTAAAATCCAAGTCCAAGTGATCGCCCAAATTTATCAATGTTTGGCGTAGAGACACGGTATCCATCATGACCGAATTCTGCGGATCTAAATAAAAATTTTGTCCAGCTGTTAGGGTTGTATTTGAATTGATGCCAAATGTTCGATAACTGTAATCCGCTGATTGCCGAATAATTCTAAAATTATCAGTGTCTTTTACCGTGTAATAATTAGTTCCCATAGAGCTCGTTGATGTATCCTGTAATAAAAGCCAATTAATTTCTCTTATCTGTCGTTGTAAAAAATTATCAGGGGGTACTTTTTGCAATGTTAGTGCATTAGCGAGCCAAATAGCCTTGGCTTTATAAGCTAGCCCGGAATAGAGCGCTGCTCGAGTAGCAGCCATCACACTCATGGGATAATTAAATAAATGTTGGTTACCTACCAGCAAAAATGCTTTATAAGGATAATCAATATTTGTAAGTGCTATAACAAGTCCAGTAGTGACTATTTCCTGATCATCCCTGTTTAATGGCAGAAATTTAAGCTGTTGATACGCATCCAAGGCTTTATTGTATTCTTCAAGCCACAGTGCTGTTTTACCAATACCAAATAAAGCAGCTTTTTTCTCTTCTTCATTCGCGGCTCGCATGTAAGCTGCTTGGTAATAATCCAGAGAGTTGCGGGGATCCTCAAGCAAAAATAAGGTATCTCCGACTGATAGATAATAAAGATAAGTAGTTTTATTTGGATAGTTAGTCAAAAGAATGAAGGCTTTTTTGGGGTCCTCTTTTTTTAATGCCGAGCGAATATTATCCATGAGAGTATCAGCAGGTTTGGCAATTTTTCCAGCCGAACGCGTTTTACTAAAAAACTTTGCCGTTAATTTGCTGATTTGTTGTTTATCGTCTGGTGTTAATGACAACGCTTGTAACTGACGCAACGTTTCCTTTGCAGCCTTTTGTTCTGCTAACCAATACTGCATCTTAAGGATATTTAATAGGGCTGCTTTTTTTTGCTCTTGCAACTCACTTAAACTGAGCGCCTGCTGGAAATGAGAGAGAGCTTCCTTCGGCCTTTCCATTATTGCCAAGCTTTGGCCCGCAATCATTTGTAAGCGGAAGCTCCTCGTATTTTTTCCTAGTTCATCTTCAATTAAAGCATAAGCCTCTACCCCTTTTTCTTTTTCTAACAGTGTAATTGCGCGCTGCAATTTTTCGCCTAAGATAATCTCCTCTCCTTTAGCCAAACTTATTTCATTTGCGATACCAGGTATACTGCTACCCATTCCTGATGCAGCTACCAACTCATTAATCTGCTCTTTATCTTGTTGCGAAAGAGGTAATTCCTTTAATTGACTGAGCGTTTGCTGAGCAGTGCTATCTTCTCCCAACCAATATTGCATTTTAACGATTCCCATAAGAGCAGTCTTCTTTTGGTCGGTGGAATCGCTCAAAGTAAGTGCTTGCTGATAATGAGAGAGAGCTTGTTTAGGATTTTCCATCATGGCTAAACTTTGAGCTGCAACAATCTGTAGACGAAAACTCTTATTATTCGTCGCTAATTCATCTTGAATTAACGCATAGGCCTCCGCACCTTTTTCTTGTTCTACAAGAATAATGGCTTGTTGTAACTTTTCTCCAAATAGAATTTCTTGAGCTCTTTTTAAACCTTCTTCAGCAATAACCTGATCTTCCTGAGAGAGTTTCATTTTCAAAAGTGTCTGATAATTTATGGCTGCTTTTTGAGCATAGCTTAATCTTAGCTGGACTCGCGCGAGTCGAAATAACGCAATACGGAGCATGACCTCATTGTTATTTAATTTGGCATTATCATAAGCGGCCTCATAGTAAAAAAGAGCCATCATTGGATTTTCCAACGTGATATAGGTATCCCCTAACGTGATATCTACCTCTGGATTTTTATCGCTGACTCTCAATTCTACCATTAGCGTAATTGCTTCCTGGTATCGTTGCTGTTCAATCAATTTTTTTGCAGCAGACAAATCAGAATTGGTGATTTCATTCGCAGCCCAAACAGAAAATGTATTGCCTGACAGAAACACCAAAATTAAAAGAAGGGCAATGTGAACTGGTCGCGTCATTTGGTTCCCCATGTTTTTTGCTGCCGCGCTAGTTCCGAGACATAGCCATGGATAACTGCAGGATTCATTAAAAATTGATAAAACAAAATATAAAAAATAAAGCCAAGCAGATTTTTTCTAACTTTTAAACCACTTAGCTTAAATAAATCCCTTTGACCTATAAAAAAGATAATATTATTAAAAAATGCCAAGGGAATCACAGCCAATGTCATGGGGCCGGCAATGTAATAATACCCAAACAAGGCAGCTATAAGCCCCGGCATAAAAACGAAAAAGAAAACGGTATCAAACAGAATAAAGAACAAATTCCAATAAATATAAAATGTCGACAATCGCCAACGCCTTAAAATTCGAGGGTAGTGAACAAATGCTTCCACTAATCCTCGCGCCCAACGACTTCGTTGATGAAAAAATTGGCGATAACTCACAGGCGCACTGGTAAAAGAAATTGCTTTCTCTGCAAAATCAATACGATAACCTTTATTTAGTAATGCCCAAGTTAAAACAATATCCTCACCCACTAGATTAGGCCATCCACCAACTGCTTTTAAAGCTTTCTTTTGATATATTGAAAATGCGCCCTGAGCAACTAAAGTTCCCTGAAAAAGGCTTTGAGAACGTTTAATGACAGCGATAGCATGAAAATAATCCCATTCTTGAATTTTGGTCATTAAACTCTGACGGGAATTTTTTACATAAACAGAGCCAGCACAGGCAATGGTGCCTTCAGGTCCAATAAACAATTTATCAACAAGTTCTTGAATTGCATTCGGTAATAAATACGTGTCAGCATCCAACGTAATTACCCAATCAAATCGAGCGAGCGCCAAACCTGCATTTAAAGCATTTGCCTTGCCACCATGCGGTGCCTGGATAATCGATAGATCATCAATTTTGACAGCCTTTGCGTTTCTAAGTGTATTATCGGTAGATCCGTCATCAATTAAAATTGTCTCAATTGTGTTAGGATATTGTTGTTGATTAATTGCGGCCAAAGTGAATGCTATTGATTCTTCCTCGTTATAAGCAGCTATCAAGATAGTAATAGGTGGATAATAATCATTGCTAATATTTCTTTCACGTTTATCAAGTAGGTAACTTGCCAGAAGAAACATATACATAAAACCAGGAATAAGCGCTATTGAAAATACAATAAGTAATGCTGGAAAAAGAGTAATGTATTCTGCTAAATCAAAAATCCAACGCAATGAAAGCCAGAAACAAAACACTAACCAGGAACTTGCAATAATAAGACAGATTGAAAATTTAATTTTTACTGGTACATACATATCTTTGTTAGACTCTCTGTATCAGGCTTATCAAACTAGTATGCGGGTGCGCCTCACAATTTGCTCTAAACACTGCAAATGATGTACCGCACATCCTTGTTTTCGCGAAACAAACCAAGCTTCATATTGGATTGAAGATAATTCTATGTACAATCACTTTTTAAATTGGCAAATTTTATTAGCCTTAAATTTTTTAACCGATCTGTCAAGGCTTTATTTGATAAAAGATTTAATAATACAACCGTTTTTAATGCCAAAAATGCTACGCTAGTTAGGGAATAAAAAAGATAAGGACATTGATTCTTTCCCAACCGATGTCTATTGCCTACCTCGTTTAAAGATGAACATAAAGCAATTTTTTGGTGTAAATAAATACAATTCTATAAGCTCCAGTTTTTTCAAGAATTCATACAGAAACCCACAACTTTATCCACAGATTTTGTGGATAATACAACCCAACCATTTTATTTAAATTTTACTTATTTATCAGGAACTTACAGATTTTCTTGCCTCATTATTTAGCAAATATTCAACTTAGAAGAAAAATTATCCACAGGTCCTTATTCTTTATTTAAATGAGTCCGGCGCTCATTCATTGTCTCAATGCTATTAATAACTGATTGCTGACAAATTTCATGCATAATAGGAATTTCTGCCAGCGGCATGCCTGAGTTAATTGCATAAGCAATAAAAAGACTGTCTTGCCATATTTTTTCATTTTTACGCATTTTTGATTTAATCCATAATGCAATCCATAAAAAATGAAATAACCACTTATCACGCTGTTTTTCTAACTCATGAGCGAAAATGTCGGCTATAGCTTCCTCTGTTGAACAGACTTTTACGCCGTCAATAATTGTACAATAGCGATTAACTAATTTATCAATATGCGAATTTTCTATGTACCAAGACTCTGTAAATCGCTTATTTTTTGGCCAATTTTTGGAGCGTTTCAGGGATAGTTGCATAGCCTCTGGAGTAAATGGCGTAATCTGTACGCTAAGTTGCTCAATTAAATAAGGAATATCCATAGAGTGGGGCAGGAAATGTAACCCAAGAAGTTCTTGAATCTCTAATAAATGTAAATCAGGCATTTCCCCTTTTTTAATCATTAAAGCTAAAAAATGCCCGGTCATCATTAATAAATAGGAGGTATCTACATCGCGTAACGTTACACTGTCATCAAAAGCTTCACTGTAATATTTTGGTACTTCGTTCGCAGGAATCGATGGCGTGATCCAGGCATCCTTAATGCCGAATTTATATTTAAATAACAAACCGCATAAATAATTCTTCCGCTGTAATTTTGCGTGGATAAAGATACCTTGAGCACCGCTCCCATCTACTTCACTTGCCTTAATATGTATTGAAGGCGTTGATGTTTCTGAACTGAACACAACTCCTTTCATACGTTGAATTTTAATCCAGCGCTCGAACTGCTCATGATAAGATTCGGGATACCAGTTTTTAATGGCTTGCAAACGAGAAAGGGAAATTGGACTTAAGGTGATAGTTTTTATGAGCTGTTCAAAAGTTGCAACAACAACTTCACGCACCTCTTTTTTTGGATGCAAGAGTGTCAACAATCCAATCTCTTGTCCCTCTTCAATACTATACAAGTCGATAATTAAATCAGCGAAGAAATCTGAAGGCATGGCATAACTTTGTGCGAAAAAATTTTCTGCAATATCAAACACGGAGAGATCAGATAATTCCTCTATCATGTCACGGATGGCATGTAAATGATCTATCTCTTCTTCAGGAGATAATTCTTCCTCTTGACCTGCCAAATTAAGATATGCCTCTTTTAATTCAGGAGTTAATTCAACATGAACTTCATAAAAAGCATTTAAAATAGGAAGCCAAAAACTTAAGGAATGCTTGCCGTTATTAATCGCCTTAGCAATCGTGAACATCAATTGGTCGAGCGTTTTCATTGCCGTTTTGTTGCCGCTTTCTTCTGCGGCCTGTAATTGCGCAACACAAATATCCAGAGCAAAAACACAAGCAGAGTAATAAGCGTGTTGAGCCTCTACTTCATTATCTTCCAAGCTATCCAAAAGACTAATAAGGAGTAAGGCTAAGTCAGGTTCCTGAAGAAATGGCGCATAATGCAGGGGATCGGGCTCTGCATTTTTCATAATCAAAACCGCCATATCCACTATCCATTTTTTTAAATCTTCAAGGTCAGCAGTCATGCTTGTTCGGGCACCATTCTTGGTTTTCCTTGATCATCAATAGCCACAAAAATAAATGTACCTTCAGTTACCTTATATTTGCCACCAATGGTTGCAGGCTCTGCCCAAACTTCAACGGCAATAGTCATTGACGTAGTACCCCGTTTAATTAATTCAACGTGACAACTTATAATATCACCAACGTGAACAGGTTTGAGGAAGGTCATGCTATGAATAGCCACAGTTGCCGCACGGCCACGAGATATTTTTTTCGCCAGAACACCTGCCGCCAAATCCATTTGTGAAACTAGCCAGCCACCAAAAATATCACCATTGGCGTTCGTATCGGCTGGCATTGCTAAAGTTTGGATTGTGATTTCTCCGCGAGGGTTTGTCATTATTAAGAACCACGTTTTAATTTAGCTAAAGCATCGGCCATTGCTGTGTTAAAAACCGTTTTCTTCGTAGCATCCTGTTTCTTCTTTACTTCAG
The DNA here is from genome assembly GCF_029026145.1 of Legionella cardiaca. Taxonomy (NCBI): domain Bacteria; kingdom Pseudomonadati; phylum Pseudomonadota; class Gammaproteobacteria; order Legionellales; family Legionellaceae; genus Legionella; species Legionella cardiaca. The sequence goes on along the minus strand of NZ_CP119078.1, from coordinate 3,310,275 downwards.
GTTTCGCCTCTTGTTTCTTTGAAGCTGAAATTTTCTTCGGCTGTGCTTGCGGCTTCCCTACTTTCTTGTGCACAACAGCCCCTTTTTCTTCGCCTAATTTCATACTTAAACCAATACGGCGACGTTCCTTATCTACTTCAACAACTTTTACCGTAATAATATCACCTGCTTTAACAACAGCATGGGGATCATTAATAAAACGATCTTTCATTGCAGAAATATGGACTAAACCATCTTGATGAACACCAATATCCACAAAAGCACCAAAATTGGTTACGTTAGAAACTACTCCCTCCAGAATCATTCCTTCTTCTAGATGACTAATATCTTCAATGCCTTCTTTGAAATTTGCTGTTTTAAATTCGGGACGTGGATCGCGACCTGGTTTTTCTAATTCTCGTAAAACATCCCGGATAGTGGGTAAACCATAATTTTCATCAATGTAACGCTCAGCATTAACGCTTTGTAATACCTCACGATTACCAATCGCCTTACGGATATCAATACTTTGGTCAACCAAAATCTTCTCAACTAACGCATAAGCTTCAGGGTGTACGCAAGAGGCATCTAATGGATTATTACCATTCATAATACGTAAGAATCCTGCTGCTTGTTGGAAAGATTTTTCTCCCATCCGAACAACATTTTTAAGTTGCTCACGATTTTGAAAGGCACCATGCTCATCACGATATTGCACTACATTTTTAGCTAAGGTCTCATTGAGTCCTGAAACACGCATTAATAAGGCTGCTGAAGCTGTATTAACATCTACCCCAACAGCGTTCACACAATCTTCCACAACACCATCTAGTGAACGCGCCAATCGTGTTTGATTAACATCGTGCTGATATTGGCCAACACCGATTGATTTCGGTTCAATTTTTACAAGCTCAGCCAAGGGATCCTGTACCCTTCTCGCAATCGAAACGGCGCCTCTTAATGAAACATCCAAATCAGGAAACTCATTGGCAGCCAGCTCAGATGCCGAATAAACAGAAGCCCCTGCTTCATTGACTACGATCTTCGTTAATTTCAGATCTGGATACATTTTCATCATATCAGCAACTAAACGCTCCGTATCACGCGAGCCAGTCCCATTGCCAATACTAATTAAATCAACATTATATTTTGCAGCTAGCTTGGCTAATTCAGCGATTGCTTGATGCCATTCATTTTGTGGTGCAAATGGAAAAATAGTGGTGTAATCCAGCAATTTACCAGTGGCATCAACTGCAACAACTTTCACCCCTGTACGAATACCAGGATCAAGCCCTATGGTTACCCGCTGTCCAGCTGGAGCTGCCAATAGTAAATCGCGCAAATTTCTGGCGAAAACATTAATCGCCTCTTCATCAGCAATTTCGCGCAAACGTGTTAGCAATTCTAATTCAAGCTTGGTAAATAATTTGACCTTCCATGTCATACGTACTACATCAAGCAACCAGGCATCGGCGGCACGTTGTTTATCAGAAATCTTAAAATAAGAAGCGATGCGATTTTCACCATACTCAGCAGCGTCGGGCAAAACTAAACTGAGCTGTAATATACTTTCACGTCGTCCACGGAATAATGCCAAGGCACGATGTGAAGGAATCTTTTTAATCGGTTCAGCATAATCAAAATAATCTGAAAATTTACTGCCTGCAGCTTTTTTGTCATTAGCTACCACAGATTTCAATACGGCATGCTGCCATAAATATTCCCGTAGTTCGCTGATTAACTCAGCATCCTCGGCAAATTTCTCCATAAGAATTTGGCAAGCGCCCTCGAGAGCGGCTTTACCATCTTCAACACCTGCTTCCGCATTAATAAATTGTACTGCATGCACTTCTGGTACTAATGAAGGATCTTGCCACAATGCCAAAGCCAAAGGCTCCAAACCAGCTTCCTTGGCCAATTGTGCTTTTGTTCGACGCTTTGGTCTATAAGGTAAATATAAATCTTCAAGACGGGTTTTAGTATCCGCAGCAAGAATTGCCTTTTCAAGCTCAGGCGTTAATTTTTCCTGCTCACGAATTGATTCCAGAACCACTAAACGGCGCTCATTCAATTCACGAATATACAATAACCGTTCAGCTAATTGTCGTAGTTGTGTATCGTCAAGACCATCAGTTGCTTCTTTACGGTAGCGCGCGATAAACGGCACAGTTGCTCCGTCATCCAGCAAACGAATTGCAGCCTCAACTTGCGAAACTTTGACCTTAAGCTCCTCCGCAATAATGGTCGCTGCCGTCAATATCTCTTGAGTCATTCACGTCCCCGAAAACATGTAAAAAAAACGCAACCATTATATACTGATTGCTCTTCATTTTGCGAACTTTTAGGTGGTTTTAAATTGTTTTAATTTGCTACAATACTCGAACATAGCGCAATTTTTAAAAATCGCCATGAGTGCTTTTGTATTCCAAGAAACATGATTAGCATTCGATGAGCCAAACATTATTGGTCGCTTCATGCAAACCCCGTTCGTGTAGATGATCACTATTTGGTATTCTATGCGTCTCTTCCTTTAAACATTGCACTTTTTGACAATTTTTATAAAGTGTCTTTACTTCGTCACTGCTGACACTAAAAGGAGGTCCCTGCATTTGGCTTGGATCATAGCTCATTGTTTTTAAAAGTATTTTTCCATTTTTCTTTAGCCATTGAAGACAAGTGTTTACATAGTTTTGACGCAATATGTTCGGCAAGGCAATTAGCGAAGCCCTATCATAAATAGCATCAACTGTAGCTATGGAAAACTGATTCAGGTGAAAAATATCAGCAACCGAAATGGAGAGCGAATCCGTGACATAGCAAATGGTCTGTCCGGTTACCTTTCTGGTCATTTCTAACCTGTTCTCCCTGGCAAATTCCTGCACAGCCACTTCGCTTAATTCGATACCTATAACACGGAAACCTTGTTCAATCAGCCAGAGCATATCCAGACTCTTACCGCACAAGGGCACAAGTACGGTCGCCCCCAAGGGTATTTCCAAGGAGGGCCAATAGTCTATTAAATCCTGGTTAACAGCGTGTTGATGAAAGGGAATTCTTCCTTCCTGCCAAATATTTAACCAAAATTGTTTGCCGCTATTCACTCCACGGTTACCGATTTCGCCAAATTTCGTGGTTGATCGACATCCGTACCTTTGGCAACGGCAACATGATATGCAAGCAACTGCAAAGGAATTGTGTAAATAATAGGAGCAACCCACTGACCACAAGAAGGAACGCGAATTAGACGAGCCCCATCAGGTTCCCAGGCTTGCGAATCATCAACAAACACTATCAGTTGTCCACCACGAGCACTTACTTCATGTAAATTTGATTTTAATTTATCTAACAATTCATCGTTTGGCGCGACAGCAACGACAGGCATATCTTTATCAACCAAAGCAAGCGGACCATGCTTTAACTCACCAGCTGGATAAGCTTCCGCATGAATATACGAAATTTCCTTTAATTTTAATGCACCTTCTAAAGCCACCGGGTATTGCACACCGCGTCCTAAGAACAAGGTATGCGCCTTGTTTACAAATAAAGAAGCCAACGCTTTTACTTCAGGATTTATTTTTAAAGCGCGCTCACAACTTGCTGGTAATTCCTGTAGTTCCGCCAATACACGTAAAGCACGTTCATCTTTACAAAGTGCCGCAGCCAACATTAAGAAAGCGGCTAATTGCGTAGTAAAGGCCTTGGTAGAAGCAACACCAATTTCAACACCCGCTCGTGTTAAGAAAACACAATCTGCTTCACGAACTAACGTGCTTGTAGCCACATTACAAATTGCCAAACTCGCCAAATAATTCAATGATTTTGACTTGTAAAGCGCGGCCAGAGTATCTGCTGTTTCTCCAGACTGAGAGACAGTAATAAATAACGTATTATCACCAACGACAACATCTCGATAACGATATTCGCTGGCAATTTCCACCTGAGTAGGTAAGCCGGTGAGGGACTCTAACCAATAGCGAGCAATCAAACCGGCATGATAACTAGTACCACATGCGACAACATGAATTTGCTTTACCTGCGCAAAAATAGACGCCGCTCGCTCACCAAAACTTGCTCTTAATACTTCTTTGCTGGTAATACGTCCTTCTAGTGTATCCGCCAATACTTTGGTTTGTTCATAAATTTCCTTCAACATAAAATGGCGATAGGGACCTTTACTAACCGCTTCATTGTTACCATTGAGTACATGCTCTTGGCGTTCAACTGCTTCCCCCGCAGCATTAAATATCGAAACCTTCTTGGCAGTCAGGTGAGCATTGTCCCCTTCCTCAAGGTAAATAACTGATTGAGCAAAGGAACGTAAAGCTAAGGCATCTGAAGCTATAAATTGCTCATCAATACCAAGACCTATTACTAAAGGACTGCCTTTGCGTATCGCTACTAATTCTTCAGGGCGTTTTTGATGAATTACTCCTAAAGCAAAAGCGCCATGCATGTCTTGAGCAGCCTCTCTGACCGCACGCAATAAATCTTCATGTTGCTGATAATAAAAATGAATAAGATGAGCAGCAACTTCTGTATCCGTTTCAGAGGTAAATTTATAACCATCCTGGCGTAATTTTTCACGTAAAACATCATGATTTTCAATAATACCATTGTGTACAATAGCAATTTCATCATGAGACATGTGGGGATGCGCATTTTCCTCGCATGGCCTGCCGTGAGTTGCCCAACGCGTATGCGCAATACCTACATTTCCCGTAATTCCAGTTTCTTGCATAGCCTCAGCCAAGCCTTGAACTTTTCCTTGAATGCGCACACGCTTTAAATGATTAGCATCATCAATTAAAGCAATGCCAGCTGAATCATAACCACGATACTCGAGACGTCTTAATCCTTCCAATAGAACTTTGCTAATATCACGTTGTGATGTTGCACCCATGATCCCACACATTTTAGAACTCCTTACCTCATCGAGCTCACCCTATTTTAACTGTAGAGTACAGAGTGATGTCTTTGCAAAATTGCCAAAGTATGCCACATTTAGCGCCAAAATCTAAATATTTGCTGGTGATTGGCATGTGACTTCATAGCCGTGCTCTTTCATTACCTCGCAAATTTCGTAGGCTAAATAGTGATGTGCCCGAGTACTAGGATGGATTTCATCCCAAAATAAGTAATTTTCGGGGGTATCGCATACGTGATAATTTTTTTCCTTAAGGCCAAATTGTCTATCGTGATATTGCAAGAGTTGCGCGTACTGTAATACATAATTTCTAGCAAATGGCGAATTTGCTAAAGCGTTAATCATGGGAAATTTTACATCAATACAAGCATCGGTAACATTAGAAAAGCCATATTTTTGCGGATTAACCAATGCTTTTTGTAAAAATTGCTCCATATCGATATAAAGGAAATCAACTTCAGGAGAGGCTTTTTGCCATTCTGCAATTCGTTTTTGTAACCGTTCATTATGCTGCTGCAGCGCAGCTGTTAAGACTGGCTTGTCTGTCGTATGCACAAATTTAGGTGTTGCACCAATGTTTGGTAACCCCATGATTACAACTCGACGTGCCCCGGCACTTGTCAATTTGCGCACTCCTGCTGCCAAACCATCCAGAACATTATCAATATATATACTCATCACAGCCGGATTATAATTATCCTCAAAGAATAAGACATTCAGATAATCATTAGCCCCAGTGAATACAAAATATACTGTCTTATCGTTAAGCGTACCATTCATCATCAAATAAGCTTGAACAGTCAAACCCAAACTAGGAGGTATCAACTTACCCACGATCAAGGTTTTTAATGTGCCCAATGGATGACGAATTAGGTTCCAGGTTGTGACCTGATAATCATAGGTCACAGCCCAACTGCCACCAAAAGCCTGATTGTCATAATAGTTTAAATCTTCGCGATCGACACCTACCATCGTTGCCAAATATTCATTCCATACGCGTCCATTAGAGAAATGATTTTGCCAGTATGGATCACCCGGAAGAATAGGGACCTTACGTACTTTACTGACTAAATTAGCCAAGAAAGGACCAAATTCAGTGTCAAAGAAATTAGTTACTATTTCAACGCCCGCATCCAAAACCATTTGCGGAACATAGTAGTCATTAGCAAACTCTTCCATCCTATTGATTACAAAAATTTTTAATGGCTTTACCAGATAAGCAGGGCTTTCATCCTGTCGAAGGCTTTTTAAAAGATGGGTGGTATTACCATTATCAGATAAGCTGTCGCCAAAAATAACCATTGATTTTACTGGCTTGGCTGCAAAAAGACTGAGCGGAGCGCAAATAACCACCAGACACAGCCAATAGCACATCCTCGTGCAATATGATGACATAAAATCTCTCCTTAGATTTTTATAATTCCATTTAGAGTCTGCTGCTTGCTTTTATTTTGCCGAAAGAGAAGATTGTTTATGAATTTATCTAATAGAGTAGATCCTGTCACAATTTTTTGTCAACATGAAAAATATTCGTCATCCAACACTCTATTCTAACTTATTCGTGGGATGGATTTTCTTTCTCTTTTGGTCCATCTTAAAAAGAGAATTCAACAGATTGCTAATTTGTTTTATTGAGAATTAAGAGATGGAACCTTACTTTATTGAAACAAAGCATCTTGGCTTACGACTTATCACGCGAGAAGATGTTGTCCATTTAGAAAAAATCGAACAAGATCCCGTTGTTAAGAAATACTACCCTGAAGGGACTTTAAGTTACCGCGAAATCAAAGACTATATCGAAGAGTGTTTATACAGCTACGAGCGCAAGCACTTACCTTGTTTGGTTATTTTCAAACTTCAAACTAAAGAATTCATTGGTGAGGCTTATTTTGATGAAATTGACCATGGTGAAGTGAAGGTTGGCTATCTTTTTCATAAAAGATATTGGAATAAGGGCTATGCCACTGAAGTATTGAGTGCGTTACTGGCTTGGGCCAAAGAAAATATCGCAACAGACTACATTGTTGCCTATGCCGACATTGATAACAAAGCCTCTATTCGAGTCATGAAAAAATGTGGCATGGAATATTATAAGGATGGCATTTATCTCGATATGAAATGCAAATTTTATCGGATTAAAAATCGTTAATCCCCTAATTTGCACTACTATTTAGACAAAACAAATTAATAACATTTTTAAGAAAATACTCACAAATATTAAGTTGCTCAATGGTAATGAACTCATTTGGTCGATGCGCCTGCTCGATATTTCCTGGGCCGCAAACAACCGTGTTAATTCCTGCATCTTGATAGGCTCTTGCTTCAGTTGAATAGGAAACCTTTAAACGCTCTCCTATCCCTGTGATTCGACGAACTAATTTGGTAATGGGGGCATCTTCGGAAGCCACGAATCCTGAAGAATCAGAGTTTAGGTTTAGATAAATCGCCGCTTCCGGGTATATTTTTTTCATTTCCGGTAATAGTTCACTATTAATATAATTTTCAATCTGGCTACGAAAATTTTGTTGGAGAAATTGGGGTAAGTAGCGAACTTCAAATAAGAGTTCGCAGGTACCCGCGATTACATTGGTCGCTGTTCCGCCACTGACAATATTTGTAGAAATTGTTGTATAAGGAAGGTCAAAATCATTATCAAAAGGGCCTTGCTCTCTTAGATGATTTGCTATTTTGCGAATATAACAGATTAATTGGCTTGCGTACTCGATTGCATTACATCCCTTATCCGCACGGGAAGAATGTGCTGCCAATCCTTGTATTTGGCAGTGATAAACCTGCCTGGATTTTTCACCAATTATTGGTCGCATATTTGAGGGTTCGCCAACGATACAACCCTCAGGCTGTATACCAATTTTTTGGAGATACTCAATTAAAAAATCAACACCAATGCAACCGACCTCTTCATCATAGGTAAATGCAAAATGAATGGGTTTACTTAATTGCAATGCTATAAATTCCGGCACCAATGCAAGCACAACTGCAATAAACCCTTTCATATCGCTAGCGCCACGACCATAAATTTTGCCGTCTTTTTCTGTTGCAACAAAGGGATCAGTCGCCCACAGTTGTCCTGCGACAGGAACAACATCCGTATGACCTGACAACAAAATACCCCCTTGAGTTTGGCCATCCTTTGCAGGAATTGTGGCGAACAAATTTGCTTTGCCTTCCGCAGGCCCATGAATAATTTGCGAATCAATATGGTGAAGCTTAAACCAAACAGCAATGGCTTCAATCAACAGCATATTCGAATTGCTTGAAATGGTATTGAAACCAATAAGCTTAGTAAGCCATTGTAAATTATCCATTTTTATCTTCAAAAATTAATTCGGACGCGTTTAAGGTGTCGGGGGCAAAGCCGGACCACCAGTAAACAAACCAAATAGTAACGAAATAATAAAAATAACAATGAATATAAAAAATAATACTTTGGCGATATACGTGGCGGTAGAGGATACCCCACGAAAACCAAATAAACCGGCAATTATTGCAATAACCAAGAAAACAAGCGCCCAATATAACATGACTATGCTCCTTCTTATGTAACTAATCCCTTGAGTAAATCATCAAATCGACTTACTCAATCATGCGTGCAATTAAACTGGTATCACTGGTCAATTACCCTTTATTTTTCTCTTCACAAGCTTTCCCTAATTTACGTAAATTTTCCGGACAATCATCCCTGTCCATCATTACTTCAATAAAGCACATTTTATCTTTCTGCGCTTCAGTTTGCTCAAGCACTTCGGCTAATTGCGCCTCTGTACTGACTTTTGCCGTAAATACATTGTCACCAAAAATCATCGGAAGCTGTGCGTATTGCCAAGGTTGAATGTCATTATAAATCATTTTTGGGCCGTGAATTACCCGCTCAATGGTATAGCCATCATTATTCAATAAGAAAACAATTGGCGCCAGTTTTTGCCGTAATACTGTTGATATTTCCTGAGCGGTTAACTGAAACGACCCATCTCCAACAAACAATATTGTGCGGCGATTCCTATCAGCAAGTGCCGCCCCAAGTAGGGCTCCCACAGTATAGCCAATTGAGCCCCATAAAGACTGCGCAATAAAAATGCTATTATCAGGAATCGTAGTTTCTAATAAACCAAACATGCTTGTGCCCGTTTCAGCCAGAATAATATCCTGGGGTTTAAAATAATGCGCCATATTATTCCAAAAGCGTTTCTGGGTAATTTTGCCTTCTTGAGGTTGATAGCTTGTTTTTTTAGGGTTATTGATTTTCCCTTGGTAATGATAATCTTCTAAATCTTTTGTTAAAGCGGGAATAACGGCATTAAAATAAACATCGGGGTAAATTGAACGACGTACTTTTACATAGTTACTATGAATTTCCACCGTCGCATTCGCATCAATACAACAAGTGAATCCTCCCGTATTAAAATCAGATAAAACCGTTCCAAAGGAAACAATACAATCTGAACTTTCAACACGTTCTTGCACTCCTGGTGTACTGTAAGCGCCATTATAAAAACCAATAAATCCAGGATGTGATTCGTTGATAATTCCTTTCCCCATATTCATAGTGGCAAAAGGAATGCCGGTTTGCTCAAGAAAATTATGAATAAGCTCTTTCATATTATGACGCGATGCGCAAAGATCAGCTAAAATCACGGGTGCTTTTGCCGCACGAATTAATTCTGCTGTACGAGACACCAATTCAGCAACTGAATCAGGATTTGAGTCCGGGTATTTTAGGTTTAACGGGTTTTTCGGGGCGTCAATTTCAACATTGACCATATCGCTGGGTAAACTGATATAGACCGGCTGTTTTTTCACCCAACATTTTTCCAAGGCAGTATCAATAAGTTCGGCAGCTTTTTCAGCGGAATCAAGAATAGCAACTGCCGCTGAAAGGTTTTCGAACATTTTAATAAAAACCTTAAAGTCCCCCGTACCGAAGGTATGATGCATGATGGCACTTTGCCGTTGAGTAATGGTTGAAGGCGCTCCGACAATGTTGACGATAGGTAAATACTCTGCATAGCTTCCTGCAATACCATTAATAGCACTGAGCTCTCCCACACCAAAGGTCGTGACAATTGCTGCAGCCCCCCGCACGCGAGCATAGCCATCAGCAGCATAAGCAGCATTTAATTCGTTACAATTACCTATCCACCGTAATTTAGGAAAATTTACAATTTGATCTAAAAAAGTGAGGTTATAATCACCGGGTACACCAAAAATATCGCTGATATTAAGCTCTGTGAGACGAGTTAATAAATAATCACCAATTGTCATTTTAGCCATCATTAAGTGTCCTTACTAATGAAAAAATACTTTAATATTCGCCCTGTTAGCTTAAAGGGATGCTGGTTATTAGTATAGCTAATCAAAATTAATATTGCCCACTTAGTCTTTTAAAAAACAACTAAACTTAACAGGACGACTAACCAAAATTAAAATATGAAGTTTAAGAAAAGGTAAGCTCACTCAATTGAGCGTTCGAAAAGCCGCGACACGTAGGGCAAGTGGAAATGTCAACAGACCCTAATATAGTTTCCATGCCCTTATCAAGATGCCGTGCATAAGCACGGCAAGTAGGGAGATGAGTGCTTTTAAGCGCTTTCTTGTTCTAAGGGCATTGTCTTATCGAGTTGATACTCGAGAATATCCCCGGGCTGGCATTGCAAATAAGTACAAATTGCCTCAAGGGTTGCTAAGCGAATGGCTTTTGCTTTGCCATTTTTTAAAATGGATAAATTGGCTTCAGTAATTCCAATTGCCTCGGCTAATTCCTTTAGCCGACATTTTCTCTTAGCCATCATAACATCTAGATTAACAATAATAGGCATACAACTTTTCCTTAAATTGTTAATTGACTATCTGCTTTTAATTGATGAGCTTCTTTGATAATCCATGAAGCCACCAAAATAATGCAGGCAGTAATCAGTGTTGAAACATTGGTTGTGCCTAGCGTAATGCTTGCAAAACGCTGTCCTGGGGGATTATTAAAAGTCAATGCAGCAGTGATTAAGGGTTGATAAATCAATTGCAACAATTCCCCCGCAATCATATAAATGCTAATTTGTTTAATTAATTTTATATTCTCTTCCTCGAATAAATTTCCCTGTTCATAAAGCCTAAATAAATTAGCAAGCTTATGAAAGATAAGAACACTGATAGATAAGGGCGCGCATTGAATCGCCAAAATGGCTAAGCGATGTGTTAATGAGAAATGCGTATCATGGATTTGAGCGGGAGTCACGGCCCATCCACCCCACGTTAACATATCTTCAATATTAAACAGAATGAGATACGTAGTGATGAGTGGTATTAGCCAACAGAGTGCGCGGAATAAGAGATAAAGCATATGACTTGTAAATTTTATTTTTTGCATAATAACGTTCCTTTCTGGAGTTGAAACCACTGCATTATAACAATAAATTATCGTTTTACAACAAAATTTATACCCAAGTTAATATTTTTTTATCTCTTCTTATAAATCTTAGCTTTAATGAAATTCTACTGATCGAGTGGGCGAGCTAGTTAAACATTGCAAATTGCAAAAACGATTGGTTAAAATTTTATGGAAAATAAAAATTACCAAAGAGGGAGCTTATTTTATAAGAGGCTTGTTATTCTATTTTCTTTTATTTGGATTGTTGCATTATGAGCAAATATGGAACCAAATTTAAAACAATAAACACCCAGGTCGCTACTCCTTTAGATGAAATAATTAATGAATTAGGACAGATGGAACAATTGGAGCTTGAGGAATCAGATCCCGGACAATTAGAACAATCCGATCACCTAGAACAAATGGAGCAAGCCAGTACTAATCGGCACAGCATTTTTTATCGCTTGAATCATAATGAATTCTTGAATAATGCGGTAATTATCAGCATGCTGTCAGGCATACTCCTCTTTACCGCAGCGCTTTGCTCTCAAGATAATAATCACGCTATAACCGGATTAACCATCACGTTAGCTGCTTTCTTTTTAAGAGTCCTAATCGAGCTCATGAGTGAAATCACAGAAAATAATAATGGCAGCTATGTCTATCAATCGCATTACAGGCCTCGATAGCACAGAGGCAACCCGGTTTCCAATTCATTAACTAACTAGGTTCATAAATTACAATCATAACGTTATTGGCTTTATTGAACTAATTTCAGTAATTAGGGGAATTAATTATTAACTCGAAATCTTCTAGAAAAGAGAACTTTCTTTTATTCAAAATCTCATCACGCGTAAATTCAACATTATTTTCGTTTGCCCAGCACCGCCAATTAGCGTATTAAAGATAAATCGGCCCCTTTTTCAAAAAACACCTCCGAGGTAAATGCTGCGACGTTTTTACCCAATTTTTTTTGATCTTGCCGATGCAAAGATAAATACTTCAAGCTACTTCAGCTAAAGCGGCTAGTAATCAAGAGAGCAATACCATAAGGATGGTTCGTACTCCCTAGCAAAATCTAAATCCATATTTCAGTGAAGGATACCTAAAGGGGTAAAAATTAAGTAGTGCTCGTTATTAGCAATATACGTTGACTCCTCAAGCATTTCTTCTAGAAGATCATGTTCTTCTCTATTCGCTACCAGATCTCTAGAACTGGAAATATGCCGAGCTTCGACTACTCTACACGGATCAGAAGACATAATTCAAATTAGTGAATTTTTTGCCATTGTTAGCATTTTATGTCACGCTAGGCCCTTTGGTCTCGATTTGACACGGGGAATCAGGCCAGCGCTTGTCTCCAAACGTATCTTGCCAAAGGGAATGCATACGCTCCAGATTATTTTGATGGATGGTTGTCCGCCTTCGCGGGCATGACAGATTTTGTTACAAAGCTACTTATCTCTTTACAGGATCTTATGAATTATTCCATAGAAATTATTTCCACTACTGATGCAGAAAAGTTATGTCATAAAATTAGCAATGATTTGCCGGAGTATTTTGGCCTGCCTGACTGCAATGAAGCCTACGCAAAGGGTGTTCATGATTGTGTTAATTTTGCGGCAATGATAGATGGCATGAATGTGGGGCTTTTAAGTCTTTCCTTCCCCTATCCTGCCAATAGCAATCTTTATTGGCTGGGAGTTTTAAAAGCATATCAAGGTCACGGCATCGGCAGTATACTGCTACAAAAAGCTTGTATTTATGCCCAAAAACAACAAGCCAAAACAATGACCGTAGAAACCCTTTCCTCCTCCGAAAAAGACCGCAATTATTTAAAGACTTATCGTTTCTATGAAAACAATGGCTTCCACCCACTTTTTAATCAAAAACCCCAAGGGTATACGTGGGAGATGGTTTATCTGATGAGAGCACTAAATGATCCACTCCATGAGCTTGTAAGCATTGAAAAAGATGCTCGCCAATTTGGTTTCGAATGGCCAAATGAGGGCATGATTATTGAGCAAGCGATTAGTGAATGTGAGGAAATTAAGAATGCGATAATCCAGAGCGAATCAAGCCAACGTATCCAGGAAGAAATTGGGGATTTGCTGCATACAGCTATCTCTTTATGTCTTTTTGCAGGATTTAACCCTGAAGAAACGCTAAGAAAAATAACAGCAAAATTTACAACGCGCATGCAAGCTTTAAAAGAAATTGCTAAAGAGCGAGGGTTTGTCGATCTTAAAGGTGAACCTATCGCTGTCTTAATGGAGTTATGGGTGGCAGCAAAGGAAAAGACCAAAATAGCAAAGAGTTAATTCACGAGCAAAACAGGCTTCATACTATACTTAATTTATACCCTTTAAATCAAAGGAGGAGTGAATAATGGATAGAAAATACAGTAAAGGGGCGCAAAAAGAAGTCGAAAAAGAAATGCATCGCTATAAAAAAGGTACTGCTCGTAGTGGTCCAGCCGGCAAGAAAGTGCAAAGTAAAGAGCAAGCAATTGCTATAGGCTTATCAAAAGCGCGAGAAAAGGGCATGAAAGTCCCGAAAAATCCGAATGACTAACCTCTGTTCCCATTATTTTAGTTATGCTTTTTCATAACGCGAGCACGATCTCGTTGCCAATCTCTGTCTTTGACAGTTTCGCGTTTATCATGGGTTTTCTTTCCTTTAGCCAATGCTAATTTCATTTTCACGCGATTATTTTTCCAATATAAAGACAATGGAATTAGAGTATAACCTTGGCGCTCTACACTCCCAATCAGGTGATTAAGCTCTTTGCGGTTAAGCAATAACTTACGAGTGCGTGTGGCATCCGGAAAAAGATGAGCCGACGCTGTGGGCAAAGGTTGAATTTGTGCGCCCAATAGAAAGGCTTCACTCTGTTTAATAATGACATGCGCATCGGAAAGATTAATTTTTCCTGCTCGCAAGCTTTTAACTTCCCAACCCTCAAGCACTAACCCTGCTTCGTATTCATCTTCGAGGAAATATTCAAAATGTGCTTTTCTGTTAGTAACAATTGTCGCACTTTGTTTTTTATGGCTACCCATAAGCTACCTGAATCGATTAAAACTATTAATAATTAATAAAAGAAATGATTATACACCCAAGAATGAGTATTGGCGAAATCATCTCTTTGAATTAGTCTAATCTTACTAAATCAGGAGGCACTATGAACGTGGGCGATAAACTAGCGGATATTGAATTTACTGCAACCAATGGTTTGCAAGGCAAATTAAGTGACTATCACGGCAAATGGCTAATTCTTTATTTTTATCCTAAAGATTCCACCCCGGGATGTACTTTGGAAGGACAAGATTTTCGTGACTATTATCCACAACTGCAAAAATTGCATGCGGAGGTTCTCGGTATTTCTCGTGACAGTTTAAAATCGCACGAAAACTTTAAATGCAAGCAAGAATTTCCTTTTGAATTAATTAGTGACAAAGACGAAGTTTTGTGTCAGCAATTTGATGTTATTAAAATGAAATCGATGTATGGCAAGCAGGTACGAGGCATAGAACGCAGTACTTTTCTTATCGATCCGCAAGGTGTGTTGCGCCGTGAGTGGCGAAAAGTCAGTGTTAAAAATCACGTAGCGGAAGTTATTAAAACCTTACAGGAATTACAACACTAAAGAGTGCTCTTTCTATCCATATTATTTGGTGGCTGAACAAGACGATAGATAACTGATTATAAGAGAAAGATAACGCTTGACTGTGTTAGTCACCCTCAGCACAATGAAACATTTAGCTGATAGGTGGAACCATGGATAAGGAAAATAGAGAATCAAAACTGTTCGTGCTTGATACGAATATCATGATGCATGATCCTACGGCTATTTATCGCTTTGAAGAGCATGATATCTACTTACCAATGGTAGTCCTAGAAGAGTTAGATAGCCATAAGACAGGTATTTCTGAAGTTGCCCGCAACGTACGTCAAACCAACCGTATGTTAGTGGAGTTAATGAGTAATGCCAGTCATCAAGAAATTGTAGCCGGTCTTCCTATAGCGAATTTTCTTAGCTCGGAAAAAATCAAAAGTAGCGGCCGTTTATTTTTTCAAACTGATGAATTTGAGCAATTGCGTCCCACTTCATTACCTGGACACAAAGCAGATAACACCCTGCTTGCTACCGCCCTTGGTCTACAGAAAAAATATCCCGGCCGTCAGGTGATTATCATCTCTAAAGACATAAACTTACGGATCAAAGCAGGAATCCTTGGGATACCGGCTGAAGATTATTACAACGATAAAGTATTAGATGATGTTAATCTCCTGCATAGCGGACTTCATATCCTTGATAATGATTTCTGGGACAGTCATGCAAAAAATATGGAGGCCTGGCAAGATAACGGCAAAACCTTTTATCGCATCAGTGGACCGTTAACTGCACAGTGGAATTTTAACGATTGTATTAGTACGCAGGATAATCAATTTCAAGCTATCGTTAAAGAAATTGCAGAGGGTGGTACCGTAGTACAACTGGCCAGAGATTATACTCAACCTAAACATTCAGTCTGGGGAATTACTGCCCGCAATCGCGAACAAAATTTTGCCCTGAATTTACTATTAGACCCTGAAATTGATTTTGTTACGCTGCAAGGTTCAGCAGGTACGGGTAAAACCTTGTTAACAATTGCCGCAGGCTTGACTCAAGTCTTGGATCAAAGTCGTTACAATGAGATTCTAATGACTCGAGTCACAATCCCTGTCGGTGAAGATATTGGCTTCCTGCCTGGTACAGAAGAAGAAAAAATGACGCCTTGGATGGGCGCTTTGATGGATAACCTCGAAGTTCTTCATAGTTCTCAAGAAGGTGGCAGTTTTGGGCGTGGTGCCACTCAGGACTTATTGCAAAATAAAATAAAAATTCGTTCTCTTAACTTTATGCGCGGTCGTACCTTCTTAAACCGCTTTATCATCATTGATGAAGCACAAAATTTGACCTCGAAGCAAATCAAAACTTTAGTCACGCGAGCAGGACCTGGCAGCAAAATTATTTGCCTTGGTGATATCAAACAAATTGACACCCCTTATTTAACAGAAACCACGTCAGGATTAACCTTTGCTGTGGACCGCTTTAAACATTGGCAGCACAGTGCGCACATGACTTTAACACGTGGCGAACGCTCAAGACTTGCTTATTATGCCGCTGAGCATTTATAGTACACACTTTTGCCAAGCCAAAGAGGATGAATGAATGAATAACCAAGCCATCACTTTTGATGATGTATTACTGGTTCCTGCCTACAATCACCATGAATCAAGACGCGTCGTTAATATCGGCATGACCGACAGGTTAGCAAAATTAACCCTGCAATTACCTGTTATTAGTTCCAATATGGATACGATCACAGAAAGCAAAATGGCTAATTTCATGCATAGTAAAGGCGGTATTGGCGCGTTACATCGCTTTTTGAGTATTGAAGATAACATCAAGGAATTCAAAAAATGCAATGGCCAGGTCTTTGTTTCTGTAGGCTGTACCGATGCAGAATTACAACGAGCTGAAGCTTTACGTGATGCTGGAGCTGATTTTTTCTGTGTTGATGTTGCTCACGCTCATGCCAAATATGTTGGAAAAACACTTAAAAATTTAAGGCGGCTTTTAGGTAGTCGCTGCATTATGGCAGGTAACGTGGCAACTTATGCCGGAGCTGATTATCTAGCCTCTTGTGGTGCGGATATTATTAAAGCAGGTATCGGTGGTGGTTCCGTTTGCAGTACGCGGATTAAAACTGGTTTTGGTATCCCTATGCTAACCTGTATTCAAGATTGTGCTCGCACCGATCGTTCTATTGTAGCTGATGGCGGTATTCGAACTTCTGGTGATATCGTAAAGGCCTTAGCCTTCGGTGCTGATTTTGTCATGATTGGTGGTATGTTAGCAGGGACAGAGCCTACTCCCGGAGAAATTATCACCAAAGAAGATGGCAAACAAGTTAAACGCTATCGTGGTATGGCATCTCGAGAGGCGCAAGAAGACTTTTTAGGTCAAATGCATGAATGGAAAACTGCCGAAGGCGTTGCCACTGAGGTTGCTTATCGCAACAATCACGAAGGTGTAATTGCCGATATCGTTGGCGGCTTACGCTCAGGTTTAACCTACGCTGGTGCCGATACGATTAGTGAATTACAACGTAAACTGGATTATGTCGTAGTAACGCAGTCGGGTCGTCTCGAAAGTTTGCCACACAAGCTATTAGAAGGTTAATGATCAAATACTTAAAAAAAAGGGAGAAAAAATCTCCCTTTTTATTAACGATTTTAGTAGGTCGGACCTTTATTCCATCAGCTCCCAAATGTCTTTAACCTAATATTTTGGTCAGTTGTAACAACTAATCTTTAAAATGAGTATTGTTGTAGTCGTTTTCTTCCTTTGCTCTTTGCTCCTCGCGCCAATCCCATTTACCAGAGCCACCTGAAACTTTATTCAGATTTTTTTCAGAAACTTTTTTTTCAACAGAAGAGGGATTTTTTGGATTTCGCTTCTTTTTCATAATCTAAACTCCAACAAAATAATTAACAATTTAAGCATAGTACAGAATCTGATTTTAACGAGCTTAAGTCGGACCTTTTCAAGGTTGGAGATTTGTTCAAAGAGTGAAATTAAAAAATATTACTGCAGACACTATATTGGTAAATTGCACAAGAGTACCTACGCTGCTCCCAACAAATTAATGAATTACAGCGTAGTTTTACTATAAAGCCATCAATAATTCTGGGTTCGCCTCTACTGTTTCAACAATAGTATCAGGATTCAATCCATTCATTGAATCTAAACCAGAACTACTGGAAGTAGGACTCGTGATTGTGTCACTACCTGATGTCATTTGCATTGGATCTGATGAAGACGATAGATCTTGCATCTCCATCCCTTCTTCTTCATCCATATCCGGGGTATCGTCTTTGCTTTGCTTGCTGGATTTTTTATCTTCTTTATCATCACCAGGTTTTTTGCTGAAAGAATCCTTAAGGCTACGCATGGCTTTATCGGCTTCATTACCCAACATGTCATAGAAGTCACCATAAAGAGCTTTGTTGAAGTCTTGCGTAAATTTCAACAAATCATCCATCATCTCTTTTTGATAATCCTTATCTTTGCCTTCCTCTTTCTCTTGCGTAGGCTTAGGCTTAGGAGCTTCTTGTTTAGCCTTTGGTTTTTGTTCTTCTTCGTCTTTACCGCTAGGTTTTGGTGCGTCGGATAATCCAGACTCTAGTGCTTCACCCATAATACTCTCGCATGATTACAACATATAATTAGATAATAGCATATCCGGCTTTGGTTTCAGCAGGGATATGCAACTCAACTATTTAGAGATGTCTTTGCTACTTGCTGCAAATCCTCACTCTTAGGTCCCTCTGCAGTCATCGTACCAGTAGATAGTGTCTCAAGTCCTTTCGTACTTGATTTTGATGTCGTATCTTCTATAGGGCTCATTGAAGATAACTCTTGCATTTCAATTTCATCATCTAATTCATTATCTAAATCTTCGTTCTCATCTTCTAATAAATTATTCTCCTCTACATTTTCCTTATCTTTCACTGCCTTTACTTCTGGAGTATTACTAAATGAATCTTTCAAACTACGCAAGCCTTTATCGAATTCATCACCCAGCATCTTATAAAATTTTCCATAGAGCCAGTTGTTAAAGTCTTTTGCAAACTTTACCAAATCATCCATCATTTGTTGTTGTAAATCTTCTTTCTTCTTCCTATCTTCTTCTTCCTTAGCAGAAGAAGGGGTAGGCTTGGCTTTTGGAGCCTCCTGTGGTGTTTGCGTTTTATTTTCATCTTCCTTTTTAGGTGTTGGTGTATCCTCTAAAGGTGTCACCTCGAATTCTTGTTTCATTACACTCTCTCCACAAACTTGACTTATTAGTTAAGATTAGCACATGTAGATTAGGACCATGTCAGCAAGTTAATTAATAAGCTAGCTAACTTAAACATTTACTATATATTTAATAATTAACATTGTATTCTAATGGTATCAAATTGAGTTGCTAATAAAATATACTTTTAGTATTAATTTACACTTATTTTGCAAAGTTTTTTGAAAGGATTTCTATGAATATTGATGATTTTCGCTGCATAAGACGAGGGACTTCGCTGTTTGCCTTAAATAAAAGAGATTCGTCATTGATAGGTCCTATCAATCATCGCAATGGTAAAAGGCAGCGCGCCCTACTTTTACTGCATGGATTTACCTCATCCCCCGCCGTCTTTCGCGCCATGTTACCCTATTTTTCTTTTTACGATGCAGTAATTTGCCCTGTTCTTCCCGGCCATGGGGAGGATCTTCAAATTTTTGCCAGAGTAAAAGCTGAAGCCTGGGTTACTGCTGCAGAACAATCTTGTGAACTCTTAATCAACGAATTTGAACAAGTCGATGTTTTAGGTTTGTCTTTAGGTGGTGTTCTTGCCTGTCACCTAAGCAACTGTTTTCCCATACACCATCTTTACTTGTTAGCTCCCGCGCTTGATCTGCGCGTTCCTCTTGAGAAAACGTTAAAATTAGCCAGGTTATTGAATTGGCTAGGTTTTCAAGAGCTTCGTGGTCTTGGAGGTAATTTGTATACCGATCAATATTATGAAATTACTTATAGAAAACTACCTTTAACATCGCTTATTGAAATTTTTAATTTCATTAAACAATTTCCTTTTGTCCCTCCCAGCTGTCCTACCGATGTATTCCTGGGATGTCATGACAAAGTTGTTTCTTCCTGGCGAGTTGCCACGCGCTTTTCTAATAGAGAGAATGTCGCGGTTCATTGGCTGAGTAATTCAGCCCATGTTATTCCTTTAGATGGGGACATTGAAAGCGTTATCGCCTGCATGAAAGGCTCTAATGATATACAATCGACTCAAAACAAATTTGTCGAGTTGCCAGCCTTTACCACAACCCCAATAGAGTCATAGGAGTTTTGAGGACTCAAATCCAATTATTTATTATAACGATCGTACTCTTGTATAAAGGCTACATTCAAATCACGCATATCAAGTACAGAGCCGTTATAAGCCATAAAATCGGTTTTCATCGTTGGAATATTATAAAAATAGATGTCACTTGCATCCGTTGCTAGCGTATGTTGGCGTTTTACTGCCGCAACATCCGCAATTGCTTTATTGTGAGTTTTTACAAAAGCACGATCCGCTCGCAAATATCTACCATTAAAATGAGCACTATCCCATAATTCCACATCCAATTTACCCACGACCCCTGCTAATTGTATAAAAGCATTATCTTTCGCACGTATTATTAACGCATTGCTTTTAACCCAATACATCGCTAACCAGGCATTACCATCCAAGTCAAGTTTAGTGATATTCATGGTCCCTGATAACTGCACCCGGCTTTTATCTTCTATGGACAATTGTAAATATTGGCCGTAGACACCGCTAATTTGGGTATAGCCACCGCCACTGACAGCCAATTTTCGTAAGAAAATTTGGCCACCAAGAGTGGTACGACCTGGATTATCAATCGTAAGATCTAAAAGACTAGAACGTAAATTATTACCGGTTATTGTACCAGCGCCGCGATAGGTAAAGGCATTTAAATAACGTCCACGAACTTCTGCAGTAATGGCACCATATCGCGGATATCCCTTGCCGACGTGAATCAACAAACTATTGTTACTGACTTCGGTCTGAACTTGCATTAAATCCAGGGTATTCCCATGCAAAATAAGTTGGGGATGGGCGTAGCCTGTATGCAAACTAACATTGATATTACCCTCAGCAACAACTTGATTAAATGCAGGAAGCTGGCGTTGTTGTAGCGCCTTTTTGGCAACGGGGGGAACAATGACAGCATGATGCTTATTGCAACTTGATGTGAGTAAAATAATGAAAATCAAGGAGAAAAACCGCATCAACATAGCCAACGTTCCACTTACTCTAAATTTCCCTACATTAGAGGAAGTTAGGCCAATGCGCAAGATTATTATTCCACTCTATTGGAGAACCATACCACATTATCTGCAAATTTAAGAAAAGACTATCCCCTCCATTCTTTAAAACCAGGTATCATTATTAAAATCTGAGATAACAATGTTTCCTGGACACGCATCATAATGCTCAAAATCAGGCGCCTTACTAATGAGCACTGCCAAAGACTCAGTGGATGAGATCAAGGCTGGTAGCTGAATATAAATGTCGACCAAGATACCATTCTTACAACCAAAATAAACTTTGCGAGACGTTTCTTTGCCAAAGGATTCCCTTACTTTTTCCCGCAATTCTTCACGCCTTATTGTGTCGCCAACATGCTCATGGAGAAATTGTCCTAATGCTGTTTGATTAACTTCCTGATTTAAACGTAAAGCCAAGGCAAAATAAGCATCACTGGAAAGAGTTTGACAACTTCCATGCTTATTCCATTCATGCCTCTCAAGGCAGCTACCTGCCGCATAGGCAGGCATGAATTGGCGTAAAGTCTGGGCTACCTTATCACTTAAATTAACTTCTGGATAATCACAATGATGTTCTTTAATCCGCACACCACAAAAACCATAATGTTCCCCACAAATTTGCTGATTAGGCCATAATCCATGCAAAACCATATGATTTGCTTGATAAGAATCGGCTGTTAGTTTTAAGCATTCTGGTTTGCCCAGTTCATAACCATAGGTTTGACAAAAACCTGGTTGCCAGCTCAATGCTAATACATAAGAATCGGCAAGACCGGGCAATTGTTCACAGGTTGTTTTACCTCGCGCCTGAAAGCTATATTCGCCACATTCCGTACTTACCCAACGTAATGAATGTTCTTCATTAGGTAACTCAATTCGTAACCAATCAGGTTTTATAGGGCGATTAACTTCTTTTATCACATAAATTTGTGATGGTTGCACCATGTAATTATCAGGATTAGTTTTTTTATTCTTTGAAAGGAAAACAGGACAAGATTTGCGAGCTTCGAAACTACCATCAACACTAACAGAAGAAAAAGACAATAAGGGGAAAACGACCCAAAATAAGGCAAGTAATCTTATCATCATGCATCCCAGCAAATATAAGATGCCATGATTATACGCATAAGTCTGTAAAAAACCTATTGTAATGAATATATCGTCTTGTTAATGTCCACCAAAACTAGACAACCTGGCCTGCGGCCCAACCTGATGACCATGCCCATTGAAAATTATAACCCCCGAGCCAACCCGTTACATCAAGTACTTCACCAATAAAATATAGACCGGGAATATCTTTGACTTGCATGGTTTGTGAAGAAATAGCATGCGTATCCACACCGCCTAAAGTCACTTCTGCTGTACGGTATCCTTCGGTAGCATTTGGCTTAATACGCCATTCTTTAAGACGCTCACCAATTTCTTGCAAGCGCTTATCAGAAAAAGTTTGCAGTTCGGCCTCTATTAGGCTTTCCTCAAAAAACGTTGCCACTACGCGCTTGGGCAAAGCCTCTTCCAAACAATGTTTTAAACGAGTTTTGGGTGACTGTCTTTTTTTCTTTGCTAAAGAATAGGCCCATTGATTATGCATATCCAGATCAATTGCCAAGGGATCACCGGGTTGCCAGTAAGAAGAGATTTGCAACATCGCAGGACCACTTAATCCTCGGTGAGTAAACAGCATATCTAAAGTAAAACTTTGACCATTACAGCTGACCTGACAGGGAAGCGATATGCCAGCGAGCAGGCTTAAACGTTCTTTTTCTTCAGGTTGCAAGGTAAACGGTACTAAACCCGCACGAGTTGGTAAAACCGTTAAACCAAATTGTGCAGCTAATTGATACCCATAGGGAGAAGCCCCCATCGTGGGTATAGATAACCCTCCGGTTGCAATCACCAACGATTGTGCGCAAAGACGCTCATCTGTATTTAAGCAAAGAGTAAAACCTTTTGCCGTTTTTTCTACACGGCTAATTGACGTATTAAGTCGAATAGTAACATTCGCTTCTCTACAACAAGCAAGTAACATCGTCACGATATCTGCTGCTTTATTATCACAGAACAGTTGTCCATGCGATTTTTCATGGAAGGGAATGTTATGTTTTTTTACTAAATCAATAAAATCATAAGCGGTGTAACGTTTGAGTGCTGATTTGCAAAAGTGAGGGTTTGCTGATAGGTAGTTGTGAGGTTCAATAGAGTAATTGGTAAAATTACAACGTCCACCACCTGACATGAGAATTTTTTTACCAACTTTGTTGGCATGATCAAGAATTAATACACGTCGTCCGCGCTTGCCCGCCTCTATGGCACACATTAGCCCGGCCGCACCTGCACCAATAATAATTACATCAAGATTTTTCATAGCACAAAAAGATCATCTCCCTTTACTGTCGGGGTCGACGGTAAAGAGAGAAGATACCGAGAAACAGCAGAGATTAAACGGCAGTTACATCTTCCGCTTGCAAGCCTTTAGGTCCTTTCGTTACTAAGAACTCTACACGTTGGCCTTCTTTCAAAGTTTTGCGACCAGCTGCGCTGTTAATTGAGCGAAAATGTACAAACACATCGTCTTGACCATTATCACGACTGATGAATCCGTAACCTTTATCATCATTAAACCACTTAACGTGGCCTGTTTCTTTATCAGACATTTCTACTTTCCAAATAAAATTAAACATACACTTGCGTTCAGCCAACTAAACAAAGAAACAAGTATGGATATACCGCGCGTTAATTCGCTACTTTGTACTTCAAAAGGAGGGATTTTCACGAAGAACACTGTTTCCAGCCAGGGAGCTAAAGACCACAAGTAATTTGATTATAACCCAGTGTTGATTAAATAGCGAGAATTGTGTGCGAAATAATTCTCAATTGCACTCTGGGCTTGCTATGTAAGACCCTATATAGCAAATTATTCATTCTCTAAGAGTCATTATTGGGCGAGAAAATTCTGGAAATTCTGCACTAAGCTGACTGGCGAGGCGTAATAGTAGCCTGTCATTACCTTTATCTGCAGCAAACTGGACAGAAATTGGAAAGCCATCATGAGACATGACAGGAATAGTCATTGCTGGCATACCAGCTTGATTAAATAGCGAAGTAAACGGCGAAAATTCATGATTTTTTTGTAAATAATCCTCAAAACGACTAGTTTGTAGACTGCCAACAAGCAGGGGTAACTGTGCTAGTGCGGGTGTTAGGAGAATATCAACCTGTTCTAACAATGTCCGCAGTGGTTGCAACAATTGATAAAGTTTATTTTTGCTATTAATTAATTGCGAGGCCGTGATGGTTTGCCCCTGCAACATAAATTCCCATGTAATTGGCTCTAAATCTCTGGGCTTTGCTACACGCCCCCTTTCGTGTTGCTGATTTTCAATTTCTGCCCAAACATTGGCTGCTATAATTGTTAAGGTGCAGTCACCGATGGCCTCCATATCGAGCTTTAAATCATAAAACTCCACCTGATGTTTACTTTCTCTCAGCACCTTTGCTGCATGCTCAACTGCCAGTTGATAAACCTTGGCAACAGGAGCTACTGTAAAAATTTGTGGATGGAGTAGCGCTATTGTTAATGGTGAGGAAGCGATGGGTTGCCGATGGAAATTATCAATCCGACGCTTGGCCTCTTGTAAGCTTGAGGCAGTTAAACATTCAAATAACAGTGCTGAATCACGTACACTACGAGTTAAAACATGACTGGCAGATAGCCCAGACCACGATTCTGCAACCCAAGGTCCTATTGGCGTTAATCCTGGTGTGGGTTTAAAACCGAACAATCCACAGCAAGCAGCCGGGATACGAATAGAACCACCACCATCATTTGCTGTAGCAAGTGGCGCCACTCCTGCAGCAACTGCAGCCGCAGAACCACCCGACGATCCTCCGGGTGTTCGATTTAAATTATAGGGATTTCGACAGGGACCATGCAGCAGCGATTCTGTTACGTAGGACAGTCCTAATTCAGGAACATTGGTTTTGGCAAAAGGAACCATTCCCAACTCCAATAGACGCTGAATGAAATCACTATTGAACTGCGACTTATTACTCGTATAAAAAGCTGACCCGGCAGTATACGGGACTCCTTCCAAGGTAAATCCTAAATCTTTGATTAAGATTGGTACCCCATAAAAAGGCTCATCGCCTTTCATTTTTCTAAGTTGCTTACGTGCCCAATCACTGCAATCAGTAACTACAGCATTAAGCAAAGGATTCACTTCATGCATACGAGTGATAGCGCAATCCAGAACTTCTTCTGGATTTAGTCCAATGGTCTTAATGAATTCGCTAAGGCCAAGTACATCCAAATTGCAATATTCGCTAAGCAACATGAATAACCACCGTTTAAAGTTTGTGCATGGGAGGTAGTGATTGCGCCTGACCTGGTGTCATTTTCTTATTCTGTCTAAAGGCGAGAATCCTGTTCCATAAAGCCTCTCCCTGCCATTTTTGTCCATTATTATTATAGAGTGCCTGTGATAATTTTTTAATTTGCTCTTTTAATGCTTCATCATCGACTCTATGTTCAACATCTATCAGATTTAAAATATTCGCCTGAGGCCAAAGGTTCTGTGCCCATTGTAATAAGGTATCACGTGCCATCGAAGCATTGTTCTGCAAACAGGCCTCCTTCAGTCGCCTCAAAATCTGTTTTGAGGTCTGTTTTGAATTTCGCGTTGACCGTTGCCAGAACCACAAACCTAAAGTTAATAACCACGCCAGCGCAAAAACTCCCGCCACCCACCAAGCAGGATTTGTCGTTGTTTTGACGGATGCATTTTCCTTAGTTTTGGTAGGAAGTATTGTTTCTTCTTTAGGTGACACAGTGAATTGTGCAGGAGGACTTTTTACAGCTGCTTGAGGTGCTGTCGCCGAGGCAATCACTTGCACAGTATGCTCTGGTAAAGAAATTGTTTCTTCTCTAGCCGTTGTGGTATTAAACCAAGTTAAATTTAAAGCAGGGATGGTAATTTGTCCCGCCTTGTTAAACAAATAAGTTACTTTCACGGTAGTTGAACCAACTAAATCGGGCTCTTTAAACACATTTCTTTCAGAGGGCTTTTCAGGGTAAATAGAAAATTCCGTACTGTTACCAAAATCAAGTGGAGGCAGTAACTGTGCAGGAACTCCCCTGGCACGCAACGTTACAGTGCGAACAATAGTACTTCCTTGTTGCAAAGAAAGATTATTATTATCGTAAGTCTCACTTAACGTTACCTGTTTGGCAGGTAACCAATTTTTATTTAAATGAGGCGGAATAGGCCTGACTTGAATCAGCATTGAATTCCCCCGCTCATTCACATGCCTTGGCACTACATCATAAATCACGGCGCGAAAAGTGGGAGGGATAATTTTTAAACTACCACTTTTCTGAGGAAAAATAGCATATTGTTGTTCATCAACCACATATATTCTTCCCTTCTCAGCGGTTTGATAACGTCGTCCTGCACCTAGAGGAATAAGCAGCGCATTTTCCACTTGGGGTGGTTGGTAGTCCGTATTCACCATGCGCCGACTGCTATAAAGTTTTACCGTATAAATAACTTGTTGATTAATATAAGGATTTTTTTCACTTATCTCTGTAGTCAGCATCACATCCTGCTGCTTTTCTGTGTCAACCTGCTTACTGTCTGGTGCTTCATCAGTTACTTCGACATTGGCAGGATTTGTTTTTGTCTGTCCCACTTGAATTGCGGGAATAGTTAATGTGCCGGTTTTTTTAGGAGTCAATAATACTAACCACTGACTAACCGAACTGGCTCGACCATTAACAAGCGTATAATTCATGCTACGCTCTGTGCCTACGATGGTAAAATCTTTTTGCAGCGGCGATAGATCGGGGACGCTATCAATTTCCTCCCCTTCTAACGTTAAAATAAGTCTAAATGTTTCATCCGCTTGAACTTGCGACGATTCTAATTGCATCGTCACTGTAGCAAATCCAAGACCATAGCAGCCCAATAAAAATAAACTTAATAAAATTTTTTTCATTGATACCAACCACCTTGTCTACGTAAATGATCTCGTAAGAACTTCTCTCGCATTAAACCACCCGGGTCATCCGGAATTAACCGTAACCATTGCTCTTTTGCCTGTTGTTTTTCACGTTCTACTGCCAACTCTTCAGCCGCATCTTTAGGTGTTCCTTTTTGTTTGTCTGGGGATTTAGTTCCCTGTGTTTTTTTCTGATCTTCAGCCTGTTGATTTTTATTTTGTTGTTGCTCTTTATTCCGTTGATTTTGATCTTGCTGTCCCTGATTTTGCTGCTGATCTTTATTTTGCTGATTTTGATCTTGCTGTCCCTGATTTTGTTGCTGATCTTTATTTTGCTGATTTTGATCTTGCTGTCCCTGATTTTGTTGCTGATCTTTATTTTGCTGAGTTTGACCTTGCTGCCCCTGATTTTGTTGCTGATCTTTATTTTGCTGATTTTGACCTTGCTGTCCCTGATTTTGCTGCTGATCTTTATTTTGCTGATTTTGACCTTGCTGTCCCTGATTTTGCTGCTGGTCTTTATTTTGTTGTTGATTCTTATTTTTTAATAATTCTTTCACTAAATTACGATTATACTGTGCATCCTTATTATTGGGATTTAAAGCTAATGCTTTATCATAAGCCTTAATAGCCTTTTCATATTGTCCCAATTTTGCTAATGCGTTCCCTTGATTATAAAATCCTTGTTCATTTTGCAGCGACTCATAATATCTGGCCGCTTCTTTATAATTTTCAGCACGATAGGCAGCAGTCGCTCGCCAAGCCTGATTTTCAAAGGTGTCTTCTGCCTCTTTGTATTGCTTCTTCTTCATCAAAGTTTGGGCCTGTTGATCTTTGGTAAGCCATAAATCCGACCAGCTAAAAGCATAGCTGCAACAGGAAATACTCAGAAGTATGAGTGACCAGACTATTCTCATATATCCACCCTCTGGAGCCAACCACGTCTGAAAACAGGTAATAAAAAAAGAAGTGCGGGCAATAAAAACCAGCGCCCCTCATCACGCCAAAGAGGAATATCATCTTGCTGATCCAGATGGAATTGGTTGCCAGAATTAATAGCAAGCCATTTATCCAAATCACCGGAATCATCAGTAAACGGCAATAATGCTCCCTGTCCAGCGGCCGCAAATTCCTGGAATAATGGATTTAAATTTTTATCAGCTTTAATAGGTAGAATTGACGTGATAATCCGCTCATTTGCCAGCTCTTTGGCTACAGCAATCGCGGCAGTGCTCGGTGTTTCAGCAGTTAATACTAATATTTGTCCACGATGAAAACCTGCTTGTTTAATTAATTGGCCCGCTTCTTCAAGTGCGGTATTCAATTGATGTCCCTCTACGGGCATAATATCAGGGGATAGTGACGCTAAAAGCGCATCAATCGTTTGCCCATCATCGGTCAATGGTGATACTACAAACGGCTCACCTGAATAAACGATTAACCCCACTTGTCCAATATCACGTCGCTTAAATAAATCATGTAATTTAAACTTGGCTCGAGATAAGCGGTTGGGGGATAAATCATGAGCAAGCATCGCATCTGACATATCCAACACCAAAACTCGCGGTTGAATTTGTTTATAAACAGGAACTGGTAAACGAGACCAGGTTGGTCCAGACAAGCTAATAATCATACATAAGGCACTTGCTAACAGCAGCCAAAAAGCCCAATGACGATTAGTTTTCCCCTTGGATACCACTAAACGTTCAAGTAAGTGCCTGTCACAAATGGCAGCCCAGGCTTCCATTTGTGGTTTTTGCCGCCATAAATACCACCCTAAGTATAATAAAGGTAGAAGGGTTAACAGCCACCAGGGACGAAGAAAGTGAAACTCAGTCATGATACAGAAACCTTGCGCTGCAAAACTTTCCTTAAATTTGACAATAGTCCTGCTTTGTCTCCAAGCCAATAACAAAACAGGAGCAATGCAAATGCCAAAGGCCAAGAATAATAATCATGTTGTGGACGAATGGTTGCTTTCTCTTGCGACACGGTTTCCAGTTGATTAATTGTTTCATAGATAGTATTTAATGATTGAATATCGGTGGCTCGAAAATAACGTCCTCCGGTTATTTTTGCCACTTCTTGCAACGTTTCTTCATCCAGGTCTGAAGACGCATTCATATTAAAAAATACATGCCCTAGTGCCCTGGGATCCCCTTCAGAACCAAGGCCAATCGTATAAACCTTAATCCCATCCAGTTTAGCCAGTTCAGCAGCTTTCAATGGAGGCAATACGCCAGAATTATTCGCACCATCGGTCAGTAAAATAATCATTCGCCCTTTAGGAGGCACATTTTGCAAGCGTTTTACCGCTAACCCCAAAGCATCACCTATGGATGTGGTTTGGCCTGCTAGACCAACCGTGGCATCTTCGAGTCGTTGCAATACTGCCTGCCTATCGTAAGTTAAAGGTGTTTGTAGATAGGCACGAGTACCAAATAAAATTAAGCCTATACGATCTCCGACTCGTGCTTGTACAAATTCCTCTGCAGTGCGCTTAACTACCGCCAAACGACTTACTGCATAACCATTAAGAACCATATCATGAAGTTCCATACTACCCGATAAATCAAGAACTAACATAATATTACGTCCCTCTCTTTCCAGAGGTTGCGGCTCCCCTATCCACCGAGGACCTGCAGCAGCAATGACAAGCAAACACCATATTAATGATAAAAGCCCTATTTGCACATTACCTGCAAAAGTTCTTTGTTTTTTATTAACAAGGGTGGATATCGTATTAAAAAAGGGCACCCGAAGTGCTGCCGGCAATTTAACATGGGCTCGGGGAAAGAAAAACCAAATAAATAAAGGCAGCGGCAAAAAAAATAAAACCCAAGGTAAAGCTAATTCGAACATGGTACACCTCGTTGTTTTATCCACGCTCTTGCGCGAGTAAAAAGGGGATCTAAATCCCTTTCTGTGGATAGTTGATAAGGTACCTGTAAAAGGAGCTCGCTGACCTGGTAAAAATCAATCTTCTTCGATGTGGTATTTAAAAATTCGATCCATTCATTGCCTTGGAGACTCGCTATCTGCTGTCTGGGGAAATAAACTAAAGCAACGCGTCGCAATAGTTCGGAAATTTTCATACTACTTAATTGACTGTTACGATGTTGTCGATACTCATTTTGCAAATTTGCCAACAATTGTAAAGCCTCTCTTTTTGCCCGACCATATCCACGACGACGATAACTATAGGCGAAGAAAATCCCTGCCAGCAATAGCAAACTAATTATCAAAACATACCAGCCGGGCGCCAAGGGCCACCAACCAATAGCCGCTGGTAGGTGAATATCATGCAATTGCGTTAATAACTGCGCATCAGCCACTTATTCTCCTGGGAAATGTCTGTCGTACTAATTTAGGTATATTCATTTCTGCAGTCACCTGCACATAAGGTATCTGCTGATGTTTAAATAGCATTTTTAGATTAGCAATTCTCTCTTCGCAGTACCGCTCATAATTTTTACTCACTTCATCATCTGTCGTGTCAAAAACAGCTTCTTGTTGCCCATTAGTAACAGGATAAAATTGGGGTTTTGGCGGCGCAAGTTCCAGGGGATCACAGAGGTGATACACGATAACATCATTATGCGCTCGTAATCGGCTCAAATGTCGCTCACTATCTGCATCTGTTGCATAAAAGTCACTAAGAATAACGACAATACTACCTGGTCGCACAACGCGCCTTAAGCGAATTAAAGCATCACTCAACATGATAGGATTGCTGTTACTATCCAACACGGCACTTGTATAACGGCATAAGCCGGCCAGAAATGGCAAGGCCCCTAAATTCCGGCTATGTGGCGTAAATTCACTGTGTTCATTAGGTGAATAAAGCAAACCTCCCACTTTGTCACCTTGCTTAATTACTGTCCATGCAATCATCGCTGCCAGACGCGCGGCAACCACAGATTTAAATGCTAAACGCGTACCAAAATACATGGAAGGATTAAAATCACAAAGAATGACAACAGGGCGCTCTCGTTCTTCTTGATAAAGCTTTACGTGCGGCCGACCCGTACGAGCGGTAACACGCCATTCCATATGCCGAATTTCATCACCAGCCTGATAATTGCGTACTTCGGCAAAATCCATTCCTCGCCCACGTAGTTTTGAACTATGATTTCCAACATAGCGGGCATTATTTTCAGATTTAAAATGGACTTTGTGAGCATAACGTTTGTAAGCAATTAACTCATCAAGTTCAGCAACTAATCCTTCGCTCATAGGGACCTCTAAGGAACAGCAATCAACCGTAGCAAAGCATCAATAAAATCATCACTTGTTACGCCTTCAGCTTCTGCTTCAAAACTCAAAAGTATACGATGACGAAGGACATCGTGGACAATAACGTGTATATCCTCTGGTGTCACATAATTGCGACCGGCCAGCCAGGCATGGGCTTTAGCACAGCGATCAAGAGAAATAGTGGCTCGTGGACTTGCGCCAAAGCGTAGCCAACGTCCTAACTCATCACTATAAACACCGGGATTCCGCGTAGCGACAACTAATTGCACCAGATAATTATCTAAAGCTTCACTGCTGTGTACTTCTAAAACTTCTCGTCTCGCCTCAAAAAGCGTAGCCTGGGTTAATGGTTTTATGGTAGCTAACGTCGGCTTTAAATTCAAATTCCCTGCAGCTTCCCGACGCGCTAATGTCAGAATATCATGCTCCACTGGTGCATCGGGATAATTAATTTTGACATACATTAAAAAGCGATCGAGTTGTGCTTCTGGTAAAGGATATGTTCCTTCTTGTTCGATTGGATTTTGTGTAGCCATGACTAAAAACAATTCGGGTAAAGGATACGTCGTGCCCCCAATCGTCACCTGACGCTCTGCCATAGCTTCAAGCAATGCAGACTGGACTTTAGCTGGGGCACGATTAATCTCATCAGCAAGAATCATATGATGGAAAATGGGACCCGGTTGAAAAACAAAAGAGCTATTTTCAGGTCGATAAACATCTGTACCTGTTAAATCGCCGGGCAATAAATCGGGGGTAAATTGGATCCGATGAAAATCACCTTCAACAACTGAGGATAATTCTTTGACAGCGCGAGTTTTTGCCAAGCCAGGCGCACCCTCCACTAATAAATGCCCATCAGCTAGTAATGCAATTAATAGTCGTGATACTAACTCTTGTTGACCGAGAATACGTGTATTGAGATGAGTACTTATTTGCGATAGTTGCTCTTGTACTGTTTTTTGTGAAGTAACGTCTAGCTGCTCCATTCGTCATTACCCTGTGCAAAAATCATAATCCTAACGTGAAACTACGCTGGTGCCAAGCTTAAACCATGATTGACGCACGACTGTCTCAGCAAAAGTATATCGTTATTCCTCGCTGCGCTTGGAATAACGGTACTCTTCAAGAATGGCGATTTAGATAAGATATTACGAATAATTCTCAAGCAGCAGGCAAGCAGTGCTCTTTATTTTCTCTCGAGAAATATTTATCAGTATTTTGAGCAACGAGGTAAGTTAATGATTGACGAATACGTTCCTGGCTAACTACTTTTGTCCAATAGGTATACTCATTGAAGGGTTTATTATATTGCTTGAAAACATCAATAAAAGCCCTGCGCATTGCATCAGAATCAGACCAGGCAACAATGGGCAATTCAGGAAATTTTTGCCAAATTATTTCTGCTAAGGAGGGACCATTACAATAGAGACCATCGGTAGCACCTAAATCACCATCCATAACCACAAAAGAGACATTGTTCTCTGCAAGATAATTTAAAGCACTTAAGCTATCATTCACAACCATAAGCTGAACTTGCTTGTTAACCGTTGTCAGCAAACGACTTAAGCAAAATGCATTAAATGCATTGTCCTCGACAATTAATACACGCATGGGAACTCCCTTCTATTTCAGAAAGGAGTATAACGAGCAAACCTTAAGAGAAAATTAAGGATTTAACGAATTGTTTTAATCTCTGTTTTTGTTGCTATCAAGACAATATCGGCGCAACGTTTAGCAAATAAACCATTATCAACAACCCCAGGAATTACTTTAATTAATCCTTCTAATTCAACAGGATTACTTATTTCAAGATTATAAACATCAAGAATGATATTGCCATTGTCAGTGATAAACCCTTCGCGATATTCGGGATCTCCACCCAACTTGACTAGTTCACGAGCAACAAAGCTTCGGGCCATTGGAATCACTTCAACTGCCACTGGGAACGCTCCTAAATGTCCGACAACCTTTGATTCATCAACAATACAAACGAATTGCTGCGCGGCTGAAGCAAGAATTTTTTCCCGCGTTAATGCGCCACCACCGCCTTTGATCATCTGCCGCTGCGCTGTCACTTCGTCAGCACCATCAATATAAATTGGTACTTCAGCCGCAACATTTAAATCAATAACAGGAATACCTAAAGCACGTAAACGCGCTTCCGTGTCCTTTGAGCTGGCAACACACGCGTCAATACGATGGCGGATTGTCGCTAATTGCTCAATAAAGTAATTCACCGTTGAACCAGTACCAATTCCAAGTATCACTTCATCGGTAAGCTGATTTAATGCCGCTTTAGCAACGGCTTCTTTCAATGCGTCCATTTTTCATCCATATGAATATCATATGGCGCATTTTACCGCCATAACGTTGATTTCACCAAGTTAATGCATTTCGACAATCAGTTGGGGTTCAGTCCGAATCCCCAACAATCCGATAAAATAGCTTTGATGTTGTTTACTTATTGTCCTACAGTAGGTGCTTCAGTAGGTACTGCTGTGCCAACTGTTTTCTTAGCCGCTTGAGTTGAGGTTTGAGGAGTATTTCCTAACGCTTGCGCCGATGTAGAAGCAGCGGATGATGCCTTCGCACTCGTTGAATTACTATTATCTGCAGAACCTGTTGCTGTAGTAGCAGAAGAGCGATGGTGATTGGCAACGCCACTTTGATAAATAGTCGTCGTATGCTGTGAATTACCATAACTCTGTCTATTATCGTAGCTTCTATTTGGTGAATCAGTAAATAACCCTTCTACACCTTGACAAGCAGAGAGTAGCAGAGGAGAAGAAAGAAGCAATGAATAGGTTATACCCGATAAGAAATGATTTTTTTTCATATGTCATCCTTGAAAAAATATTTATTTAACACTGTCTTGCATTCTAGCTGGTGTCATGAAACTTGTAAAACCACAATCATTGAATTTTAAGGGTATTTTAATTTATCGCTCTAAAAATGTTGTTTCTCGCATAAACCACTACCTGGCATCATAGTAAAAAGCTCGTGGAGAGAAGAAACCACGAGGAGAGTTTTGGCGCGCAATACCGCAGTGTGTACAAAAATTAACGCATTACATCAATGAGGCCATTTTTCCTTTGTCGTAGCACTCCAAAGAAGTCTAATGATGACAAGATCTGGTTTTCGCGTATACTGAGCGCGACATTATAACAAAGGATCTGTCATGATTTATGCTGATATTCTTGCCACTATAGGACATACCCCTGTTGTGAAAATAAATCGCATTGGCCAAGAACTCGCCTGCGAACTTTATGTCAAATGTGAATTTTTTAATCCTGGCGGCTCAGTAAAAGACCGCATCGGTTTCAATATGGTTAAACATGCAGAACAAACTGGCCGCATTAAACCAGGAGATACGCTCATTGAACCAACTTCAGGTAATACGGGAATTGGCATAGCTTTAGCCGGTGCCGTTCTTGGCTACAAAGTTGTTATCACCATGCCCAGCAAAATGAGTCATGAAAAACAAGCGGTCCTGGAACGACTAGGAGCCACCATCTACCGCACGCGTACTGAAGCCGCCTGGAATGATCCCGATAGTCATATTTCTCTGGCGAAAGAGTTACAACGTGAAATTCCTAATTCTCATATTCTGGATCAGTATGCTAATCCGGATAACCCCAATGCTCATTACTATGGTACTGCCCAGGAAATTATTGATGATTTCGGCATGAATTTAGATATGGTAGTTGCAGGGGTTGGTACTGGGGGTACGATAACTGGTATCGCCAAACGCCTAAAAGAATATAATCCTCGCATAAAAATTATTGGCATTGACCCTATTGGCTCTATCTTAGGTGGAGGGAATGAAATTAAACCTTATCATGTTGAAGGAATAGGCTATGATTTCTTTCCCAATGTTCTGGATAACAACCTAATCGATAAATACATTAAAACTGACGATAAAAATTCTTTTCTTATGGCAAGAAAATTGATTCGTGAAGAAGGATTGCTGGTTGGTGGTTCTTCAGGAGCTGCAATGTGGGGAGCATTAGAAGCAGCTAAATCATTAGCAGCCGGGCAAAAATGCTTGGTTATTTTACCCGATTCCATTCGCAATTATATGTCTAAATATGCCAGTGATGAATGGATGAAAGAGTACGGATTTTTATAAAAATAACGCTGTCCCTTGATGCCAGCTAGCATCAAGGGTTGCAAACGAACAATAGCGTTAATTATGGCTGAGGACTTAAACTTGTACGATGTTCTTGTGTCCGCTCAATTTTATCAAAAACGATGCTGGGATTGATTTGGTTAATACTCACTGCTCGAGCAATTGCATGAACCAAATCGTTGGTTATTTCTTCGTCATGGCTTGCAAACCGTTTATGAATGTCGTGTGCGTTGTCTCGGTTCGCTCTAACAGCAGTAAAAAAGCGTTCACTTCCATGCTCGGTACCAACATAACCCTTATAACCTTCTAAATAATCGCTCTTCTCCATACCTGCAACGTAAATATCGAGCAACTCTTTTTTACTTAGGCCTTCGCCAAGAACAGCCGCCATTAAGATTTTTTTAGTTTCTTCAAATTTTTTTAACAAACGCTCATCTTCTGCATTGATTCTCGCTAAAACTTCTTTAAGCTCAGGATCCTTTTTTTCAACAGCTTGAGGATGGATAGGATTAGTAGCGACTGCTTTAACACTACGAAAACGAGCTGGGTCGGAAACATAGGGACGGTAATGATTATTTTGCAATTCAATTACCAAGGGATTACCAGGCACGGTGCTCTCTTTCCCGTATTCAAGACGTAAGGGTAAGCTTTTGCTAGGAGTAACTACCTGAACCTCTACAGGAAATCCAGTTGTTTTGGCAACAGCTGCGATAGCCGTTTCATCAATCCAGGTGGTCTCAAGTCGCATCGCCTGAGGCGAAATAGGCATTGCCTCTTTACCAAAAAATGCGCCACGATAATACTCAGGATGAGCAACGATTTCATCAACCGCCATCTGGCGTAAAGTATAAGCCAAGGTTTGCACAAACACGGGCATGCCGGGTATCTTGGTTATGTAATCTATCTTTTCTTGAGAAGTCATTAGTGGCAGTTTTGGTTTTTGCTCTGGAAAATACTTAAAATGCTCATCTAATAAGCGACTTAGCTCTTTACTGTTCCTTTTTTCATACATGGCTTTGCTTAAAAAAGCTGCCGCTAATGCGCGAAAACCACAATCACCAATACCACCTACATCAGTAAAACCGGGACCTTGTTTTACCTTAGGTAAGCCAAGGTTCGCTTCGCTAAAAAACCTTGGAGGTGCTAATGCCATGGTGATTCTCCCATCGTTATTCATAATTCCATTCTAATCAATCCAGATTAAGGAAATATTAACTAAGACTTTACACTATAATGCACAAATTTCAACTTTAATGTTGCAATTAAAGGCAATAAACATTAATAAAATCAATAACTTTGAGCACAAATGAATCACTCCATAAATCATTATGTCCCTTCCCAGGAATACTAACAAATTGCTTCGGCTGCACTGCTTGTTTAAAAAGAAGCTGTGCTTGCTCGTAAGGCACAATACCATCATTTTCACCATGCAGAATTAGAAGAGGGCTTTTAAGCTGAGCGATACGGCTTAATGAATCATATTTGTCCCAGGGAGGAATAAAAATCCATGGATAATGGTAGCGGGCAACAGCGGCCATGGACGTGTAGGGAGATTGCAGTACCACTGCACAAACTGGCGTTTGCGCAGCCAAATAGGTTGCTACACTTGTGCCTAAGGATTCTCCGTATAATACGATGCTATGGGCCGCCACACCGGTTTGTAGTAAAAAATGCAAAGCAGCATGACCATCATTATATAATCCTTGTTCAGAAGGCTGTCCTTTATTCCCACCATATCCACGATATTCTAATAATAAAACGCCAAAGCCAGCTCGAAGAAACTGTCTGACAAGAGGCATACGATAACCAATATGTCCAGCATTTCCATGCAAATACAGTACGGTTGGCTTATTGGGCAATGCAGGTTTATACCAAGCGTTAATGGTCAGACCATCTTCGGTTAAAAGCTCAATAACTTGCATATCATCTGCATGAAATATTTGCCGACTTGGCACTTCTTTTGCTGGAAAATAAATTAAATTCCTCTGAAAAAAATAAATAATTAAAAATGACGCTAACATTATAAAAATGGAAATTAAAAGCAGTTGTTTAATCATCTGAAATCCAGGTTAATTAACAGAATTTAAACTTTAGGTGATTATTAAGTATATCGTGATGGCAAGGACAGTGAACAATTTACTTGGAACGAGCGTCACTGACTTCTTTATAAATTCTATCTCCTGAGTGGAATTTCTAAAGAAGTCTACTTGGACTCATTAAATAAGCGCAGGGAGGCAAGCATGGAACACATCCAGGATCAAGATATCGCTAAATTAAAAGAGCTATTACGCCACACGGGTGAATTCATTGCTTATTTTGAGCTTGCAGAAACCAAAATGCTTGAATGGCGACAGGACATTGAGCAACAAGCACAAATTCAGCAAAACAAATCACAACAGCAATTGCAAAATTTACACAATGAACTCGACACCTTACAAGAAGTTCTGACTCAAGCCGGTATAGCTCGCTTTCGCTTAACGGCCGAAAAAACCTTAAAGCAAGGTGAAGAACATGTGAATAGCCTACAAAAAGTCAGTCAACAATTGCTCGATGAAATGACCAATGGTTTTCAGGAGTTAAATAAATTATTGGAGAAGAGTCTTTCACAAATTGAACAATATACTGTGCGGGCTATAGAGCGATTGGATGAACATTTTACTCAATACGATGTGCATCATTTTCGACGCATTGCCAATGAAAGTTGTGAGCAGGTTGAAAGAGTAGCACAGAATGCGGTTATTAAAAGCCAGGGGCTCTTGGGTCGCTTTCAATGGCGTGCAGCGAGTTTGGCATTATGTACCACGATTATCACCGCCTTTGCCATTGGGTTTTACGTCAGTAATGAATTACCTTGGGAAATTCATCAGCAAGCAAAGAATGAACGCGAAGCGGGTAAAGTATTAATAAAAGCTTGGCCAACATTGACTCAAGAAGAAAAAGCTAAAATTTTAAATAACCATAAGCCCCATAAAGTATAATATGTTAGTATTTTTGTTTTTGTTAATTATTGCAATTTTATTTGGCATTACCTATCAACAACGGCGGCGCCCCCTTAAGCAATGGCGAAAAGCCTTATTGTTGGATAAGCATTTTGCAATTTATCAAAAGCTTTATGCCGATGTCGACGGTTTTGCTCTATCACGCAGGGCACGAATAAGCCAAGATGCCCTGGAGTACGTTTATGGCGAAATTGAATTTGAATCTTTTATTGCCTTATTGTCTTTATGTAAACCCAATGCATCAACAATTTTTTATGACTTAGGGAGTGGCACAGGTAAGGCTGTTATTGCATGCACCTTAGTTTTTAATGTGCAACACTGTCGTGGTATCGAAATTTTAACAACTTTATATGAATGCGCCAAAGATACACAACTTCGCTTGAAACAAATTCCTGCCTATCAAGAGAAAGCAAGTCGCATTCAATTTATATTGGGCAATTTTTTAGATAAAAATTTAAATGAGGCTTCGTTAGTTTTCATTAATGCCACTGCTTTTTTTGGCGAACACTGGCTTGCTGTCAGCAGACATCTAGAGCAGCTAAATCCCGGCGCCCTAGTAATCTCTACTAGTAAGGCATTACAATCTGCTGAATTCATAACGACTAAGGTAACCTTGGTCAGAATGAGTTGGGGATTAGTCAAAGCATTTATTCAGCAGCGACAACCTAAAAGCATCAATCATCCAATCCAATTAACATATCCCCCCTAAAGGACCAGGGTGTGTGCGCAATTAGTTTCATGACCTGCAAATTATCCAAATTTTCGCTGCATAAAAGTAATTGATGACAGGTCCTAATTTTATATTGCATTGAGGATAAAAATCTTGTTACAGTTAATTGATAACATTGAATAATTTCTTTTCGAGTCTATACTAAAATTGAATGCAAGAAAGTCAACACCTGCTGTGTCCTGGTGCTGACGCCCCAAAAACGCGGCTAACCGAGGTGGGTATGATTAAATCGCAACTCATTGCAAACCTTGCTGCCAAAATGACACATCTGCCTGAGAAGCAAGTCACAGACAGCATAAATCGTATTTTAGAACTTATGAGTCAGGCACTCATTGATGGTAAGCGCATTGAAATTAGAGGTTTTGGTAGTTTTTCACTTCATTACCGACCACCTCGCAATGCTCATAATCCTAAAACAGGTGAGAAGGTTATTACTCAGGAAAAATACAGTCCTCATTTCAAACCTGGCAAAGAACTTAGGGAACGTGTAGATGCATCACGTGCCAAAGTAAAATTGCAGGATAAAGAAGAAGACTAAAGCTCAACGCAGCAAAGGAGAGACCTTATGCAAGGTCGCACCGCTTTTGACAAGGCTCCTTTGCAGCTTTCTTTTTGGCGGTTAAATTCACGTATTTAGCCTTAAGTACCTAATCGCAATTTTTTGCCAATGGCAGATTTACCTTATATCCTTAGAAACGATCTTGCATCCGACATTAATAATTTCTTAAGTTTGGTAACCTATAATTCCAATAAATTCTTAGCCATGAGTAATTATGACCGTCAAAACACAACCAGCAAACCTTACGCCCCAAGATAATTCTTTAATTGTGTGCGCAGGCTCCGTTACTTGTGACAATGTAAGTAACATGGGCTCAGGATTTAATGTTTTCAAAAAATATTTTAACAAAAACAAGCACGAATCGGGAGACAAGGGTTGGCAAGAGGCTTATAACGAGCTTTTAAAAAAATATTATAGTGTGACAGACAACATGCCGGCCTATATTAGAATCGCCCAGCAAGATGGCTATATCGGCGGTATTGCAACCGTCCCTGTTTACACATCTTTCCGCGGATTGACATTTAAGGAAAAATTCTCTGAGGAGGACTTACATGCACAATATCAACAAGCTATAAAAGGCGCAGTAAACGATGCAAAAAGTCTTAAACGTCCTCTTTATCTTCAACCTTTAGGAATAGGAGTTTATGGTTGGAATCCAGAACTGGCAGCAGAACTATTCGCAAAGGCAATCATTGCAAGTGATCCTAACGATGAAGTAGAAATTATTATTCCGATTTATGATCAAACTGCAAACTCCAATGATAAGCGGTTTGAACGTGCGCTTAAGAAAGAATTAGCAAAACAACGTGAACTTGATCTTTCTGAATTAGATGTTGGAACGCCAAAAGCCTCTTTACCAGAAAGAGAAAACGAAGAATCCCTGAGTGCCGAAACTTTATCAGCACCAACAACAGAGGCAATTCCACTTCTTGATCCACGACAGAGCAAGCTAAATACTATTGTTAATACGCTGATTAAAAATATTGAAGAAGCTCAGGGCAATCGTCGGACTTCAGGTAAAAACTCATTCAAAGTGACCAATTTGCGCACATTAAGCGATGAAATAATCCAAACGTCGGCCAACGATTGGTCTTCACCAGTTGAACAACGCTTTATTGAACAAATCATGACCGTTTGTCAAACCAAACGAAATCCTTGGCATTTTTGGGCAACTCCTGCAAGCGTTAAAGAATTCGCCATGTTACTAGAAAGGGAAGGCTTGACTGTCGCCAGGGATAACTTGGCCGCTCTTAAATAATCATTTCTACAACTTGTAATTTTTTGCAAATATCACTTTGCCTGGCGATTAAAACGCTAGGCACGAGGCAAAGTAACACCTGTTTGACCCTGATATTTTCCACCTCTATCACGGTAAGAAACGGCA
This sequence comes from Legionella cardiaca, assembly GCF_029026145.1. NCBI lineage: Bacteria > Pseudomonadati > Pseudomonadota > Gammaproteobacteria > Legionellales > Legionellaceae > Legionella > Legionella cardiaca. The sequence continues at coordinate 3,269,003 of NZ_CP119078.1, read as the reverse complement.
CAAACTTCATCGGATTCTAAGAATAACATTTGAGCAACACCTTCATGCGCATAAATTTTTGCCGGCAGAGGCGTTGTATTGGAAAATTCCAAGGTTACATGCCCCTCCCACTCAGGCTCAAGAGGAGTCACATTGACAATAATGCCGCAGCGAGCATAAGTAGACTTACCCAAGCAAATAGTTAAAATATTACGAGGGATGCGGAAATATTCCACCGTTCGGGCTAAGGCAAAGGAATTGGGAGGAATAATGCAAACATCCGCCTGAACATCAACAAAACTATTCGCATCAAAAGCCTTAGGATCGACAATCGCGGAATTAATATTTGTAAAAATTTTAAACTCATTCGCACAACGTACATCGTAACCATAACTGGAAACACCATAAGAGATAATTCGTCCGTTTCCCGTTTGACGTACTTGCTCTGGTTGAAAAGGCGATATCATCCCATGTTCCAAAGCCATTTTTTCTATCCAACGATCTGATTTTATTGACATATTTATCCGCCCCCATTATTTCGGGAAAAAAAACCCTTCTATCATATAGTGATTAAGAGAGAAAGTTAATATTTACTTAAGTCTTGGCAACTATACTATCAAAATATCTACATAAAAAGCTGACTGTGCAAAAATGACTACTACGATTAATGCCTCTTTATTTGCTCATATCGAAAATGATGCAAATCTTTCAGGGACCTTCAAACTTGAAGGCAATCACTTTGGCAATACAGTTAAATACATGCATGAATATTTGGAAGAGCTGAAAAAAACATCATCAGTTCCTCCTGACTATATCCAATTGCTAAATCAGCTACATTATTTAACTGATATTGAGAAGCAGTTAACTCAGTTTACCTTGAGTAGTCACAGCGATACGTCAGCCAAAATCGACGCGCTGGGGATTAGCATCGCCAAGCAACTTGAGAAACTCAAAGAAGGTGAGTCCATCTTGTTACCCGGAGGCTGGGTGCACAAGGATGGTGGTCATGCAATGGTTTATCAGATAACGCGAAAAGAAGATGGCTATGATTTGACAGCGTTTAATGCCGGTGGTGGCCTTGAATTTCATGAAAAAAAATCAGGACTGGAAAAGGAGCTATATAATCCTACCAAGACTTGGCATTTCCCTGAACCCACCTCAGAAACAGAAACCAATGAAGTTGGTCTTTTTATCGGGCGTCTCTTTAAAGCACTTGTATTAACATTACCAGAACATAGCAAAAAACCTTATTCAGCAAAGCGACTTTATAAGGAAACGCTTGCAAGTATTAGCTATATTGGTGGAGAAGAAGTTCCAGGAGGGAAAATTCCCGGGCACGCTTATACTGGTGGACAGTTATCAGGGACCTGCTCACAACGCTGCTTGCATCAAATGCTCAAAATTATGTCTAAATCAGGTAAAGATTACGAGCTTTTTATCTTCAAATTCAAGCAACATGCCCTTTTTGAATATGCTACGGCCTGTCTTGAGAAACGTACAGAACCTTACACGGCTTCAGTTAAAGAACAAATTAATTTAGCAATTGAAAATAACTTAAAAATATTAAACAGTTTAGAGAACCTTAGTGAGAAGGAAACTAAATATCATCTGGCAAAATTTGCAGAAATAAAAGAAAAACTCAATAAAACACCTTTTACCAAATCTCCAAAACCGGTAGTTATAGATGATCCCCTACCTAAGCTCGTCGTAAAAAACCTTAACGCCGTGGCCGTACCACCAAGTTTGATTCAACCCACCTATACTAAGCCTCCTAAACCAATTGATTTTGGTGATGGCAAGAATTTTTTAAGCAATTTGGAGCAGGCGGTTAAGGAAATTAAACTTATAGCCGATCCGGTTGTGCAATATTATCACCTAGAAAAACTTCTGACCGCATTGCCCCTTGAAGCTTCAGATCCTTTTTATACAAAGTATGATGAGCTGAAATATTTACATCAGTATGAAGCCTTCGGAAAGCAGATTGATGAAGTTCAGACATTATTACAAAATTTGCAAACAAAATGGCTTAAGGATTCACAGATACCTTCCTTACAAATCATGACGCTATGTACTGCTACTATCCAGATGAACATAGAAGATACGATTGCGAGAACCAAAAAATTACCGTCATTTATGCCTTTCATTGAGTATACGATGCGTACTTTGGTAGGCAATCATTCAAGAGATCCATTTTATGCAACAAATCACCCAGCTCTTGATAATAAATTTAAGCAACTACAGAAACGTTTCCCACCCTATGGTCAAAAAAGTCACACGGAGCTTTATAATTACTTCAAGGATTTATTGGCCACAGAATCTACACTTAACGAAGAATTAAAACTCGAATATCAAAAAAAATATGGTAATGAAACTTCCACACTTCATGCCCATATTAGAACGAAAGGGCTACAATCTCTTTTTATAATCTCGCAAAACCTCATAGGAAACACGCTTGATCCAAAATTTCAATCGTTAGTTACCAAAGTTAAAAACCATCTTGATTATGAGGTTAAACTTAGAGCCGCTATCAATCCCTTCTTTAAACAACAATTTGACGCTAGATCCTTTATGCAGTTTACCATGAGAGACAATGAGCTTCTTATGTACAGCCCATTGTATGCCTCTTTTATTGCTTGGCAAGAATTATCCACAGAAATTTCTAAAGGCAAATATGCTTTACAGGATTCTCCTGCTCGAGACGCTTTAATGGCTGATGTCACTTCAAAGTCTTTTTTAACGCCGTTGGAGGTAAAATCTGCTAATGCCATTCAGCTTAATCCCGTAAAGCCGATTACTGACCAAAAAAATCCACCACCCGTTACGCAAGCAGATATTATTGCACGCGACTATTTTCATCTTCGAAGCGAACCTTCACTGCAGGTTCTTCTGACCATTGATTATTTTACACGCAATATCGATAAACTTGCCAATGAATCAGATCAGCGTTATGTGGAAGCTAACCTTTTTCAGCCAGGACTTTTATCTGACGCGTTTGAAAAGCCTACTTTTTTGCCGCAATTTGATAAATTTTTGCAAACAGGATTTCGCTTTTACGACAAAGAGGGGCAGTTAACGCGAGAATCTCTTTTCTTTATTCATATAAATTATCAAGTTAGTCGTTATTTAGCCCTTGCTGGCAAAGCCGAAGGCCATAGGCGTCTTGCAGATATTCAAGTGCAACTTCTCAAACAGTTGGCATTACCTAATACCCAAGAAGTTACCTATGTTCTGCAACAACATTTATTTCTAACTCTCATGACACAAATTGAATTGGGAGACAAATCAGAGCAGCTTTTCGCACGCGCTTTCGAAGCATATTACTACATACAAAGTCATGCCAATCCATCTATTTTTGAAGACAGCAGCCACCGGCTGGAAGTTGATAAAGCGATTGCCCAGTTTCAAATATTTGCAATGGAACAATCACCTAAAACAGTTAAAAGTATTCTGAAAGAAACCTTAGCAAAACACCCCAGTACCCAAAGTTTGAAACCTCTTGAGATTGACGACAAATTCCCTGTCTATAAGTTTCAAAATGAAACTGGCAACATAATAGAAGCCAACATTCTTTTGGGCAAACTGTTCGAAAAGGGATTAGCACGTGCAGGTGTACCATTCACATTACAAAATCATCCGCTCATAAAACGCTTAGGTCTCCAGCATATACAAGACTGTCTCATGTCGGCAGATGGGAAATATATGGTATTAGGCGACAAAACCGACAAAGTATACCTCTACTATAATAACGATAAACTTACGGTACAAAAAGTTTGGGAAGTTCAAGGTAAAAAGGAGACTTATGAGCTCGTACCGCTGACGAACGATCACCTTGCCAAGCATGCCAATAGCGCTAGTGACCATATAAATCCTGAATTACCGCAAGTTTTAATCGACGACACCATGGATTTTTGGCGACCGCTCAATTATGACAAGACCTCAGGATTATTAATTAAAAACAATGTGCCTATCTATTCGGTTAAAGGGAATACCTTTTATCTTCTAGATGAGAAATCATCCGATTTAAGTCAAGCCTATACCTTAACTCACCTTGATCCTAAATCACGTGCATTGATTAATGCTTTTGAAAGTAATCAATTTATAGTTACTGAGAAAAATCCAACAGGTGATCATACTGTCGTTAAATTACCTCGCTACAATATTACGCTTGAGAGGAAGCCAAATGAGACTTCTTTTGTCCATCAAGAGACTGGAGAGCATCTTGTTCAAGCTTCTCCTATCCATGCTTCCGTCGCAGGAATGGTTTTAACCAGTAAAGATGACACTGGCAATACTTATAGTCGTTATTTAATTCCTGTTGCTCGCTTTTACGCCACAGAACAAGGCGCAGAGGTAAGTGATTTTTATCCAGTCGTCCATGACACCCAAGGCGTGATCGCCAAAACTACACTGGAAGAGGAATGGAACAACAATAAACCCAAGCAAAAACCACTTTGGGATTACCAAAATAGTGAAAAATATGTAAGCTTGCGCATGCAAAATGGCGAACCTGTTGCCGACACGGTTGCTGATGCTCTTTATCTCGCATATATCTATCTTGCGACCCATCAGCCTGAAAAAGCGTGGAAAATACTAGAAGATTGTAATACTCGCCTGGGCGGGTTAACAGGTGATCCAGCAGAATTGCAATACATTCAGTGGATTTGCAATGAGCTACCTCATCTCTTACCTGGTATGAGTGAAGATGCGATCAAGAAGACCCCTCCTTACGTTGCCTGCAAACTCAAGGCTGTGAATCTCGCTTGTGATTTTCTGTTACAAGATAGAAAATTTGATTTAGTTGAACCACAAACCGGTAGTACAGCCAATGCCACCTATGCAAAGTTAACCTATGAGCGTTTAGAGAATTTTCAAAAACAACTACCAAATACCATTTATAATCTCTTCTCTCGCCTTCAAACCATGCATCGTTACATGCCGCACAGTTATGCACTCTCAATGCATGAACGAAAACGTCTATTAGATTATTACCATCAAACCCAGGAGCGTCAGCCTCTTGGTACGTTGGGTTATGAATGGCTAAAATTAAGCCTTGAAACGATTCTTCAAGAAAAAGAAACACTTCTTGCACGTGCTAAATCAGCTCCCCCAAGCGAAGCTGACATCAAACGACTGGCCTTGATTGACAAACATCTAAAAAAATTTAAAGCTGTTAATGCTAAATCGAGCATTCTGGAACTTGTCCCTCTTGATTTAAGCTTACCAACAGAAATTACTATCAAGCGCGGCCATCTGCCATTTGTAACAAAAACAACGGTAGAAGACTGGGAAAATAAACTCCCTGGAGATAAGAGACTTCAAGTTTCTGCTCTTGAGCCCTCAGTAAAGATTCTTTCATCGGATATTAAGGAAAGCACTTTCTTAATTAATTTTCCTGCTTATTTTCAGATCGCCCTTTTTGACGAAGATCCGCAACAAAGTAAGCGGCTGCTTGACTTTTGCCGCCAAACTTTAATTGCCCATCGCCATGTTCCTTTGGCTGACCAAGAATCCAATGTGCCCCTATTATGCAATATACTCTATCGCATTGCCCATAATAGAGCGCTGGCGCAAAGTCAGTTTAGTGCAGCAGAAGTTCAATTTACCGACGTCGTATCCTCAGTAAAAACCTATCCAATTCCTGCACTTCAAGTTTATCAAGCCAAGGACGTTTATCAGGAAATTCTGGCAACCCCTGAAGAAATTTTAGAAAGAAAACGACCGGAACGTATCCCGCTAGTTACACCGACACTGGACAATAGTTCTTTGCTTGAACAGCCTGCTATTAAAAAAGGTTTAACTACTCTTGGAAAGAGTGAGCATATCGCATTCAATGAATTAGTTTTAAACTACAGGCAACTGCATGAGAAAGGCAACAATGCTCTTCTGACGGCATCGTCTGAAGAAGACGCTGGTAAAATTCTTCTTGAGTTCGAACAAAAACAAAAAGAACTTGCGTTAAAAATTGTTGAGGAACCTTATTTTAAAGCAATTGAACTAATTATTAAAACCGAACAAGATCTCTTAAAGCAAGCTGAGCGCTCATGGGATGCAGCATTAGAACTTGCCAATCAAGGACCAGAAGATCCTGCCCTAGCGCAAAAATGGCAGATTGAAAAGCAAGCCCAATCACGCCCTACACTAACTAAAGTTGATTTAATGTCGATGTATTGTCGAGCAGATGTGGCCTACACTGTGGAGAAAACAGGACTAGACACTACTACCAAAGCCCAGCAACTACAGAATTTAATTCATACAGCTCTGGTTGGAGACATCCAAGCTAAACTGGTTAAAAATGTAAACGAAAACTTAAAAAAGGCGGGTAAAACAGGCGATGCAAACTATGCAATGAAGGTTCTCGACGTATTAGCAAGAGAGAGCATTCCAGGCCTAGATAAACCTGCCACGGTCATCATTCAGCATGAAGAGGATATTCTCCTCCGTACCCGCCAGGTTAGTGCTCTTAAAGCATTGCTGGAGCGTCCTGAAAATGGCGTTGGTTTTAAAGAAAGAATCGAAAAAATTATCCCAGGCGGGGGCAAATCCAAAGTTATTTTGCCTATTCTCGCTGAAGAGAAAGCTCAAGGTGATAACTTAGTAATCATTGAAGTTCCACCAGCACTATTAGCAACAAATCACGTCGATTTTAATCGCACTTCACAACGTTTATTCGGCAAACGCGCCTATCGCTTTGAATTTAACCGTGATAGCAATAGTTCTGCCGCACGTCTTGAACAATTATATCGGCAATTTACGGAAGTCATGACAACGCGTAGCTACCTCGTTACAACAGGTGACGCGATGCAGTCATTAGAGCTTAAATATATTGAGCTTCTGCGATCAAAAGAAAGAGATGCGGAATGGAAACAACAAGTTTACTGGTGCGATAAACTCACCGGATTATTACGCAATTATGGTGATTGCATTATTGATGAGGTTCATCAAGGCTTATGGCTAAAGAAAAAATTAAACTACACCTCCGGTGAACCGAAACCTCTAAGCCCTGCTCTCATTAAAAACTCCATCGCGCTTTTTAATTTAATTGATCTCGATTTTATTAAAAAGGCGCCTCAATTGCCTGACAGCTATAATTGGGCCCCTTTTAAAAACGAACTTGCAAACAAACTTCTTGCGACGAGTGGTCCATTGCATCAGTTTGCTGACAATGCCGTACTGCGTTATGGCCCACAAGCGCAACAAGAACTTATTGCTTATCTTGAGGGTAAAGCCAAAACAATGCCTGCGGCAGTAATTAATGCCACCCCAGAAGAAAAAGCCACCCTTGCTTTTTTTAAGCGACAAGTTAGTGAACTGCTTAGCGAAACACTGCGTCGTAAACTAAATGCCAATTATGGTGCTTCAAAACGCGAAAATTTAAGTCCAATCGAATATACCCTCGCCATTCCCTATGTTGGTAATAACGTAGCAAATGAGCAAAGCCGCTTTGGAAATGAACTTGAAGCCATTAATTTAACGACGCAAATGATGCTCATTAAGGGTCTTAGCATAGAATTATTTAAAGAGCGTATTCTCGAGTGGCAAGCTTTGGCCCGCCAAGAGCTCTTCCAAAATCCAGTCTTTACCCAAATGGATCAAACCCCAACTGCACGTGGGTTTGCTCTTTTAGAAAAAGAGAACGGCAGCACTTTAACTCTGAGCCAAATTAATGTTGATGATCCACAGCAAATGAGTTTACTATTTGAACGTCATCGCTACAATCGCTCGCTTATATTTCCTCTTCTGCAGGAGCGCTCTTTAAAACAAATTCATCACGATGGCGCCATTATTCCAAGCGATTCATTCAACCATGTTGACCTTTATCGTAGCGTACAGGGGGTATCAGGTACACCAAGCAATCATACCACCTTCCATCAACGTTTAAGCTATGATCCAAAATCATCTTTTGGTAGTGATGATTACATTGTCGAATTGTTACGTAGCAAAAAAACACGTGTATCAACTCTAAATTATGAAAATGTTGCTCAATTTGTAGAGGAAGTATTAACCAAATCAGCTCATCCCAGTCATGTTCGTGCCATTATTGATATCAATGCCACCTTCACTGGCGTTAGCAACCTTGATGCAGCAAAAACAATAGCAAGTTTTATTCAGAAGAAACTTAAGGAGAATGAAAGTTATTTCAGCAAACCCATAAAGCAAGTTTTGTATTTTAATGATGACCAAGTCTTATGTGCACTTGATATTAGTAGCGCAAAAACAATTGTTCTGGGCACAAGTGATGAGAAGGAAATCAATCGCCTACTTCGCTCAACGCCAGAAGAACGGTTTACTTACTATGATCAGGCTCATACCCTGGGAACAGATATTACCCAGTTTGAAAATGCTCACGGTATTGTACTCGCCGATGAAAAAGATTCTTTTCAAGGGGTCATCCAAGGGAATATGCGCTTTCGCGGTATAAGTCAAGCACAAACCTTAGAGTTTATTTTACCTACCCGCCTTAACCTGACGCTTGATGAATTAATCGAGCGCTTGAAAGAAAACGACAAAAAGACTTTATGGTTAGATAATTTATTTGCCACCAAAGCACAGATGGCTAATCTGCTTCGCCGTACTGCTCTTTCATTGATTCAAGATTTGCCTTCAGAAGATGCCGAACACAAAGCTGAATTAGCAGCAAACTTCGAAGAATTTTTTGTTGATACCCCCTCGCTTGATCTATTTGCTTTATATGGCGCCGTTAACAAAAAACAAGCATTATTAGATATTCTTGGCAGCCATAAAAAACAATTGTTTGCTCTTTGGAATGAATGTCGTAAAAAAGCTAACCTTTCTATAGAAGATGAATCGGGAGCAGCTTTTGTTGCCTTAGAAACAATAATCAAAACTGCGGTTCCTTATTGTCTACCTGAATATGATAGTGCCGAAGAAGGACATGGCAAGGAAGTGCAGGTGCAAAAAGAAGTCCAAAAACAGGTTCAGGTCGAGCGTATCGCACTTAATGCCTGCTTTAATCCCAAATTAAAAGAGAAAGGTACCTTAGACTGGGTTTATAGTTCTTTCAAAGCAAACATTGCGCAACGAACATCCACATTAAATGCATTTTCTAACACTAAAGCGGTTTTTTCTGACAACCTTCACGTCAGTATAAATTATGCTGAGACTTATGTTGGTCAAAAAGATCATATTAATGTCTTTATGAAACCAGTTTTTCTTGTTTGGTACCACCTTGAAGGTACACAACTCCATGCCACCATTATAACCCCTCAAGAGGCAGAACAATTAGCCTCCCGTATTGAGTCTTATAAAGATAGTTGGATAGCAACCACGCAAGATACTGTTTTTAAAGGCACGCGCCCTGCAAAAATGCTTGACAATAAGCACTATTTATCTTTACGGGAACAAGTGCGCTTTTTTAATGGCGAATTCTCAAGTCTGTTAAATCAAGAGTCGCCCTTAACTTGGCTCCAGGAAGAATCGGTTGAAAAAATTAGCTTCTTTGAAAATAACTTACAAGCTTACCGACCAGGGTGTGAAGTTGCGCTTCAGCAATTAAAAACAGCCTTGACACAAGGAAACATCGAAGGGCTTATCTACATTTCCGAGCATCCTTTTGAAGACCTTACTAAATTTAATTGGAAAACATTATTCCCAAAAACAATTGCTACTCAGGCTGCAGAATATCAAAAAGTTGCCCAGGCATTCGTATACTTAAACCAGAATGCACTGGTAAAAACAGTTTCCGTTGAGACCATACAGCAACAATTTAATTTGCCTATAAACAGTCTTGGTTTTATTGAAGATCATATAAAGAACCTCACCAATATTAAAAAGTTATTTGATCGCATAAGAGAAAACCCCAACAAACCATTTTTAACTGATCAATTAACAGAGGAAGAGAAAAAAAGTCTTGAGAAATGCTTAGGCATGCCACTCTCTCTCTTTTGTGAACAACATAACATTAAGCCTTCGGAAGAAGAGAGTGTGGATAAATTGCTTATTGCCGGTATTGAAGCATTGCATCTCATGAGCCGATATCCTGCTCTGCAAGGTAATGAAACGGTTATGCACTGTTTTGAAGTCCTTGCGCGCGATACCAAATCCCCGCAGGTTCTAAGTGCACTTTTAAAGACAGCCAACCCCTCTGAGACACTGATTGCGAATATTGTACAAAATGACGCCCTTAATAACACCCTTATAAATACTCTCCTTGATTTGCCTATTACCTTACATCCTATATTCCTGGGGCGGTTTGCCACTGTATGTCAAAGTATAGAATTAATACAAAAAATTATTAAAAGAACGGAGATTAATACTCTTGTATTAGCCACCATCCTTCAGCTTGATTTTTTAGAAGAAGAGCAATTATTATCTATCCTTGCCCTTATTAAAGGAGAGTCATTATTAGAAGATGTCTATAACCATAAAAAGGCAACAGATAGCGTGCGGATAGCAGTCTATAAGCATCCTGCTCTTAGCAATAGATTGTTAATGTCTATCCTCCCGCAAATAAAGTCAACAGAAGATTTGGTGCTAATTTTACAACATCCCACAGCAATCGATGCGAAGGTGCTAGAAAAAATTGTCTCGATATCAACTGAGGAAACTGTACTGTTAGCTGTTATCTCACATCCTTCAGCCACTTATGAAGTCATAAGAAAAGCCCTCAATAGTGGGACTTTTTCACCTGCTGTGGCATTAAATTTGATCACGTTTGCTGGAGAAGCCACACAAGGACATGCTTTACTTAAAACAATCACCGAGAAAATTTTTGCTCAATATCCTTTAAGTCAACCACCGGCGACAGAAGAATGGGAAGATATCCTGGTGACAATATTTAAAAAATATGAGAAGTCATCTAACGCATACCACATAATGGGAGTCATTAGTCAAAATCAAAAATCTATCAGCCCCAGACTTGGTATTAGTATTCTGAAAATATTTGGTCCTTCGATGCTGCAAACTCTCCCCTTAAAAGAAATAATTGAGATTGCTGATGAAGAAACGCTGAATACATTAGTTGATTACCGCAAAACAGGTAAACTACTGAGCGATGAGATTCTGTTATCACTGGCAAAAGCATGCCAAAGTAAAGGCCAACCATTCATAGATAGTTTTCTTGCAAGAATGGATCTCAGTGAGGTGGTATTAAAGGCCGTCCTTAAGAACCCTGATCTGCAAGAGAGGCAACTATTATTGATTCTGCAGCGTATCAAACAATCTGATACCTTGCAGCAAGTCTACCAACATCCAGGAGCAACCAATCTTGTTCATCAGAAGATATTCAAACACAGCGCTCTTAGCAAGGAATTTGTAGAGTCTTTACTTACACAAAAGAAACTGGATGATGATTCGCTCTCAATCATTCTTGAACACCCTACTGCAGTGGAAGAGAAAACATTAGAGCTGGCTGTCCAAGGTGAGTTCAATTCGCAAACATTATATCAGGTACTCTCGCATCCTAATGCAACATTTAACGTAATGAGTATTGCCGTTGATAGCAACGGTTTTTCACCAGGCATGGCGGAAGAAGTTATCACTAAAAGTACAGTGATTGGCAATCATGACTTATTACAAAAATTGACTAAGAAAACTTTCGCGAAATACGAGGAAGCAGTCGACTCAAACACTTCGGTGAAACGTGATTGGGAAAAAGAACTTGCTAATATTTTTGCAAAATATTCTGCATTCCAAAATGCTAAGGAAGGAGAAGATTTAACTGAAATTATCAAGCAACATAAAGAAAAATTAAGTTCTGCAGTAGGAATTACTATTTTACGACAATTTGGTCAAACGATGGCAGCCCATTTGCCGTTTGAAAAAATGATAAATGAAGCCAGTAACGATGATCTTAAAATACTTGTCGAAAACGTAAATACAGGAAATCTTTCTGAAGACTTATTAATAGCGCTAGCAAAAAAATGCCAGGATCAAAACGTTATTCAAAAATTACTTGGCAGAGTTGATATTACCGATAAAGTTCTACAGACTATTCTTACTAAGACTAATTTAACGTCTGAACAATTAGTAATTATTCTTAATAAAGCCAGCGATGCGCAAACCTTGAAACTCATTTTTAATCATGCAAAAGCGACCAATACTGTGCGCGAGAAACTGTATAAACATCCAGCATTATCGCCAGAACTTGTCATTGACATCTTTAAAAATGTAATTAGTAATTCTGAAGTAACGCAAATTCTTCAACACAAAACCGCAATCAACTTAGCTGTGTTGAAAGAGCTCGCCAAAAATGCATTTAATTCTCATGTCCTGTTGGAAACCGTGTCTCATTCCAAAGCAACGAAGGAAGTCATGGATATTGCCATCACCAATGCGCAATTTTCACCGCAAGTTGCTCAAAAAATTACTGTGGAAACAACGGTTGCAGATGATCACGGATTATTACAAAAACTCGCGCGCAAATTATTTGCCCAAACCAAGACAGCTGATACTCCTGAAGCATGGGATGGTTGCCTCAGTGATATATTTGCAAAATACAGTAAAGCAAATATTGAGAATGCGTCAACTGACATGCAAGAAATTATAAAAGAACAGCCTGTAGAAAGACCGCAACTGGCTCTCAATGCTCTTCGTTATTTTGGTAAATCAATATTGAGTCATTTACCACTTCAGGAAATGGTTGATTGTGCTGAAGAAAACGATGTTGAGGTGTTGTTGGATCTTAACAATATCGACAATGGCGAACTATCTGGAGAACAATTGCAGTCACTCGCTAAAAAATGTGCAACTCCAGACCTTATTAGCAAATTACTAGTAAGAGGTGATTTGACTGCAAATGTCTTACAAAGCCTGTTTAGTCAAGCACCTTGTTATGAACAGATGCGACAGATCCTGACTCATAACCAGGTAACAGAAACCATGCGTAATCAATGGCTTGCAGAGCTACAAACGGATTGCTCCATGCTTGAAAAAGTAGCATCTAAGTCTAAAAAACCAGAAGACAAATTAGAAGTATCTCTTGAGAGATTGAAAATTAAAGCTTGTAAGCATGCTTTAAAAGCAGTTCACGATCATAAATATGAGGCAGTAGCAACTGCTGCACTTGGACTTCATCAAAAACTACGCGAAGAATACACTAACTATTCGCAAAAGAGGTCCAGTGCGGAAGAATTTCAACACAACTGTGAGGATGCTATTGGTAAGGAGGATTATAAGATTCTCGCAGAACATCGTGGTTATAAGAAATTGTTTGTGGATATTATCAATGTAATCCTTGCTGTTCTTTCTATTTATAAATTGACACAAATCTCATCTGGAAAATGGCGTTTCTTTGAGGCAAAAACAGCCAGTAAACAGGCTGTTGAGTCAATCGATGAAAGTATTAAGGAGAATATTGCAGCCAACAAAGGTAATTCTTGATGCTTATTACAGGAAGCCAGCCAAGCTGGCTTCCTGTAAATCAGACTTCAACATTATTTCTTGTTTAGTTTACAAAGCAACTCACCTAGCTCCATTGGCATCGGGAAAATAATTGTAGATGCATTATTTGAAGCACCCAATGTTGAGAGCGTTTGTAAATAACGTAATTGCAAAGACTGTGGTTGCTGGGCTAAAACCTGAGCGGCTTGTAATAACTTTTCTGATGCCTGTAACTCCCCTTCGGCATGTATAACTTTTGCCCGCCTGTCCCTTTCTGCTTCGGCTTGTTTTGCAATAGCGCGAATCATGCTTTCATCCAAATCCACATGCTTGATTTCAACGTTAGAAACCTTAATCCCCCAACTATCCGTTTGTGCATCGAGAATTTTCTGAATATCACTATTTAATTGCTCTCGCTCCGCTAACATTTCATCTAACTCATGTTGACCTAACACAGAGCGCAATGTTGTTTGCGCCAATTGGCTTGTTGCTTCAAAATAATTTTCAACCTGGATAATAGCATTTTGCGGTTCGACAACACGGAAATAGAGAACTGCATTCACGCGTACCGACACATTATCTCTGGAAATGACATCTTGACTTGGAACATCCATAACGACGGTGCGTAGGTCAACACGTACCATCTGCTGCACAATAGGGATAACCAGAATGAGCCCTGGACCTTTGACACGCCAGAAACGACCTAATAAAAATATAACTCCTCGCTCATACTCCCTAAGGACACGCAAGGTGGACATTAAAAAAATTGCAATAATTATTATAAAAAATCCCATGAATGAGAACATTGTTTTCTCCTTATTCCCTTTTGGAAGTCTATTAATGTGCTTTTGTAAGTTCCATTTTGATGACAAAAGCCAACAGTTTCTTCCGTTAGTTAATTCCATTCTTTGTCGCAGTTTGTATTTCTTCTATCTCGAGTTGAAGGCCTTGAGTAGCAATCACTTTAATGCGCTTATCAGCTGCGATAGGTTGCTTCGAATGTACAGCCCAAATCTCTCCTCTGATTACAGCCTGCCCCTGTGGATTAACCTCACCCAACGTTCTTCCTTCTGCCCCCAATAGGACAGCAATTCCATGCATTAACTTCTTCTTTCTTGATTTAAAAGTCATTGTTCCTAGCGTCAGTAAAATAAGAAGATTTGCAGCTGCCATTGCCCATATTGCCGACCAGGCAATTCGATAACTATTATGATTGGAATCAATTAATAATATAGAACCGATAATAAATGCTACAGTGCCACCAAATCCTAACGCCCCAAAACTTGGTGCATAAGCCTCTCCAATGATAAAGAGAATACCTAAGATAATTAAACCAAGTCCTGCATAGCTCATCGGTAGCAATTGTAAGGCGTAAAGCGCTAAAAGAATTGAGATAGCCCCCACCACGCCAGGTAGCATAAAGCCTGGATTCACCAGTTCAAAAAAGATGCCATAGATTCCAAGTAATAAAAGTAAATAGGCCACGGTAGGATCGGTGATCACTTGTAAAAAACGCATGCGCCAATCTGGTGTGATCTGCTCTACCTGCGTATTTTTTGTATTCAATTGAATTTTTCGACCATCCTGAGTTACTACCAAGCCATCCAATTGTTGCAAAAGATCGCCACGATCTTTTGCAACAATATTGATAACGCCATTCTGCAAAGCTTCATCAGCTGTTAATGTTGAAGCATCTGTTACGGCCTGTTGTGCAAATTCTGCATTGCGTCCTCTAAGCTGTGCTAAAGAACGAATATAAGCTATGGCATCATTCATAGCCTTTTGTTTCATAGAGGATTTTGGTTCTTGGCTTTTATCATTTTTATCCATCATTTCATTTAAATTGACTGGGCTTGCGGCACCTAAATGAGTTCCTGGTGCCATTGCAGCAAGCGTACTTGCATAAATTAAAAATGTTCCAGCACTTGCAGCACGTGCCCCTTTGGGGGCCACATAAGTCACAACCGGTACTTTTGAAGCTAAAATATCTTGAACAATGCTATGCATTGATTTTTCTAATCCACCAGGAGTATCAAGAATAATAAGAATAAGGGACGCTTGTTGTGCATTGTCAATGCCGCGACTAATAAAATCAGCCGTTGCCGGACCAATTGCGCCATTTATTTTAAGCTCAACAATTTTATTGGCCCATGAAATGATACTAATAAAAAACAGACTAATAAAAATGATTATTTTCTGCCAATGACTGACTGATTGAAAATTTGAATAGGAATTTGCCTTAAGAGGATAATTTGAAAAGCTCACAGGTGTTAAGGCATGCACCGCTACCATACAAATCCCTAGATTATTTCCTTATTAGGATAAGAATAGCAGTATTTTTAGGGATATAGACAACAAATCATGATTATATTCTATTCAGGCCACAAATATGGCATGAATAGAATAGGAGCGTTTGCAGTTATCCAAAATTCCCTCATAGAATAATGCGATTATGCTTTGATAGAATTAAAAATAAACCCCAATTTGTGCTACTACCGCATCCGATGTTTTATTCGTACCCACGGTATTTTGGTTCACAACGCCTGCAGGAGCAGCTCCGTTAGCAAATTGATCAGCCTTGTAGTCAATATCATGGCGATATTCAAGACTTTCTACGGTGTCTTTCCAGATGGAAATGTTGAAAACGCCAGCAACGCGACGCTCAGGTAAATTAAGAGCTAATGCTTGGCGAGTCCATTGATAACCTACAGCGAGAGATGCTGGCTTTGAAAATGCCATAAAGGTTACACCCGCTTCTAACTGACCTGCCTGTGGTCGGGCGCCTTGGCCGTTAAAGCTTAGGTCTAGAGGGTTAAAGGTTGCGGCGGCAGACACCCATTCCGCGGTAAAGTTGTAGCGGTCAATACTGAGGGTGCCATGAGCTCCTATACCGGAAACCTTATGAATATGTTCGCTACCATTGGTGGTTGAACCAAACCCGCCAAAGGTTGTGCCAGGAGCTGAGCCGGTATTTTGCATTCCAGCAGAATCGGCAATATTGCTTAAGTAACTTGCGCCAATCTCACCTCGTGTCTTCTCAGTTTTAATGGTGTAACCAACATTTAAACCGCCAACCCCTGAATGTCCATCTGTAGTATCCGACTTAAAGCCATACACAGCAGCAAATGGTCCAGAATCCGTTTGTGATTTATAACCCAAAATGAAAGGTCTTGATTTTGTGCGTGCAAGCCTTAGAGTTAGAGGTGAACTCACCATAGCACTTGAATAGCGACCAAAGGGAACATAAAGCTGGCCGCCGGTAAAATAATAGGGCGTAATATCTAAATTACCAATGTTAACAAAGCCTTGGTTTAAATAAAATGTCGAATTTTCAACCCGTGGACCGCCTAATACAGGCGGGGCATCATCAAAGGCAATCGACATAAATCCTTCTACTTTGTCATTTATGAGTGCAGTAACATCAAGCTCACTCGAACTTAAGTTTATGTCACCAGTAGTATCTCCATTAAAGGGACGTGTTACATCGCCAACCGGTTCAATTTTTCCACTCAAAGCAATAATTGGCATGGTAGGGACGGGATAGCCCATGCTCTCATAAACCCCGTAAACACGTCGTCGCTGTTCCATTAATCGAATATCTCGGTTAATACTCGAAATATTCACAATGTAATCAGAGCCATCAAATGCTGGTCTATCACCAGTATAAGGCGATGTCACAACAGGAGTACCAGCGATATAGGTTACTACCTGTCCATCTGCGACAAGTGCTGTTGGATAGAAGCTGCTGGAATTCGGATCACCATCTACAACATGTAATTGAACAGGAGCATTATGAAATTTTACAGGATCCTTCTTGGATTTTGTCCTTTTATTCTCCTTTGTTTCTGTTTTTACAATTTGCCTTGTTGCTTTTTCTGGTGCTTTCTTTTGTTCTTGTGCAACTTGCCTGGGCGCAGAAGGAGCTCTTTTTGACTGTGACACTAATTGTTTCTGCAAGCCATCAAGTTGAGCTTGTAAGGCCTTTGTTTGTGCCTGTAGCAGTTGAATTTGTTTTTGCAATTCAGCATTATTTTCTGCGGCAAATAAGGGGCCTGAAATAGCAGCCATGGCCATAATAAGTACTTTTTGTTTCACACACAGCACTCCTGATTGTTTTTTTTGCTTCCTGATTATTTATCGCTGAGGATTATAACTTGCCTCGATCGAAGTGGCCAGCCTTTGTGCACAATAATTTTTGTCTTATTAATTGTCCATATGAGTAAATTTTGAACGACAGAAAATGACAGGTATTCGGTTGAATTTAAGCCAATAAAAAAGCCCTAATTCTATAGGGCTTTTGTTCTTACAAGAAGGAGATTATAAAATGTTGCCTACCCATTTTGCACCAAGGTAAGGTCCATAGAGTCCAAAATCAGAATTTTTTAATCTGCCGCAACAGATATCACGGGTTTGCAAGGCATCGAAATAATCAATAACTTGATAACCACCCTCAATATTAAGAACACCTTGAGTTAATTCACAGGCATAATTTAAACCAAGCTTGGCCTGTACACCGGGTACAACCGCTTTTTTGCTTGCATATATGCTGACTGGAACTAAGCCGTTTGGCGCGAAGACAAAACTATCGTTAAGTCGAGTTGTTCCATATAAAACCGAAGCAGCACCATTCGCGGTAACACTAAATCCATGGGCTAAATCGTAGGAATAATCAATACCAATAACTGGACCAACGCCATTAAAATCTGTATCTCGATCTTGAACGACACCTGCAGGTGCTACACCTGGCAATGTCAAGGCGTAAATATAGTCGGTATCAATACGAATTCTGGCATATTGTAATCCCGCGTAGAAACGAGCGTTTTTTAACAATCCCATATCAACATGTTGACCCATTACAAGATTAACTTGATCAAATCGATCATTAAAAGTTATATCAAAAGGTACCTCTAAAAGGCCAGTAAATGGCGTTACACCAGCAAAACCTGACTGACGGGAGTCTTCGCTATCGAAATGCACCCAAGTCATGGTAATGTCATTACCGGTATTGAAATGATAAGAGCCTTCTAAACGGTATCCCCAAGCCCAATCATCATCAATTCCTTTTACATTTGAGTTAGGACGATATTCATAACCTCGTTGAGCGCTATAAATTGGTTGTAAATAAAGTGCCTGTGCGCCAATATCCCATTTTTTAGCTTCACAAGGAACCGTCACATCACCTGGAACACAAGCAGGCCCCATGGTCCCTGCAGATACGAAACTACTTGTTGCCATGCAAAGAATAGCGAGGGTTGTTTTTTTCAACATTGATCACTCCATCTATCAAAAAAAAGCCCATCAACAAGGATGGGCTTTGGTAAGACATGTTTTGGTTTAACTATTAAACGTTACCAACCCATTTCAAACCAGCGAAAGGACCTTGTAAAGCGAAGTTAGATTCGCGGTTGCCAAGGAAGTTGATAAAGTGGTTAGCATTGATGTAGTCAACAAACATCCAACCAGCATCTAAAGTCAAGTCGCCTTGAGCCATAGCGTAAGTGTATTTAGCACCTAACTTAGCTTCTAATTCAGGAACGATAGAAGTTTTTGAACCAGAAGTAGAGTTAACTACGAAACCACCGAAACCAGTTGAAGTGTTGAACTTAGAATCACCAACTAGAAGTGCAGTAGCGCCATTTCC
Organism: Legionella cardiaca; assembly: GCF_029026145.1. Taxonomy (NCBI): domain Bacteria; kingdom Pseudomonadati; phylum Pseudomonadota; class Gammaproteobacteria; order Legionellales; family Legionellaceae; genus Legionella; species Legionella cardiaca. Next base: position 3,250,045 of record NZ_CP119078.1, on the reverse strand, counting down.
GTAAATAGCAAAGCCATTACCGAAGTTATACTGCATATCCATACCAACACGTGGACCAACTCCGTTGAACTCTGTATCACGAACTGTAGAGAAACCAGTAGCTACAGAAACAGGTGGGAAGTTACCAGATGCAGTCAATTCATGTTCGATACGAGCATATTGTAGACCTGCATGGAAACGAATGTCTTTGAACTCACCGAAATCAACGTGTTGACCGAATTCTAAGTTAACAGCATCCCACTTAGGTTCGAAGTGGTGGCTACCGAAGAATGGACCGCCGAAACCATCAATGAACACTCCACCCCAGCTATTGTCAGTTTCTTTGTTCCAGTGGTACCAGTTAAGATTTAAATCGTTACCAGTACTGAAGTGGTAAGAACCTTCTAATTTGAAGCCCCAACCCCACTCTGGATCGATATCACGATAGTGTTGAGAAACACCGTCGATACTGCTGGTGAAAGAATGGTAACCATAATCAGCATCATATGCTGGTTGTAGGTACAGAGCGTATGCACCAAAATCCCAAGCTGTTCTTTCGCAAGGAACGGTGACATTACCAGGGGTGCAAACAGGACCCATGGTTCCAGCAAATACTGCACTGCTACCTAAAGCAAGAACAGCTACCGCTGTTTTTTTCAGATTTAACATGCTTCATCTCCACTTTTTTATTATTAATTTCCCGTTTAGCCGTCAAACCACAGCATGGTATTGACTATAGTACGCAATCATCGCTCTATCCGAGAACGTACATGGTCAGATTATCAAGCGCTACTTTATCAAAGTCAACACTATTTCCACAAAAATTCTCTATAAATTCGATAATTTAATCGACCAAAAGAACAAAGATGCTTTTTTTATATCCACACTAACTAATTTATTATCATCTGCATGAAGATAGGATTAGCTAATTATTTCTTTTAAAAAAGCCTCTTTCATTTTGATCAAAGATAAGTCAGTTTAAAAACGTTTATCTTGATTAAATGTTTGGAATCAATAGACTGGCTAAATTTTTTTTGAATTTAACAGATAAAAGGCAGTCAATGCAAATTTTTTTTAACTTAATTTTCAAATGGTTGGTTTAATTATTTTAACTACCACCCTGCGGTTTAAGGTTTTTCCAGCTTCAGAATCATTAGGCGCCACAGGATCTTTAATACCATACCAAGTAACGGACAGGCGTTCTAATCGCACACCTTGGCTTTGTAAATAAACAGCTACTGCTTTAGCGCGTGCTTCTGACACGGCATTATTATAAGATTTACGGCCTGTATCATCCGTATAACCTGCTATTTTTACACGTTTAACCTGGGAATCCGCGCGACAATATGTAGCAATTTTATTAAGTTGCTTTTTTGCTTCATCACTTAATTCAAAACTATCCGTATCAAAATATATCACGCTTGTTCGTACGCTCGCATAATCGAAAGGCAATAAATTGCCTAAACAGCGTTGATATTTTGCATATACTTTCTGAAAATGAATAGGAGAAAGCGACACGCTCACAGGGAATCCCTCTTCCGAACGATATTCAAATTTGCTTTGAAATCCTTCAGCCAAATAAGTTAATAGTTTAAGTGCCGGCTCACGGGATAAATAAAGCCCATACTCCCCGGGATTAACTGTAGTTTTAGAAACAAAATATGTTTTCCCATAAGGTTTCCAAACCGGAGGCACAGCCGAAACGACTGCTGGAAGTTGTTTGGTTACCTGTTGCCATTTGCTTAATATAAAGTGAGGAGGTTTAGCAGCATACTGTTCAAAGTAAGCAATTCCGAAATTTGGCACGGTCAGAGCGAGTCCACAGCGCAATCGACTGCCACTCATTCGCCAGTTTTCATCGCCCATTGGGCTAGCATAATCAACATGGACCTCAGCAAGGGCTTGATTAATTGGAAACCAGCATAAAATTGCAACGTTTAGCAACCGAGTTATAACAGATCGCATAAATGCCATTTTTTGCTCATCCTGCTTAGCAATCCATGTTATGCTTGAGTATCGGCAAATTTAGCGGAATCTTTATTGTGGAATTTATAACAATTACTCGTCCCGATGATTGGCATGTCCACCTTCGCGATGGTATTTACCTGGAGCACACTGTTCTCGCTACCGCAAAACATTTTGCACGTGCTCTCATTATGCCTAATCTTAAACCCGCCCTTACTACTACTGAAACAGTGATGAGTTATTATCATCGAATAATCGCCGCATTACCTGAAGGAATGGATTTTTCTCCCTTTATGACCTTATATCTAAATGACACAGTCACAGCCGATGAGCTTCAGAAAATAAAAAACTATCCTGCGATATTAGGTGCTAAACTTTATCCCGCGGGTGCAACCACCAACTCTGAGGAAGGTGTTAGCTCATTACGAGCACTTTATCCATTATTTGAAATCATGCAGTCTGAAAATTTAGTGTTGCAAATTCATGGTGAAACTACCTCAGGCGATATTTTTCAACGTGAAGCTGAATTTATTTGCACCGATTTAATGGAGTTAATAGGCAATTTTCCTAAATTACGTATTGTCCTTGAACATATTTCTTCACAAGCAGCCGTTGAGTTTATTAAACAATCTCCTGAAACAGTAGCTGCTACGGTAACAGCTCATCATTTACTTTATAATCGCAATCACTTATTGGCAGGAGGAATTAAACCTCATTATTATTGCTTACCCATCCTAAAACGTGAAACTGATCAAAAAGCGCTACAACAAGCATTAATAAGCGGCAATCCAAAGTTTTTTGCGGGCACCGACAGTGCTCCCCATGCGCTAGCCAATAAAGAAAGCTCTTGTGGTTGTGCTGGTATTTTCTCAGCCCCTTATGCCGTTGCTTTATATGCACAGATTTTTGAACAATTAAATGCTTTGGATAAATTGGATGCTTTTTTAAGTCGTTTTGGGGCTGAGTTTTATCAATTACCAATCAACAAAAGCCAGCTAACTTTAAGAAAAACGCCACAATCCATCCCTTCCGTACTTCCTTTTGGTAGCGAGCAGGTTGTTCCTATTGCCGCAGGAGAAACTCTCCAATGGAGTGTCCATGACAGCGAATGACATTATTTTCTGCAAACAAATAAAAGATAGATTTCGTGGTTTCCTGCCAGTTGTTGTTGATATAGAAACAGCCGGAGTAGATCCTTTAAAAAATGCCTTATTGGAAATTTGTATTGTTCTTCTTGATGTTGATGACGAAGGGGGCTTTGCTCCACAAGCCACGTATTTTGAACATGTCTTACCCTTTGAAGGTGCTGAACTGGACGAGAAATCACTTGAATTTATTCAGGTAGACCCTTACCAACCACTGCGTTTTGCCATTGATGAAAAGCAAGCACTTAAAAACATTTTCGCTCCTATCAATAAAGCGCTCAAAGAACGACATTGTCAAAAAGCTGTCTTGGTAGGTCATAATGCCTGGTTTGATTTACTATTTATAAAGGAAGCAGTTAAACGAACTGGCATTCGCTCACCCTTTCATTCATTCACTTGTTTTGATACAGCAACGCTGGCAGGCTTAATTTATGGGCAAACTGTACTTTCAAAAGCAGCAAAAGCAGCGGGAATTGAATTTAATGCAAATGAGGCACACTCTGCGGTTTATGATGCGGAAAGAACAGCCGAATTATTTTGCGCCATGCTGAATACCTGGCGCAAAATTTGTGTCGACGTTTATAAATCGTCTGAATGAGTGGCAAGATATTCAGCAACACCTTTAGGTGAAGCCTTCATGCCAGCTTTGCCTTTCTGCCAACCAGCTGGGCAAACCTCACCATGCTCTTCGAAGAATTGAACTGCATCAATGATGCGAATTAATTCATCAATATTACGACCAATCGGTAGATCATTAACAATTTGTGAACGAACAACCCCATTTTTATCGATGATGAAAGCACCGCGGAAAGCAACGCCCGCCACCGGATGTTCTACACCATAAGATTGGCAAATGGTATGAGTAACATCAGCCGCAAGAGTAAAGTTAACATGACCAATACCACCATCTTTAACAGAAGTATTGCGGTAAGCATTGTGGGTAAATTGCGAATCAATGGAAACAGCAACCACCTCAACACCACGACTCTTGAACTCGTCCATACGATGATGAAGCGCTATCAATTCTGAAGGGCAAACAAAAGTAAAATCTAAAGGATAGAAAAATACCAATCCATATTTGCCTTTTAATGAGTCGTGCAAATTAAACTTGTCAGTAATTTCCCCATTAGCCAATACAGCAGGAACCGTAAAATCAGGCGCTTTACGTCCAACTAAAACACTCATCTATTTCTCCTTGAACAGGCACACTAAAGTGCACAATTATTAAGCTTAAAGTGCCACTGCTTCACGTAACAAAGACTCTAACTCACCTTGTTGATAAAGCTCTGCGATAATATCCGAACCGCCAATCAACTCACCTTTTACATACAGTTGTGGAAACGTAGGCCAATCCGCATATTGTGGCAGTGTTTGACGAATATCAGGATTAGAAAGAACATCTACATATGCAAAATTTACCCCACATGCATCGATACATTGCACAGCACGAGCCGAAAAGCCACATTGAGGCATTTTAGGAGTACCCTTCATGTAGAGTAGTATTGCATTTTCTGCAATTTGTTGTTTAATTTTTTCTATTGTATCCACTGGGTCACCTATTATAAAAAATTATTAAAGCCAGTGTTAATTATGGCGAAAATAAGATCAATTCGCAACTAGGCTCCCAATAGCCCACTTTATTAAATAATAATAGAAGAGGCATTTTCAAGTTATTCAGACAATAAATAAGAATAGACATAAGCTGTCCGAACTAAAAAGAAAGCTATACCCTAACTCGACATTGAATATGTTTACCTTCCTGCTACACTTAACACTCATTTAATTGAGAGGATTAAAAAATGGCCATTACATTACCACCACTACCCTATGCATTGGATGCACTGGTACCTCACATCTCTAAAGAAACACTAGAGTATCATTACGGTAAGCACCATAGTGCTTATGTGACGAATCTTAATAAACTGATTCCAGGTACAGAATATGAGAATCTTAGTTTAGAGGACATTATTAAGAAATCTTCTGGTGGAATCTTTAACAATGCTGCACAAATATGGAATCATACTTTTTATTGGCATTGTCTAAGTCCCAATGGTGGTGGAGAGCCTACAGGCAAGCTGGGCGAAGCAATTACCAAGCATTTTGGTTCTTTTGAAAAGTTTAAAGAGCAATTTTCTCAAGTAGCTGCCACTACTTTTGGTTCAGGGTGGGCCTGGCTAGTCCAAGATAAAGACGGTTCTCTTAAAATTATCAGCACAAGCAATGCTGGCACACCGATGACCGAAGGTTTGCAAGCATTATTAACTTGTGATGTTTGGGAACACGCTTATTATATTGACTATCGCAATGCACGTCCTGAATATATTAAGTCTTTCTGGTCACTCGTTAATTGGGATTTTGTAACTAGTAATATGCGTTAATTTAACGCTAACAAATAAGGAGTTTTCATGGCACTAATCACCAGTTATAGCCCCTTACCTATCAGTTTTACTCATGGGGAAGGCATTTGGTTATACGATGATCAAGGTAAAGCTTATCTCGATGCGTTAAGTGGGATTGCTGTCTGTGGATTAGGCCATGCACATCCAGCTGTTACCAAAACTATCCAAAAACAGGCAGCAAAGTTACTCCATACATCGAATGGCTATCATATTAAAGAACAGGAGTTATTGGCGGAAAAATTAACTTCTTTATCGGGCATGAAACAAGCTTTTTTTGGTAATTCAGGGGCAGAAGCCAATGAAGCAGCCATTAAACTCACTCGTCTTTATGGCCATAAAAAGGGTATTGAGACACCGTCTATTATTGTTATGGAAAGGGCCTTTCATGGACGCACAATGGCGACATTAACAGCTTCAGGTAGTCGTAAGGTACAGGCCGGTTTTGAACCATTCGTGCCTGGCTTTATACGTGCACCTTTTAATGACATCGAAGCCATTCATACCATTGCTGCAAACCGTGATGATGTGGTAGCGGTCATGCTGGAACCTATTCAGGGTGAAGGAGGCATTCATGCTGCTGAAGACGCCTATTTACGTGCGCTTGCCGAATTATGTAAAAAACATGACTGGTTGTTAATTCTTGATGAAATTCAAACAGGAAATGGCAGAACAGGAAAATATTTTTCGTTTATGCATCATGGAATTCAACCTGATATTATTACGACGGCGAAGGGTTTAGGCAATGGCATTCCTATTAGCGTTTGCTTAATGGGTGAAAAAGCCTGTGATTTATTCAAGCCGGGAAATCATGGTTCTACATTTGGTGGGAATCCTTTTGCTTGTGCAACTGCATTAACTGTTTTAGAGGTAATTGAACGAGATAATGTATGTGAGCTTGTTACTCGTAATAGCGCCATTTTAAAAGAAAAATTAATGTTGGAACTCGGTGAACTCTCCTCAGTCCGAGCCTTCCGCGGCAAAGGTTATATGTTAGGCATTGAACTTGATAGACCCGCTAATGATGCCAGATTAATTGGTCTTGAAAATGGTATTCTCTTTAACGTAACAGCAGACACCGTGATTAGACTATTACCACCATTAATTATTAGTGAGAATGAAATAGATGAATTAGTTTCAAGACTTACCAGGACAATTAAACAATTTATTGATAAATAATAGGTAGCAAATCATTCACATACGCGATCTTCAGGTAAGCGATATAAACACCGCTGCCGCAATTTTAACTGAGGCTTTTGCAGAGGATCCTGTCATGGGCTGGATCTTCGATAGTTCCTATGAAAAAGCAGCTCCTATGATGTTTTCCGCCATCACCCGGTACTGCATATTATATGGTAAGGCATTTTGTACTGCAGAGCTTGAAGCAGTCGCCTTACGCAAATTGCCATCTGACAAAAAATTTTCCTGGTGGAAAGGGCTACGCTCTGGTTTTCTTACTCTACCCCAAAAAATGGGTCATGACGCCTTTAAGAGGCTCATGATTCTGGATGAGTTAAGTCAGCAGGAACGAAAAAAAAACATGGGAGATCGGGCTTTTTGGTATTGCTGGTGCCTCGCAAGCCAACCGGCATTACAAGGTAAGGGGTTTGCGACTAAGTTAATGAAGCATACCTTCAACTTAGCCCATGAAACTGGCTTTCCTTGTTATTTAGAAACAGCAACTCTTAAAAATCAAGCGTTATATGAAAAAAATGGCTTTGTGAAATTATCTGAATTTACTTTACCTAATAGTGAAGTAAAAATTATTTCAATGCTCAGAGAATAGATGCTTTACATATCCTACATGAGGATCTAATCTCAAAAGAAGCCTTAAGATAGTAACCGTTCAAGCCCTCGTCATTCCTGAGGAGATCCTTTCGCTCTCTCTGGATAGCGTGATGCTTACAATATGGTCAGGAATCGTCACTTAAATATTATACGGAAGTAAGCTTGATTAGACTTCTTCGGAAATTCTCAACAGAGAATGAAGTACAGAGAAACACGGCGTACAGAACTGGCGTGTACACGCCAGTACAGGAGGATTCGCGCACCGTAGCGATAAAGCAATTCGCTTCTGTCGCAGAATTTCCGAAGAAGTCTATTATAGGGAGTCTCATCCTTCATGCCCCATAATTTGCCGCTTATAACAACTCTCGCTACCGCTTTAGGCTTAGCTTTAATAATGGGTTTTATTACTATAAAACTTAAACTACCAACCATTGTCGGTTATTTATTAGCAGGCGTCATCATAGGGCCATTCACCCCTGGATTTGTTGCCAATACCCAGCTTGCTGCAGAACTTGCAGAAATTGGCGTCATGTTGCTGATGTTTGGCGTTGGCCTTCATTTTTCTCTCGATAACTTACTGGCCATGCGAAAAATTGCCTTACCGGGTGCGCTTATTCAAATTGCTGTCGCCACAGCACTTGGCGGTGGCATGGCAATTTTTTGGGGCTGGAATTTAAGCGGGGCCTTAGTGTTTGGCCTTGCACTATCAGTTGCCAGTACCGTGGTATTAACGAGAGCCCTTGAATCACAAGGAATATTAAATTCGATAAACGGGCAAATTGCCGTCGGCTGGTTAATTGTTGAAGACCTTGCTATGGTCCTTGTCCTGGTATTTTTGCCTCTTATGGCAAACAGCACTGCGGTAATTGCCGAGGAAAGAAATTTGTGGTTAATCTTAGGCATAACACTGTTGAAAATATCAGCATTTGTCGCATCAATGTTACTTATCGGTCGCTGGATAATCCCCAAGCTATTATGGCAAATCACTCGTACGGGTTCTCGAGAATTATTTACTTTATGTGTCATTGCTGCAGCAGTTAGCATTGCTTTCGGTGCATCAAAATTATTTGGAATGTCTTTTGCGCTAGGTGCCTTTTTTGCTGGCGTAATAATGAGAGAATCACAATTCAGCCGTCGAGCTGCCGAAGAATCATTGCCCCTTAGAGACGCTTTCGCCGTCTTGTTTTTTGTCTCTGTAGGCATGTTATTTAACCCTCTTATTCTAATTAAACAACCACTGCAGGTTTTAGCAGTAGTGGGCATCATCGTGATTGGTAAATCGATTGTCGCTGCTGCTTTAGTCCTTGCTTTCCGTTACCCTTTAAATTCAGCACTTGTTATTTCTGCCAGTTTGGCACAAATAGGTGAGTTCTCGTTTATTTTGGCAGGTCTCGGCGTACATTTAGGGGTACTGCCTGTTGTTGGTCAGGAACTTATTCTTGCTGGCGCATTGATATCAATTGCCATCAATCCATTAATATTTAAAATAGTGGACCCTTTGCAATCGTGGATGCGTTCTAAATCTTTGTGGATACAAACTTTTGAACGATCTCAAGATCCCTTGGGTGAATTACCTCAGGTTATTGATGAAAAATATCTATCCGGGCAGGTAGTCTTGATTGGTTATGGACGTATAGGCAGTCGCATTGGCAAAGCACTTGGCGAGCAAAATGTTCCTTATGTTGTAGTAGAACAAAATCGTGAATTAGTTGAACAATTACGAACTCAAGGCATTGTTGCCGTCTTCGGTGATGCGGCCAAACCGGTTACCCTTATTCAAGCTCACATCACTCGCGCAGGCATTATTGTTATAGCCACGTCGGATACATTTAATGTAAGACAAATCATTAGCATTGCCCGCACCTTAAATCCTCAGATTGAAGTCGCGGTTCGAGTCAGTAATGAGGAAGAAGCAGCGTTATTAAAGCAAGAAATTACTGGGCAATTTTTTTTCAATGAGCAAGAACTCGCTCAAGGAATGAGTCGTTATATATTAACTCGATTTGGTATTACTCAAGAATAGCAGGTAAGCTCTCGCTACATAACCTGACGCTGACGAACCACCTCATATAAGCAAACACCAGTAGCCACAGAGACATTTAAACTTTCAACACTGCCAAACATTGGTATAGCAAACAAACCATCACAGTGTTCGCGAGTCAGACGGCGCAATCCTTCTCCCTCTGCCCCCAGTACAATAGCAAGCGACGTTTTACAGTCAACGCTGTAAACCGTATCCACTGCTTCACCAGCTGCACCATAGATCCAAACACCTTCTTGCTTGATAATTTCCATTGCTCTAACTAGATTAGTCACGCGAACAACAGGAATTGATTCTGCAGCGCCACAAGCAACCTTGCTAACCACAGGAGTAATCCCAGCACTTTTATCTTTGGGGATCATCACAAAATCCACCCCGGTTGCATCGGCTGTTCGCAAACACGCACCGAGATTGTGGGGATCGGTAACACCATCCAGAATTAAAATTAAACAAGGTTTCTTTGCATTTGCCAGTAAAGCGAGTAAATCATTTTCACCATACTCAGGGAAAGTTCCGGCACAAGCCACCACCCCTTGATGGGCAAATTCCGAGAATCGCTGATTCATTTTTTGCGTCGTTAGCTTTTCAATCGGAATACCTTTCTCAGCTGCTAAAGTAAGAAGAGCTTGTAGTTTTTTATCAAGCCGCTCCTGATTTACGTATAATTTTTTCGTAGGTCTATGAGAATTTGCAAGCAATGCATTAACCGCGTGTAAACCAAAAACATAATGCTCACTCATTCACGGCCTCTTTTTCTACAGGTTCAAAATCAATTTTACGCTCATCAAGATCAACGCGGGCCACCATGACTGACATTTTATCTCCTAAGCGATAAACCTGGCCGCTACGTTCTCCAACTAAACGATGCTTAACTGCATCAAAAGCATAATAATCATTTCGCAATGAGGTAATATGTACTAAACCTTCAACATAAATTTCATTGAGTTCAACAAAAATACCAAAACCGGTCACAGCGGAAATAGTACCTTCAAATACCTGGCCCAATTTATCTTGCATGTATTCACATTTTAACCAAGAAATTACTTCGCGGGTTGCTTCATCAGCACGTCTTTCTGTTGTGGAGCAATGCTTACCCATACGATTCATATCCTCCTTAGTGTAAGGAAAATGAACTATTTCTTGATTATCAATCAAATGTCCGATAGCTCGATGAATCAATAAGTCAGGGTAACGACGAATAGGCGAGGTAAAATGGGTATAAGCAGGATATGCCAGACCGAAATGCCCATCATTCTCTTCAATATATTGTGCTTGTTTTAATGAACGTAGCATGACTGTTTCAATTAAATGTCTTTCTGGTCGCTCGCCTATCTCAGCCATAGTCTTTTGAAAATCTTTCGGGTGCGGTTTTTTTCCACCACCTAACCTTAACCCAAGTTCCCCAAGAAAAAGACGAAGTGCATTAATTTTATCTTCATCAGGCAATGAGTGGACACGATATAAAGTAGGTATTTCTGCTTTTTCTAAAAAGCGCGCCGTGGCGACATTGGCAGCCAGCATACATTCTTCAATCAACCGATGCGCGTCATTTCGCATAACAGGTACAATTCGTTCTATTTTTCTATTTTCGTCAAATTCAATGCTGGTTTCTGTGGTCTCAAAATCAATAGCGCCTCGACTCTTACGTGCTTTTAATAAAACATTAAAGAGAGAATTAAGCGCCTCAAGTGCTGGTCTTAACTCCTCATGCTCTCCCATATCCGCATTTGCTTCCAGCCATTTACCGACTTGAGTGTAAGTAAGACGGGCATGAGAGTGAAAGACCGCACGATAAAAGCGGGAACGCGTTATTTTGCCATCGGTCGAAATCGCCATTTCAGCAACCATGCATAATCTGTCAACATGGGGATTTAACGAACAAATACCATTAGACAAAGCCTCTGGTAACATAGGTACTACCTGGCCAGGAAAATAAACAGAATTACCACGCTTTGCAGCTTCCTTATCCAAGGCTGAATCAACCTTAACATAATGACTAACGTCGGCAATTGCCACGTAAAGCTGGTAGCCTCCTTTAGGTTTTTGATAACAATAAACTGCGTCATCAAAATCTTTAGCATCTTCACCATCAATGGTAACAAAAGGTAAATTTCTTAAATCAGTGCGACCTTTAATCTCTTCTTCATTAACATGTTGTGAAATTTTTGCCACTTCAGCGAGCACTTCTTCAGGCCACTGTGCGGGAATTCCATGAGCAAAAATGGCCACCTCAATTTCCATTCCTGGAGCCATGTGCTCTCCTAGAATGTGAATTATCTTACCAATGGCCTGATTACGTTTTGTTGGAAACGCCACTATTTCCGCCAAAACCATTTGACCATTCTTAGCATTCCCAGCAAATTCAAGTGGCACTGAAATATCTTGGGTCAAACGTTTATTATCTGGAATGACAAATCCTACACCATGTTCTGTAAAAAATCTGCCTACCACCGTTTGGTTAGCATGCTCAAGTACTTCATGAATTTTACCTTCGGGTCTACCTCGCCTATCAACTCCTGTCTGATAAGCAAGAACCACATCCCCATGCATAACAGTTTGCATTTCTTTGGCGGATAGAATCATGTCCTCACCGCCATCTACAGGAATAAAAAATCCAAACCCATCTGGATGCCCTTGTACAGTACCTCTTTGCAAGTTAATCCGACCAACCAGGCAGAAGCGTCCTCGTCTATCTTGCATAATCTGCCCATCTCGCACCATTGCCTTTAAGCGAAATCCTAATGCTTCCTGCTCCGCACCATTGGCAATTTCAAGCTTATTAATTAATTGATTGCGAGACATGGGACGACCATATTCATCCAATACCTGCATAATTAATTCGCGACTAGGTATAGGAAGCGCATATTTTTCTTTTTCCCTTTTATAGAAAGGATCCTTCGATTTTTTACTCACGTTCACCACGTATTTTTAAAATTATTAATATCAGTTTATCACTTATTGGGATGAGTCAGGTAATCCAAAGCCTCGATCCCCTAAATGTGCTGTCAGTGCTTGTAGTTTCATATCTTCCCCAGCCCAAAATGTCCCTGCACTCTGTGCAGGCATAGTAACAGAGGGCCAACGACAAACAGAAATTACACCCATACAAGGTACTTGTTGCTCATGTCCTGGCTTTGATTCGATACAACTTAGCTCAAATGATTCTTTGTCGAGTGCTAAGGCAGACCAGTTACCTGCTTGCAAACGACTACTCCATCCTGCACTTGCGCTAGGCTCGGAAACGGGATGAGAAATCCATAAATCGGTATTCGATGAATTATGGATCATAATCAGCAATGGTTTTTTTGCTGATAATATAACCGATTCTCCTTTAACTGGAATAGGCTTACAGGAGGATGGAAGTGTTGCTTCCGCATGGACAAGATTCAAGCCCAATATGAGTAAAAAGGATATAATCAATTTCATTATTATCTCCAAATAAACAAAAAAATTGCACAAAAGCTAACTTGGTAAACCTATTTAGTAAAGTACTCTTTTAATAAAAAATTAAAAGATAAACTATGCAAAGAATTATTTTATTCATTGCCATTCTTATTTTTCCAGCTTTAAATGCAAAAACAGTACTATACTTCTCTTTTTTAAAAATTTTACAACTTCACATAATAGACTTCTTCGGAAATTTGTCTCTGTAGTAGAATTTCCAAAGAAATCTTATTCTGGATAACAATGAAAATATGGGTTGACGCGGACGCTTGTCCTAAAGATGCGAAAGAAATCTTATTTCGTGCAGCAGTAAGAACGAACACACAATTAATTTTGGTAGCGAATATGTTACTAATGAAACCACCTTCGCGCTTAATTACTAGCGTACAAGTACCTAAGGGTTTTGATGTGGCCGATAATTACATTGTGCAAAATCTTAAAGTAAATGACCTGGTCATCACAGCGGATATTCCTCTAGCAGCAGAAGTGATTGCTCGAAACGCTTTGGCATTAAATCCTCGTGGTGAACTATACACTCAAAATACAATTAAGCAACGCCTTTCTTTACGTGACATGATGGAACAATTACGGGCTAGCGGCACCTATACTGGAGGCCCCTCTACTTACAGCATCAAAGATAAAACTGCTTTCGCTAATGCCCTGGACCGTTTACTTACAAAAAAATGAATTACAAAAAGTGTAAGCAAATTTTCAAACCATCTATAATTAGGTGTGTCCTCCATTGCTTTTCTGGCCGCAAATTCACGAATTTTCGCTTCATAAAATAATTGAGGACAATACTTTTTATTTTAAATCACAGCAAAGACCTTCTTAAGGGCCTTATTTTATTGCTATGGAACCTGTATCGAGCACACAGAACCGTAAAATTATTCATGTAGATATGGATTGTTTTTATGCGGCCATTGAAATTCGCGATAATCCCTCGTTGGCGATGAAACCTGTAGCTGTTGGTGCAGCAAATCGCCGCGGTGTCCTTTGCACCTGTAATTACATTGCCAGGCAACATGGCATTCATTCTGCCATGCCCACGGCAGTTGCTTATCGACATTGCCCTGATCTCATTGTACTACCAGTCAATATGCCAAAGTATCGGCAAATCTCACAAGCCATACAGCGAATTTTTAAAGAATTTACCGATTTAGTCGAACCATTAGCGCTCGATGAAGCGTTTCTCGATGTCAGTGATAGCCTTCTTTACCAAGGTAGTGCAACCTGGATAGCGGAAGCAATTCGCGCCCAAATTTGGCAAGAAGAGCAATTAACGGCATCGGCGGGTGTTGCACCCAATAAATTTTTAGCAAAAATAGCTTCTGGCTGGAACAAACCGAATGGTTTATTCGTGATAAGACCTGAACAAGTTCTGCCATTTGTTAGCCAATTACCTGTCGATAAACTATTTGGTGTAGGCAAGGTTACTGCTAAAAAACTTAAGCATATGAACTTGCATACTGGAGCTGATCTACAATTGCTATCACTCACATCATTGGTCAAACACTTTGGAAAATTAGGAGAAAATCTCTATTATCAATCTCGAGGCATTGATAACAGGCCTGTACAACCTGACAGAGAGCGCAAATCCTTAAGCGTTGAAATCACATTGCTTGAAAATATAAGCAGTACGGAAGAAGCAACGGCAATTATCAATGATCTCTATGAAAAACTGCTAAAACGATTACAAAGTTCGGCCTCTAATCTTTTAATTAAAAATCAATATATAAAGATAAAATTTAATGATTTTAAGTTAGCAACGGCTGAAATAAAAAACTCAAATCCCGAACTCGATAAATTTTATGAACTCTTTTATAAAATAAAAAATGAAATCCCGAAACCTATTCGTCTTCTTGGTCTTGGTGTTCATTTTGCAACACAAAAACAACCAACCTCTTTTATTCAACAATCGCTTTTTTGAATCCATTAAGACCTTGGATGCAAGAGATTAAAAATTTCATAAATATATTGCCAACACTGCATGACATGAATCATGCTACGCAGAATTTTTCTTAGGATTTTAAGATGGAAACACGTCGCTTAGGTCAACAAGGTTTACAAGTATCTGCTCTAGGATTTGGATGTATGGGATTAACCTATGCCTATGGTCCTACTAATGATGTTGAATCAATGCAAGTCCTTAATCGTGCACTTGATTTAGGTATTAATTTTCTTGATACGGCTGAAATTTATGGGCCTCATACTAATGAAAATTTACTAGGGCGCACGTTAAAATCGAGACCGCGCGATAAACTGATAATTGCCACTAAATTTGGCTTTTCCTGGAATCAACAAGGCGAAATAATTGGATTGAATAGCTCACCTGAAAATGTTAAAAAAGCCTTAGAGGGTTCTCTACGTCGTTTAGGAACGGATTATATTGATTTGTATTATCAGCACCGTCTTGATCCTGCCATTCCAATCGAAGAAACCATCGGGGCTATGGCCGATTTAGTTGCTGCGGGAAAAGTACGCTATCTTGGTCTTAGCGAGGTTGGGCCCAACACTATTCGGCGGGCGCACGCAGTACACCCTCTTTCGGTTATTCAATCAGAATACTCACTATGGGAAAGAAGCGTAGAAGACAAAATCCTACCTGTACTTCGTGAATTGGGTATTGGGTTTGTCGCTTATAGCCCTATTGGCCGTGGTTTTTTAACAGGCAAAATCACCCAAGTAAATCAATTGGATGCAACTGATTTTCGTCAACGTTTACCCCGCTTTCAGCCGGAAAATTTTACACATAACTTAAAATTAGTAAAACTTATACAAGAAATTGCAGTGACTCATCACACGACTCCAGCCCAAATTGCCCTTGCATGGTTATTACGCCAAGGCAAAGACATCGTCCCTATTCCCGGGACAAAGCATCTGACTTATCTTGAAGAAAATATACAAAGCCTTAGGCTTGAGTTAGCAGAAAATGTTTGGACTAAAATAAACGAGCTGTTGGCATCCTTCCAATTTAAAGGAATGCGCTATCATGAAGCGAGCATGAAAATAATTGCTCCATCAGAATAATTAATTTCAATATTCTGCATCAGAAATGAAGCACAAGTTACTGATGCATGATAATATAGATTTTTTATTAACCAATTAAACCCCATGAACAATTTAATTCCAGTGAATGAAATCACTGCATTACACCAGGATAGTATTATCAGGTGGAAATCCGATGGGTTAATCTTAAATCAAAAAAATTTTTTAGCGCTCGTAGAAGAAAACCATGCTTTTAACTACCGTCTTTGGCATGCCGAAGATAAAGCTAGAAGAGACGATATGGGCTTTGAATTCGTCTATCATGCCAAACGCGAAATCGATTACTGTAATCAACAGCGCAATAATCGTATGGAAGCAATGGATGAATGGTTGTTTACGCAATTACAGCCAGCTAAACCAGGTGATTGTCCCGTACACTCTGAAACACCAGGGATGATGATCGATCGTCTATCCATTCTCGCTCTAAAATCTTACCACATGAAACTTCAGACCCAACGTCAGGATGTGGATGAAATCCATCGTCAGACTTGTCAACGAAAATGGCAAACACTTACCGAACAGCAAAATCAATTGCTTGCCTGTCTGGCTCAATTACTTGATGAAGTTATGCAGCAAAAGCGTACTTTTAGAATTTACCATCAGTTTAAAATGTATAATGATCCAAACTTAAATCCCGAGCTTTATCAGAAAGAATAGCTACCAGTATAGCGTTGCGGGTGTGGAGTATGTAGTAATCCCTGTTGTCTGATGAGCGGCATCAAGATTGCTTAGTTCATTCGGTTGATCTTTTTCATCTGGCGAAAGTCGCTCTGGAGAAGGACTACTTTGGGTATCTGATGTATTAGAAAAACAGGGAAAGAAAGAATAGCGCGATCGTTTGGATTTTTTGGCTGCAACCTGGCTGTCAGAATGTTTTTTTGAGGACAGATCCTCTATGGCTGTAGGAATCATATAAGAATTTGAACACGGGGAATTAGAAAGTAGCTGGTCGGCTGGCTCTAATTCCCCCGACAACGAGGTTGTTGGGCAGCTCTCTGTTTCACTTTTTTTAGTTGTAGATGGGACGCTATCAATAGGGGGCTTACCGAATCCGCGGGCCTGCGCTCTAAGAGCTAAAGCTGAAGCATGGACGACTGCGCTCAACACCGTAACGCCTAACATAATCGGCGTGTCATGATAATGACCATCTATATCACGCTCCTGAAAGCTATTCATGGTAAAGTCAACAGCCTTAGAACCTTTACCAAGCCCTGAAAAAAATGAGCGAATAACTTCAAACCATTCCTGGAAAAAGAATTGGGGTGAAGGATCAACGACCATGCCATCGCTAATTGCTGTTTTAATTTTTTCTGGCTTTAATTCTTCGACATGCTGTTTAGTCGTTTTAAGAGCGATGAGTATTTCATTTAATTTTTGGTCATGTGGATTATTATTAACCTCCGCTTCCTGCTTGGTTTGATGTCGGTAAGCATGAATAAGCGAATGGGCTATAAATCCAATCAGTAACGTCATCCCCAGGGTGATACAGGTAATGAGTAAAGCAGGAGGGAAATTAGCAGAAGCTAAAACAATCACGGTAGCCACAGCAAACATTGCACTCGCTAATGCACCATAAGCAGCTAAACCGTTTTTCATCCCAGCAAGAAAAGCAGAGCTGTATGATAACGTTGATAATTCTCGAAGATAAGCGCGTTTTTTTTCAAACTCATCGCGTAAGAGACCAATAGTCTCGACTAGCTCTTGCTGCTGCGTTTCTCTGGCTTGAGTCAAATCCAGTTTAGCAATTTCCAAAGCCAGCAAATTTAAATGATTAAATTGTGTTTCTAATTCTTTTCCACACAAAGCCAATTCAATTTTAGCTTGCATAATCACCAAGCGGCGCTGAAAATCATATTCTTCATAAATACGGGTGGCAATACAGGCTAAAAAATAAATGGCACAAAAGACTGTCATCGCTGTAAAGACTGTAGGAGCCAAAGTGCAGAGTCCTAAGACACCGACATAAAGGTAAAGACCATCTACAATGCCGCCGTAGGCTGCTGAAAGTAGCATTTTCCGCCGAAGCGACATCTCTTGAGTTTTGGTTTTAGCTCGCGCTTCCTCTATTTTTTCCAAGGACATGCACGGTGCGTTTTTAATCTCCTCAAGTAATTGAGCATTAGCCTTCATCATATCTTTGCGCAGATTAACATAATAGCGCATCCACATTCGATTCGCAGCCGCCAACACACCAAGCAACACACCGACGGGTACAATCAGGGATCTTAAATTCTGTCCCCCTAAAATTTCTGCTACCTGTATTGCGCTACGCACTCCCTTATAAGCATTTTTTAGCCCCTTCATGGAGTCACGTAAATAAGGCCAAACCGTAGCAATAAAACTTTTCAATTGGTTTTTGTCATCATCTTTAAAATGATTGGCAAGCATTGAAAAGACAACCATGGATACAGAGCTTGAGACAGCAATAGCAACACCTTCTGGAGTTAGCAACCATTCATGCATGACATCAGAGGAAGAAACTTTCGTGTTGGCGTACAGCAAATCAAATGTATATTTGAACATACTGTAAGAAAGACTCAAGCCGTCAAGCGCTCCATAAAGAGCGTAGATAAAACCCAGTTCATGCAACCTTTTTGCCAGTAAGCGGCTTTGTTGGTCAAGTCCTCCTGGTGAATTGTCAGAGATACTCTTGGTCATCTTGCAGATAAGGGCAGCGGCTAAGATGGCAGAATTGTACCCAATTAAGAGCTAAATGACAACCAATTTTTCATCTTGTTTTAAATTGAGACAAAACAAATGGCCCATCATTCATCTTATCATAAAGTTAGCGAGAGTAAATATTTTTTTAAACAAGCAAATTCACTTTTACTCAAAAAATTAACTCGTTGATAATATGATGATTTTAAAATTAGCCAAGGCATCGTTTTCCATCCTTTGCAGACGATAATCTTTTATCAACCAGCATAGAAATTTATTAGGATGTGCCTTTGTAGGTGCTTTATTAAAGTTTTTGAATTTTGCTTTCTGTCGGAAATTATTAAAGGTCAATATTTTGTAAAATTATTGATGACTCCAGGCCACTCTAAGCGTAAAATCACAAACCTGCTAGTATAAAGTAATCACTACATAGAAAGGAGTTTAATGAGTCCGCGTAGTTTTCTTATTATCATTTTATCGTTATTTTTAGGGTGTTCCATGGCTGCCAATCAAAAAATTATCTATGGCTATGTTGAAAAAGCAACATTGATTGATAAAAGCATGGTTTTATCTGCAAAATTAGATACAGGCGCTAAATCCGCTTCTCTTAGTGCAATTGATATTCATGAAATTGAGAAAGATGGCAAAGCTTATTTGCAATTTAAAGTACCTGGTAAAAATGAAGAAGTAGAATTTACTTGCGAATATGTAGGCAAGGTGAAAATTAAAGTTCGTGCAGGGGAACACTCAACATTGCAACATCATATTGAGCCGATTAAACGTCCTGTAGTAACCATTGCCGTTAAAATTGGTGATAAAGTACGCACAATTCCAGTGAACTTAACCAATCGTAAGCGCTTTAATTATCCTCTACTCTTGGGCAGGGATGCGATCATCGCTTTTGATGGTCTTGTTGATCCGCAACATGCATTCCTTGTTAAAACTGAAAATGTTGAAAAAAAATGAAGTCAAATAAACGCCATGTCTATGGCTTAATTCTTACTTTATTCATCGTGGGTATAGGCGTTTTCTTTTATCGTCATGTGATCCTTGATGTACCGTTAACAGATACTGAAACTGTAAACAGCTGGATGGTTGAAGCTCACTTACGTTTTACTGCTGAACGCAACACACCGGTAAAAGCAAGCTTCACCATTCCTTATATGCCACCTTATTTTGCTATCTTAGATGAGTATTTTGTGTCTCATAATTATGGTGTTACAACCAATCTAAGTGGCTATAACCGTCTCACAATTTGGTCTCTAAGACGCAGCAGCGGTATGCAATCTCTCTATTATCGTGCCATTTTTCGCGAAACAGATAATAATGAGTCTTCTCTGGCAAAACCACCCGCGGTAAAAGCACCGCCTTTAACTGAAAACCAGAAAGCCGCCGTCGACGCCATCACAAACCAGGTTCGCCAATCTTCTGCGGATATTCAAACTTTTGCCCAAGGTACCATTAAAGAATTGAACAAGCAGGATGGCAATGCCAGACTATTAGTCGGTAATGAATTCAATGATGATAGTGTCATTCAAGCCGCCATTCTTGTGTTAAATCAAGCTAAAATTTATGCGATGCCGGTCAAAGGTATTTATTTAAAACACCAAAATAAAACCGACTTCAAATTATTCATGGTCGTTTACAATGGCAAAGATTGGGTCTACATTAACCCTCGGACTGGCAGTGCGGGTTTTCCTAAAGATTTTCTTGTTTGGCAATATGGTTTTGATCCTGTTTTTGATGTTCTTGGTGGTAAAAAACCCATCTTTAATTTGACCGTATCACCGACACCTATTAATGCGCTTTCAATTGCAAAAGCACGTGGCTTACAAACAGACTCACAATTGCTACGCTTTTCCTTATTGCAGTTACCAGTAAGCGTTCAAGAAACTTATAAAATTTTGCTAACCGTGCCCATTGGCGCCTTTATTATTTTATTGCTACGCAATTTTGTTGGTTTAAAGACCTTTGGGACTTTCATGCCAGTATTAATTGCCTTGGCATTTCGTGAAACGCACGTTATCTGGGGTATTACACTTTTTGTTATTATTGTTTCTTTCGGTTTGTTGGCACGCTTCTATTTGGATCAGCTGAGATTACTTTTGGTACCGAGGTTAGCCGCTATACTCACTGTCGTTATTCTCTTAATGATCTTCATTAGTATTCTGAGTCAAAATTTAGGCTTGGAATCGGGATTATCGGTCGCTTTATTCCCCATGGTTATTCTTACCATGACCATTGAACGCATGTGCATTACCTGGGATGAACGCGGTGCTTCTGATGCCATTAAGTCAGGGATAGGTAGTCTTGTTGCAGCGGTTATTGCCTTTGGGGCAATGAATTATGAACCAATGCAATATTTGGTCTTTGCCTTTCCTGAGTTGCTTTTAGTTTTACTCGCCATGATTTTATGGTTCGGCCAATATCGAGGTTATCGATTATCAGAATTACTGCGTTTCAAAGCACTAGGTGGAGAGCAGTTATAATGTGGAAGCTGTATCGCCGACTCCATAATAGAGGAATTCTAAGTATCAATCGGCGCAATAGCGATTACGTCTTAAAGTATAATGAACGCAAACTTTATCCTCTGGTTGATGATAAATTACAAACAAAAAAATTGGCAATTGCAGCAGGAATAGCAGTTCCCAAGCTTTTCGAAATTATTGAGAGTGAACATCAAATAAAGAATATCGATGATATTCTATCCCCTTATAGGGATTTTGTTATCAAACCAGCTCATGGTGCCGGTGGTGACGGTATTATTGTAATTACCGATCGTGTCTTTGGTCGTTATCGTCAAATTAATGGCAAATTATTAACTACCCAAGAGCTCAGCTATCACCTCTCTTGTTTGCTCACCGGCGCCTATAGTCTTGGTGGTCATTCGGATTATGCCATTATTGAACATCGTGTCGTTGTTGATCCTGTCTTTAAAGAAGTAAGCTATGAAGGGATCCCTGATGTCCGTATCATCACGTTATTAGGCTACCCTGCGATGGCTATGGTGCGCTTACCAACACGTTTATCTGGAGGAAAAGCAAACCTTCATCAAGGTGCTATTGGTGTTGGTATTGATTTAGCAACGGGAAAAACTTTAGGTGGCGTATTTCAAAATGATACAATTGATTATCATCCTGATACCTTGGCACCCATCGTTGATATAACTGTACCTTACTGGGATAAAATTTTAGAACTTGCCGCCAGTTGTTATGAGTTAACAGGCCTTGGTTATTTAGGCGTTGACATCGTTCTCGATAAGGATCATGGTCCATTGATGCTCGAATTAAATGCACGTCCAGGATTAAATATTCAGATTGCTAATCGTGAAGGGGGCCTTAAACGCTATCAAAAAATTGAATATCGTGCGGAAAAAGAGCAAGAATCTATTGCAGAAAGAGTAGCCTATAGCAAACAGGAATTTGCCAAATAAATCCTTGAGCCAAACCCCAAATTTTTCTTAAATAGATTTTTTCAAGCGCAACTTTTCGATACTAGGTATGTCAAGTTCTGGTGTTGACAGAGCATCCAGAGTCCAATGAGATTTGGAAAATGCATCAATAATTACTGGTATGTGTACCTCAGGAAAACGATTACGCAAAATTTCCTTGTGAATAAATAAAGAAAACGTTTTGCCATGAAGCAAAGGAACATTCTGAATAGATAACTTTTTCTCAATAATGTTAAATGCCAACCATGCAGCCGTGTATCCCTGTTCAAGACCCGAAATAGCAATGGCCAGAATACCGCCATCAATAATAAAAGACTCATAAACACCAACAACAGGAATTCTGCTATTCTCATTCATCCAATTGACTAAAATTTTGGATTTAATTCGTTGTTTCTTTTCATCCTTAATCGCATGATAAATAGAAACCAGTAAAATATCGGCGGTTTGTTCTGCCTCATGAACAGCCGCTTGCCATTGCCTATAGGTTTTTACGCGTTTATGCGTCACTAATTCATACGAACCCCAATTCTGTTTAGCGATATCTTTATCCAATGTTTTTGCTGCTGCAGAATTATCTGACAAATAGTAAATACGTTTTTGCCTAGGAAAAATAAGCGATAGAATTTCACGTATTGCCTTCACTGGGATTTGTTCCGTAATGCCGGTTACATGCGGCGTATTTTCATATTCTAACCAGCGTTTACTATCGGTAATCCCCGCTAAAATTATTTTAAGATTCCCGGAAGAGCCAAACTCTCTTACCGCCATATTTTGGGCATCATGATCAAAAGCAACCAAGATATCAGGTTTCCAGGCATTAATTGAGACAATCAATGATTTACGAATTCGCTCAAGATAACCTTTAGAGTGATGATGTCGAGTATCCATATAAAAATAACGTAAACTGATATATGGCTTGTCACCAAATACTTTTCTGACTCCTTCATTAAGACTCTGCACCCAAGGCATATTGGCGTTATAGCTATGCAAAATGAAAATTCGTGGCTTATGCTGATGTTGATAGGCAAGAAAAAAAAACACTGCTAATAAAAATAATCCCGTGCAAAAAGTCGTTAGGTACTTCGTACTCATAACACACCAACCCGACGCCAAAAGGGGATGCTTAACAAAATAGCGACCAATCTTAGAATAGAAAACCAAGCATTAAGCGATAATGTTTTGCGTAGCTCATAGGCCTTTGTTTCACGTGCCCACTCTTCAAAACATAGATAATAGCTGGATTGATAAGGAAAAACCCATGCCTCTGTTGCCATCAGAATGACAAAAGCAATTAACCAGCTATTCAACACAGCTTGTTGTGCAACCGGCATGAATAAGGTAAACATTAAAGCAGGCGCTGCCATAGTCCCGAAAAGAAAGCTTCCTAACCAACTCATCCCGTAAATCAGTACAATGAATAAAACTTGTTGGTTATTAGCCAACTTTCCCAACCACCATAAATAATCTACAATCCATGCTTCAATGCCAATTTCTTGAACACAGCGCATAATCCCGATAATTGCACCCAGATAAAACAAGAAAGGCCAGTTAATTCCATTTTTAAAATCATCTTTATTTAATACACCGGAGGTAAGAAGTACAAAAAAAATAGCAAAACTTACCCAGGCACTAGGAATTTGATGCCAAGAAGAAAAACCCAATCCCAGAATTAACGCAATAATACTAAGAATTGCAGCCCATTCATTAGTTGTTAATTTTCCTAGTAATCGTAATTCACGTGAGATAATCAAGCGATTAATATTTAAGTGATCCTGATTACAAAACTGCAAACTATTAAGAATAAAAAAGGAAATAATCAACAAAATACCAGGTACAGAGGCGACAAAAAGCCAATTTAACCAACCGTATTGCCATTGGGTTTGCTCTGGCAACATGCCAAAAAGAACAAAATTGCTGGACTTTCCTGTTAAAAACATCGCAGATAACAAAATACAACCATTAAAAGCTGCACAGGCAAGGCTATTTGCAGCCATGCTTTTTGGTTTAAGCCCCGCTGTTTTACGCATATCCTCAAGTAGAGGTGCAATTAACGATACACGAGCACTTTGCGCGGTCATAATTGGAGTTAATAATGTGCCGATTGCAAAAAGAACGATTTGCAGTAGAAATTTATTTTTAGGTAAATGATTTAATATAAGCAGTGACAGACGATAAAAAAGTCTTGATTTAACTAAAACCGCCCCTATGCCAAACACACCAAGGGCTAAGAAAAAACTGTCCGAACTAAAACCCGACAGGAGCACATTTTGATGAGCCAAGCCCAAAACAATCGTTGCCAAAATCATAAATACTGCAGGCACATATTCTGGCAATAGACGAAAAATCCACATCACTAGTGCTGCAGCAAAAATAACCAAAAAATTGGTACAAGCCCAATTCATGGTTGTTCCCTTTAATAAGAAAAAGAAGCAGGCTGGCAAGATTAAAGCTGTTAACCAACCTACTACGTCAACAGCATTACCGGGTAACCGCATCTTATTCTCGCGTCCTTGAAAATAACTGCTTAGTTTATTTTCGGTCCGCTGAAAATGCAAAAGGTAAAATCTAATAATTGTTTTCTACCTATCTTTGTTTTAAAAAATTGAAACGGGAAAATATTGGATTTACTTAGCTAAATACGATGAATACCAGGAGACTCAAATCTCCTGGTATTTAAATATTACCGTAATTATCCTTCAGAGGAGTCAACAAAACTCCGGATACGCTGGGCTTCAATCACTAATAATTTAAAATAATCGTAAGACATATAGAAATTACCATGATCCCCTACCTCTTCCCCCCAAGAGTTACGTAAGGTAAATAAGCCACGGTGCTTATTTCCATTGGAATCCGTTGCAACTGCATTGTCATCAAAGCCAGTAATAACCATTTCATGGCCACCAAACATCGCGCCAAAAATAGCATCTCTTGCAATTTCAGGAGTTAAAACCCAAGTATCAAAGGTAGAATGATGACTACCCACTGCGCCCATGAATCCCAAATCAAAATCCAGCAATAGAACACCGAAAGTAACTCGATCATTAGCTTTTAAACTGCGTTTTACTTCCTCAACAACTTTGCTCGTATCGGTGCGATCGCCAATAGCCTGGTAAACATCCAGGATAGGTGACCATGCTACTTGTTCGTTTAAGGTTTCACTCATTTGATGATAATCTTCTGGATTCATTTGTATATCGGGTGCTTGGCCCCTGACGGGGTATTCTGTAATACCAGCGCACCCTTGAGAAGTTTGTTGTTCTTTAGTGACAATACCAAAAGCATCCATTTGGCTTAGAACCATTCGTCCCAAAGAGCCATCCCAACCGCTAGGTCCATAACCATTTTTTTCAAGATAACTGCCTAATTCTAATTGGCATAATTGACTAATATAGTCCCCTTTGCCTAAGGCAGCATCAATAGCGGCAGTACTGGCAAAAGTAACACAAGTACCGTGCTGACCTTGATTCAATACAGGCACTTCATTCATACCCAATTGTATGGCATCCCCCGAATCTTCCTTTAAGGCAAATTGCTGTTTATGAGCGAGGGCATTCTTAGCACGATTAGCTAAATTCTGCTTTGCTTTCTCAGATAATTGAATATTTAAAAATTTAATTTCTTTAACTATATTATTGGCTGCTGCTCGAGAGGCATTTTTTGCATTAGAGGCCTTAGTAACAGGTATTTTGGCTGTTTTTGTGACGGTTCCTACAACCCGAATATCTTGAGCCGCTAAACTTCCACTAACTATCATCGATAAGATGGCGAACTTCGCTAACTTCATGGTTAAACTCTCCAAAGTTGTTCCACGGATTTGTGGCGGCGGAAGTATATCACATGGATTAAAATTATTCATTAAGGATTATTTGGTGGCTAAAATGGACATAAAATGAACTTAACATATTGATTGCAATGTTTAATTTTAATCCAATCCAGATTGATGAGCTTTTCTTGTTAAGTAAATATCCTGACTCTCCAAAAAAATATCCTCCCACATCACATTCGGTTTATTGATGAGGAGTTATCCCGCTTTCTAGTTTCCTTAACCTCAACTATGCTAATTAATAGATGAGCTTACATGCTCAATGAAGGTGGCAAGTCTCGGATGCAATAGGATGCTATTTGATGAATCTCAGTCGAAATGAGATTGAAAGTCGCTTACTTTCAATCACTCGTGAATTCTTATTAGAGTTGGAAGCCGAGCGCGCATTACAAGCAATTACGCTAAAAGCTTCTTTAGAACGCGAATTAGGTATTGGCAGCTTAGGGAAAACAGAGCTTTTTCATCGCATAGAAAAATCATTCTCAATTCAACTCCCTGAAAGCGCCATGATAAAAGCAGAATCATTAGGAGAGCTAGCTAAATTGATTCATCAAATGAGTGGAGACTCATCAACAACAGCTACCTCAAAATTTTCTCCTATTCTTGAATCGCTATCGCTTAATCTAACATCAGCCACCACTCTTCTCGATGTAATCTCTGCTTATGCAACCAAAGAATCCAAACGCCCTCACATCTATTTACAAAATGAACAAGGACAAGAGCACGTTATGCGTTATGGCCAATTATTTGAAAAAGCTTTATTAGTTAGCAATGGCTTATGGAAGCGCGGTATCCAACAGGGTGAAACGGTCGCCATTATGTTACCCACCAGTGAAGAATTTTTTTATGCGTTTTGTGGTATCTTGCTCGCGGGTGCTGTTCCTGTGCCAATTTATCCTCCGTTTCGCCCTGGAGAAATTGAAGAATATGCAAAACGCGAAGCAAAAATTTTGCAAAATGCCCAGGCAAGAATATTAATTACCTTTACTCAAGCAAAGAATCTTAGCAAAATTTTAGGGACTTTTATTCCCTCATTGAAAGAGGTAATCACCTTAAAAAATCTACAAACAACTGATGTTTCTCCCCCCAATCTATCTATAAATCTCAACGATATTGCTCTAATTCAATATACCTCGGGCAGCACGGGCGATCCTAAGGGAGTTACGCTTACTCATGCCAATATTCTTGCCAATATTCGTGCTATTGGAAAAAGTGTGGTGATTCAACCCACTGATGTCTGCATAAGCTGGTTACCGCTTTATCACGACATGGGTTTAATGACTTGGCTAGCAAGTCTTTATTTCGGTATCCCTGTGACTATTTTATCACCACTGACTTTTTTAGCTCGCCCTGAACGCTGGCTATGGACTATTCATTACCATCGAGGAACACTTTCTGGAGGACCTAATTTTGCTTATGAGCTCTGTGTAAAAAAAATCAATTTAAAAGATATTGAAGGTTTAGACCTTAGCTCGTGGCGTTTTGCCTTTAATGGTGCCGAGGCTATTAATCCTCATACCCTGACTCAATTTAGTAAAAAATTTTCCCCCTATGGATTTAACATAGAGGCGTTTGCTCCTGTCTATGGTCTTGCGGAAACAACTGTAGGGCTAACGTTTCCTGAAACAAAAAGAACACCTCGTATTGATAAAATACAACGCTCTCCTTTCGAAAAAGAAAATAAGGCGATCCCTGCATCACAAGACACAAAGACTATTGAAATCGTAGCTTGTGGTATACCGCTGATTGATCATGACATACGTATTGTTGATGCCGCAGGAACTGTGTTGCCGGAAAGAATGGTAGGAAGTATACAATTTAAAGGTCCTTCAGCAATGCAAGGGTACTATGGCAATCCCGCGGCCACGGAAAAAGCTTTTCATGATGGTTGGTGGGATACTGGCGATCTGGGCTATCTTGCTGATAGAGAGCTCTTCATTACTGGGCGAAAAAAGGATTTGATTATTAAAGCAGGACGCAATATTTATCCAGAAGAAATTGAAGAAGTTATTAGCCATATCCCTGAAATTCGCAAAGGTTGCATTGTTGCTTTTGGTGTTAACGATCCGGACAGTGGAACTGAACAATTGATTGTTGTTGCCGAAGCTTATGAACGCATGAAAGAGAAACAGCGAACTATTCGTGCAGAAATTACTCAGAAAATGACAGCTACAATCGGATTACCACCTGATATTATTCTCCTGGTACCACCAAAAACCATTCCCAAAACATCAAGTGGCAAACTTCAGCGCTCAGCTTGTAAAAAAGCATATATTGAAGGCAAATTAACTACCGGGCACTTACCTGTAAAAATGCAGCTGGTAAAACTTCTATTGCAAAGTTTCTATAAAAAAATTTCTAATAGCGTGACTTACCTGGGAAAATTATTATATACCTTTTATGGCAGCGTACTGTTGATTTTAATATTTTTGCTTGTCTGGCTTATTATTTTACCTTTACCACGAGAGGTATCCGCCAAAATCATCAAGTTTTGCACTGGTCTTTATTGTCACTTAATAGTTTGTCCTATTAAAGTTCAAAAGAAAACCAGGCACCATCCTTTAGATAAGCCAATGGTCTTTGTCACTAATCATGCCAGCTATATTGATTCGCTTGTGTTATTAAGCGTCTTACCTCCCGGAGTTGTTTTTGTCGCCAAAAAAGAATTGTTAAAAGTTCCCTTCATTAGCACCTTCATAAAAAAACTTAACTTTATAACTGTAGACCGAATGGATTTTGCAAAAAGTCTTGAAAATATCAAGCAAATTACAGAGCGAGTTCACCAGGGAATGTCCATTGTTATATTCCCGGAAGGAACCTTTACTTATGCAACAGGTCTTCGCCCATTTAAGCTAGGGGCCTTTACCGTAGCCGTTGAAACTACAACACCTATTTGTCCTGTTACACTTTGTGGCACTCGCGCTATTTTGCGAGGAGATAGTATCCTTGCTAAACCTGGCACGATCAAAGTAACGATTGGCACCCCCATTTATCCTCAGGGGAACGATTGGAATGAAATTATTCGCCTTCATTCTTTGGTACGTAACGAAATAGCCAAACACTGTGGTGAACCAGTTATTGATGTTATTGTTGCGGGCCCTGTTACGGAGTAGCTGAAATTAGTACGTCCTCGATCACATCACCTTTGTTATAAGCTTGATGAAACGTAGGTAATTTTGCTAATGCAGCAAAAACTTTATCGCTGCGTGTTCCATGATGTGAGATCTGTTTCGCATACAACGTAAACATGTTCTCTTTCTTTAGCACTTCATGCAACGTACTGGTTTTAAAAATACGCTCACCGGCAATATTGGATAAAGCAAAGAGGCCGCTGCGTTTGAATGCTTCTTCATAAGTTTCTTTAAATAAAAGCTCAGCCGTTAATGTCTGGTTGTGAAACTCTACTGCTCGCGACAAGGAAAAAGCCTCAGAAGAATCTAATTCCTGTTCCACCTTGTCTCTTATTAACTGATAAAGTTGTCTACTGATGATCTCTTCAGATTTGCCTTGATTTGCTAATTGGAGGCGAAGCGCTGCCATCAATTGTGTCAATTTATCTACTTTAGGATCTTGTCCCGAACCAAGTAAAATTGCATGATGAATTTGCTCGAAATTTTTTACTATATCGATATAAAATTGTTCCGCAGAAAAAATATCAGGATCTTGTAACTCATGATTTGTAATGTAATTAATCGTATCTAAATAACCCAGTGCATCCATCACCCTAGCTAATTTAGTTGCTTCTTTAAAATCTGTGGTTTGCAGATAGCCAACACGCATTTCAACCGTACGAAGAGCATAATCCGAGCGTAATTTTTGATAGCCAACTTCCTTTTGTATCGTATTTTTATAAGGCGTTTTAAGATTGCCAAACATTTCAACTAAGACATTTCTTTTAAACTTCTCGATAGCTCCCGCCTCATATAAGATAGGCTTCATCTTTTCTTTGACAAAGGCTGCTAACAATCGCACTCTATTTCGCTGAATTTTTTCTTGCTTGTAAACAGACCAAAATTCTTGATTCTTTTGGGGCTTTAATAAAAGCAATTCAAAAGATTGCCTCATTGCATGCATTATTGCCTTAGCCTCATCGATGCCAATGTCTTTATTTTTAACTTGTTTATTTAAAATGGATTTTACTGCTTGGGTCATCAAATAAACCTCATCTTCAGCAGAATTAAGATCCGCATCAGCCTTTGTTATTTTTTGTACCATCTTAATTGCGTCATCGATTATGACATCTAACACTTCATCAGCAATGACTTCATCCCATCGCGGGCCATATAATGCTCTGAAGGTGTGATTTTTTTGCTCGCTTATCCCTTCACTAAAAGCAAAGACCAGCGTTTGCTCGGGTTTTTTATTTTTTGTAAATACCTCATTTGATGAATCAAAATAATCCGTTGGCAAATTATCATACAATCCACCGTCAACAAATCGTTTTTTAATACCGTTTATCTCGATTTCTACAGGTTCTAAAATAAGTGGTATAGATGCCGAAGCACGACAGGCTAATGCAATTTCAACTTCTGGAGTAAGGTCACTGTTAAAAATCTGCAAAGCGCCGTCTGGAAATCTAACGGCTGGAATAGATAATTGTTTGAAATATTTTGGAAAGTGGTAATTAAGGGTAGCTAAATCCTTAAAGGTAATTCGTGGGTTTTTGCCTTCAATTTTTGTTAATAATTCATTGATGACCCTCCGTCTCTCAACAAATTCTGCAGCATTCCCAATTGTTTCTTCAGTATTCTCTATCTTTTTTAATCTGTCTTTAACTGTTGCAAGAATATTTTCGCGTATAAATACTTCAAGAAATTTCCCATCCTTCGTCACATAGGAAACCCCGGGCGCCTTACCACTTACGCGACGCCCCAGTAATCTTTTGAGATTCGTTTTTTGTAATTTCTCGCTAAATATCGCAGAAGGCATACCAAATGCGATAAAAGCAGCAACGATAGCACCTGCAGAAGCACCAGCAAGTACGCGCACATTTTTGCATACACCGGTATCTTCTAATGCTTTATAAGAGCCACCATAACCAACACCTTTAGCACCCCCACCGCTAAAAACTACTCGTTCTATAAACTGTTGCTGGGTTTCTTTACGCTGTGTGACTGACATGCATAGCTGCCTTCGATTGTATAGAAATTTTAATTAATGGCCAGCAATTATAAAGCATTTTCATTTATAAAACATTTTACTACTTGCTATTCTTCGTCTTTTTTTCTCTTTGTTATAAAGCTTGCTGATTTACTATACTTAAAAAGCAGTCCATTTATAAAAGGAGTTTTAAAATGAGTCTTATTCTATTAATAATTCTTGTGCTTCTTTTATTAGGGGTAATTCCAGCGTGGCCCTATAGTAGAGGCTGGGGATATCGCCCTTCAGGAATTGTGGGTTTATTAATAATAATTTTATTAATTTTACTCTTATTAAAAATTCTACCTGTTTAATTACTTTACTAGTAGAATAAATTAGCTTCTTTTATTCTCTGTGCAAGAGTTTTATTAAGGCTTCATTAAATTGTGGTATGTCCTCAGGCTTTCTGCTTGTAAGTAAGTTACTATCGCATACCACAGCTTCATCAACCCATTCTGCGCCAGCATTGATGAGATCAATTTTAATAGAAGGCCAAGAGGTTAACTTACGCCCTTTCACCGCATCAGCATTAATTAATAGCCATGGTCCATGGCAAATGGCAGCGATTGGTTTATGTTGCTCTTTTATCCTACTAACAAAAGCAACAGCTTGAGGAAAAGTTCGCAATCTA
Organism: Legionella cardiaca; assembly: GCF_029026145.1. Classification (NCBI taxonomy): domain Bacteria; kingdom Pseudomonadati; phylum Pseudomonadota; class Gammaproteobacteria; order Legionellales; family Legionellaceae; genus Legionella; species Legionella cardiaca. Next base: position 3,218,537 of record NZ_CP119078.1, on the reverse strand, counting down.
TCAGGATTCACTACGCCACCAGGTAAGAGTAACGCATCAAAATCTTCAGGATTTGCTTCACTCAACGAAACATCAACAGAAAAAATATCGCCCTTTTCTAAATGATTCCATCCCTGCAATTCTTTTTCAGGAGAAATCAAAAATGTTTCCGCCCCCTCACGTTCTAAAGCGTGTCGTGGTTTCTCCATTTCGACTTGTTCAAATCCATTGGCAACTAAAATAGCAACTTTAATTCCTTTTAACTTGTCCATCGCTCGATCCTCAATTTCTGTGCTTATTTATAAGTATAGAATAGAGCGATTTTCCTACGGCATCTAACCACTGGTAGAAGCGCTAATTCAGTCGCTATGATTTATTAACAAGCTTGCGATAAAACAAAAGAAGTTGTCCTTTACCCGGTAAAAGACAACGCGGCTAAATTATTCATCTTCCCGCTTACAATTCATGCCCCAGCAAGCCCCGGCACAAGTGGATACTGCACCAACAAAAAATAAAATAAAAACAGTGAACGCAACCCAAGCCAAAGTAGCAGCGGGCACATTGGTTTCTGTTTCATTTTTATCAGTTGTCTTGATCACTGCAGCATTATTGGCCTCATCGCTATTCGTATTAGTATCTTGTTGAGTCACAGCAGGAGCCATGGTATGAGTGAGATTCTCAGTATATGCTTCCACATAATGCCCCACCTGCCCTGCCATAACGGCCGCAAGTAACAAAGCCACTACCCACGTAGTAAAGCCGTAAACAATTCCAAGATTACGTTTTGGGCAATATAAACGACCAAGGTAACCAGCAGCATAGCCTGCTACCACCATGGAAGAAATTATGCCAATGAGTAACCCAAGTAAGCCGCCCACAGCAAGTACTACTGAGCCATCCTGATTTAAAGTAAAAAGGCTTAGACCAATGGCAATGCCAAATAAATTTAATAAAAATCCCAATCCTAAGCCAATAAGAGCACCGACAAAAATGGCAGTCCATGAAATTCGTTTAAACGTATGCTGACAATGCATTGGGTCATTCATGATAAAAACTCTCCTTGTTCTATTGACGTGTTCGAGGTATTAAAAAATATGTGAAACCAACCAGATAAGTATCAATATACTTAACGGGACTCCTAATAACCAGGCAATGAGATATTTAAGCATTGTTATCTCCTTATTAATAAATACTCCTTAAAATCAGAATAATGGCTATTATTATCACTTATGTTGTTTTTAATATTATTCCTTTGTCTTTTAACAGATAGAGCAAAATAAAGCCCAAATCAAATAGAAATTTGAAAAACTAGATAGGTTTATTCATGTACTTAATAAATATTCTCGGAAGTTTTTGGGTGTTAAAACATGAGAATATTAATCTATCTGCGGGTTTACCTGTACTCAAATCCAAGCATTGATTGTGTAACGTTGCTTCGAGTTGATAACCACATTTTTCTATTACCCGTCGAGATTGATGGTTTTCGGCTTGACAACAAATCTGTAAACGAACTGCTTTTAATTGTTCAAAAGCAAAATAGGTTAAAGCAATACTTAATTCTGTTGCAAATCCTTTGCCTGTATAATTACTATGTATCCAATAACCAATTTCATAATAAGGAACAAAGGGATCACTTTGATCATTGTAACCACTTGCACCAATAATGCAGTTTTCTTGCTTAAGTAACACAATGAAAGGTCTTTCTCTTTGATTATCCATTCCCCAGCAGTCAACATGGTTATCAATGAATGCTTTTGTCATTTTTAAGCTGGGATCTTGAGCCCAAGGCATCCAACGCGAAAGCTCCGGTAAAGATTCCTGAATAGCGTTATTAAGTGGAAACTCATCACCTGTTTGCGGCGGTCTTAGGAGAAGATTTTGGGTTTCAATAATAGGAAACATGATCTAACCTGAAAAACTTTAGGGTTACATTGAAGCATCTTTCAACAACTAGTTCTATAATTTTATTAACAAATTCTATGGAGAGTGATCTATGGCTGTTACAACTGGATTGTCAGGGAATGAAATCTATTGTTTAGCTGAGAAAGGTTATGCTCCGGGAAATATTGTGGTAGGCAATAGTGTGCACTCCTTAGGAATTATCAGGAGCGTTGGAACAGGTTTAAAAGCCATGCTGGGAGGTGAGTTAGCTCAAATTACCCAACTCATTGAGGATGGTAGAAAAACAGCTTATCAGCGCCTGCTCCAAGAAGCAGTCAATCATCACGCCACGGGTATAACAGGTGTTGATAGTCAGCTTATCTTTCATGCGGGAAATGTGGAGTTCTTAGCTATTGGCTCAGGAATACATGCCAATGGCTCTACACCCTTAAATAAATTCTCCACGGCGGATGATGGCCAGGAGCTTTATGCGCAATTAGATGCTGGCTATAAACCCGTTTGTTTTGCATTTGGCAATGTTGCTTACTCCATGGGAATTGGTCGTGGTATTTTAGGAAGTTTAAAAACCCTGGCTCGTGGTGAAATCAAAGAATATTCAAATATTTTTAATCATACACGCCATTTGGCACTCACCCGCATTATCGGTCACGCTAAAGAACACAAGGCAAATGCTGTTCTTGGTATTAAAACAACGATTCTTCCCTTCGGTGGTGTTAATGAAATGCTGATGGTAGGGACTGCCTCATTCAATGCTAAATTACCCGCAGATAAAATAAATGATCCCATTAGTAGTGACATGACCAATATAGAAATGTGGAATATGGCCAGTAAGGGATATATGCCACTACGTCTTTTATTAGGAACCTCTGTCTATTCTTTAGGATTAGTTGGTGGAATTACCTCTGCTTTAAAATCCTTTGTTCGTGGTGAAATTAATGAATTAACACGACTCATTTACGATGCGCGAGAAAACGCTTTAGCCATTATCAATGAAGAAGCAAGAACTATTGGCGCTGACGATGTTATTGGGGTAAAAACCTATGTTTATCAATTGGGTAATGGTTTAATCGAGTTTTTAGCGATAGGTACTGCCGTAAAAAAAGTAAGCAATATCACGCCTGAATCAGCTCAACTTCCCCCTCAGGCGATTATTGTTGATAAAGATACTTTTTATGATTCAAACATAGTAAACAGCATTGATGTCAATGTTAACGCAGGTGCCAAACCAATTAATAAGCCTTTTGCGTCAATAATCATACCGTTTATTATTGCATTAGTCCTGTTGCACTTATTCGCTAAAATCTTTTTATAGAATAACGGATGTTATGCTCATTGTGATTTCTAACAGGTCAGCTGCTAATCTTGCCATCAACCAAATGAATTACCCGATCAGCCAGCGAAGCAAAAGCAGGCTCATGGGTAACCACAATGACTGTACGACCATAGTGATGAGCAATTTCTTTTAATATAGCTTGAACATTTGCACTTGCCGCCGTATCCAGATTTCCAGTCGGTTCATCGCCTAAAATAAGAAGCGGTTCATTGGCAAGCGCTCGAGCGATTGCGACTCGTTGGCTTTGTCCCCCAGAAAGCTGTTTAGGTAATTTATTAAGTTCATTTTTCAAACCCAGACTTAATAATAATTCTTGCGCACGATTTTTCATCATCTCTGCAGGTAATTTTTGCAAACGTTGCATTGGTAACATCACATTTTCCAAAGCGGTAAACTCTGGCAGTAAAAAATGGAATTGAAAAACATAACCAAGCTGCGACAATCTGATATCGGCTAATTTATCTTCGTTATAAGTTGCTGTATCTTCCCCAGTCAACCACAATTTACCGCTGGTTGGTCTATCCAACAGGCCTAGTAAATAAAGCAATGACGATTTACCTGAGCCAGATGGCCCTGTGATGGCAACAAATTCACCTGGCTGAACTTCAAGATCAATATTATTGACTAAAGTAATAGGGACCTCTCCTGCCAAACAACGTGTGAGTTGATGTGTCTTGATTACCGCTCGCACGTTATAATCCTCCACGAAGAATGTCTACGGGTTGCACGCAAGCTGCTTTGCGCGCAGGAAGAAACGCAGCGACCATTGCGGCAATCATTGCGAATGCAGTTGCCACCAAAAATTGAGGATACCCCCAATCAACAGGGATATTAATGAGTTCTGAACTCCCTGAAGGCTTAAGTTTAACCTGCATGAGGCTATACATGAGCCCCATCCCTAAGGGCAGACCTAGCACACTCCCTATAAGTCCCAGAAGAAAACCTTGAATTAGGAAAATGAATTGGATATCACGCCGATGAAAACCCATTGATTTCAAAATAGCAATATCTCGATGTTTTTCCATGACTACCGTGGAAATAACATTATAAATACCAAATGCAGCAACAATTAACACAGCACTCACGACGCTATACATAATGATATTACGTATGAACAAGGTATTGCGGATATCTTCGGATTTTTCTTGCCAGGAAATTGATTGATAGCCAATTTTTTTTTCAATTTGCATAGCCAGCTCATGAGCTTGGTAGGGGGCGGATAACTTGATCATGATATTATTTGCCCGATTAGCGCGATCTAAAATGGCTTGAGCGCGCTTGAGGCTTATAAAGGTCTGACTTGTATCAAAATCCACACGTCCCATGCGAAAAATACCAAGAATTTTAAATGCACGTACTTGGCCCGTTGGGGTAGTAACCGTGATATTATCACCCAAAGTTAATGATAATTTTCGCGCTAATTCCTTACCAATCACAATGCCATCTGGATTAATAAGCAATTCATCGACTGTGCCTTCAAGCATATAGTTTTCGATGGTTGACACCTTCTTGATTTCTTCAGGTACCATACCATTTAAGGTAATGGAAACATCTCTTCCTGAAAAACTAACCAGTGCCTGACCAACTAATACCGGTGATGCAGTCAATCCAGGCATCGAAGATAAATAGGTCAGGATTTGCTCATAACCCCGTATACCGCGTGTTTCGGTTAAAGGTTTAACGTTGTGAATTTCAAGAGCGCCCTCTTGGTAAAGTTGTTGTACAGGCTGCAATCGCGGATTACGATATTCATCAACAATGGTAATATGAGGTGAATTATCAACAAGTCGTTTAAGATAATCCTTTTCTGAGCCTTGCATCAACGCGGAAATTGTTAAAAAGAAAGCAACACCAAGGATAATTCCCATGAGAGATACTAGACTTTGCCGTTTACGTGCAAGTAAATGTTTCAAGGCAATTAATAAGAATAACTTCATTCTTTTTCCTGTTTAACCAGAATAGGACGAACTCGATCGCCTTCTTGCAACGTTGCATCAGGAAGCAAAACTATCAAATCCTGGGGGTTGACGCCCTTTAGTATTTCCACTTGTTTGAATCCTTTCGCGCCCACCAATACTGTAGACTGAACGAGACGATGATTTTGCACACGCCAAATTTTATTGTCTGTAACCGCTGTTACAGGCAATAACAAAGCATTTTTCTTTTCATGAAAAATAATATTCGTTTCAGCAGTCATCCCAATCAATAGAGGAGTCTTTTCTGTAAAACCAATGCGGACACGATAACTTCGTGCAACAGGATCCCCTTTAGGCGTAATACTTTGCACTTTACCGTAAAAAATGCGCCCCGGAAAAGCATCGGCGCGAATCAATACTTTTTGTCCTAAATGAACTTCAGCAATATCTTCTTCATCCACCTCGGTAGAAATGCGCAAGGGGGCACAACAGGAAAGCCAAAATACGGCTTGATTAGCGGGAATTAATTGCCCTATCTCGCCATCCCGACGAATAATATGACCATTCGCGGGCGCGACTAATTTTAAATACTTAATTTGTGCTTCCGTAGCATGTACGGCGGCTTCAGCAGTGCGCAATTCCGACAAGGTTCTATCGTACTCATCCTTGGAAACCACACCACGTTTAACCAATTCAGCATTGCGTTCATGACGTTTACGTGCCAAATCTTCACGCTCTTTTTGCTCAACCAAGGTTTGTTGCAACTCTTCATCCTCTAGCTGCGCCAGAACTTGTCCCTTTACAACTTCACTACCTTCGTCAACATTTAATTTGATTAAACGTGCAGAAATATGGGTAGAAATTGGCAACATCACAGTAGCTTCAACAGTACCAGTCGCATAGGCAGCTTCCACAGCGGTTCCATACTCGGGATGGACGACCTCTATCGCTTTGCCCATTAATACAAGTCTGCCGAGCCAAGCTGTAAGCAAGATGAGTCCTATACTTATTAGCCATAAATATTTTTTCATAGTCTGCCAATTGCAAAAATTATTTCGCAAAAAGAAATGTTTTTTCTTTTTTCTGCAATTAATTTGCCAAAATTTGGACGTGTCTTCACAGTATAGGCTATTCGATTTCTCTTCACACAATAGCAATGATCTTTGCCCAGTACTATTACATGACTAGATTTAGTAATTTTAATTCAGGGCAAGACGCCTGAGCCTGTCATCCTGAAAACATAACCCCTTTGAAGGATGACGATCTGAAAAAACGAATGTATTATTAGTTCAATCCAGGGACAGAAAAACGCTGCCTGTCCTGTAAACGAAGTGCTGTTAATTCTCCACCCCATAAACAGCCTGTATCAATGGCATAAATAGTTGGATCAGGGCATTTGCCTTCTAAGGCAGCCCAATGGCCAAAGACAATATTGCTTTGAATGAATTTTCGTTTTGGAACCGCATACCAGGGAAGATACGTTTCAGGTGCAGCCTTAAGCGTGCCCTTATAGTCCAGAAGTAAACACCCGTTAGCATCGCAAAAACGCATGCGTGTGAAATAGTTGGTAATGACTCGCAGTCTTGTCATCCCAACCAACTCAGGTGACCAGCAACGTGGCTCATTGCCATACATTTGCGCAAAGAAATCACGATAGTTATCACCGGCTAAAACCATTTCTAATTCACGCGCATGAATTTTAGCCTCCGCTAAATCCCAAACAGGTGGAATGCCTGCATGACACAAGACAATATTTAATTGACTATCATGATATAAAATAGATTGTTGACGCAACCAATGCCCGAGTTCTTCACCATCGCTTGCCGCTAATACAGCATGCAAACTGTCATCGTGATTTTTATGAGGATGTCCACCAAAGAGCTTATTTAATAAATGCAAATCATGATTGCCCAAGGTAATTCGTGGCGTGAGTGACAACCCTTTTACAAAGCGTAACACTTCAAGAGATTGAGGGCCACGATTGACCAAGTCACCAACAAACCATAGCCTATCTATCTTATCATCAAAATTAATATGCTCTAACAACCGTTGCAAAGGCTCATAACATCCCTGGATATCCCCTATCGCATAATCAGGCACCGTTGGTTACCCCTGGTTTAAATAGCGATTGCACCGTGGGAGAGGTAATTGGCTGCCACTTTCCTGCCGCATTTAAGTGAGTCATAGGAGTAGCCGCATAGGAACCTTGTTGACGCGTGAAGTTATTATTAAATTGCGCCTGATGAATCAATTCCGTTGCACTAATCGTACTATTTTTACCAGTATTTAAATTGTGTAACTGCACTTCAGGCGGCAAGACAACTGCGTAATCGGTAAAAAGAACGCCACTATGCATTTGTTGATTATTATTTTGCTCAAAACGTGAATGAATACTACCATCTGCACCTAAACGGTGTAATCCCAGGGATAAAAAGCCATTTTGGACGGCTTGCCAGTTCTTGAATTCAGGATGTTCACGTACAAATAATTTGAACATATCAGGCGACATTAACATGCCACCAGGCACCATAAACAAAGGCGCTTTATTTACCATGATACGCCCAGCATCTAAAGCCTTTGTGAGCCACTGAATAAATTCCATACCAATTTGTTGCTCCATCTCGGCAATGGACTCCGGCACCCCCCCAGAAAAGGTGCTCGCACGCCCATAACGTCCACCGCGAGAACCGTAATTTCTTACCAGCATTTGGTTAAAATAACGCTGCAGTGCAATGGCATTGGCCCGTATCAAAATCGCCCCCAAGGTTCCCGCACCCTGTAAATCTTCGTTAAGCAGTGCAAGCCAAACAGCGAGCACCTGTTGGTTTGAAGCAATCCAGGAAAAACCGCTAACAGGCATTAACAAGCGAGCAAGCAGTAAATTGAGACGTCGACGGAAATCTTCATCCGATTCTTTTTGAAATTCATAACTGTAATGGCTCCCTACAGAAACTAAATTTTCTAATAAGGGGTTCCATTGTTTTAGAAATTGTCCATGGTTATCATAAAGTTCAACTTTAAAATCGATTTGCAATTTAGCAATACCTTGCAATATTGCCGCGGAAAATAGTGCATATTGCCATAATTTCTGCTCTTCAGATAACTCAGCAGCTCCTTCCTGAATAACATATTGCTTAAATAAAGAAAGCGCTGCTTCTGTGCGATTTAAAGCATGATCTAAAAATCCACCTTGTTGCGAATAATAGCTATTGGCTGTTTCTGGTAGATTTTGACAATGATTGACAAAATTATGCATAAGACTCACGCACAAGCTGTCATAACGCGCCTCTTCTAAGGCGCTTGCCTCTCTAATTTGTGCTATTAAAACCTTGCGTTTATCTTCAGCTAACAATAGGGGAGCTTGCACAATACGAGTTAAGTCGCTTAAGGATTTTGCGTTTAGCGACTTTATTTTCTTTCCATAACGGTGAAACAAAATCAACCTCCAAGATCAGGCATGTACTATTAATTTTACACTAATTGGTCACAAATTTCGCTATCTGCACATAATCCTTAACGGCTATTTGTTCAGGTCGTGAAACTGGATCAACACCTAATTCAGTCAGCTGAGCTGCACTGAGTACAGACTTTAAATTATTTGCCAATGTTTTTCGTCGCATGGAAAAGGCTTGCGCTACAAGCGACTCCAATGCCGCTGGACTTATTTCAGGATAAGGTGAGAGACGATAGGGCGTTAAGCGTACAATAGCCGAATCGACTTTAGGCTTAGGGTGAAAAGCCTCCGGCGGAACATCAAATAAATACTCCACCTCGCAATAATATTGCACCATCACACTTAACCGTCCATAAGCTTTTGTCCCTGGTACCGCCGCTAAACGCAACACGACTTCTTTCTGTAACATAAAATGCATATCCTCAATAAATTGAGCATATTTCAGCAGGTGAAGAAGCAGTGGCGTCGAAATGTTATAGGGTAAATTACCGAGTACCCGCAATTTCTCGCCCCATTGACTGTAATCAACTGTCAAGGCATCCCCGGCAAGCAGCTGCAATTTATTAAAAGCAACAGGCAAAGAGGCTAAATGAGCCTGAAGATCCTTATCAATTTCAATGGCTGTTAATTTTTTTAATTGTCGTAATAAAGGGACTGTCAAAGCCCCTAACCCCGGACCAATTTCAACAACCTTATCATTCTCCTGCAAATTAAGTGCAGTCAATATTTCATTGATAATTTGTGGGTTCTGCAAAAAATTTTGGCCAAAGCGCTTACGCGGACGATGCATAATTTGCTTCACTTAAAAAACGAAGCTGAATTATAGCAAAATAATATTAAAAAAGGGCCTATAAAATGTCGTTTTAATTACTATTTAAAATGAAAAATTTATCGAAACCCAAATAAAAACTAAAAACAAAAAAGCCCTGGAAAGCGCCAAACAGGACATCGATAATACATAAAACATTATAATTTTTTTACTGCTTTGTTTGGTTAAAATCGCCGCTTTTTTATCCTCTGCTTGGCTTTTTTAAATGCCTGCAGAGGAATCATAGAAGATAGTACTTATTTCGTTGAATTGAGACTGTTGGAAACATGTCCTTGTGGGCCTTGTTGAATTTTATCACGCAGGCTTGTTCTATCATGTTTATTACGTAGATCAATAGTTTCAGTTATATGAAACAGAATTTTATGCTTATTTACAGCCTCTAATAGGTAAGTGTCGAGAGAATGATTATCCAGTTTTGAATGCTGTTGCAAATGTTCCTGGAGTCTTGTTATCACTTCTTCTGGTTTAGCTTTCTCTAGTGTCTTTTTAAGCTCTTGGGCGCGATTCTTACCAAAAGCCGTATAATGACGTAATCTGGTAAATAGGCCTGGCTTATAACCGCGACGATCGTCCTCATTCTTATGTTCTCGCCAATAAAGATAATTATCAATTTTTATTATTAAATCCCTACGCAATTGCTCTTCGGGAGGTAGATTTTTTTTAGCATCATTAACAACTTGTGTCAGCGCTCTATCGAGTGTTACTCGTTCGCTGCCTTCGCCAATTAAAAAAGCTTGATAGCCTTCTTCTCTAGGCGTATTTACATTCGGTTCACCATCATCAAAAACAATATGCTGGCTACGGTCGGTTATATTCAGTAATTTTTCCAAGGCTCTGCGCACTGAGGCTTTGCCATCGAAATCATCGGCTCCCCAAGCGGCCAGGTGAATACCACCTTCTATTATTATCGTCCTGGGGCTGCTTGAGCTTTCTGTATAGCGTTCAGGATCAAAAACAGCCATTGCAAGTACAGGGGGAAAGCTTATCTTTTTTAGCTGACAAGCCGCTTGCAATTGCAGCAATATTTTAAGTTGGTCCTCTTCCTTATTTTTGGAATGGAAGACAATTTGATATTGATATCGCTCAACAAGTTCATTCATCAATGCAACAATTTGGACGCCATTTCTTAAAACCTGAGCACCACCCCAATCGAACGGCTCCAAGACAAGATCATTTTCTGCATCGATGGTGTCTAAATTCATTACCACGCTGCCGTCTAAAACGCCACCATGATCAAACATCAAATACTTTGGCATAATATTCCTATAAAATGAGGATACATTGGATACCCGTATTTTATTCGCATAACCTTAAATCAATATTAATATAGACTTAATACGCAATCTTTGTCCTTTATCTGGCAAAAATCTCTCACGAACAGAGAATTCTTTGTTAATCAGAAAAGACATGCTAGTTTAAAGGGTGCCAGGTCAAACTCTATTAAACCATGCTTAACTATTTACTCGAACTTCGTCGTCGTGCTTTGCTGGTAGTCTTCTTTTTTACAGCATTTTTTTTCTTCTTTTTTTTCTTTGCTAATGATTTATTTCAAACACTAGTTGCGCCTTTACTCGGCGCTTTAGGCAGCAAAGACTCTTTAATAGCGACACAAATTACTTCACCTGTATTAACACCGCTAAAACTTGCCGCAGATGCTGCCATGCTTTGTACAGCACCTTTCGCTTTGCTACAGCTTTGGCAATTTATTGCACCAGGGCTCTATAGACATGAACGCTACAACCTTAGGAGCGCTATTTTAATAAGTTTGTCTTTGTTTCTTTTAGGTATGTTATTTTGTTATTACATCGTCTTACCCTTCATGTTCCAATTTTTTGCGAAAGCCGTACCTTTAAGCGTTAGACTATTACCTGATATGGCTTATGCTTTGGATTTTATTACGCGTATGCTTTTGCTATTTGGATTATGTTTTCAAGTCCCACTGGTTTGTTTGACTTTGGTGCGCCTCAACTGGGTTGATGTTGATTTATTAAAAAAAATTAGACCTTACATCATTGTTGCCGCCTTTACTATGGGTATGCTACTCACCCCCCCCGATGTTTTATCGCAAATCATGTTGGCTGTGCCGCTTTGCTTGCTCTATGAATTAGGACTGGTTTTAGCGACTATTCATAGCAATAAGCTTGCTAAAGCTACCTTGCAAACCAAACAATCACAGGATTAATTACCTTGTGAAACAAAATGGTAAGAAGCAATACTCCTAGAACAAAATACCGCTCTACATAAGGAAGCACACCAGGAGATTGTGAAAAGGGCTCAAGATCTTGTGCCCAACGCCGCATTGCCACGCAAACTGGTAAATACAGGAGAACAACAATTTCTATAAATATTCGTGCCTCCATAAAATTACCAATGACTAATAAGCCTAAAAAATAAACCAAGGCAATATAGCGTAATGGTCGGTATTGCGGCGGTATATAATCATAAAAACCAAACCAGAATAATGGTAAGCCTGCGAAACCAAAAATAAATAGTAGAATATGTTCCTCATTAAACAGCCAAGATAAATTGACTTCAAAATGAGTATGATCAGCATTTCTAAAATAAAATTCTAAAAGCTGCCCTGGAAGCTCTTGTACCAGGAACAAAATAATTATCCTCGCCAGGATAAAGGTCAGTAGAGAAAAAACCAGAGGCTTAACAACCGTACGTAATTTATCCCAATGCAAAGCAGGGATCATAAGCACCAGTAAAAAACTGCTTTCGCGATTAAACGTTGCTAAAAATAACAAAGGGATAAAATAAATCCAGCGCTCACGCAAACACAATAAAAATGCCGTCGCCATAAAAAAAAGCGAAGCGCTATCGTAGGGATAATAAATAGCCGCCTCGCCTGTAATAGAAAAGCGATAATTGATTACAGTCACTAATGGCAAGAGTAGAAAAAATAACCAACTCAGTCCTTGTGCCTGACGGGGACTAAATTCCTGACAAAGTAATTTAGTGAGACTGACATAAAATAAACTATTCGTAATGAACTCAGTGATTGTGAACAGCTCACTCGCTGTTAAAGGCAAAAGAAAAGACAAACCATTGGCAATTGCCGGCATTAAAACGCGCTGTCCAAAAGGAAGGCGGGCAGAAAAATCCAGTAACTGGTCAAATGTCGCATCCACATAACGACCAGTTAGCCTAATATGCAGAAAAGTATAACCAAGAAGAAGAATAACTGTTATGAATTGTGACTTATAATTTAATAAATCCTTATTCATTGTAATCATTATGCAATTCAAGATTTTATCGAGGCTAACCGATATCTGAGTCAAAAGGCAAGAACTGGTCAAAACCAGGAGTCAATGATGAATAAATTGGCAAAATTTAATGTGGGTGAGCGTGTAATTCATAAGAAGCAGGGCTATCGCGCTGTTATTGTTGATATTGATCCTTGCTTTCAAGCCTCTGGCCGTATTAATCCACAGGCAAGCAAGCGCGAGTTTGCAACACGGCATCCCTGGTATCGGCTTTTAGTTGATGAAAGTAGCCAAATGACCTACGTTGAAGAATGTCTTTTAATTAAAGATCTCAGTGGCCAAGCAATTGATAATCCACACATTCGCTCTTATCTACGAGAAAGCCATGGAGATTATCATAATAATAACCGCTTACATTAGGTGTGCCGTAACATAAACACCAATAGAGCAATAAAGGCTATTAGAATTAAAGCCAGTACCCCCATCGTAGAAAAGCTTCTGCTAAAATTTTCCCGGCTAAACTGCTCTGGGCGTCCTTTAATGCTACGGTACAAAATCCAAATAATAAGTCCTGCGCCAATTAATCCAAGAATTTGATAGAAGGTTTCCATTTATTCTTCTCCTTTTATTTCTTCAAAGGCAAATGCATCTGAAAATAATTGTTCTCGTGGAACCCCATGTGCAACCAAACTATCTCTTATAGCAAAAACCATATCAAAAGGCCCGGCAATTACTATTTGCCACTGCGGCAGATCCTTAGGATGATGATCAAGAATAATAGATGCAAGGGTTTCTTTGCTTGTATTGGATAACAAAGAATAATAACGAAAATGTTTTACATGAGCCTGCCATTGCATCACTTTTTCATCCATGTATAAATCACTTAGAGACCGTGCTCCCCAAAACAGTTCAAAAGCACGGGAATCGCTAGTCGCAAGCAGCTGCTCTATCATTGCTTTAATTGGGGCGAATCCAGTCCCTCCAGCAATAAATAAAATTGGTTTATTGGCTTGCAATTTATCAAGATGACAATGCCCTTGAGGTATCCGGATTTTCACCGCGCCTTGCTGTTTAATTTCAGCTAAGAGTCGCTGATTAGCCAGGTTGTCTGGACTGTGTCGAACATGCAACTCATATTGATGGGAACCTAAAGGAGCATTAGCGATGGAATAACTTAACCCCCCTTCCGGGGCAAGAATTTGCAGGTACTGGCCAGGCTGATAGTCCACATATTTTGCAGGCTTTAATATGATTTGTAAGATACTATCGGTAAGCGGAGTAATGCTTTCGACCTGAGCGATAATGGGTTTAGTCATAATTCTAATCCTAATTCAGGCCAATAAGCATCTACTTGCTGCAGAATTTCTTTGCTCATGACAATAGGTTTTCCCCACTCTCTTTGCGTTTCCCCAGACCATTTACTGGTAGCATCCATGCCCATTTTCGATCCTAAGCCTGAGACAGGCGAAGCAAAATCAAGGTAATCAATGGGTGTATTATCAATCATCACCGTATCGCGCAAAGGATCCATTCGCGTAGTAATAGCCCAAATAACATCCTGCCAATTTCGGGCATCAATATCATCATCACAAACGATAACAAATTTGGTGTACATAAATTGCCTGAGAAAAGACCAGACCGCCATCATGACTCTTTTAGCATGACCAGGATATTGCTTTTTAATTGTGACGACAGCAAGCCGATAAGAACATCCTTCTGGAGGCAAATAAAAATCAACGATTTCTGGGAACTGCTTTTGCAGTAAAGGAACGAAAACTTCATTCAATGCTAAGCCCAAAATAGCTGGTTCATCGGGTGGCCTGCCTGTATAAGTACTGTGATAGACAGGATTATCTCGATGAGTCACACGCTCAACAGTAAAAACAGGAAAGGACTGCACTTCATTGTAATAACCCGTGTGATCGCCAAAAGGTCCTTCTTCCGCCAGTGAACCTGGCTCAATGTAGCCTTCAAGAATAATCTCAGCGCTGGCGGGAACATGTAAGTCATTGCCAATACAAGACACCAACTGGGTTCGTTGCCCGCGCAACAAACCAGCAAAAGCATATTCCGATAAGGTATCGGGAACTGGTGTAACAGCCGCCAGCAAGGTGGCCGGATCGGCCCCTAAAGTTACTGCTACAGGGAAACGCTCACCAGGGTAGGCTTCTTGCCAAGCCTGATAATCCAATGCACCACCGCGATGAGACAACCAACGCATAATAAGTTTATTCTTAGCAATCACTTGTTGGCGATAAATCCCTAAATTTTCACGATTTTGGTAAGGTCCTTTGGTCGTGACCAATCCCCAAGTAATCAAGGGTGCGGCATCATCAGGCCAACAGGTTTGAATCGGTAATCGGCCAAGATCTACTTCATCTTTTTCCCAAACTTGCGTCTGACAAGGAGCACTGCTGATATACTTTGGCGCCATATTTAAAGCCTGTTTTAACAAAGGTAATTTGGTAAAAGCATCTTTAAATCCCTTTGGTGGTTCGGGTTCTTTTAATGCGGCCAATAATTTTCCGATTTCACGCAATGCACTAATGGTTTCCTCACCCATTCCAAGAGCAACTCTCTCCACTGTTCCAAATAAATTAGTTAATACAGGAATATTTGTTTCTTTAGGGTTAGTAAAAAGAAGGGCTGGACCACCTGCTTGTAATACTTTGTCGCTCACCGCAGTCATTTCAAGATAAGGTGAGACAGGATAGGTAATACGTTTCAGCAATCCGCGAGTTTCTAATTGAGAAATAAAATCGCGAAGATCAGCATATTTCATAATTAAGTATTTAGGGTAAAAAATTCTGCTGATTATGGCACAGCCTTAAGCAGACAGAAACAACCTTGCAAGTCTATACGGCAGATAATCAACATTTTTAGTATTTTACTTTAGAGAGTTCCCCGAGATGTCTGAGCTTTGCATCGAACAAAAAATTTGTCCCAAACAAAAATACCTGAGCTCATCTCACAAATTCTTCAATAAATTCACCAATAAATTCACCGAATTTGCGAGCGCTATCTGTTCATTTTCTGTTAAAGCCTGGAGACCTTCATTGAGTCTATTGTGAAGTAAAAAGGGGCTGGCATTGACAAATTCTTTTCCTTTTTCAGTGATATCAATAAAAATATTACGGCGATCTTTGATATCACGAGTCCGTAGTACAAAACCCTTTTCTTCCAATCTATCAATAACTCCCACAAGCGTACTCATCGATAAATACACCTTCTTCGATAACATTGAAAGCGTCATCATCCCATTTTCATAAATCTCGTATAAACAGATAAGCTGAGGCACCGTTAATCCATAGCATTTATTTAATCGTCGGGAATGAAAATCCATATGTTGCATGATATTTCGTAAGGCAAGAATTATCTTTTTGGAACGTTGCTCTGATTGCAAGTCCATCTTGGTATTTTCTACTAATGGGTTGTTTTCTTGAGTAGTCATTATCGTCTTTCTAAGTTATTTAAGGTTGAAATGAGACACGTTAACCGTTAGTATCGAAATGATTCGTGTACAAATAATTTCGATAGATATGAATTTTTATCCAGTTTCCTATTATATCAATTCCGTCATACAACAATAGGAGCCATTAAAAATATAGATATTTTTTGACTCCCAAAATAATAAAAATAAACAGAGGGGTAATAAATGCGAAGTCAACCTAATCAATCATTTATTTTACCTACTGCACAGTCAGTAAACCTGGACAATGAAATCCATTTTCGTAGCAATGGTATACTCACATTAGGAGTAGAAATTGAACTGCAATTAATCGATTCCTTAAACTACAATTTATGTGCAAGAGCTGAAGAAATACTGCACAACACGACCCATCTTCAGCGAGTTAAACCTGAGTTTTATTTAAGTACCCTGGAGATTAATACTGATAAATGTAAAGATGCTCAGGAGGTTGAGGACGATCTCTATCAAACAATATCTGCTTTGCAAATAGCCACTAAAAAGCTGGATATCCTTTTAGCAACAACGGGTTCACATCCTTTTTCCAAATATGCTGACTGGGAAATTTCACCAACGAAACGCTATCAGGAATTAATTGATCGTAATCAATGGCTTACGCGCCGCATGAGCGTATTTGGTTTACATATACATTTGGGCATGTCCAGTGGCGATGAATGCATTCGTTTTAATAATTTTTTTATGTATTTCTTACCACATTTGCTTGCATTATCCGCAAGCTCCCCCTTCTGGCAAGGAATCGATACAGGGCTTTCTTCGTGCCGCCCGACTACCTACGAATCACTTCCTACGGCAGGCCATCCTTATTGTGTTCGCAAATGGCAGGACTTTGAACATCTTTATAAAACACTCAAGTTATGTGGCTCCATCAAATCGATTAAAGATTTATGGTGGGATTTAAGGCCAAGTCCAGCTTATGGAACATTAGAAATCCGTGTCTGCGATGGTGCCGCAACCCTCTCAGAAACCGTTGCCCTGACTGCGTTTATTCACACTCTTGCGCATTGGTTTAGTGACAATGGCAGCTGGCTTGAATCTGTTTCCTGTCCTCCGACATGGCTTTCTCGTGAAAACAAATGGCGAGCTATTCGTTATGGCTTGGATGCTGAGTTAGTAATGAATACAGATGGTAAAACAAAACCCATGCGTGAAGATATTCAGGAGTGGATTGAAAAAGTAAGACCTTATATTGAGAAATTAAATTATCAAACTTACTTTGCAACACTCACCACGTTAATGAAGGCTGGAACAAGTTCTGAGCGTCAACGCAAAGTCTTTGAACAAAGTCATAATTTAACTGATGTTGTTAAACATAATATCAGTGAATTTCTGTTACAAGTCCCACTCTACCGACGAGAACTGGTTATTAAATAATACCTTCCTGCAGATTTATATCATTAAGGAAAAACTATGAAAGTTAAATATAACTCGAAACGTATAGGCAATATTAGTATCTCCAAAGAAGAAAACTTCATTACTATTTGTTCAGGAAAATTAATATTTCGATCGCTCAATCAATATATAGAGACTAATTTACTGAAAGACTTCACAGCTCTTTTAGGTAACCTCAAAAACGTTGAGCTTTTTCGTGATGGCAAAGTGTGGGATAGCGATAAAATTCAAGAATTAATCCAAAGTGAAATAAAAAAATGGGATTCAGGCGAGCAATTTTGTAGTTTTGCTATTCATCATGCACAAAGTAAGCAATTTGCAGGCATTTTATTCATTTCACATCTATGGCAAGACTATGCAAAAGTAGGAGCTGGTCATGAAAATGTCGGGGAAATTGGTTATGTCCTGGATGAAGCATTTTGGGGTAAAGGTTTGGGGACGGAAATTGCAATAATAGGAAAAAAATATATCAAATTTGTCATTACACAAGCACAAGCTAATACACCTGCTAGTTCAATTAAAGAGATCGTTGCGACTGTTCATCCTCAAAATATTGGTTCAGCAGTAATTTTGAAGAAAACACTTAAACACCAAGAACCTGAGGAAATTACCAAATTTGGCGGACAGCCACGTCTATTTTTCTTCAAGCCACTCAAACCCGCAAACATGACTGCAATTGCCGATGAGACAGTGGCTTGTAAGTTGTAATGAACGGGTTAATAACAAGATAAGAGAGATGGCGTCAGAGCCACTTTTTCGCCATAATTCAATATCGATGCTGATGCCATATAGATTGTATACATCCCTCATTAAAGGAATGAGAATCCCCAGGACTGCTGGTTTGAGCTTTCTTTCTAAAAGCTCAAACCACATTGCGCAACAATTGCACTTATCGAACAACAATAGTATAATATGCCTCTTTGTCATGCTTATTGCCTGAAATTATCTAGTGTCATTGAGGAGATTGGATGAAACAACTGGTTCCTAATTATTATGTGCTTGAGAAATCAAAAAAGAAATCATGGTTGGCGACTTTTACTTATCCATTCTTCGTAATTACTTGGCCATTCACTTTTATTATAAAGCGGGCAATTACCAATGTTGCATTAGGGCCAGATGAGTTACGACTACAAAAACCTGTTCATCTCATATTTTTAACCGATGATAGAAGTGAGAATGGCACTGTTATTGTTAATTTAGTTCCAGGGAAAGCCAATAAAGAACCACAGAGCTATTTTACTAAAATGTCACCCTTTGCTGCTAAAAAGAAAGCACGCCAATTATCATTTGCTAACCCCAAGCATAAAGCTTATGTGGATTCTATGATTGATGAAATTGGACATTTACTTTCTGGAACCTCACAACAGGATAAATGCCTCAATAAAACATTTACAATTGAAGATATTCAACTAAAGGGTCTGGAACGACTTGATGAGCAATTGAGAAATTATTTCCAAAAAACTGTATCTCAACGATTTGGTCAAGATTTTTTCGATCATCCTCGTTTCTCCTCCATGAATTTCTTTACGTTGGAAACAGCTGATCGTGCACGTCTTGAATCAGTAGAAGTTTCTACCGAACAGGAAAAAAGCAAGCCTATAGAAGAGCGTAAATTTCTTATTTCATGTATGGCACGCAATCAAAATTACATGTACTGGCTTAAAGATTTTCATGTATCCGCTAAAAATATTGGTTGTACAGTGGTTAGCTTTAATTATCGTGGGCTTGATTACAGTACGGGTAGAGCGTGGACTCATGATGACATCGTTAATGATACGCTTGCCCAAGCTCAACGTTTGATGGAATTAGGAGTTAAGCCTGAAAATATAGCATTTGAAGGAATGAGTTTTGGTGGCGCTATCGCCACAATTAGTGCAGCCAAAATGCATGATAATGGGTTTAAAGTACATTTGTTTAATGAAAGGTCCTACCGCTCTCTCGTACGCTTAATGATAGGGTATATTATGCCCAGAAGCGACAGTAATCCGTGGAATCCACTTAACTGGTTGAAATACCTGGCAGTAGGCCTCGCTTATATAACTGTCGCTCCCGTTATTCGCTTGGCTGGATGGCATATAGATGCGGCAAGTGCATGGGATAGAATCCCCTATACGCATAAATCTTATGCCGTAGCACGTAATCATAAAAATCCTGAGCAATATGATGATGATGAGTTTGTTCATGATAGTTATTCATCAATTGCTTCTTTGATGGACCAACGCCGAGAAGAAGTAAAACAAAAGCACAAGAAAGGAAAAGAGCTTTCAGTAGGAGAGCAAAAATTGTTATCTGATGATGGCGGTTCTCATGACTTTACCTTGGATAGAAGTGATAAACTTAACACCATCTCACTTCCTCATTCTGCACCTCGACGCTTTATGCGTGATACAGCAAGGAATGAAAAAACAATGCACACTTATATGATTGAAAACTTGCGTGAGCAATTAAATATTCGTCCGGCGTTATAAACTCTCTCATCTCTCAAGCCTGAGGAATAATGGTGGGCAGCAACTGCTAATAAAAATGGCTAGTCAAGCTAGCCATTTTTATTTTCATTTTTGTGTAGCTACTCTTGACGCTTCATTGCTTCAAAAAATTCAGCGTTGGTTTTGTGATTTTTCATTCTCTCAAGTAAGAACTCAATAGCATCACATTCGTCCATAGATTGCAAAATCTTACGCAAAATCCAGGTGCGATGTAATTCCTCAGGAGTTAGCAAGAGATCTTCACGGCGAGTACCCGAACGATTAATGTTAATAGCAGGGAATACACGGCGTTCAGCAATATTACGACTTAAGTGAATTTCCATGTTACCGGTTCCCTTAAATTCTTCATAAATTACTTCGTCCATTTTGGAACCAGTATCAACCAAAGCGGTAGCAATAATCGTTAAACTACCCCCTTCTTCAATGTTACGAGCAGCACCATACAGTCGTTTAGGTCTTTGCAGAGCATTCGCATCAACCCCACCAGTGAGCACCTTTCCAGAAGAAGGTACAACAGTATTATAAGCGCGCGCCAGACGAGTAATTGAATCCAATAGAACAACTACATCACGCTTGTGTTCAACCAAGCGTTTTGCTTTTTCAATAACCATTTCTGCAACTTGGACGTGACGATTGGCGGGCTCATCAAAGGTACTAGCAACGACTTCTCCTTTCACAGAGCGCTGCATTTCGGTTACTTCCTCAGGACGCTCATCGATAAGAAGAACAATAAGATAGCATTCTGGATAATTTTTCTCGATTGAATGCGCAATGTTTTGCAGCATCAATGTCTTACCTGCTTTGGGAGGAGACACGATGAGGCCACGCTGACCACGACCAAAAGGAGCGCACAAATCGACAACACGTGCAGTTAAATCTTCTGTACTGCCGTTACCTTGTTCCATGACCAAGCGTTCTGTCGCAAATAATGGTGTTAAGTTCTCAAATAAAATCTTACGCTTTGCACTTTCGGGTGAGTCATAGTTAATTTGATCCACCTTCAATAGCGCGAAATAACGCTCATTATCTTTAGGAGGTCGTATCTTCCCAGTAATGGTATCCCCAGTACGTAACCCAAATCGTCGGATTTGACTTGGTGAAACATAAATATCATCAGGGCCGGCCTGGTAAGAACCATCTTCAGAGCGCAGAAAACCAAAACCGTCAGTTAATACCTCTAAAACACCGCCACCCAGAATATCTTCACCTTTATGGGAATGCGCTTTAAGAATGGCAAAAAGAATATCTTGCTTACGCATACGGGAGGTATTTTCAGCCCCCATTTCCTGTGCGATATTGACAAGATCGGCAATGGGTAATTGCTTAAGTTCACTAAGATTCATACTTCTCACTTGATGTGTTGGTTAAACGAAATGGATTTTTCCGAGATAATTTATTGGAAGGACAGCTTGGGAAGCTGCTGCCTAGAGGCAACTCCTAGTTCGTCAGTATCAATTCTCATTTTAGCACAACTGAGTCACAGCTATTGGTAGAAGATACAGTTGTTCATAAAAATGAGCTTTTTGACGTGACAAACCATAAGGAATAGCCACACTTGAGAGACCAGATTAACATAGTCTTTCAAGGAGATCCACTATTTTATAACTCCCAGGAAAAAATCATACTTTGACTATTAATGCAAAATTTGAGTCATTCCTGCAGCACAACAGAGTACTACATCAATGGATTCCCGCCTGCGCGGGAATGACAAAAATATAAGCAAATTTATAGGCAATCCAATTCATACTCAACTTAAATTGGTATGATGCTGGCCCTGTGCCTCTCTGCCCAATTACTGGATAGAATTAAAATTAGGCATTACTTTCAACAAATGCACTGAGTTGTGATTTAGTTAGTAAACCCATTTTTACGGCTTCAACTTGACCATTTTTAAATAGAATAAGAGTAGGAATACTCATTACTCCATATTTAGAAGGTGTTTGGGGATTTTCATCAATATTAATTTTTGCAAAAGTAATACTATCACTATGGCCGGCAGCTACTTCTTCAAAAATTGGTGTCAGCGCACGGCATGGGCCACACCATTCAGCCCAAAAATCCACTAATACTGGCTTACCAGAATTCAATACATCTTGCTCGAAACTGGCATCCGTTATCGTTTTAATATTAGCGCTCATGAGTCACCTTTTTGTTAATTATAAAGAGTTAATAAAACTTACATTATAGATCACCGCATACAGCTTGCAACACGCTCAATGCGGCAATTGCTGCAGTTTCCGTACGCAAAACTCTCGGTCCGAGACTTAAGGGGTTGAAATTATAAGATAAAATTTGCTGGATTTCCTTTTCGCTGAAACCACCCTCCGGTCCGATGAGTAAGGTAATATCCTTTGTAGAAAAATCATAATCCCGCCAGCTTTTAGTCATTTCTGGATGCAGCACAAATTTTAATGCTGTTAAATTACGCGATAAATAATCATTTAAAGTTTGCGTAACTTCTATTTTAGGAACCTGATTACGACCAGATTGTTCACAGGCAGCCACAGCAATAGCTTGCCATTGCGTGCGCTTCTTTTCCATGCGCTCTTCATCCAACCTTACCACAGAGCGTTCTGTCATTAATGGCGTTATACTGGTAACGCCTAATTCCACCGCTTTTTGAATTACAATTTCCATACGCTCACCTTTAGAAATCGCCTGAACCAAATGGATGGCGCACGGTGATTCGCGACTCACGAATTTCATTGCTGAAATAGAAACCGTAACTTTCTTCTTGTGTGCAGAAATAATCACCGCTTCAAATTCATAATTATCGCCACGAAATAAGGTAATTTTCTCACCAGGTTGCATACGTAACACAACACCAACATGTTGCCCGGCAGTAACAGATAACTCATAAGTCTGGCCTATATCATAATCACCAGGTTGATAAATACGGATTTCCCTCACATTAATTCACCAAGACAGCGTAACGACTAGCTGCAATCATAGGGGAGTTAGATTCTGCCAGCAATCATTTTCATTCCAGCAGGGTCTAAGTAAATTTTATAAACTTGCCGACTTACTTAAAACATTATCTCGTGTCTATTTCTAAAGTGAATTCTAATGACAGCCTGTGATAGAATTTTTATTTTTTCAGGAGAGGACCTAACGAGATGGCTACTACACGCATAGAAACAGACAGTATGGGCGAAATCGCCGTTGCTGCCGATAAATATTGGGGCGCACAAACCGAACGTTCACTTCACCATTTTAATATTGGTCCTGATATTATGCCACGTGAAGTCACTCATGCTTTTGGAATTTTAAAAAAAGCTGCCGCGTTGACCAACCTGGAATTGGGCAAACTACCTAAAGATAAAGCCGAATTGATTATAAAAGCTGCCGAGGAAGTAGAAAATGGCTTGTTAGATGCTCATTTTCCTTTGCATGTATGGCAAACTGGTAGCGGTACACAATCAAACATGAATGCTAATGAGGTCATTTCTAATCGTGCTATTGAAATGGCTGGTGGCGTGAGAGGGAGCAAAACACCCATTCACCCTAACGACCATGTAAACATGTCGCAATCTTCCAATGATACCTTCCCAACCGCCATGCATATTGCCGCAGCAATTGCCTTTCATAAAAAATTATTACCTGCAGTTCGTAACTTACGGGATGCCTTGGCCGCTAAAATGCAGGCGTTTAAGGACATTGTAAAAATCGGTCGCACCCATCTGCAAGACGCCGTACCCTTGACTTTAGGCCAAGAATTCTCTGGTTACGTCGCCCAGTTGGATGCCTGTATTCATCGCTTTGAAGCTGTTTTGCCGGAATTGTATGAATTAGCGTTGGGAGGTACTGCTGTCGGCACCGGTTTAAATACTCATCCTAAATTTGCTGTAGCTGCTGCAAAACATATTGCCACCATTACAAAGCTTCCCTTTGTTTCAGCTCCCAATAAATTTGCCGCCTTAGCCTCTCATGAGCCTTTAGTAATGGCACATAGTGCGTTAAAAACTCTGGCTTGTGCATTAATGAAGATAGCCAATGATGTGCGTTGGTTAGGTTCAGGACCACGATGTGGAATTGGTGAATTAATTTTACCTGAGAATGAGCCCGGCTCATCGATTATGCCAGGTAAAGTAAATCCAACCCAATGTGAAGCAATGACCATGGTATGTGCACAAGTTATTGGCAATGACACAACAGTTGCTATTTCCGCCAGTCAAGGTAACTTTGAATTGAATGTGTTTAAGCCCGTTATCATTTTCAATGTCCTCCATTCCTTAAATTTACTGGCTGATACTTGCCATTCTTTTCAAGAGTTCTGTGCTGAAGGATTGGAAGCTAACCGAACGCAAATTGATTATTATCTGCAACATTCATTAATGTTGGTCACAGCACTTAATCAACATATCGGCTACGATAAGGCAGCAAAAATTGCCAAAACCGCGCATCATGAAAACATTTCACTACAAGAAGCTGCCGTTAAATTAGGCTTTTTAACCGCTGAGCAATTTAGAGAATATGTGAAACCGGAAGAAATGGTTTTTCCAGGTTAAAGAAAACCCTTCCCGAATAGACTTCTTCGGAAACTCACAATAGAGTTTTTGAAAAAGTCTATTCACTGATTGTGGGTGGGGCGTTTAATCTAGCTTCCTCTTTTAATGCCCGTAAGTAAGCACTCATTAAAGCAACATTATCGCTAAACAACCATTGAATATCGCGGTTTAATTCACGGTACAAACCAAATTTAGAAGCTATCATACCCACTCCCACAATTTGATCTTCTCTTTCTTCAAGACGTTTTATCAAGTTTTTATTGAGCAATAAATAATGCCCTAAAACACCCCCATAATGCTTTTCCAGGCTTAGCTGACAAAATTTCTTAACGTTATTGTGACCCGCCACGAGCAGCAACGCCTTTTTGGGAAAGTATTGCAGGGAGGCAAATATTGTCTCATCAAGACTAAGAAGATGATAATCTTCACAAGGCGTTAAATGTCTTAATGCATCTATCAGGAGCATTTCACTGGTCAGTGGTGCTTTAAGCTCAATAAATAAATGCATACGTTTTCCGTAATTTTCAATTACTTCAGCAAGACTAGGTACCTGTGGAACTAATTTGCGTAATGTCTGGAAAGTTAATTCCTTAATCGCCACATCTTTTTGCCAGAGCCGCCTTAAAGTTGGATCATGATTTACCACCAGCACCTCATCTGCCGTTTCTTGAAGGTCAAATTCTATTCCCCAACAGCCTAAATTTAACGCGTGGTTAAAAGCAGCATGGGTATTCTCTATAATTATTCTATTCTTATCATGCGCCCCGCGGTGAGCAATAAGATTAGCTTGTGCAACAAGTGAAGGTAGTGGTTTTTTTCGGGGTAAAAAAGAAAAATAATAATCAATTGATTTTCCTAACAAATTAAGTAACGTCATATTATCTAAATGATGCAAATTACTTTTTTACATCTTCTCTTTTTTTTACTTAATTTCCTAGTGTTTTTTCTTATCTAAAATTTAACACTCATGTTAATAAACGCTTAATTTTTAATCACTATAATCAAAATTATATAAGTTTGTTATCGTGTGGGTGAATCATGCCTAGTACAAAGAAAAGAAAACCTCGCATTGTTGATATTGGAGCACCAACAACGGTGCGTGAGGAAGACACTCAACAGGCTATAAAAACATTAATTGCAGAAGAGAGAGAACTTGAGTTGCAATTAAAGCAGTTAGAGGCTTCTCAAGGAATTACAAATCTAAAGTCCATAGCCCCTATTAATGTAGCAATAGAAGGAAAATTAAAGAATTTAAACGAAGAACAAAAAAGATCGCATCAATTAAGAGAGCGACATCTAAATACCAATAGTTTAAGTATGGTACAGTATGAGATTGCATCGCATGTTAAAAAATTAAAACAAACCATTGCATCACTCACAACATTCTCAGAATTATCTTCCGCAGGAGTAGTTCTTGATTCACAAATTAAAGAATTACAACAGATGAATAGCTTTGCTCTCAAAAATAATAAAGGTATTCCTCTTTCAGTATGTACAGAAGTAGACAATGAATTGAGTCGCTTAAGCAGTGAGTTGGTGCTTTCTGATAAAAGATTAAGCGCTTGTCGCAGCGACGATGAGTTAACCACGGAACTTGAAGTTCGCAATGCGCTTAAGAGCTCTGTTCTAAAAGAACTAATCCCTCACCAAGCAATTCTACAAGAATCAGATTTAACCCTTGAAGTAAAATATCAAACATTAATGAGAGAATTAGCCAGTAAATTAAAAAAGAAGGAAGAACATCAAAAGATTGGTTTAAATGCATTTACTACTGATATTTGGAAAAGAATCGAAGACTACTACTCTGAATTGCAAAGCCAAATCAAATTAATCGATAAAAAATTAGCCGAAAAAGTAGTACCAAACCGCAAAGCCTTGCTCGCGGCACGAATCAATCTATTAGAAACTGCTCTTTTTGAGATTAACAGAGAGCAACTCTATCTCGAAGACATTTATCCATCAAAATTAAGCGAACAACAACATTTAGACAACATTGAAATGGTGCTTAAGCTTTATGACCAATTGAAAGAAAAAGTTCGACAAACAAATAATGATCTGGGATCCAATTCTATTGCAGAGGCTGAAGACACCGTTGAGGAACATCGTAAGTTTTTACAAGAAGCATTAACAAAAGTGGAAAATGTCATCGAAAGGGTTACAAAGAGCTTACATAACAAACAAAGCTTTTTAATAAAAGAGCACACTCAGGCCAAAGAAGACAAAGCTGCCGTAGAACAGCAGGCATCCTTGCAATCAACCATTGCTGAGATGGAAAAATTCTTGCGAAAAACAGCTAACAGTTTACGACAAAAGGAAACAACCAATTTATTAACCGCTAAAGATTACGCCAATATCGCGACAGCAATCGCAGAAATCATGGAACAAAAAAATCGAATTATTACCCGCTGTGATTATGTTACTGACAAAATAGAATTAATAAAAAAAGATACCCAAATCGCCCAGGAAGTTGCTGAACTGGAACAGATGACCTTGGAATTGCTGAATGTTCATGGACTTGTTATTAATGCTAGTGGTTATGGGAGTGGCTCTTTGCTGTTTGAAAATTTAAGGCCACTTTTCCGGGATGCCAAATTGGGCTTTACGGCTGAGGCATTCCAAGTTAAAACACCGACCGCCTCCGTACAAGTTGATTTTGGAGCTGATGAACGTAAAGAATTTAAAGATGAGCGCGATCGGCTACTGGCTTCATTACAGGAAAGAAGAGAAGAATATAATCAACTTTATCAGCAATTACGAAGTTTTTTAAGAGAACAACAAACAATTCTTGCCCCCTTAAAGAATGATCTGAAAACTTATTTAGAGGAAGCAGAAACTTGCGCTGCCATACAAGGGCTTGATAACCGTCGGTTTATATTTTATCAGCGTATTTATGAGGCGCTTACCACGGATTATGACAATACTTCTGCAAATCCCAGGCTCATCGCTCAGGTTCAAAGCTTACTGAACTGCCGGCTGTATTCACACGATGTAAATGACTCTCAACTGGCTGTAAATCTTAGAGATGAAATCGCTGGCTTTGCAAAGATAAGAGAAACATTCCAAAAGAATTTTCCGGAAATTACACTTGATATTAATAATCACTTTGTTATTGATAATAACTGTTATCCAATGGATGCTGAGCCATTGCCCAAAAATATTCAAGAAGCCATCGCTAGCTATGCGGCAGCAAGAGAAAATATACTATCAAACCATGCTGAAGATCCTAGAGGGGAAATGGAAAGCCTTAGGCAAACAAAAAGATTGATTAATACCTATGTCATTAAACAACGGTTTCCAGAAATTTCGCTTAAAGATAAAAATACGTTAATTTACGAGTCAACTTCTTTTCCCCTGGCTAGTCAAGCAGTTATTGACGCAGTTCATCACTACAACGTTGCCAGAGAAACTCTCATAGCAGGCTCAATTGATCCCACAGTAGAAATCCAGCTTAAGAGCGCAAAACAAATCATTGACACCTTCGTTTTCAAAAGGCACTTCCCCGAGGTTTCTTTAAATGGAAACATGGTTAGCTATCAAGGAGGTTCTTACGCTTTACCAGAAAACTACACCCAGAAAAGAGTAAAAGAAGCCCTTACTACTTACAATCAAGTAAGAGAAGAGATACTACGCAAATCTGACACTAGCGATCCCATACAACTAGAGAAACTTAAACAAGCTAAAAAACAAATCGATACTTTTGTTTTTGAACAAAAATTTCCGGACATAACACTTGTACAGCAAGGACAAAAACTTCTTCTTGGAACGCAACTATTCCCAACTAGCTCAAGCCCATTGCCGGAAAATATAACAAAGGCTGCCACTGACTATATCGCCGCCAGAAGCAAATTACTATCAGGCAATGCTCAGGACGCAACCGATGAACGCAGAAAATTAGAAAAAGCACAAACTACGATTGACAGGTTCGTCGTCCAAGAGCGCCAAGAAGATGAAAGAAAGCTTGCCGAGGCAGAGCGAAAAGCTGCGGAACTAAAAAAGCAAGAAGAAGAACTTAAACAACTCGAAGAGCTCACGAAAAAATACATGGAATTTAAGCAAAAATTTGAAACGCATTTAAACGTTGTTAATAAAAAAATTTCCTTACTTAACACGATTATTGAAAGCATAAACGACGAAGCAGATAAAATAAAAGAGGCAGAAAGGGTAGGGGATGACGACTCAAGAGTAATACTATTAACTGGATTAATGACTCCGTTCATTAACCATCGATCAAACTTAGAGGAATTGAAAGAAAGTATTGAAGACAGTAAAATCATAATAAATCAACCAGTGCCACAGGGGATTGAGGCCCTGAAAGAGCGCGTACAACAATCTCAAACATCACTTACTACCATTCATAGGGAAAACAGTAAAACAGCGGATTTACAAAAAGACGTAGAAGAGCAACTCACTCCCGGAAACCTAGCCAGGCTATCTGTCGCCACATCGGCTTTTGAGCAAGTCTTGCAATTTATTGATAAAGTTATTATTCCGAAGCTTTATAAACTAATTCACACAGAGGAAAAACCTTATAAACCAGGCTTCTTTTCCGCATCAACCACAGAGAAAAACTTGTTTGCCTTTCGCGAGAGCATCATGGAAAAAGTTAGACTCAATGATGTGGAAGCAAAAGCAGCTCCCTCAGCGTGATATTTTTAGCGAAAGATTGACAGTTCGTCTATTCTTGAGTATTTTAGCGACCAGATGCCGAGGTGGTGGAATTGGTAGACACGCTAGCTTCAGGTGCTAGTGGGGGTAACCCCGTGGAGGTTCGAGTCCTCTTCTCGGTACCATTCAAGAATTTCAAAAATCATTCTTAATGGTTTGTAAGAGTAGGTAAGACATTCATTACTAATTTCTTCTCGCATCCGTTATACACTCATCCCCTATTTGAAAGACACAGATTCTATAGTAAGACTTTAATCCAAGTTTCGAGCAACGAGGACACTTAAATAGAAATAACAATTTGTTTACTAAAGAAGAGATAGTTTTGATGAGTTCGGTTATGCTGCTTTGAAGGAAGTATTTCAACTTTCTGATGATGCTATAAATATCCGTCTTTTTGCACATGAACCCCATCGTTTCGCTATAACCCCCAACAAAGAATAAGTCTGAAACTTATTCGCATCCTGAATTGTATACAATTATTAGTATTGATTGCTTTACCGGCCGCACCCTTAATACCAAACATCAGCTATATAAGACTCACCAAAAAACTAGTTATGCGGTATAACTTCTTAAAGATAAGGAGAAATATGGTTTACAGCGTTCTTCATAAATTCATCTTTCTCTCCCATCGGGGCAAAATAGTGTAATACTTTTTTTGCTGTTTCTAAGTCATCCAGTTTGGCAATAATCCAAGCGCTAAGATAGGCCGAAGATAAGCAGCCTCCTGCAGTAGCCACATTCTCTTTTGCAAAAAACGGCTGATTAAGGACTTCAATACCAGCATCTTGCACCCAAGGCTTGGTAATGGAATCAGTACAAGCAGGAACATCTCCAAGTATTCCAAGCTTCGCAAGCATCAATGTCCCGGAACACTGGGCTCCAATGATTTGACGACTTGGATTAAGATTGATGCGATTCATAATAGACTCATTCTTAATGATATCTCTAGTCATAGCACCACTACCCACAATAACTGCATCAGCACTATTAGCCTCTTCAAGCATCCCTTGCGCCTGAATAGCTAAACCTCCCATTGATATTACTTCAACCTCCGGACAGCAGATTTTGATATTCCAATCATCTTTATTGAGCCATTTCAGCATTCGAAAAGCCACAAGGGAATCAATTTCATCAAATCCCTGAAAAGTAAGGATCATAATATTCATTCATTTATTCCCAAATCTTGCTTAATCTTTCCAAAGGCTTGCCCGTAGCAAATGCTCTGACCGGCCGCGAGGTTGTCGAGCCATTGAACTTTATCGCCCTCAGAGAATAATAAGATAACGGTTGACCCCAACTTAAAATAGCCCATTTCTTCGCCTTGCTTCATCTCACGTTTTAAGTGTGCAAGTTCAATATGACTAAAAATTTGTTTTTTACGTGAGCGCTTTAAATCGCCATGCCATTGGGTCCCTATTGCACCAACAATTGTTGCACCAACTAACACCATTGCCATAGGTCCAACCCTGGTATCAAAGAAACAAATTAATCGCTCATTACGAGCAAATAAATGTGGTATGACGCGCGCTGTAGTTGGTTGAACGGAAAATAATTTTCCTGGAACATAAATCATTTCTTTTAAGATTGCATCGATGGGCATATGAATACGATGATAATCTTTAGGTGACAAATAAAGCGTTGCGAAGCGACCATGAATAAATTGCTGCGTCGTGGCTTGTTCACAAGCTAATAATTGCTCCACCGTGTAATAACGTCCTTTAGCTTGTAAAATTTGTCCCTGCTCGATAGTTCCTATCTCACTTATAAAACCATCCACCGGGGAAACGATGTCGGCCGCGGCCAAGGGTCGGCATTCTGGTTTTAAAGGGCGAATGAAAAACTCATTAAATGAATTAT
Organism: Legionella cardiaca; assembly: GCF_029026145.1. Lineage (NCBI taxonomy): Bacteria > Pseudomonadati > Pseudomonadota > Gammaproteobacteria > Legionellales > Legionellaceae > Legionella > Legionella cardiaca. The sequence goes on along the minus strand of NZ_CP119078.1, from coordinate 3,187,523 downwards.
ATTTTTCAAAATTCTCTTCCTGAGCCTCTTGCATATTGACACGATATTGTTGAATAAAATTACGAATCAATAAATTTTTAACGGCCGGGGAGCGCACATTTGCTAATAAGCCAGCGAAGTGGGTTAGCAGATGTTTCGGTAAAATAAATTGTGGCAATGTTTTTATATAATCATTAAGCATAGGAATAAAACAAATTAAAGATAAACGTCTTTATGCGGCAGTGTATCATATTCAAATCATATTTCAGCTTATGGTAACTATGAGCTTAAGCGATTTATTTTGCAAGCATTGTAAGTCATTGTCGTTTTATGGCACATTAAAAATAGGATGGAAATTAAATTACTTTGTGCTTCTTATTCGCAAAAAATTCAGCTCAATTTTTATAACAACTGAGACTGTCTAAGTTTTGCAGAACCTTACATTTTGAAATGATAGCCAGGATGGTAATCAATACAAGAATACAAGGAGAGTGCACCATGCGTAGTCAATATCATCGCGTTCATTATCGAGCCATGCCGACACGATCACGTTATGGCTATCTAAGCATCTTTTCTAAAGAGTCTTGCTATACTGCCGAAGAATTACAATTCAGAACGAGTATTTTAGCAGCAAGAGAGAGTTCACACTTAGACCCTGAATTATTACAAACCAGCCATTCCTGGTTTGCCAAAGACCAAGGAACGGCTTTTATAAATGTTAATGAAAATTCCTGGTTTTTTAGCCCTGCCTATCTCCCAAGGCAAGAGCTCTCTACAGACGACTTTCATATTGGACTTATTGATAGCCAGCGCGTAAGTTGGCAAGAATTGGGGACAATGACGCGCACTATTGGTGATTATTTACTGTTGCGAAACGAAAATTTGATTGCAGATTATCTGAATCAACCAATGAATTATATCTTACTTGATATCGTACAAATACTTCGCCGCCTTGCCATGACCAATAATCCTGAATATGTAGCAAAACAATTGCCACTGTTACAAAACTATCTACGAACTATAGAAATCCATACCTCTCCCACAATGGGCAGTGATCGACTTTTTCTGGCAGATTGCAGACGTACAATTGAACTTCAACAGACAGAGATCGAAAACAAAATTAACTCGCAACAATTAAGAATTCGTATTCACCAAGTTCAACAACAATTAAATCATGTGGCGGAATTAAGACATACCGTGCTCCATTTTGCTCTTGCTGAAGACCCTGTGAATCCTCATCCTTATTGGGAGCATTTTAAAAAAAATTCATTATTAGAGTCGAAAAAAGAATTCCCTACTCTGGCGGCAAAAGCTTGTGCAACCTCTCATGCTGATGAACTGACCAAGGCAAACGACAAGACTTCAGGACAAACCAGCATCCTTACATTATCAGAGGAAGATCTGACGCATTGCCAAGATTTTAAATTTGTGAGCTCCCTACCGGATACTGCAAAAATTGCCTATAGCAATAGTGTCGTTGAACTTCAGGAAATCCTTCGCTTTCAAAGCATTTTAGATCAATTATTGCAACTTTTTGATCAAGCAGGCGAAGTATTTACGGTCATTCAATTTCGTGAGCAAATGTTGGGCCTTCTAAAAAACATTGAGCAATTTATGCAATATTCGCAACAAAATATCATGAAAGTTATCGAAACGAATACTGACCTCTACCATGAATACATTCAGGCCAAACAGGACCTGACTTGGTGGCAAAAATTAGTTACCAATAAACAAGTGCAAATTGATAATTTCATTTACAATCAGGACAATTTAGCACGTTTTGATACAACGCCCTCTGATTTAAACTTATCCAGCAAGGAATTAATTCTACATATTAATCAAATTATTACTCAGTTAACGGAACAAGCCAGTGAGATCAAACAACTCGAATTAGTTAATTCCACTCGAGAACTAGCACAACAACTAATGAACTCCATGCATGCGTGGGTGGGCCGACAGCATGAATTAAAAGGATTACCTATTCCAGAGAAACCAAAACTTGTCGATTCATCCAAACCTCTTGGCAAACCAGAAGGTGGTAGATGTGGACAAGCAATTCCTTGTATTGTATCCGAAGAATCTTATGAAAATGAACCAGTTATTTCTTCTGCTAACCAATTAGCACCCCTTTTCCAATTTTGGTCTTCCTCATCGACCATCAGACAGCCTGCACTAATCTGTGCTTCAAACTCCGATCATTGTGGCAGCAGTACGACTCCTGTCCTACCTGCCTCAGAAACAGGAGATCAAGACATCCCCTCTTCTCAATCCAGCTTGAATACCCATCTGGCACTTGGATTTTTAGTATTACTGCCGTTAGGTATTCTTGCATTGAAATTACTTTATGATGCTTGGCAAAAACCGGCCGTAGTTATCTCAGAAGTTTCTCAAACAGAATTTGAAGAAATAGCTATAAAAGTAGCTGACCTGCTTAGTATAAATAATGGATTAGTCGCCGAATATAAGGACATTTTTTATCAAACCAGTCTAACTCACCTTAATGACGATTATGATGAGTTACTAGGAGATGCAAGAGAGGGGAAGTATGATCTTAGCGGCATGAAAGCTCTTTATGAAGAACTCGAAGAACTTTATAAAGAGCTGGGGGGGACAAAGATGAAACTTAACTAAAAAAGGTTGATGTCTCAGAAGTTTCACTCTTTGGTGACAAAGAATAGGTCTTTGGTTTTACATATTGTTTAAGTTGCTCACCATAATAAGGTAGATGATCTTCGGTTACCTCAGTCACCATATCCCAATCAGGAATATCAAGCTTCTTTTTTGTAGAACAAAGATCTTGTTTCATGAGATTTAATATTCTTTTCAATAACGTCGTATTGTAGGAATTTTTTTCATTGCCACCGTCTGCCAGAATTAAAGCAAGTAATTGTTCATTGGAGCGAGGTTCTTTAAGAAACTCTCTTACTTGTGGACCTCTTGATGTGGCTCTAAAAAGATAACTTAAACCGGTAGGTTCGTAATCAATCAAGGCATTTTTTATAATAGCATGCATTCTTTTTTGCGTTTGCTTTGCTGCCCAAGTAAACATCACCTCATTAAATTGGGCAATCTTAAGCTTCGAAATCGGAATGGTGAATTGTTTATCCTGTTTAACAAACTCTTGCGCCTTTTTAGCATAAAAAGCTACTTGGAAATCATTATGCTCTATTGCGTTGCGAACGCTAAGCAAATTGATTTCGACCTGCGCTTGAGTCGCATCGAGCATGATGGGCACCAGGTTTTTCATGAGGTGCGTATTTAAAGATGTGCTTTCTGTTCCACCCTCACTCAAAATAGTTGCCAAGCGATTTGCGCAATCATCAGTCGTTGTTTTTAAATAGGTTTCTACGGTTGGAGCACGGTATCGTTGTGCAGTAATATTATAAAAGCTAGGCTGATAACAGGAAATCGTTTGTAAAATGATTTCGTTAAAGGTGTCTTTTTCAAGCGTGTTTACCCATTGAAATAAGGTATTTAAACAAGTTCTTACAACTTCTTCATCCGTGTGTTTGCCTGTTAACAAGGCTACATAATCATGGGTTGCATTTTCGTTAATCGCCACGTCCTTAGCAATAAGATGACGTTGAAAATGCAAGCCATTATAGAATTGTTGCAGATTCTTAATACAATCCCCCAAGGCACTTGCCCACTTACTACCTAATAAATGAGGCAGGACTTCCGTCTCTGATTTAATAATTAATTTTGAGACAGCCTTACAGAATGCTTGATTATGTTCGGCACTAAGTTTATCCCGCGGTACTGCATAATAGTCGCTGACACACTGATGAAGCTCATAAATAAATGTTTCAAGTGCTTGCAATCCTTTTTTTAAATCATTCGTCGTATCGCAATCGACGGTTTCAGATTCTTTCATTAATTTAGGTGTACCAATCAGTTGGAATGATTCGGTAAGATCCTTTAATTCCTGCTCCTCTTCTTTAGCTAACGGTAATGGTTTTATACGCAAATCATTTGCAAGTTGACCAATTAACGTATAACCATCGTTGAGAATCGCTTTAATTGTAAGGCTGTGAGCATCACGCCAAATTTGATGATAGCGCTGAGTCATCTTTTTTAAATCATAACGGCCCTCTGGTGGCGTGGTATAAGCGTCTAAGGCACCATACACCTCTTTTTCACTTTTTTGGGTGGTGTAGTGTTTCCATTGCGCTTCCATTTTTTCATTCTGGGAGGCGGCCCATTCCGTTGTTTTATGAAAAGCACTTGGCTTATTACGTAAAAAACGACTAAACCCAACAACAGGAACACCACTATTATTTTGCATGCAACCAGCATAAAGTACTACCGCTTCATAAAACTGGTTATATTCAATCTGCAATACTTTCATGAAATGTTCGATAACGGGTTCTTTATCGGTTTTTTCATTGAACAAATCAGGGTAAAGGCTTGTTAATGCCTCATGCTTTTCTTTGGGTAGCGAGAGAAAGTCCAGCGTTAACTCTTCACCAAAGTATTCTTTTAAACGAGCCCGCAACATATCGGGATCAAAGGTGAGAAGTTCCTTTAACAAAGCACTAAAAAACTGCTCTTGCCAAGAGATAATTTCCCCTGATAGCATTTTTATTGTTGGGTTAGCAGCTAATTTTTGGAATTCTGCATAGGAAGAAAAACGTTTCGCAGCATTCAAATTCCCAGGAAGTTGATTCGGCGGGAAATAGGTAGGCCCTTCAATATTAGGAAAATTATCTATCTCTTTCGAGCGAAATCTCATCCGTTTTTCAGGAAGATCTTTCATTAGACCATCTGACTTACGCTTTCCTTTCATGATGTAAGTGTAAGGGTAAAGCGCCATATCCCAATCAATCAAACCAAAGCGACTAAAATTTCCAGGATGAAAATCATCGTTTTTGCTTCTCCAAGCACTAACTAGAAGCTCGGCAATATTATATTTTAATAATGTTTCTACCGAGGGACAGACAATTTCTGCTTCCTGAGGATCTTTAGGCACTCCCTCTAGCAGCACGTTCTTGGACGTATACATTGGTCTAAAGTTAGGAAGATTGATAGAAACAGTTCCTTTGATTTGTCCATTTTCATCAAAGACTAACCGTTCTTCCGCGCCAAGTTCACCTATAGCAAGACGAACCAGTATACTTGCAGCGACTGAGTATTTCGCTAGTACAGCAGGGTAACTTCCATCTCCTGTCCCATCCGGGATTAACTCTTTATAAAATCCAGTTTTAGTTTGACCATCGGTATCTACAAACTCAACTTTGTAAACTTCATGTCCTGATGTTGGTACCGCAGAACCGGCGGTTTTTCTTCTTAACTGGCCATAACGTAACGCCTTCTCTGGCAGTGGCATGGCTCATTCCTTATTTTTCTTTCCCTCGTAGAATATTCATATTAAGCAGAAAAGCTTCTTCAGTTCAATAGTATTTTTAAAAGCAATAATGCATTCCCATCAAATACATTGTAGATTCAATGACCAATTCATTAGGGATTTTCGCAAAAACTGAACAAAAAAAGACAAGTGAAATTTTCAAATGCGTGATGAAAATGAAGCAAAAATATTATCGATTTTGAATTTCTTTTCTCTGGAGAAGTGCAGTAATACAAGACAAGCAATTGCCGTAGCACTTACAAACAAGCCAGGCCCCAAAAGAGCTCCTGCCATTTTAGCTTGCTCCGCTAAGGGCAAACTGAGTGCACCAATGCTCGCCGCCAGAGCCCACACGGTTGATACCCCGCGACAACGATACTGCGAAGGAAGTTGTAAATACAGAAAATAATAGAGTGCAGCACATAACAACCCATCTGCCAAGACATAACCCAGGAGTGAAAATAGAACGCCTGCTTTACTTTGTTGAGCAGTAAAATAAAATAACAGTGGTGCCGTTATCATCAATATCAACATACTGCTTTGCACCAAACGATAGCAATGTTTCGGCTGACTGTAATAGGCAATAGGTAAGGCTATAAAAGCAGCAGCAAATTGGGCAATCGAACCAGCCCATGCACATTGTACTTTCGACATTAATTGGCTATCAATAGCAAAAGAAACCCAAAAAACATTACATATGTAAACCATTACACTAACAAAAGTTCCCATAGCAGCAATATTTAAGAGCCCACGCCAATGGTTTCGCCATTGATACTGCGTATGAGGTTGTTTTTTTTGAAACTCAGGAGATTCCGCTAATTGCTTGCGTAAACGACAAACCCATAAGGATAATCCACCAACAATGGCAAAGACTAACCGCCAGGCATCATGAAAATTTGTTACTTGTAAAACACTGGCAATGGCACCTCCCATGAACATCCCCAATGCGCCACTTGCGGCCACCATTCCCCCTGCCAATAATGGCTTGGTTGGATGATGCTCTACTAAAAACATTGCCGATGTATTAATTTCGCCACCAATAGCCAAGGCTTGCGCGATACGTAAAAGCAGCAATCCCCAGGTTGCCCATAAACCCACCTGTGCATAACCAGGTAGAAGACAAATTCCCAAAGTCGCCATTCCCATCAATGCCGCAGACAAAACCATGGGAAGCCGGCGGCCATTTAAATCCGCCTCCCTGCCAAACAACCAGCCTCCCACAGGGCGAGCAAAGTAGGCACCAGCAAAAAGGGCAAAGGATAGCAAGAGACTATAATCGGAAGCAGGAAAAAACTCTTTGGCAAAAACAGACTTCGCTAAATAAAGATAAAGCGTAAAATCTAACCATTCTAAAAAAACCAGGGCTAACACAAGGAGTAAGGCGCTTCGTCTCATATTTATTACTGGGCTAAATTATGTTGCACGTATAGCGTGCACGATGAACAATTTCGTCTCAGCATAAAAGCTGATAAAATCAAATTATACCATTTTCAGCATTGCGTTGTAATTGCCAACTCTCTTTTATTATTTTTGTGGTAATTTATAGCAATTTATCGGAATAACCATGCACTTTAATCTGGTTGGAGCAGGCCGCTTAGGCAAAAATATTGCTTTCGCCTTAACGGCTAAGCAGCAAGGGCAATTAGGGGCCATCTGTAATCGTAGTCCACTTAGTGCAGCCTTGGCATCCCAACAGATTGGTTCCGGTACTGTGGTGAGTAACTTAAAAGAATTACCCCCCGTGGAATTAACGTTTATTACTACGCCAGATGATACTATTCGCCGGATTGCAGATGAGCTTGCCAAAGAAAAAATTATGCTACCTGGTAGCATTGTGGTGCATTGTAGTGGTGCGTTGAACTCCAATGAATTACTGGTACTCAAAAAACAAGGCTGTCACATTGCCAGTATTCATCCACTAAAAGCATTTAGAGATAACTATATTGATAGTAATGCCTTTCAAAACTGTCCTTGCGTCGTTGAAGGAGATGACAAGGCCGTCGCTTTACTTATTGCACTTTTCAACTCATTAGGAGCAACTCTCGTCCCCATTAAAGCAGAAAAGAAAGCCTGTTATCATGCGGCAGCTGTTTTTTCCTCAAACTACTTGGTTACTCTGATTGCGACTTCCATCGAATTGTTGACTGAAGCAGGCATTTCTCATGATTTGGCCAAAAATATAAGCATGAAGTTAATGCACAGCAGCTTCACGAATATTGAACAAACAACGGACCCCAAACAGGCGCTTACAGGGCCCTTGGCTCGAGGTGATGTCCAAACTATTGAAAAACATTTAGTTGCTTTACTAAATCCTACCCTAAAGGCTTTGTATCGCGCCGCAGCTCTTGCCACCTTGCCTTTAACAGAATTAGAAATAGAAAAAAAATTAGCGCTGCAACAGCTATTAACTGTCGATAAAATAAGCTAATGTTTCACGGGAAACGATACCATTAACTCTCGGGATTTCCGCGAATACGTTTGACGTACACCGTTTTTTTAACCTTAGCAATGACTTGTTTTGAACTATCATAAATTTCTGTATGAAACACAGGGAGATATTTTTTATTGTCTTTTGTTGACTCTTTGATAGCAAAAAGTTCGCTATCAGTAATTGAAAAATCTGCATACACACGACTTGTGCCCGGTTTAATATAATCAATTTCACCGTGTTTATCCCAAACCACATAATCAGATCCCAATCGCTGAATTAACATTAAGGCAAAAAAAGGATCCGTCATTGAATAAAGACTGCCACCATACTGCGTGCGCATGTAATTTTTGTTATACCAGCGAAATGCCATAGAAACTCGCGCAAAGGAAAAATCCTCGCTAATGGTATCGACCTTAATTCCTGCCCCCCAGAATGGAGGGTAACAATTTAAAATAAAGCGTAAGGCTTTTGCCGATAGTTTCATGCTATTTTTCAGTAGCCGACGCCGTTACCTGTAATGCAGTGACATTCTGCAATCCACGTGGCAAACGATTGCCACGGCGGCCGCGCTCACCCTGATAATGCTCAAGATCAACGGTCTTTAAAGTAAAGTGTCGCTTACCCGCATGAATCGTTAAGGCATCTTCGATAAACAATACTTGAATATCAACAATAAACTCTTCACGCTGCTCGGATTTTGCAGAAGGAATGCTAATTAATTTATTCCCTTTGCCACGACTAAGTTCGGGAAGTTCACTTACGGGGAAAATTAGCAAACGACCAATATTGGTAACACAAGCAATATATTGCGCATCTTTAGCGGTGATTAGACGAGGTGGCAGTACTCGACTATTGGCTGGTAATTTAATACAGGCTTTACCGTTACGATTTTTAACGTACAAATCTTTTAATTGACTAACAAAACCATAACCTGCATCACTTGCTAAAAGGACCCAATCCTCTGCATCACCACCAACAAGTGCTTCAAATAACATCCCATCGGAAGGATTTAATCTCCCAGTGAGCGGTTCCCCTTGTCCACGCGCTGAAGGTAAGGTATATCCCGGTAAGGTATATACCTTGCCCTCATTATCGAAAAATACCACTTGTTGATTACTCCTGGCATTGGTTTGGGCTTTGAAATCATCCCCAGCTTTATAACTTAATTCGCGGCCATCGATGTCATAGCCTTTTGCTGCACGAACCCATCCTTTTTGTGATAGCACGACCGTAATGGGCTCATTGGGAAGAATATCTTCTTCTTTTAGAGCTTGGGAATCTTGCCGTTCTACTAATGGGGAGCGACGAACATCGCCAAATTGTTTTTTATCAGCAGCAATTTCATTTTTTACTAGTGTTCTTAGTCGTTTTTCACTGGCTAAAATTGCTTGTAACGAGTCACGCTCGGCACTTAATTCATCCAACTCAGCACGCAATCTTATTTCTTCAAGTTTGGCCAGATGCCGCAACTTCATTTCTAAAATAGCTTCAGCTTGTCTTTCACTTAATTTAAAGCGGGCAATTAATCCTTCTTTAGGATTGTCATGTTCACGAATAATAGCAATGACTTCATCGATATTGAGAAAAGCAGTAATTAATCCTTCCAGAACATGAATACGATCAAGAACTTTTTCCAAACGATACTGCAAGCGTCTTTTTACTGTCAGTAACCGATAACTTAGCCATTCTTGCAGAATAGTGACCAAGCCTTTTACCCGGGGCTTGCCATCAAGACCTATCATATTGAAATTAACTCGATAACTGCGTTCCAAATCGGTTGTCGCAAACAGATGAGACATTAAGCCTTCAACATCCACTCGATTTGATTTAGGCACAATCACTAAGCGAGTTGGATGTTCATGGTCAGATTCATCACGCAGATCATCGATCATTGGCAACTTTTTTTGTTGCATTTGTAAAGCTATCTGCTCAATAATTTTGGCACCAGAAACCTGATAAGGAAGAGCCGTAATAACAATATCATGCTTTTCCTGGCTGTAAACAGCTCGCATTTTTACCGAACCATTACCTGTTTCATATAGACTGCGTATAACATTGCGGGGAGTAATAATTTCTGCGGCGGTGGGGAAATCGGGGCCTTTTACATAGGCTAAAATATCGTTCAAGTTAGCATTGGGATTATCTAATAGATGTATACAGGCATCAGCCACCTCCGTTAAATTATGAGGTAGAATGTCAGATGCCATCCCTACGGCAATTCCTGTTGCTCCATTTAGGAGTACATTGGGTAACCGGGCAGGTAATAAAGAAGGTTCTTGTAACGTGCCGTCAAAATTATCGACCCAATCCACCGTTCCTTGCTGTAGCTCTGATAAAAGCAATTCTGCATAAGCTGATAAGCGTGCTTCGGTATAGCGCATTGCAGCAAAGGATTTTGGATCATCGGGAGAACCCCAGTTTCCTTGGCCGTCCACAAAGGGGTAGCGATAAGAGAATGGTTGTGCCATAAGAACCATGGCCTCATAACAGGCTGAATCGCCGTGAGGATGAAATTTACCCAGCACATCCCCGACTGTTCGTGCTGATTTCTTATGTTTGGCCGTTACCTTGAGTCCCAACTCGGACATCGCATAAACGATACGCCGCTGCACAGGTTTTAAGCCATCAGCAATATGAGGCAACGCTCTATCAAGAATTACATACATGGAATAATCAAGATAGGCTTTTTCAGTAAACTCTGTTAGTGGTTTACGTTCGATGAGATCGTTCATAAGTCTTATGATTCATACTGGATTTGCAATACTATGGCCTCATGCAAATCTGGGTTAATAGGCAAATTTTTAAATGCCATTACGAATGCTTACCATAGAATGAATAATCGTTAATTTAGCATAAAGCATTTAAAGAAGCGAATCAGTCGGGTTAATCAAGTTTAACGTATTAAAGGCTTAGAAATCACTTAATTAGAAAAGAATTACCATTAAATTCACAAAGTTATCCACAGCCTTCTAAGAATCCAACGCTGCATTATTTTAAAAATACATTGTAAATCAATGGGTTAATTAACTAACTTTTCTTGCGATCAAAGTGACTCAAAGTTATTCACAGATTGCATAAATCAATCTTTTATTCTCGCCCACTCTTTATCAATAACATCATTGTTTTATCCAAATTGCCCGGTCCCAAATAATTATTTAATTACTTGATAATTTTCGGATTAACACCTTTCTAGAACATTCTCTAAGGCTTAATAACCACTTAATACTCGCGATGTATAATTAATATACGAAACTCAGGGCGCGCAACAACATGTTTAGAGTAATCAAGAAAGAAATTAAAACTAGAAACCTTGAAGGCTTTTATCTAAAAAAGAGTGAGAAAACCAAATTTGGTGGTGCTGGAGAAGGTGGTGTCTATCGAGATAAGCGCTCGGGAAAAGATTATCTTCTTAAGCGCGTGTCTCTACCTGGCGTTACCGATCCAGCTGAGAAAAAAACCATTAACTGGCGCTCTTGGGATGAAATTTTAGCAGCACGCTTTCTTAAAGCCGCCGGTGTTTTAGTTCCTAATATGTTTGCTGTTGTGGATAAGGACGGCGTCGTTTATGTTGCTTCAGCAATGTTGCCCGGTGTTAAAAATTGTACCCACGATAAATTGCAAACCCTTCCACAGGCAAGCAGAGACGCCATTCTTGCCAGCCAACTCTTACATTGTTGGCTTGGGAACAGAGATATCGTTAATGGAGCAGGAGAAAATTTTGTTGTAGATGCTGATGCTCGTATATTTAACGTTGATTTAGGTGCCGCCTTATTTTCTGGATTTCGCAGTATTGTACCGGGTAAAGATAATGTTAATTTTAATAAAGACAATATTCGACCCTTTCTTATAGATAGGCAAAATGATCAATTTGGAATATTAAAAACCAAGACTGGAAGTTCAGTAGAGACCAAGAATATCAAACAAACAAAAGCGTTTTTTTCAGAACTCACTTCGTCTCCAGAGAATGAGCGTAAATATCAATTACAGGGTGCGCTGATGCTAGCCCAATTCAGCGATAAGGATATCGAAGACTTGGTCAATAGTACTGGTCATAGTCCAGAGGACAAAGAACAACGTATAGAAATTTTAAAGGCACGTAAGACCGCAATTTTAGAACATATTCAAAAGAAATATGGTGAGCATGCACTTAAAGAAGAGCAAATCTCTCTTGAATTACAACATATTTTTCACAAGTATGGGCTTTACAATAAATACGTAGGGACTGGTGGTTCTGATGCGATTGTGAGTTATCGCGCTCAGTACACTAATGCCATCAAGCCTCATGTCAAAATTAATCCTGATGGTACGATTGCAATTCAAATACCCAATGGACATCATGACAAAGCATTACCCATTATTGCGCGTCTTGCTGGGACAAAGATAATAGATAACAAAGGGTCCATCACTGTTACCTTACCATGTGATGATTTCACTCATGAAATACACAAAGAGTTAATTCAAAATTCATTGCAGGTTTTTTTCTCATCGTTTGGTTATTTATCCAACATCCAAGATGAATTTCATCGTTACGTTTACAAGGGAGATGGCTGTTATGGATTTAGACCTGCGGTAACAGCCAATGGAGAAACCATCACCATAACACTTCCTGATGAGAACGCCGATAAACACCAGGCAATGCTAACGCTTTTTAGTGAGCAATTAAACCTTGATCCTCTTGCCATGCGAATCGAAAATGGCGCTTTGTCAATAACTGGCATCAATTTGGAACAGCTGGCTTCTTATTTCATGCAGAATAAAGGCGCGCGAAAAACAGCGGTTGTTTCAGAGAATCAAGAAGGAAAAATTTTGGCAGGAAAGCTTGATCCTAAAAAGAAAGCTGTTTCAGGATTTGCCACTGCTGGAGGAGGTTCTGATCACCCCTATAATCCTGTTCGAGCAGCACGCGAAGAAGGTACAGATGAATTCGGGCACTCCATAATGATGGAGGCTCCATTAATTCCCATTGGCTCAACGCTACCAAATAAAAAGAAAAATATTTTTTTAGTACAGCCAGGTGGTACTGCAGATAAGGCTGATACGCAGATTGACTATAAGGAATTTCAAGACAACAGTATCAAATATTATAGTTTCCGTGAATTTAGAGAAGCTTATGAAAAGGATCAGTCAAAATTTGATCGCTCCAGTGTTGATTTATATCTTCGTCATTATCAACGTGAAATTCAAAAAGCACTCACTGAGCTGGGATTGAATAATGTTCTAGTGCAAATTTCTAAAAAGCCAGCAACCCTTGGGAAGATTTCTCTAAAACCAAGTATTGAAAATTATAATTACGGCTCTAATACACCAAGGAAACTTAATGATGAATGTATTAAACTAATGAAGGAACTAGTAGGAGAAGGACAGTTCAAGTTAATTCGCAAAACAAGCGAACAAGGCAACTCTAAAAAAAGCATGAAGGTTGAAAGGATATATTTTGCACTCGCTGATGACATGAACCCTGCTACCTTCCACGCTTTGCTACTTAAAAAGATTCAAAGAGTAAATAGCGAAACCAGTACCCCCCTTGAGGATTCCCAGCAAATACATCCCATGGAATCACTGCGCAAAACGTTAATTGACAAGGTTGATAATTACCTAACATGGCGTAATGACAAAGATAGTGATGATGGCCGCGGTTACCAATTGGGTCTTTTCACTAGATTGCGGCATTATACTAAATTTGGCCAAGAGCGCGCAGAAAAATTAAGAGCACAACTTGTAAATGAAGAACCCGACAAACTTATTCCCATTTTACAAAAACATTTTGCTAACCATTCAACGCTTCACAATCATTCATTGGATACCTATTTGCTTGAGGGTGTGATGAAACATCATGAGTTGCTCCATCTATCTGATGACTTTGATTTGCAAAATAGCAGTGAACGAGTGGTGCTTCGTGAAGTAATTAAAAACTATGAGGTTATAGAAGATAGCCGCTTAACCGGCGGTTTGACTACAGGAAAATAAAAAGGGCGTCAACTTAAAGAACGCCCTTTTCAGAATGCATGTAACCATTATTTAATGTGTTTACGAATTTTTTGGATTGCACGGATTTGCGCAACAGCACGTGCTAACTCTGCTGCAGCTTTTGAGTAATCCATATCAGCATGTTTGCTTGAAATTGCTTCTTCTGCTCGAGCCTTTGCAGCAAGAGCAGCAGCTTCATCGATTTCTTCCGCGCGCTCAACAGCATCTGCTAAAACAGTCACATAATAAGGCTGAACTTCAAGCATCCCCCCAGAAACATAGTAAATCTCTTGGACACCACCTGGTAATGTAACGCGAATTTCACCAGGTTTTAAAAGTGTTAGCAAAGGAGCATGTCCTGGCACGATACCAATTTCACCAAGTTCCCCGGTGGCGACGACCATTTCGACGACACCGGAAAAAATTTCCTGTTCAGCACTAACGATATCTAAGTGCGTTGTTATTGCCATGTCTGTTTGCCTCATAGAGTTTTAGCTTTAGCAACAGCTTCCTCGATGCTACCTACCATGTAAAATGCTTGTTCAGGTAAATCATCATACTCACCAGCAAGAATTCCCTGGAACCCTTTAATGGTATCTTTTAATGAAACGTATTTACCAGGTGAACCCGTGAATACTTCAGCAACGAAGAATGGCTGAGAAAGAAAACGTTGGATCTTACGTGCACGAGAGACAACACGCTTATCTTCCTCAGACAACTCGTCCATACCAAGAATTGCAATAATATCTTTCAACTCTTTGTATCGTTGTAGCGTTTGCTGAACGCGACGAGCCGTATCATAATGTTCTTGACCAACGATAAGTGGGTCTAACTGACGAGATGTTGAATCCAGTGGATCCACCGCAGGATAAATACCTAACTCAGCAATTTGACGAGACAATACAACAGTCGCATCCAAGTGAGCAAAGGTAGTTGCAGGTGATGGGTCAGTCAAGTCGTCTGCAGGTACGTAGACTGCTTGAATAGAAGTAATAGAACCTGTCTTGGTTGAAGTAATACGCTCTTGTAACATCCCCATTTCTTCAGCTAATGTCGGTTGATAACCTACTGCAGAAGGCATACGGCCTAACAGTGCAGACACTTCTACCCCTGCCAGCGTATAACGGTATATATTATCGATAAATAGCAATACATCACGACCTTCATCACGGAATTTTTCTGCCATGGTAAGGCCAGTCAAGGCTACTCGTAAACGGTTTCCTGGTGGCTCATTCATTTGTCCGTAAACCAGAGATACTTTATCAAGTACGTTAGAGTCCTTCATTTCATGATAGAAGTCATTACCTTCACGAGTACGCTCACCCACACCGGCAAATACGGAGTAACCGCTATGTTCAATAGCAATGTTACGAATAAGTTCCATCATGTTAACGGTTTTACCTACACCAGCACCACCAAAGAGACCTACTTTACCGCCCTTCGCAAATGGACAAAGTAAATCAATAACCTTAATGCCAGTCTCCAACAGTTCTTGACTACCTGCTTGATCTTCGTAACTTGGTGCCTGGCGATGGATAGCCCAATATTCATCGGCATCAATAGGGCCTGCATCATCAACTGGACGTCCTAGAACATCCATGATACGTCCTAATGTTTTCTTACCGACTGGTACTTGAATAGCCTCACCAGTATTTTCAGCCTTGACGCCACGCTTCAAACCGTCGGTAGTACCCATTGCAATCGTACGAACAACGCCATCACCTAATTGTTGTTGCACTTCAAATACTAAATCCCCTTCAACGAGCTTTAAGGCATCGTTTACTTTGGGAACATTATCGCGGGGAAACTCCACGTCTACAACCGCACCAATAACTTCAACTACTGTTCCTAGACTCATCATATACCCTCTTATAAAGCGGCTGCACCACCGACAATTTCCGCCAACTCTTGCGTAATAGCGGCTTGTCGGGCTTTGTTATAAGCCAATTGAAATTCTTTAATTAACTCACCTGCATTATCAGTTGCGCTCTTCATTGCAATCATCTTCGCAGCTTGCTCACATGCAATGTTCTCTACAACGCCTTGATAGGTTTGCAGTTCAATGTATCGCTCCAATAAACCATCCAGCAATTCTTTAGCATCAGGTTCATAAATATAATCCCAGTGATGCCCTAATGATTTGCTATCATCTTCAGATACAGGCAATGGCAATAATTGTTTTACAGTTGGCTTTTGTGTCATTGTGTTAATGAATTCATTGTACACAATGTGTAAAGCGTCAATAGTGCCATTGTAAAACGCATCCAACATTACTTTGACAACACCAATCAGATCTTTGATACCAGGTTTGTCACCGAGTTGGTCGACAGAAGCAAGCACACGACCACCAACGCGTCTAAAGAAAGCTTGCCCTTTGCGACCAATTACACAAAGATCAATTTCCTTGCCTTCATGTTGCCATTGGCGCATGACACGAACGGTTTCTCGTAATAAGTTGGCATTCAAACCGCCGCATAATCCACGATCGGAAGTTACTACAATAACACCAACCCTTTTGATTTCGCGTTGTGTCATAAAGGGATGATGATATTCAGAGGTAGCTCGAGCAATATGTTTAACAACATTATAAATTTTGGTTGCATAAGGTTTGGATGCACGCATTCTGTCTTGCGTCTTACGCATTTTACTTGCGGCAACCATTTCCATTGCTCGAGTTATTTTTTGCGTGTTTTTAATACTCGCAATTTTTGAACGGATCTCTTTCGCTCCAGCCATATCTTGCTTCGCCTTTAATTTACCAGATTGCAACAGGCTGCAACCTGTCTATAAATCATTGCCGCCCTTAAATTTGGGGCGGCTATTAATTTACCAACTACCAGTACGTTTAAACTCTTCTACTGCGCTCTTTAATTGTGCTTCGATATCATTATCATAAGCACCTGTTTCATTGATTTTGTTCAGCAGAGCTGCATGAGTAGCTTTCATATAACCATGTAGCGCAGCTTCAAAGGAACCTACCTCAGCAACTGGAATATCATCGAGGTAACCCTTTTCAACAACAAACAGTGAGACAGCCATATCAGCCACAGACAGAGGCGAATATTGTTTCTGTTTCATTAATTCAGTAATACGTTGTCCACGCTCTAATTGCTTACGAGTTGCATCATCAAGATCAGAAGCAAATTGTGAAAACGCTTCAAGTTCACGATACTGAGCAAGAGCTAAACGAGTACCACCACCTAGTTTTTTCATAATCTTGGTTTGAGCTGCACCGCCCACACGAGATACCGATAAACCAGAGTTAATTGCAGGACGCACACCGGAGTTGAATAAATCAACATCTAGGAAAATCTGACCGTCGGTAATAGAAATAACGTTGGTAGGTACGAATGCAGAAACGTCCCCTGCTTGTGTTTCAATAATCGGCAACGCGGTTAGTGAGCCTGTCTTACCAGTAACTTCACCATTCGTTAACTTTTCAACTTCTTTTGCGTTAATTCTTGCAGCACGCTCAAGTAGACGTGAATGCAAATAGAAAATATCCCCTGGATAAGCTTCACGCCCTGGTGGACGGCGCAATAACAAGGAAATTTGACGATAAGCCCAGGCTTGTTTAGTTAAATCGTCATAAACAATCAATGCATCTTCACCTCGCTCCATGAAGTACTCGCCCATTGCACAGCCAGCATAGGGAGCGATGAATTGTAATGCTGCAGAGTCAGAAGCACCGGCCACAACAACAATGGTATGTTCCATTGCGCCATGTTCTTCCAGTTTACGTACGATCGCGGCAACAGAAGAGGCTTTTTGGCCAATTGCAACATAAATACATTTAACCCCTGTCCCTTTCTGATTGATGATCGCATCAATCGCAATCGCTGATTTTCCAGTTTGGCGGTCACCAATAATCAATTCCCGCTGACCACGTCCTACTGGAATCATTGCATCAACTGCTTTTAATCCTGTTTGTACAGGTTGATCCACCGATTGGCGAGCGATAACGCCTGGAGCCACTTTTTCGATAGGAGACATTCTTTCTGCATTGATAGGGCCTTTACCATCGATGGGGTTACCCAACGCATCAACAACGCGTCCCAAAAGATTTTTGCCAACTGGAACTTCAAGAATACGGCCGGTACATTTACCTTTTTGCCCCTCAGAAAGGCCAGCGTAGTCACCAAGAATTACTGCACCAACTGAATCGCGTTCGAGGTTCAATGCCAAACCGTAAATACCGCCTGGAAATTCGATCATTTCACCTTGCATGGCATCGGCCAAACCATGAAGACGAACGATACCATCTTTTAAACTAACAATAGTTCCTTCATTTCTTGCTTCAGAAACGACACCAAATTGTTCGATTTTTTTTCTGATTAATTCACTGATTTCAGATGGGTTTAATGCTATTTGTTCTGACATGAAATCTATCCTCTCTATTATGCGGCTAACTCGGTACTTAGTTTATTTAACTGTCCCCGCACCGAACCATCAATTACTAAATCACCAGCTTGAATAACCGCACCGCCCAGCAGTGATGGATCGATAACTACCTTAAGTGTTACCTCACGTTTTAGGCGCTGGCTTAGTGACGTTTTAAGTTGCTCTGTTTGCGCGGCGGAAAACTCTGAGAAACTGCGAACGTTTACAACGAGAGTTTTCTCTTGTTCAGCGCGTAAGGCCTCGAACAACACCTTAATATCAGGCAAAAGTATAAGGCGCTTATTTGCAGCCAACGTAGAAATTAGATTTTCAATAGCTTGTAATTCATTCTTGCCTGTTTTAGCAAAAGGAGCCATTAATAATTCACTTTGCTGCGCCTCTGTTGTTGCAGGATTCATAATGAATTCTGCAACTTCCTCAGTCAGTACTGACACAGCTAAAGTCTGTAATATCTCAGACCATTGGCTAAGCTTATTAACAGCCAGAGCATATTCAAATATTGCTTTTGCATAAGGTCTGGCAATGGTTGTTGTATCCGGCATATCAAATCTCTTTAATTAGATTATCCAGTATCGCACTGTTTGCCTTCTCATCGATTTCCCGCATAAGAATTTTTTGCGCGCCAGCAACAGCTAACTGTGCAGCTTCTTTACGCAAACTATCTCGCGCACGATTAAACTCTTGCTGTAATTGCTCATGAGCAATTTTAGCTTGTTTTTGTGCTTCTAATTTAGCATCTTCTTTTGCTTCTTCGATCATTTGTGCAGCGCGACGAGTGGCTTTCTCGATAATATCTGAAGCCTGCGCTTTGGCTTGCTTCAACTCATCTTTTACGCGATGTTGAGCTAACTCCAACTCTTTACGCCCGCGTTCAGCTGAAGCCAAACCATCAGCTATTTTATCTTGACGTTCTTCCATTGCTCTAGCCAAAGGAGGCCAAACAAACTTCATGGTAAACCAAACAAATGCAGCGAAAACGAGCATTTGTACTACCAGTGTTAAATTAATTTCCAAGGTAATTTCTCCTGTAACATTTGGGGGCGTGCATACGCCCCATTAGGTGTTATCAAGAACCCAAGTTGCTCAGGAAGGGGTTAGCGAAAGTAAAGAATAACGCAATACCCACACCAATCATTGTTACCGCATCAAGAAGACCAGCAACGATAAACATTTTAACTTGAAGCATAGGAACCATTTCTGGTTGACGTGCAGAACCTTCAAGGAATTTTCCACCTAATAAACCAAAGCCGATTGCAGTACCTAATGCGCCTAAGCCAATCAATAATGCGACTGCGATAACAGTCATACCTTGAACTTGTGCTATTAAATTTGCAGCTTGCATATAAATCCCCTTAATGGACAATGTTTAAATTAAAAAATATTAGTGGTCTTCATGAGCCAAACTGAGATAAACAATAGTCAGTACCATGAAAATAAATGCCTGTAGCGTGATCACCAGAATATGGAAAATTGACCATGCCAACGCCAATAAAAATTGAGCAATTCCTAAAGTTGCAGTGCCTGCTACAGAAGATGTCGTTGCATTTAAGGTTAGCAAGGCTATCAGAATAAAAATCAATTCGCCAGCATATAAATTTCCAAACAAACGAAGTGCGAGAGAGATTGGCTTGGCAATTAAACCGACTAACTCCAACAATAAGTTAAAAGGTATAAAAGCCCAATGATTAAATGGCTGCAAAGTCAATTCTTTAATAAAGCCTTTTGGACCCTTAATTTTAAGGCTGTAGAAAATAATCAGCATAAATACCGATAAAGACAGTGCAAAGGTTAGGTTTAAATCATTGGTTGGCACAACCTTCAAATAATGAACACCCAGCGCTCGAGCAGCCAAAGGCAGAACATCCACTGGCAGTATATCCATGAAGTTCATTAAAAAAACCCAAACAAAAATAGTTAGAGCCAAGGGGCCTATTAATTTATTTTTGCCGTGAAAACAGTCTTTTACCTGATTATCTGCAAACTCCAGCATAATTTCGGCAAAATTTTGTAATTTACCAGGTACACCCGTTGTGACTCGACGAGCGCCAAAATATAGAAGCGCGAGAATAACAATACCTGAAACTATCGAGAAAAAAAGTGTATCTAAATTTAATGTCCAAAACCCACCGGAACCAAAACTCATCGTTTTGATATCGTAGGTTAGGTAAGTTAGGTGATGCTTGATATAGTCTGTGCTTGATACCATTTCAGTCACTTTTTGGCCTATTCTGTTTGTTAGCAAAAAACAAGGGTGCGAACCAATGACTCATTAGCACCACAATGTAGGTTAAAAAAAACGCAAGAGGGGCTATTTTGAATGACATGAACACGAATGTAAATAAGGCAATGGTTGATACAATTTTTAAAGCCTCCCCCAAGTAGAAGCTTTTGACGATTTGCCTTGCCGCTCTAGCTCCTTGATGACGAAAAAGTTTTTTGGCAAAAAGAGCTGATGGTATAATTGCTACCAATCCACCCAACAATGCCGATATTGCTTCTTTTTCACCCCAAATTAGCAGTAATCCTAGCGTTATCAATAAACTAGCAGCTAATTGTGCTAGTAAAAAACGCTTGATGCCACCAATGCTACGCCTGTCTTTCACAAATTTCACCCATCTTTCAACGCGCGGATTATAAAGTAATCAATATGGATAAGCAACGTTAGTGCAGAGAAAATGACTTTTATTGGCAACAGAAAGGTAGAAAACACCTCTTTACAAAACGTTATCTCGCAGTTGTGTAGTAGATCCCCTTTGATTAATTTCATGCAGGTCGATAATTCTATCGGCAGTCTGGATGGTTTCTATTCTATGCGCAACTACAATTTGCGTAATTGCTAAAGAGCGCAACATTTTATTAATGTTTTTTTCATTATTCACATCTAGATGACTGGTTGCTTCATCCATAAATAATATTTTAGGCTTTTTATATAACGCCCTGGCCAATAAAATTCTCTGCTTTTGGCCACCGGATAAGGTTGATCCCATATCGCCAACCAACGTTTCATATCCCATGGGTAATCTGATTATTTCTTCATGGACACAAGCTAATTTTGCTGCATGATAAACATTAGCCATATCAATTTCTTCATTAAAAAAACAAATATTATCCATAATAGAACCTGTTAATAAGGAATCTTCCTGCATAACTGCTGCGGTTAATTCCCGATAGTTTTTTAGGCCGAAATCATTGATTGCAACGTCATCAATGTAAATATCACCACTGCTAATACTAAGTAATCCCATCATGACTTTAAGTAAGGTCGATTTTCCACAGCCGGAAGACCCAATAATCGCTACTTTTTCTCCCGCATTTATAGTTAAATTAATGCGATGCAAAATATCATGATCCTTGGCGTGATATCTAAAACAGACATCTTTTAAAACTAAGGCGCCCTTCATTCGTTTAGCGGTCCCACAACCCCTCCTAATTGTCTCAGGCTCTTGAAACAGAATATCACTTAAGCGATTAAGCTGGATTGAAATCAATTTATAATCCACTAAATTTTGCATTAATGTTGTGGCTTTATTAACTAATAAATGTCGGTATGAAAGAAATGCAATTAACATCCCCGCAGAAAACTTGTTATCTAACACTAATGAAGAACCAATACATAGCACCACAATAGGCTCTAAATGAAACAATAATTGATTTACACAGTGATAAATTGTATTAATTCTGGATATCTTAATATCTGCATTTAATGAATTGACATAGCTATTTCGCCAGGTATTAAATCTTATTTTTTCTTTAGCAAAAGTCTTTATTGGCATAATTCCTTGTAATGTTTCCAGAAAGACAGAGGCCGATTTTGCATGCTGCATAATGGATGATTCTGTCTCTTTCTTTAAAGAATAATAAAACAAATACCTCACCATTAAGCTAATGGTCAATGATAGAATAACTAAAGAAGTAAGTAGGCGACTATATAGGAACATGACAAAAAGATTGATAATTATCATTAAGCCATCCAGAACTGTATTTACGAAATCCGTACTTATTTTTTTCTGTATTTGATCGATAGAATGAAACTTCGATTGAATATCGCCCTTATGCCTTTTTTCAAAAAAGTCTAATGGTAATCTTAAAAGATGCTCAACGACATTCGCCGAAAATTTTTCGGTCATAGTATTTGTCAAATAAATTATAAAATTACTGCGAATATATTCGATAAAAACTTGAAATGTTATCAAAATAATGAAGGCTGCAGCCATAATATAAAGGTTATTCATATCGCTGGAGCCTATTACATCATCGGTAACGTATTGCATGAATAAAGGATTTAGCAAATTAAACATCTCAATACAAAAAGAAAGAAGCATCAATAAAACAATACTTTTATTAATCCCTTGCACGGCTTTCACTAAATCATACAAACTCAACTTATGTTGGTCTTTGATTTTTGTAAAATCAGCATTTCTTTCAACTTCCAGAACAATACCAGTAAAGGATTTTGAAACCTCTTCTATTTTGCAATGTTTAAGACCCACGGCAGGATCATGTATGGTAATACTATTTCTGCCGACTTTTTTTAACACAACAAAATGATTCATATTCCAATGAATAATTGCCGGCGTTTTAACCTGACTTAACTCCTCGAGAGAACTCCGTATCGCTCTGGTAGTAAATCCTAAATTCTCCAATATTTCCTTTAACGTTAATAATGTCGTCCCACGCTGCGAAGGTTTACTTATTTGTCTAATAGCACGTAAATCAAGCTGGTGACCCCAAAAATTACTTATCATGGCTACACAGGCATGACCACATTCTCCCATCTCGTCTTGAAGGATGATGGGTAATTTTGTGCTTTTTTTAAATTGAAGGCTTGCCTTATGACTCATGAAAATAACTTCCCGTAGTAGCTATACAACGGATCTAATATCCATTGCCATAGTTTTCTTCTAGAACCAACTATCACCGCTGAAAATGTCATACCGTGCTGTATTTTTTGTATTTCGCCATAGACCATGACTGTTTGCTTATCCAGTTTGGCAATAACCTTGTAATAGGGTTCACCGATGCGAAAGGGCTTTTCCTCCTCGTCATCAGCCATAATGTTCTGGCTAATTTCTTTAATACTTGCTTGATAAGTACCAAAGCGTTGATAAGGATAGGCATCGTAGCGAATCACAACCTTGCTATCTTTACGTAAAAAACCGGCTTTTCTTGCAGGAATGAATAACTCTGCTATTAACTCCGCTTTATCAGGAATAATAGTTATTAATGATTTCGTCGTATTGACATATTGGCCTTCTTTGTAAAGGATACTTGAAACAATGCCATCAATCGGAGAGCGGATGCGATATGATCTGCTCTGGTTATATCTGATCATATCCATCTCAATAAGACTTTGTTTATTTTTAAGCTCCAACAGCTCTTCTTTTTTCTGATTATATTCAGCCAATGACACATATTTTTTCTCTAATAATTGTGCAAGCGCATGCAAATTTCTGGATTTATAAACTACCTCTTTTTCAATGATTTTTTTCCTTTTTTGTAATTGCGCCACAATATCATTATCACTATTTTTAGAGGCTCCTACATAAGACGTATCCACAAGAAATAAATTCTTTCCTTTTTTTACCTTCATACCCTGATAAATATTACCTTCAGAAATAATGCCATTTGTTCTTGGATAAACACGGACAATTGCCCTGGTAGAATTTACATAACCAGAAACAATAAATTTTTCTGAAAATTCAGCAAAAGACAAAAATAAAATTATGGAAACGATAATGATTGAAAATCCTATTGCTGAAACCGTGTATTGAGGTGGCACATTAATACAGACAGAACCATAAATCCGTTCTTTCGTTTGCTGGAGCGCTTCCTTGCGGAATAAATCCGATTCTTTCATAAATTAAAAACTTGCTGATGTTTTAATTGGACTGCGGTAAATGTGATTATCCATATTCTCATCAATTTTTTTAATAGCTGATGGCTCATAGTTTTTTAAACTGATTAGCTCAGAATCACGCTTCCAATTAAAAGAGGTCGTTTTTTGAATGAGGAAATTGGTAAACATATCAAGCATTTTGATTTGCGGAATTAAATCTTCTATCCATAAAAACTGCCCCTGTTGATTAACTTCAAGGAAGTAGAGCTCATCATCTGGTGTTACAACAAAATCAAAACAGCCAAAAACAATACCCAGTCTTTTCATAAAACCACGAATTTTATTTCCAATGCTGGTAGATAGCTGGTACGGCTCAATTCCCAATTCTCCTGGAGGAATCACTCGCCAGTCATTTAAGCCTTTTGCATGCTCTTGTGAATTAATTTTTACAGCAACAAGATAATCGCCAAAACAAGTCACACGTAATTCATATTTCTTTTTTAATTTTTCTTGATATATACCAGGCGTCAACTGCAAGGTCGAATCAGAAGGCAGTTGTTCATGGGCAACCGTTTTTGTATAAGATAATTTTAAGCGATTATTTTCGCACCAATGGTGGCAAGAAAAACCCTTATAGATAACCTGGCTGTTTTTATTATTAGCAATAAATTCTTTAATTTTCTCAGGGGCATTGGATATTAACGTAGCAGGGATTTTAAAATCTAAGCTAGCGGCCAACTTTAACTGATAAACTTTAGAGCTTGCATATTTGATAGAATCAAAAGGATTAATCCACCAGGGTCCTTGCACAAGGGTTAACGGAATGGAATCACAAAATATAACGTTCTCTTTTCTTATGAAATCAAAATCATTTTCATGCCCGGTCTTAGGGATAAATGGATTTCTGGTCCGTCTCCACCACACAACATCAATTTCATTTTCTGTGATGGTTTTGGCACCAATGGCATTTTCCATCATCCAGGAATAATGCCCATTTTCACAATAAATACTATTTTTCTGTTTTGTCGGCATATCACCCATGTACCATAAAATACAACGATGGCCTTTATCTTCCAGTGCTAATTTTACGAGTTGTGCATGCAAATCGTCTGGTGCTGTCGCTATTAAAATATTCATGTTATTACTCAACTATTTATTCCATGTTTGGTCTTTTGATTCTGAGGAGGAATCAGAATCAAAAGATTTACCATCTATTTCTTAGATATCCCAATCATCATCATGTTCAACATCACCTCCAGGTTTTTTAGAGGTGTAATATTTCGTGCCATGATGAGTATATGTACTTCTGCCACCTGACACTTCTTGCAGATCTTGTTCGGCAATTTCTGTTGCCAACCCATAGGCGAGGACTCGCTCGTTTTTATTTTCCATGTTTATTTCCATTTTTGATCACTCTAAAATCCATTTTATCTGCGACCGATTATTGTTATTTCTTCATCCTGAATTCTAAGTGAATTAATCTAAGCAGCATTGGTGTCAACCCATTTTTTCCACGCAATTAGATTATCTTCACTATAATTTTTACCACTTACTCTCTTTAAAATTTGATATGCAATATCATGATTATTCAGTTGTTTTAGCTTTAAAATAGCTAAAAGATTTTTTCCACCTTGATTAATAATCTGTTGTTTCGCGCTTTTTGAATTCGTGGTATTGAGCAATACAAATAGAGCTTTATTCCTATCCGTTATTTGCGGAGAATCCAGTAATTCCAGGAAAGGGCGGAGATTTATCTGTGTTATCTTTGCATTCTCCATTGTTTCTGCAATAACGCGTATGACATTGTTGCGAACCCCAGTATCTTTATCCTGCACATGAGGTAATAATCGTTGGATGATTTCTCGCGGATTAGTAAAATGCCCCATCAAAAAAGCTGCCGCTGCACGACGCTCAGGATTGGGATCACTATTCATGGTATCTAGAATAAGTTTTTTTTGTTTAATCGCCCCCTCATTGAAAATTTTTAAATAGGGTTTTAACTGGGGATGTTCAAATTGGCGGATACAATGATAAACCGGACAAGGTATTTCAGTAGTCTTTAATTGACCATTCATCCATAAATTTGTTGCAGTATTTTGAAAAACGATCATGTCATTTATTAAATCGTTTTTTGCTGCAAAATTTCCTTTCATTCTCGCAGATGCAGCAAATCGCATTCTTTCAGGTTGAGATTTGGTAACCACGTCGATAGTGGTATATTTGTTTTTATTGTTAGAATAAAAAATCGTATTTAAATCCACATATAGATAATCACCTTCTTTTTTAATGTCATTGGTCAAATGATTTTTCAACAAAGAAATTTTGTCCCATTCTTTAGTACTGTTTTCTTTGAATTGTTTCTCTAGCCTATTTTCAAGATCACTAATTCTCTTGGAATATTTACTAACTATTTTTTGCGATTTGTTAGATTCATCACCATATAAATCAATAATATTTCCTGCCATTAGTTTGATTGGCAAGGTTAAACTTACTATTACGCATAAATTTTTAATCATGGTTGTTCCATTTCGTTATGTATTTTTGCACGGTTTAAATCAACATGACGCTGCATATTTTGTAAAATAATTCCCTCCATTTGTCGTCTATAGCGCTCAATTGTATGTACAGCCTTCCCAGAGTCCCACATGAAATCTCTTGCTCTACTTACAAGAAAATTGACGAAGATATCCAGCATTTTTAATTCTGAATTGTATTCTTCTATCCACAAAAATTGTCCTTGCTCGTTAACCTCAAGAAAGATGTACTCATTACCCGGTGTTACAATAAAATCAAAAGCGCCAAAAACAAGCCCCATTTTTTGCATGAACAAGCGTATTTTTCGTGCCAACTCTGACGGCAAATGATAAGGCTCTATTGCCATGATACCTCGTGGAATTGCTCGCCAATCGATATAGCCATCCTTGTGCTCTTGTGAATTTAATTTCACCGCGACAAGGTAATCACCAAAACAAGTAACTCTTAATTCATATTTTTTCTTAATTTCTTTTTGAAAAATTCCTGGAACCAGTTGCAATAGCTGATTGTTAGGTAAATCCATAAATTTAATTTTTGTGGTATAGGAGATTTTTGTCTGTTTTTCTTCAAACCAAAAATTAGCACAAAGCGGTTTATAGATAACACCAGCCGCTTCATTTTTTAAGAGAAAATGGCGAATATCTTTCGGATTATTGGAACAAAGTGTCGTGGGAACTTTCATGCCGCAAAGGCCTGCAATTCGCAATTGCAGTAATTTGGAATTTGTTCTGGTAGCGACTTCTTTGTCATTAATCCACCAAGCGTTGGGTGCCATATTATAGATGAGTGATTCATAAAATAAGCTATTTTCTCTTACTGCAAATCGATAATCTTTAGGATGAATCATCGCTTTTGGCACATAGGGTTTTCGCACTCGACGCCACCAAACAACATCATAATCATTATCTTTCGTGAGGTAGTATTTATCGGAACTTTGCCATTCAAAATCATTATCATTAATATAAACTGAATTTTTTTGCTTGGTTGGTTGATCAGCGATAAATAGAAGCTTTACATGATGATCTATTTTTTCTAAGGCTATTTTTACCAACACAGCATGCATATCATCAGGTTCAGTAACAATTAGTACTTTCATTTTCTCAAAATTAAATTATATAAATTATTTATTTTTGCAGGTTCTAGATTGACTAGAACCTCTCGTATAAGACTTACCAATCAAAAGTAACATCCACGCATCCATCAATGTCTTGTCCGCTTCCGCCAGTGGGCTGTACGGTTTGTTTCGTGGTCATTTGCGCAGAACCACCTGACACGTTATCCAAGTCACTATTGTCTATAACTTTAGCGAGGTTATAGGCAAAAACACGTTCGTTTTTATTTTCCATTTTCTTCTCCATTCGCTAGTTTTCAATTGCTATTAAATTTCAATTATTAGTTAAATTTACTAACTAATCTTGTCTTCTAATGGACGCGCCATTATTGTAATTTTTAAATTTGGAAACGCCTCCCAAACCAAGGGGTTGCATTTTTTTAATGCTCATGTTAGTGATGAAAAGCATGTGAAGCCAGCTAGATAATTAGCTTGTTTTTGATAGGATTTTTCCTAATATTCCTTCAATTTTAGCCGTTAATTTAAAGTGAATTCGATGTTGTTAATCAGCGAGATAACAGCCTGATGCATATATTTTTTCTAGTAAAGTCGATTAAGAACGGTAAGAAAAGAGAGGGATATCGTCGTAACACTTTTTTAATCTGCAGCAAATCTATCAATCACTGCTTGATTCCACTGCTGTGGCTGTTCCAAATTGGATAAATGCCCAGCCTTGACAAGAACGACTAATTGACTGTTTTGTGCCAAAGCATGCATATCTTCGCTTTGCTTAGGGGCAATTGCTCTATCTTGGTCACTGGTTATTACCAGTATCGGGCACGTTGTTTTCACCAATAACTGTGAATGATCATTCCGCTGCGCCATTCCTCGTAGAGCTGAGGCTATAGCTGTCGATTTTTGCATCGTTAAAATATGATGAAGAAACGCTTTATTTTGCTCAGCAGCCTCAAAAGATAGCGCTTTGGTCATAAAGTTTTGAATAAAATTGTCTGGCCCCTGCGCAAGAACTTCCATTGCAGTTTTTTCGCGCAATACTTTGGTTTCAGGGTTATCGGCAATGGCTTGAGTATTAGAGAGAACAAGACCATCTACCTGTTGCGAATATTTTTCAAGGAAAGCCAGAGCAATGTACCCTCCCATTGATTCACCCGCGATGATCACTTTTTGCAATTGTAGATGCTCTAATAATAATTTAATTTCATCTGCGTAATCATCCATAGTAACTGCATTACCATCGACAGACGAAGACTCGCCAAATCCCCACAAGTCTAAAGTGATTACTCGAAAATGCTTTTTTAGTTCCTCTTGCTGTGGAGCCCACAATCGCTTATCTGTAGGAAAAGCATGAACTAAAAGCAAGGGTTTCCCGTGACCAACATCGGTATAGGCAATAAATTTATCATGAGTATGAATGGTCGTTGCAGGAGAGTAGGTCATATGACAAAAAAAACAAAATCCTAAAACTAAAAATCTGACTAGAAGTTTTCTTCTATTCATTCAACCATCTCCCTATGAGTCGCTGCCTTATTTCAGTTCTAGATGAAAATCTTTTGCCATATCACCCGGCGCATAACCTTGGCGGTAAGCGAAGGTTTCACAGATATGCACAACGATAAGCAAAGCGCCGTCACTCTTTTTTTCTAATTCCCAAGTATGTGTTAAGTCAGCAATAAGTTGCTGACTATAGGCCGCAGGTGATTGCCAAGTTTTAGCATACCAGACACCCTTGGTCGCCACAGTAATTTTATTTGCTTTCTGTTGGCTACTTTGTAACTCACAATCAAAAGATTGATCGAAATAAATAAGCTTTCCAATTTGGTGATCGGCAAATCCGGCAATACCTTTGAAAAAAATATTACTGCCACGTAAACTAAGTTCAAAATTTTCCAGGTCAATAATGCCTACAAAATCGGATATAGGCGCACGAGATGCATTTAAACTATTAAATTTTTTTATAACTTGAAGTGCTTCATTCTCATGTATCACCATCTTGGTCATGATTACCTCATTCTGTTTATGAGAAATAAACCAATCACACGATAAGCCTTTTTTAAACAAGCTAATCTTCGCTTAAGACTGATTCGTTATAATACACTTAATTGTTAAAAGACCACAATTTCAAAATTTTGGATTATTATGCCCAAATACCCCGCAGCGAATGAAAAAATAAATCTAAAAGACTATAAGAAAATTAAAGATTTAACTGGAGGAAAAACCAACGAGGTGGCCCTTTGGCAACATCGTAACTATCCGGAATTAAAAATTGTGGTTAAAACCCCAATCACAGATAGTGATGAGATTGTTAATCACAATATTAAATCTATTAATGCTTTTTTAGGCGAGGGTAATGCTTGGTTAATTAAAGGGAAGCCGTCCTTTGCGATGAAATATTTTGAAGGGAAGCCTCTTACCGACGAGGACATCAAGACCTTACCCCATACTATGTTAAAAAGCGGTTCACTGTTTACAATTTTAGATCCTAATAAAGAGAATTATTTAAGACTGCCATCAGGACAAATTATTCCTGTTGATTATGATTACATGATTGTTCATGACGACACGGAACTTCTAAGTTATCAAATAACTTATTTAGAGCATAGGAAAGGCTTTGCAGAAAGGGTTGGAGATGCCTCTCCAGAGGAAGCAGTCCAATATGTATTAGATTCTTATCCTCATGCATACCACTATCTATTTCAACGATGGGGAAAACAATATCTAAAAGAGTCTCAGCCACCCAAGGAGCTTGAGAACCTCGTGGAAAGTCCATCAATCGACGCCAGCACTGCTATTAATGCAGAGGCAATCACAACGTTCACAAAACAATTAGCTGAGCTTGCAGAGAAGGCAGCGATACTAGCAGCTGATAATCATATAAATGCGGCAAAAAGAGCATTTGCACTTTACGAGTTACTTGATACCAGTTTTGAAAAATATCAAAAGGGCAACATGACAAAAGAGGTATTTCGTGAAACTTGCGCGACCGAAATGCGTATTGCTCATAAGGAGCTAGAAAATCATCGTGGATGGAAACAAGTCTTATTAAATCTTGGGCTTGCTCTTGCGAGCCTTGGTATCGGTTATATTGCAGCATGTACGGCCAATTTGGTAAGAACAAATGGCAAGCACTTCTTTTTTCGTTGCAATACGGATTCGATTAATAAACTTATTGAGCTTGATAAAACAATTAACCAAGTTGCCCCTGCAGCCTGATTTTTAGACAAATAGAGAGCTCTCTATTTATCTTCCTTTGATTGCAACTGATTGCTTTTTCTATTCTTATTTTTCCATTCTACATCAATGGTACCGACTTCCAGGCCATCTAAATTATTATCTACAGCAACTCGGTTATCGAATACAAAACAGGTGCCTTCCCAAAGGGAATCTTGTTCGGGCATTTTTTCTAAATAGTTAAGAATACCACCATTGAGCTGAAATACTTGCTTGAAACCCATTTTTTTTAAGTAGGCAGTAGATTTCTCGCAACGAATGCCGCCAGTACAAAACATTGCGACTTTCTTATCTTTATGTTCACTTAGATTTTTTTCTACATAGTCGGGAAAATCACGGAAATTTTCAGTTTCAGGATTAATTGCTCCCTTGAAGGTACCTAATTTCACCTCATAATCGTTTCTGGTATCAATAACTAGCACCTCGGGATCAGAAATAAGGGCATTCCATTCTTGTGGATCAACGTGAGTACCATGAATTGCATTAGGATCAATGCCTTCGACACCGAGCGTAACAATTTCCTTACGGATTTTGACCTTGGATTTTTCAAAAGGATTGTAATCGCTATAACTAATTTTAAAGGTTAAATCACTTAAACCTTCGTATTGTTGTAGATGATTTGTAAAAAACGATAAATTTGCCTGCTCACCACAAATTGTGCCATTGATACCTTCAGAAGCAAGAATAATTGTTCCCTTGATTTCTTTTTCCTTCATCAATGCCAATAACGGTTCTTTCATTAATTGATAATCAGGAAAAAGGGTAAATTTGTAAAAAGCGGCGACTACATATCTCATTTTTTTACCTAAACAAATTTATTGTATTGATAAGTAAGGATTTTTAATTATGGAAATTAAAATGTTGCTTGATATTCCAGACTAAAAATATACCTCTATTAAAACATTCAGATGAATTTTATCACATTTGCTCCACAGCTGCGAATAAATTGCTTGTCCCCATCTCTCCATTCATGCGCTTATCAGTATAGTTGAGCTAAGAAGTAATTAATTAACTTTTTTGCCTTTACTCAATTTGCATCATGCAACCTTAAAACAAATATTCTCTGTAATCTGCTTGTTTTAAAAATAATTTTTTTATGCCACCGTCTAAATTGTCACTACGATTATATTTCTTCCGTGTTATTTCCCTGGAATATTAATTGGCAATTGTATATATTTTGATCATGGGGGTTTATTTTTGTTTCCCTTGTCTTAAACCTTGCAATTAAGGAAGGTCATTATGTCTGAAAAGCAACAACGCACCGCTGCTAGCATGCGGGAAAAAATGCTTAATCGCTATGGCGATGGTCCTCACCACAAACATGATAAAAATCACCAGCTCTACCGAAAACACTACCGATCTCACCCCGCTAAAATTAATGGAAAGCTAGATGAAGAGAGCGAAAATACGTCCACAGGGCTTATTCGTGCTTTTAAATTAAGAAAAATGCGTAAACGACTGGATAAAGGTCGCATCCATTGATAAAGTAATGGGACCTCCAGGTTAGCCACTTCCTGGGTTGGAGCAGCACGCAGTGGTCTGAGTGCTTTTCTCAGACCACGACCTAACTGGTTGTATGCTATTTGTTTTTCAAATTAGATGCTAATTAACTTATTTTTACTTCTACCGAGTCAGTATCTTCAACTAAAAAATTAATGTTCAATGTGTGGTTGAGAACGAGTGGTTCTGCAATAATTTTTTCTTTCTCCTGCCGTGATAATTTTTTAATGTAACGTTCTAATCTCATCGCTTGTGCTTTATCTCCACTAATCTTCCAACATCGTGCAATGGCAATGGGTTTGAAGCTACGCGTATATTTGCATTTTCCTGTACCACTCACATGTGATTGATAGCGTTTAACCAGATTATTCGTATAACCGGTATAATAACTATTGTTTTGACAAAGTAATATGTAAACCCAATAACATTGTTCGTTCAAATCATTTTCTCCTTCCCTAGACTCCATAGGAGTGGTTAGTGTCTTTTATGTAAGTCGCATTCGGTATTGCCTTGCAACCTCTAGACACCTCCTCACCAACAAAATCAATAAAATGACGCACTGCTGGGATTAAACCACGCCGCGAAGGATAAAGTAGATATAAATTAGCCATTGACAAAGACCAATCCGACAATATGCGCACGAGCCTACCTTCATTGATTTCCTGCTGGCAAATCTCTTTAGGTAATAATGCAACCCCCAAATCACTCAGTGCCGCTTGTTTTAATATAGTCCAGTCATTACTTTCAATACGGGGAGATAATGGGATGTTAACTTGCTGGCCATTGCTATGACTAAGTAGTAGTTGATACGCACCCTCTAGCCGGACTTTTCCTAACCAGGAACGATTAGCTAATTCTGTAGGAGACTGAATTTGCCGATATTGTTGCAGATAATTAGGACTAGCCACCAAATAGTGAATACTTTCACCTAATTTTCTCACTACTAAATTAGAGTCACTCAAGTTTGCTATTTGAAATCGCAAAGCCACATCAAATCCTTCTTCTATTAAATCTACTTTGCGATCAGTGGCTTCGAGATAAACGCGAACCTCGGGGTACAGATGCATAAAATTAATAATTACTTTATTGAATTCTGATTGGGTAAATAAAGCAGGACAGGTTACGCGGATACGACCTTTGGGCTTTGCTTGCGCCTGTACAGCTACTTCCTGCGCAAAACTTGCTTCATTTACCATTGCCTTACTATGCTCGTAAACCAATTGTCCTATATCGGTAAGACTTAATTTACGTGTAGAACGGTTCAGTAGACAAACTCCCAAATGATTTTCCAACTCCCTAATCCGACGACTTAATTTTGATTTGGTTATTTCTAATCCTTGGCTGGCTCGGGTAAAACTGCCTTTTTCTACAACAAGACAAAAAAAGTATAAATCATTTAAATCAGGCAACGTATCAATAAAGCGCATAAAATATCCATCACTAATTTATTATATCCAATTATAGGACAATATTTCTCAAAAAACCTAATTTATCATAGATTGTTTTATTACTATTCTTAATAAAAGTATTTATTAAGGAGATTTCAATGAAATTGTTAGCGATTGACGCAAGTATTTTAGGCAATCACTCCATTTCACGTCATTTAATGAGTTATTTTTTGCAAAATTGGCAGAAGAGGCATCCTGAAGCGGAAATAGCTTATCGTGATTTTGCTGCTCAACCAATTAATCATTTGTCACAAGAAATAATAGCGGCGAAACAAAAACCAGATGCAGAACTATCTTCGACATTAAAACAGGAACTTGAACTATCCGAAACTTTAATTACCGAATTTTTAACTGCTGATGAAGTTATTATTGGCGCGCCAATGTATAATTTCAGCATTGCAACACAATTGAAAGCCTGGATTGATCGCATCCTTGTTGCTGGAAGAACCTTTAAATATGAGAAACATGGCGTCACTGGCCTTGCCACAGGCAAAAAAATAAGCATTATCTCTACTCGTGGCAATCACTATACAAATAATGCCTCCATGCAAGCCATGGATCATCAAGAAAATTATTTAAAAACCATTTTTTCTTTTATTGGGATAACCGATTTAACAATAATTCGCGCAGAAGGCTTGCATTTAGGAGAGTCTTTAAAAGAAAAAGCCATCGCGATGGCTGAGCAAAAAATTAGAGAATTATTTTTTAAAGCCGCTTAAACTTTCAGCTAAAAGATTAGCCAGAACTATTGTTCAAAAATTAAGTATATACTCTAAATACAGTCCCCAAAATAAGGATAGGCTATGTTGTATAAACTTATTGATATCGAAGGGATTGGCGAACGGTATGCGACGATGCTCCTTGAAAAAGCCGGGATTGAAAATCAGAAGCAATTGTTGGAAGCTTGTGGACACCGTCATGATCGTGAGTCCTTAGCAGCCGAAACAGGTATTAGTTACTATTTGCTTTTGAAATGGGCTAATCGCGCCGATCTGGGACGCATCAAAGGGATCGGTGAGGAATATGCTGACTTATTAGAACGTTGCGGAGTTAATTCCGTATCTGAGCTAGCACAGCGAAATGCAACTCATCTACATCAAGCTTTAAAAGACAATAATGAACAGCGCCATTTAGTCCACAAACAACCAAGTTTGTCTCAAGTCGAATCCTGGGTAAAAGAGGCAAAAAAATTACCAAGAGCGGTATTTCATTGATAGAGTGGAGTAACGCCAGGGACTTGTAATAACTTTTAATAAGAATGAGTCTCTCCGTTACTTTGGCATGTGCAAATCTGGCAATAAAAGCAATTAGTTAACAGAAAGAAGGAAACTTATTCTTAATTTTCTGACTAACTATTAAGTGTAGCCTTATCTGTTAAGTGATAATATTTAAGTAATTTCACCACGCGAATAACGCCATTTGTCTTTCGGGCAATATTAATCACTTTCTCTGCCTGTTCTGCAGGGACATCCCCCATTAAATAGACAATACGATCGGAGGTAACTACTTTAAACACATTCGGATCAATAGAGGAATCGGCAAAGATTTTGCCGCGTATTTTGGTAGTAATCCAACTATCTTGCACCGAGTTACCAGGATAGTTATTAATGTCCATTTGATTAAATAATCGACGGTAATCATCAGAAAGTTTAGAAACACGTGCTATCGCCGCGTCTCGTAGTTCTACCGTTGGCACATGACCTGCAAGCAAAACATCCCCATTAAACACAGCAACATCAATAACACAACCTTTTTGTTCAAGTAATCTATCTTCAAAGTAAAGTTCATGATGAACTTTAGCAGCCAATTCATAATCGCTTATTTTTTTATAAACATTATGCCTGTCATAAACGAGCATAGCGCCCGTCCATACATTACTGATGCATCCGGTAAGCAAGCAACTACTTAACAGTAGGATGAAGACAACATTCCCTTGCTTTTTCATGCTGATTTATGCCATTACACGATATATTGGAAGACCTTTACAACTTTTTGCACACCATTAATTTGTCTTGCTACGCTAACTGCCAAATTGGCTTGTTCATGGGTTGCAATACCTATTAAATAGACAACGCCATTTTCAGTAACCACACGAATTGAACCCGATTCTAACCCTTTTTTCGTTAACATAAGGCTTCTCACTTGGCTGGTTATCCACGAGTCTTTTGTGCGTTGAGAAAGTGGAATAGGGTAATTAACGGTTATCTCATCATACACACGACGAACATTTGGTGTGTTTTGAGCAATTTTTTGAGCCATGGCTCGTAAAGAGGCAGATGGAGTTTGTCCTACAAGTAAAACCACTTGATTAAAACTACTAACAAGAATACGCGAATCTTGAAAACGTGGGTCAGTCACAATTTCTTTATGTATGAGATGAAATATTCGTGTATCACTCTCAATCATAGAGAAACTTCGTCGATCATAAACAACGAGACCTGCGGCAGCACCTGCAACAACAGCAGCAACACAACCGGTTAATAAGGCACTGACAAGCAAAAAAATAATAGCACGAATTTTCATGATTACCCCAACATCTGGCCAAATAAAGATTGATCTATTAAATCGCAAAAGCAATGCAAAATGAATAAATGTGTTTCGCGGATACGTGCGGCACTATCGGCCTGCACTCTTAATTCAATATCCTCAGGTCCAAGATGATTAGCCAGCAAGCCGCCATCTCGACCACTAAGGGCAATCGTATCCATTCCTCTATCATTTGCTGCATTGACAGCATGTAAAATATTATCCGCATTACCTGAGGTTGACAAAATAATTAATACATCGCCCTCTTGTCCCAAAGCCTGAATCTGGCGAGCAAATACCTGGTCATAATGACTGTCATTAGCAACAGACGTTAAGCAAGAAACATCCGTAGTTAAAGCGATTACTGGTAATGAAGGACGCTCAACCTCATAATGATTAATCATTGCTGCAGAGAAATGCAAACAATTGGCAGCAGACCCTCCATTTCCACATAAAAGAATTTTGCCATCATTAAGCAAGCAGTTAACTAAACGAGCTCCTGCTTTAGCAATCAATCCAGACAATCCATCAGCAACTGCTATCTGTGCCTCAATGCTGATACCAAAAAGTTGTCTGACTCTATCTTCCATCTGTGTCATTTTTTTTCCAACCTAATTTAACATTTCCACTACGAGATAATGGCTTGTTATTTAAAAATCCAGCCCAAAAGCATTTTTAATCCAATTAATGTGTAATGCCTTACCCTCAAAACTTAATACATCAAAGCGAGTTGGCAGTTTATTGGTGAGTTTGTTGACTAACAAATAATGTGACGCCGCCTTGAGTATTTTCTGTCGTTTACCATAAGTTATACTGGCTGCAGCGCCACCATATGCGAAAGACGAACGCGCCCGCACCTCAACAAAGATAACGTAGTTATCTTCCTGCATAATCAAATCAATTTCACCAAAGCGACAGTGGTAATTACTTGTTATCCACCGTAATCCTTGAGCAACCAGATAGGCTTTAGCCTGCTGTTCAACAGCAAATCCTATGCGTTTGGACATCTTTTTTCCTTAAGTGCGAGTACTTGCCAACTGCTAATTTTTAATCATTCATTTTACGAATTCGCTGTCATGGTTATCGCCACCCCACCCTTAAATTGAGCCCAGGCAGGAATTCGCGCAACCTGCTGTGTTTGATTGAGATAAAGAACACCACTTTTATCATGGATTCCCATAGCAGGAAAAAGCAGCAATTGATTTAATTGCGTCGCTAAAGCATAACTATCCAAACCCAAAGCATAGAGGCGATTATAACTATTTAACTGTTCAGGCCAGTTCCTACTTCCCATTTGATGAGCGAAAACCCAAGGCATATCGCAGAAAATAATGCCATCCAAATCTTTATCTTTCATTGCATTAGTGCTGCCACTATACACTGTTGATGTGGCATAGACTGGCACATTACCGGCAAAATAATACTTAAGCAAGGGCATAATTTGCCGCGCTTTGGAAGGATAGGCCAACAAAAATATCATATCAAAATCTTGCCGACGACTAGGTGTTACCTGGATGTTTTGTCCTAATAGCTGCTTAATTTGCTTTTCTCGTCCCTGGCTTTCGGTAACACGTAGTAAAGCACGAATAGCTATATTGAGATCACTATTGTTGGCATAGCTAAGTTTATCTGCGATAGTACCGCCTGCTTTATGCCATTGCGCAGTAAATGCAGAAACAATTTCATCTCCCCAGGCACCCGCTGGTGCAATGATAAGAGCACGTTTGTGGCCATTTTTAGTTGCTTTTGCTGCAACTTGTCTAGCTTCATTGCTAGGAGATAAACCAAAGCGATAAGCATTAGTATTTAGTTCTGTTTCCATATCATTAAGAAGTAAAGTCGGCACAGGATGATCCAAGGCTGCGACACTGGCAACGTCTGCTTTACTTAGTGGACCAACAACATAGTCAGCACCGTCACTTAAAGCTTGTTGGTATAATTCGGTAACGTTGCCTTTTGCAGTATCATAAAGACGAATATTGGCGTTACCCCCCGCTGTATTGGCCGCTGCCATAAAACCATCACGAATCGCTCCACCAGGCCCCGCTAAAGGTCCACTTAATGGCAATAATAAAGCCATTTGTCGCGGTGTACGATTTAAATAAGGTTTCACAGAAGAGAGAGGTGAGGGTAGAATACCGTTGGCAGGATGAGCCGGATACTGGTCTTGCCAATCTTCAACCTGTGCTAAAGTTGCGGCGCTATTACCAGAGCTTTGTCTGGCAATCAGAGCTAGCTTCATCCATCCTTGCATATCAGAGCCTTCTTTAGCCTCTACCGCAAGCGTGTTAAGCTCTGCTAATGGCAACTTGGTCAATGTAAGCCACAAGATACGGCTATTATTAGCTCGAGCAGTCTCATCAGGGAGTAAATGCTCTAATTTGATACGTTCAGTAATGGAGTCTGTAGCATTTCCTACAGCCTCATAAGCAGTGGCTAAAACCTCATGATATTGAGCTTGATAAAATGCAGGTAAGCTGTTAATGTCACCCACCCCGGAAAGTTTAGCAATTGCCGCTTTCGGCTGCTCGCGAATGACATCGGTTTTTGCAAGCAAAATGTTTTTTTCCGAGGCTTGTACAGGTGACAAGCTGCTGCTAGTTTGAGATAAAGTAGAAATACCATCTCGCCATTGCCCATCATAAATTTGGCGTCCAGCAGCCATGATTAACAAATTTTGCTGCTCATCACCGCCTTGATTTTTTGCCAACGCAAGATAGGCAGATGCTGGCATACTGTAAGGCGTGGTGACTTGTTGATTCACCCGTGGAGTTTGTGCTTGATTTTCAGCAACTTTCGTACACTGTGAAAGCAATGTGACTGCAGCAAGCAATGAAATTATTTTTAGTGACTTTGCTAACATGAGGATAGGTCCTAAACGCAGGAACGCAATAGAATAAACCATGGTAAAAACTTCAGCAACCTTTCCAGGTACTCTTTATATTGTTGCGACCCCTATTGGTAATCGCGAAGATATTAGCCAACGAGCACTCAACGTATTAAATGACGTCGATACCATCCTAGCGGAAGATACCCGTCATTCCTTACAATTATTGACTGCTCTAGGAATTCAAAAACCCTTGGTTTCTTTGCATGCCCACAATGAAGCGGAAAAAAGTCAAACCATCATTACTAATTTACAAGAAGGTCGCTCCTTTGCTCTAATCAGCGATGCGGGCACACCATTAATTAGTGACCCAGGTTTCCCTTTAGTCAAACTGGCACGTGAACGAGGAATTCCCGTTATCCCCATTCCAGGTCCTTGTGCTCTTATCACAGCGCTTAGCGCAGCAGGAGTTCCCTGCGATAGTTTTACCTTTGTTGGATTTTTACCAGCCAAACAGGCAGCAAGGCAAAATAAGCTTGTCACCCTTTCTCAAAGTGAACATACGGTAGTTTTTTATGAATCTACTCACAGAATTCAAGAGTGCATTGCCGATATCATTGCGATTTATGGGGCAGATTATGAATTCGTCCTTGCTAAAGAATTAACAAAAGCTTTCGAGCGTTTTGTCAGTGGTTCAGGCTTAACGATAACAGCGTGGTTGCAAGAAGACAGTAACCATTGCAGAGGGGAGTTTGTACTTATTCTTCCTCCTCGACCGCTAGAGAGCACGCAACCACAAGACAAAGCGATTTTAACGCTTTTACTAGCAGAACTTCCTCTCAAACAAGCTGTAAAATTGGCAACCTTGTTGACCAAGGGTAATAAAAATGAGTTATATAAACTGGCTTTGGAATTACAAAAACAAAAAAACGATTGAGTCCTAAAACCATTCTATTTATAGGTATTCAAGCATCGCTTTTCTTTAGTTCCTGTAAGCGAATTTCTTTCTTCACTTCTCGATAAAAAAGCAGAGTATGGGTAAAACTACCCATACACTTATCAATCCTTTTGTATTAAAATTCAACAAATTTATCAAATAACAACCCACTAGGATTATAAAAATGCAGTATACTATCGAAGTATCACCAACTCAATTCTTATTTACTCAGATAGAAAAACTTCCAGAAGATGCAACCTCTGTGGTATTCAAAGCCACATGGACGAATGAGCGTAAATATTCCCTCCAAGATAAATCAGCTGCCGAAGTGCATGAAGCCTTTAAAAATTTGCCTAAAACGGTAAGAAAAATAGATTGTCGCAATAATGGTCTGGGACATTTTCATCCCTTTCATCTAAAATTATTTTTTCTGCACTGAGCGGACCAATTACCGAGCTTGATTTAAGCTTGAAT
This sequence comes from Legionella cardiaca, assembly GCF_029026145.1. Lineage (NCBI taxonomy): Bacteria > Pseudomonadati > Pseudomonadota > Gammaproteobacteria > Legionellales > Legionellaceae > Legionella > Legionella cardiaca. The sequence goes on along the minus strand of NZ_CP119078.1, from coordinate 3,147,018 downwards.
GATCTTAATGTTATTTTTGCTAAAGATAAAACACTATTAGAAAATCTGCCTATATCAATTAATACGCTTAATTTAAACTGGAATAACCTTACGGCTGAATCTTTGCAGGGTGCTCTCATTTATCTTAACAGAAATGTGATTAACCTGAATTTATCTTATAATGAACTTGGGTATGTTGGAGTAATTCAAGCACTTGATTGGCTTAAACCAAAATCAGTAAAGCACCTTAATCTTACTTACAACCAACTGATAATTGATACTGACAGCGAGTGGATTAATTTATGGAACAAGCTGCCCCCAAGTATTGAAAGGCTGCTATTGGGTCACGAACCTCTAAAAAGTATCACTTCTACAGTTGGCGATAATAATAAACCTAACTTATCCACTCTTAAATATCTAGAGGTGATTAACGTTAATCCGTTTAACCAACTCAACCTTACAGTGTGGATTTCTTGTCTGCCACAAAATCTAATTGGTTTGAACTTAGACCGTAATCTGACTCATCTTGATGCAGTATCACTGCAAAAATTATTCGAAAGGCTACCACAAAGCTTGCGTCTATTAAGTTTGGAAAATAATATGATGCTAGGAGATTATTCCGCAAATGAATTAGAGATGGCCTTTTCCAAGCTTCCTCAAAATATTATTGAGCTCAATCTAAGAAACACGGGCATTTATAAAAAACCCGGTCAAGAACTCAAAAAAATATTTTCGCCCCTTAATCGATTACAAGTACTTCATTTAAATGATCTTGAAAGATTATCCGCGGAAGATATCAAGCAATTAAACGGCTCTTTTCCTAACCTGCAAACGCTTTATATTGATCACCCAACATTACAAAAGCTTAATAGCGAAAAACTTAAAGAATTGCAGCAAGTATTCTCCCATGTTCCTAATGTTATTATAAAAACTTTCCCAAACCTGGGTATCAATTCCAATGACAAACATGCCATGGTGAATTTGGCAATAACCTTTGGATTTAAAAAGCCAGTTCCAACGCTAGTTGATCTTACCTCTTTTTTTATTGCCTCTCGACCAAAAATAAAAACGATGGATTCACATGGCAAGAAACTCCTGCCATCACACATGGATGAATTAGTTGAAGGTATTAAAAATAGCTTGTAACTTTATTTAAAATGCAGGTTGGCGCAAATGCAACCTGCTACTTTAATTCAAAATACTTTCTTACCTCAAAACAGCATTTAACAAGGCGAGATAATTTTCATCACGGGAGGGCTTATTTTCCAGGTATTTCTGTATAAATAAGCTCAAAGAAGCTTTTTTTGCTTCAGGTGGATTAGCCATTTTAATTTCAAGAGCCAAGGTTAGTGCTGCATTTAAACAAGCCATATGCTCAATAACTTCTTGAATCTGCAAGCTTTGCTCATCCATCGTCAGCGTTTTCAAGGTTTTAATTTTTTCAGTCAAGATTTCAAGGCTATTTTTTAAAATAGTTTTATAATGACTGGTTTCGGGAATGCCTTTATATAATTGCCATAAATAACTAATAAAAATTTCATCCACCTTAAATTTGTGCATATCTCGTAAAGTCTGCATCCATAATGTGAAATGAGTACCCTCCCAGTTCTCGCAAACAATACAATCTCGCAGCAGACGTGGTAAGGAGGAAAAACTTTCTATCGTTCCATTTCCAGCAAGAATATCCAGACAGTGATGGATATTTTCCACACTGCGTTTGGCGGTGAAGTATTTATTTAAATTTGCCAAAGTGCGTAATAAAAGCTGTTCTTCCTTTGTTTGCTCTGCTGGTGGCTGCCTATCTAATTCATCCTGACGATAAACCATGTTAAAAATGCTGGCGAGCATTGCTGTATTTTCTGCTTTAATATGCGCTAACGTTTCTTTTACCAACGGGTAATCAAAAATAGCATGCTGGAATGCCTGGCGATGACGAGCATAATAATAGGCAATTTGCTGAGCCCGTCTTGCCATTCCAAGTACAGAAAAAGCATTAAATACTCGTGACAGATGCAACACATTTTCCATGACGAGATGAATTCCATCTCCAAGCTCACCCATTGGATAAGCAAGAGCACCGTCAAAATCAATTTCTCCAGTCGCCATGGAGCGTGTACCAATTTTTTGTTTTAGGCGTCGTAATCTATAACTATTTTGTTGACCATCGGCTAAATGGCTTGGCACTAAGAATAAACCCAAACCTTTTGTTCCGGGAATTTGCTTATCGTAACGAGCTGTTAATAAGATCAAATCGGCATTGGCATTTGAACAGAACCATTTTTCACCAACAATTCGCCACTGCTGATATTCATCTTGATAGGCAAAGGTAGCATTAGCTCCCACATCAGAGCCACCTTGTATTTCAGTTAAAAACTGCGCACCAGTGTAGTTGTTGCTAAAAGAAGGCTCCGTCAATTTTTTTAGATAAAACGTTGTTTCTTTGAGTTGTGAATAATGACTTAAAATACGAATAACTCCTGCCGAACAAGCAATTGGACAATTATGACCGGCTTCACCAGCATGAGAAGAAAGCAAAAACAAGCTTAATGTTTTACGCATTTGCCCTGGTTTAAGTAGATAATCCATCAAACCCGAACCGTAAATAATGTCACCTGCCTTAACATAGGAAGGATGGTGAGTAACAAGGTCATGGCGTTGCCCTATTGCGTCATATTGTTCTACTTTTGGTAGATTAGCATCGAGATTGTTTTCCATGACTACGGGCTCTAAATGCAAGGCTACCTGCTCCGAAAAATCACGTAAATGAAGTAGAAACTCTGGTTCTGCAGAAAAATAGCTTTGATAGGTATGCATTAAACAGGAATCTTGTAATAAAATGTTCTTTTTAAGTGCATTTTGCCATGCAGAAAATTGTTCTCTAGTTTGTTGGTAGGGATTTGACGCTTTCATCCGGGTCTCCTGACTTCGATGGAATTCACTATCCTTTTTAATTTTTATGATACAAAATACTTGTTTAAAAGTGTTAGTTTTATTTGCCCACCATCCACGACTAGTAAAAATAAATTTTCTGCCCCTTTTAAAAAAAAATTTTATTCAGATAGAATAGTTTTGAACCGTTTATCAAAAGGATAGACCATGTATAAAACCCTTTGTTTTTCTTTTTTGACCTTATTATTTGCAAATAGTATGGGAGCAACGCTGGGAAAAGTGATGATTAATGATCCTCGCTTAGGGCCCCGCCCTGTTGTTTATGAGGAAAACAATGGTTTTGCGGTTAGTGAAGGCGATATTATTTTAGCAAGAATGACAGATTTATCACGTAAAGGGGCGATTATTACTTTAATGATGGGTGGTAGCCGCTGGCCTAATGGCGTGATGCCTTTTGAAATATCAGAAAATCTTCCTTTCAAAAATAAACTTGCGATAATGCAAGCTATCGCACATTGGCAAGAAAAAACGCATATTAAATTTGTCGAGCTAACGAGTGAGAATCGTAATCAATATCGGGATTATGTGTATTTTATTCCAGCACCTGGAACCACTTGTTCTTCGTTCGTTGGGAAACAGGGTGGTCGTCAGGAAATTAATTTATCCCCTCGCTGTACTGCAATGAATACCGTTCATGAAATTGGGCATGCCTTAGGTTTATGGCATGAACAATCACGAGCTGATAGAGCAAATTTTATCCGTATTGATTGGGAAAATATTGAAGAAGAACACAAATATAATTTTAATCAACACCTAACTGATGGTAATGATTTCGGCGAGTACGATTATCAATCCATCATGCATTATGGACCCTATGCTTTTTCAAAAAATGGTAAAAAAACCATAATTCCTTTATCAGACGAAATAGAAATTGGTCAACGAGAGCATCTCAGCGATAAGGACATTGCCGCTATCGATGCGATGTATCCTGAAAATTAAATACTAAAGATAAAACAGGGAGGTTTTATGACTAAACAAGCATGTTATCGTTATTCATTCTTATCCATATTGACCGTTTTGCTATTAACTTTCGTTTGCATCACGACGGCAAATGCTGCGTCAAAAACAGTTATCATGAAAGATGACTATTTCTCACCAAAAGTACTTACCATCAACAGAGGTGATAAAGTTATCTGGGTCAATAAAGGGCGAGATGAGCACAATGTAAAAAGTAGAAACGCTGGATTTCTTTCTGGCGATATAGCACCAGGCTCAAGCTTTAGTTACACTTTTAGTAAGCCTGGCAGATACAAATACATTTGTACTCACCACACGTTATTTGGATTTGGGATGCGAGGAGAGATTATTGTTAGGTAATTTATCCTGGAATTAACATGACCAAACGCTCTCAAGCAAAAGAACTTATTGATCTTGGCCCTGATTTTTATGACATGGAAGAGTATAAAGATTGCCTAAAAAAGCTATTTCAAATTAACAAATGGCTAGGTATTTTCCGCAGTACAAAGAAGTTACTTAGCTATTATCCTCAAAATACAACTTTGCTCGATATTGGTTGTGGTAATGGTTTATTTTTATTAAATTTAAGCCATTATTTTCCTAATATGCAGATGCATGGGATTGATCTTAACAAGGAAGCAATTAGTGAGGCGCAAAAATCCTTAGAAGAATGGCAAAAAAAATCCCTGGCCCATCACCTGTCGTTTCAAATACAAAACCTGGATACATTGGAAAATGACTTTGATATTATTCTTGCCACTTTACTTTGTCATCATTTAAATGACCAAGAGTTAATTCTTTTTTTAAAGAGCGTCTATGATCATGCCCGCAAAAAGGTCATTATTCACGATCTACACCGTCATGGTTTAGCTTACTGGTTTTATGCATTTATAAGTCCGTGGTTATTTCGTAATCGTTTAATCACGCATGACGGATTGCTTTCTATAAAACGGGGTTTTACTCGTAAAGAATGGCGTCAGTTACTAACCAAAGCGCAAATTCCTAATTATCAAATCAAATGGTGTTGGCCTTTTCGTTGGCAAATCATTTTATGGAAAGAGTAGTTTTATAGTTTTACAAGAATTTATATGCCAAGTTTTTTTACCTTTCCGCTTAAACTGGCACCAAACGTCAGTAATTCAGGAAACTGTTGAACTACGGGTAATAAAAAGGCCATTCCTTTGGGGCGAGTGGTTATTTGCGCAAAGCATGCCGCCGCATAAATTCGACGGGCGAATTGTCTATGCCATCGCTTGCTATAATGATAGCCAAGCGCGGTTAAATCATCTCTATTCAATACGGGTGATGGTCCCAATGAAGTTGCCAATAACCAACCTGATTGCATTGCCATACTAATTCCTTCAGCGATAATAGGATGCGCTTCTCCTGCCATGTTACCCACATAAAACACGCCATTTTCATAACATTTTCTAATTCCAGGACGCAACGGACCTACTGAAAGCCAAACGTCCTCTCGTTTTGCTGAAGACAGTACTTTTCGAGCCCCGCCACAAGTCGACATAATATAATTTAAGACGATATCACCAGCTTGTTGGCCAGGATTTTGTAATCTTATTTTTTGCAAAACATCACGCCTGATGCAGCATGAGAGAGTTATTTGATTATTCTTGCTGTGAACAAGACCACCATAACCACCGGCAAATGAAATCAAAGACATCAAATCACTATCTAAACCACCTGCACTAAAATGTGCTTTAAAAGCTAATAAATCAGAATTTTTATGCGGAAAATCCTGAGTTCTTATAATAGGTTTTTCCCAGGATCCCTGCGCCACAATTACTGTACGGGCTGTGATATCAACTATATTTTCCTTGTTTTCTATAGAGCAGATGAAATAATTTTTTTTATCTATTAAATGACGCGCTGTCCAAGGTTGCCAAACGTTCACACCAGAAGCCTTGGCTTCATCTAACAATTTTGTATCAAGCTGGTCACGTCCAAGCGCTCTTCCCCATTTACTCAACGCGTTATCAGCCGCGGGCATGGTTGCCATCAACATTTTTTCTTGAGCAAACCACCCTACGCGCGAAACAGGAGGACCTGCATTTTTTTGGTAAAATTCCATAATGCCAAGCTCACTCATTAGCGGCAAGCTAGACGCAGAAATAAATTCACCACAAACTTTTACCCGGGGAAAATTCTTTTTTTCGATAAGGGCTACAGACCAACCCGCACGAGCTAACAGCAAAGCCGTCGTTGCGCCAGCAGGACCTGCGCCGATAACAATTGCATCAACATCATAGTTCATAGTGAGCTTGAAACAAGAATAGATTCTTCTAGCATACTCGCCGAAAAGAATGAATTAAAGCTGTTTAATTTTGTGGAGTGGAATCCTTTGCTACGTTCCGCGCTTTGTGCGCGGAATTCATAGAACCGCGCATAAAGCACGGCAAGGGGAGATGTAGCTATGTGAACTTACATAGACAGAACCAGATTTTCAGGCTCTTCAACAGGAACAGGAGCATTGGCTTCATTCTGTTTGCTATAGGTACGATAGAGCTCATAACCCGCATAAGCCAAAGCTAAGACTAAAGCGGCCTGCCAACAAATGGCAAACGTGGTGATAAGCAAAGTCGGCATAAGAGCATTTTTAGTCAATGTAAAAATAAAGTCATTTCGTGCAGTGCTGTATTGTTTTAACGCCGTTTTTTCACCTTGATTGATGAGTTGAGCGTGCTCCAGCAATAAACTTTTTGCTTTGTATTCTTTGTAAGCACCATCAGAAAAATACATAGCAACAGCAAAGGTACAAACCATGTAACAACCAAGCACCATTACTGGTGAGCCGACTAACATTGAAGCAGAAAAGCCTGCCATTAATAAGAAGGCAGCACTTGCGTTAAACAAATGCGTCGCATTGTTTGTTTTCCAGGTTAATTCAAGCTGCTCTAACTGCTCATTTACAGTAACATAATACTTATCAAGCTCTTCTCTTTTTTGTAGCGGCAACTGCAATGCTAATTTGCTTCTAATTTCTTGTAATTCTGTTCGGTACTGAGAGCGTTTTGTAAGGTATTCTTTTTCTTCTAAATGGCGACGCCATAAGATAAGACAAACATCAAAGAACATAAATCCAGCGACGACCCAACCTGCTACAGGAGCAGAAATACCAAATGCTTCATTATAATTGGTTAAACAGTTAACGGTTCCCCAAACCATATCATTCAAAAAAGTAGCATGCCGCTTGTAAATTTCATTGGTAAAACGCTTTTTCCAGTTCAATGTTTTCTCTTTTTCGGAGGGAAATAGCGTATGCTTTAAAAGCATTGCGGCATTCATAATAAAGCGAACCGCAAAAAAACCAACGCTTAGAAATCGCAAAATACCATTGGGGGTTTCCAAGATGTGAATGATATCGTCAACATTCACCTCTTTACCTAAAACATGCCCTAATTTTTCCAGCAACTTCAAGTCACGTGCGAGTAATAGAGAGTTTTTTATTGTAGTACGACAGAAGAACCAATAAATTCGATTTAGATTAGAGATTGCTACTCTATCCCTTAACTTTGATAATTTTCTTGGCGTTTCAATTAAATCCGTCATATCAGCAGCTATTTTCTTGCGTATGACAGTAAAAAAAGGTTCTTTTTTGATAACAGCTGGAGGAAGTTTTCCTTTAAGACATAAGGTATTTAATTTGTCTAAAAGCGCGTTATATTCTGCTACTTTAACTTCATGGTCATAGATTTCATAATAATGCTTTAACATCAAACAACAATAGTAGCAATAGAAAAGAAACTCATCACGATGACTGCCTTGCCGTTGAAGAGAAGTAAAGAGTTGATTAAATTCTTGTTCTATTTGTAGGCTATTTGTAGCCAAAAAGCCATAATCATGCTCTTTAGCCATTTCTTGAACCAAGGTAACTTTTTGAAGGTTTAATGTTTCAGGATCTAAGTGGGATTCCTCGCTCGCTAAACTCGTATTTTCTGTCTTTTCTTGCAGGGCAGCAAAGAAAGCATGCTTATCCTTTAAAAAGCCTTCATATCGTTTTCGGTATATCGATTCAACCATGTTTATTCCATCAAAAAAATGCGCAAAAAGACAAAAGGGTAAACTTACCACTCTCTTTTCAAGCAAACAAGAGCTTTTGTATTTATTTTTTTCATTTTGCAATTAGTAATAACAATTAATCTCTTGTTAATCTTGATAGATTACAATTAAGTTAGATAAATTATGTGGTAGAAGAACCTCTATGCCTGGATTTGAAGTTCTCGGCAATCATGAAACGGAATACTTGTTTGCCAAACATTTAACACCGTTAACTACCGTTACAACGAAGGATTTTTTTGCAGTAGTAAAAAAACATGTTCTTGGCAATCCTTTTCGCTATTATGTTGATGAGGAAAATAAATTAATCATTATTACTACTCCACTAGCTGCTAACAATTTCGCCGATCTTCTTCCTCATTTAGAGAATTTTTTTGCAGCAAAAGGATTGCCACCTTGCCAGTTATTACTTGGGCTTGATGGTCAAGGGGCAACGGAAAAGCATATTGTCACTACTTATGTCAGTGCAGATAAAAAAACCATAGAAATTTTTGATCCTAAGGCTAGTAATGCGGAGCGTTTTTTTTCAGGAGAAGGGGGTATAGGAACGATAATTTTAGGTTTATTGCGCTCTTTAAATCCTTTCCCTAAAACAAAACTTCCTCTTGCGGGCACCACTGCTAACTACCATTCATTGGGTACCCAATCTTTCTTTGACGGTATTTCCTGCGGTTATCACAATGTTGCCAATATTCTTGCTTGTAAAGATTTAATTGAAAGAGGTAAACCAATTAACCCTGAAAATTTATGGAAAAAAACAGTCAATCCAGTAACTGAAAGCGCAGCACCTCTTGCCAAGGAAAAAAAATACGCCCAAATAGTAGACAGTAGTTTTTCAAGTTTCATCAAAAAGGCATGGTTAGATACCGTTATGCCTCTGGAAAACGATAAACAACGAAATGAGCTGCAATTTCAGCATTATTTTCTCGGTTGGCCCAAAGAAGACAGTCTCGCTAAAAGAATCTTTTATTTTGCAAGTTTAAGTTTTATTACCGTCCCCATCATTAATTTAGTAAGACGACCCATTGAATTTCTTTTTAATGCCACTTCAGAAATTGCTAATTATGCTAAAAACCGCTTAATCAATTGGGCACCTACTAATGTACTAGCACAATATCTTCGTAGTGGTTTGATGTTATTAGCCTATGGAGTACAAGGTTTATCTAAAGGAGTTTATTTAGCTTTACGAACGCTAACCTCGCCTATTACCAGCTTCCAAGCAGCACAAACTATTAAAAACCCTGTTTTGAGAGTAGTCATGAGTACTCTATCAGTTTTAAGTAGCGTTGTGGGACTAGCTATACTGGCGTTTTTTGCTGCTCCTGCTGTCCTTGGGGCTATTCCGGGTGCTGTTCCTGCTCTACAACCGCTTTTAGCACCATTAGCTTATCCTTTTGTCAAATTATTGGGTTTGGTTGGATTTAACCTATCGCCAATTACTGCAGCTATGGCAACCATAATTACCAGTACCGCCTTTTACACAGCTCTAAAAGCGGGGGGAGAAAAGATCATTACGCCTTCCAACAATCCCTCGGCGATCATTACAAAGCCTAAACCTGGTGAGGAGTTAAGTGCAGAAAATTTTGAAGATATTTTTGAGCCCATTCCTCAGACCAGTAACGTCAGTGATTTGCTTCAACAAAAAGTAGCTAAACAGTCCCGGGCTATAGAAGTTGAGGGTGCAAATGAAGATCCAGATGGTTTTACTTTTATTGATAAGGAAACACCACCAGACACTGTTTCTTTAGGAGCCAACCATAATACAAAATTTGGTAAATCACCATCTAAAGAAAAACCCCCTACTGATTTAGAGAAGGATTTCAAGATAATTTAGTTGGTAACGGGTAAATCTTTGCGTTCTCACTTTCCAATACAAAAACTGGAAAAAATTCTTCCTAATAAATCATCTGAAGTAAATTCACCCGTAATTTCACACAAGGATTGATGCGCAAGGCGTAAATCTTCGGCTAAAAGTTCACCGGCTCGATGACTAGTCAATTGTCTTTGTCCTGTTAATAGTAATTCCTTTGCCTTATCTAAGGCTTGTAAATGACGTCTTCTTGCCAAAAACTGACCTTCTGTTGGCTGATAGCCGACTACTTCTTTAATTTTCCCTTTTAGCAAATCAAGCCCTTCTCCAGATTTTGCACAAAGATACACACTGTGTTCTTCTTTTTTGGGCGACAAATTTGCACAGTCAATTTTGTTGTAGACTTGAATAACTGGAACACCTTGAGGAAGTGCATTACGAATTGCATCACTTAAATCATTACTTTCTTCTTTTTGGTTAACATCAATAACCATCAAAACACAATCAGCACGACTTACCTCCTGCCATGCTCTCTTAATCCCCTCTTTTTCAACCAAATCGTCGCTCTCACGCAAACCAGCAGTATCTACTAAGTGCAAAGGAATATCATCAAGTAAGATGTTTTCGCGCATCACATCGCGGGTGGTACCAGCTACATCAGTCACAATGGCTACATCACGGCCCGCTAAACGATTGATAAGTGTTGATTTCCCTGCATTTGGTCTACCAGCAATAACAATAGCCAATCCTTCTCGTAAGATAGCTCCTTGACAAGCATTACTGCGGATAGCTGTGAGTTGTTTTAAAATTGCAGCCAACATAGCCGCAACTTTTCCATCACTTAGAAAATCAATTTCCTCTTCAGGAAAATCAATCGCTGCTTCAACAAATAAACGTAAATGAATAATTTGTTCGTTGAGTTCATGAATTTTTTGTGAAAAATCACCTTGTAATGAGCGTACAGCCAAACGAGCAGCTGTTTGTGAACTTGCATGAATTAAATCTGCAATAGCCTCAGCCTGTGTTAAGTCAATCTTATCGTTGAGAAAAGCACGCTCAGAAAACTCACCAGGACGAGCTAGTCTTGCTCCCGCAGCAACACATTCACTGAGAAGGCTATCCAAAACCAAAGGAGAGCCATGGACCTGAAATTCGATTATATCTTCACCGGTAAATGAATGTGGTGCTTTAAAAAAAATAGCTAAACCCGTATCAATTATTTCATTATTGCTATTTTTAAATGCGCAATAAGTGGCAAGACGTGGGGCCAAAACCCTATTGCCGTTTAACATTAAAGCAATAGCGTAAGAAAGAGGACCTGAAAGACGGACAATCCCTACTCCTCCTCTCCCTGGTGGAGTAGCGATGGCCACGATAGTATCACTGTGCATTACTTTGCAGGAATAAGCGTTGATTTAGAATTATCATCACTATACTTACGTGTGATATACCATTGTTGCAAAATAGATAAGGTATTGTTCACAATCCAATATAACACCAAGCCTGCCGGGAAATTCCAAAATAACGCTGTGAAAAGTATCGGCAAAAACATCATGAGCTTAGCCTGCATTGGATCTGGAGGCGCAGGATTTAATCGTTGCTGAACCAGCATCGTAGCACCCATGATTATAGGCAATACATGGTAGGGATCAGCTGCTGCCAAGTCTTTTATCCAGAAGATAAAAGGGGCTTGTCTTAACTCAACACTTTCCAACAATACCCAGTACAAGGCAATAAAGACTGGAATTTGAATAATAATCGGTAAGCAACCACCAAGAGGATTTACTTTTTCTTGGCGATACAACTCCATCGTTGCTTGACTTATTTTAGCCTTATCATCACCGTAGCGTTCACGCAAAGCTTGAAGCTTTGGCTGCAATTTACGCATTCCAGCCATCGATTTATAACTACTTGCTGACAAGCGATAAAAGGCCAATTTAATGAGAACAGTCACTAAAACAATAGACCAACCCCAATTTCCTACTACGGAATAAATAGCCTTCATAATGGTGAATAATAGCGATGAAAGGAACCATAACCAGCCATAATCCACTGTTAAATCAAGTGAGGGGGCAATATTTTTTAAGATACTTGTTATTTCCGGCCCTACATAAAGCCTAGAACCAATTTCTTTCTGCGTACCAGGGTCAACTATAATTGGTTGACTCACAGCGCCAATCGTATAGTCTGTGTTTGCTACTCGAGTATAAAACATATTCAAACTATCAGGGTTCGGCACCCAGGCACTCAGAAAATAGTGTTGCTGCATAGCAATCCAACCACCCTTAGCCTTTACCTCCAGGTTGGCCTTGGTCATATTAGGAAATGTCACTTTTTGATAACGATGTTGGCCGGGATTAGAATAAGAGGCACCAGTATAAGAACCGACATGAAATATACTGGACTTATCCTCTTGAGGGTCTCTTCGTAAAAGCTGGGTATTCATGTACCCTTTCCAGGCACTTGTGCCTTGGTTATTAATGAAATATTTAACGTCTATCAGATAACTACCGCGTGTAAACGTAAATTGTTTCTTAACTTCTAATCCATCTGGTGATTTCCCATCCAAAGTCACCGTAAGAGTTTTTGCATCTGGAGCCAACTCGTATTTTGGTTGCTCACTACGAAAGTTAAAATCAATATTTTTCACTTCCTGACCAGTGGTTACAAACAAGCTACTATTAGCAACATAGCGTTGTGTTGCATGATCTTGCAAAATAGTTATAGGTTTATTTCTTTCTTCAACGCTAACAGGATAATCAAGTAGTTGCGTGGTAATAATGTCCCCTTGCGCTAAATCTATGCGCAGATTTAAGACATCAGTTGTGACTTGAATTGCCTGTGCTGCTTTATCTGGTGCTTCAGTACTAGTGGTCAGTTCTTTTGGTTGAGCAGCAGCATCCCCTTGCATATTCGGGAGCAAACTATCGTTTTTACCAGGAAAAGGAGTAATTTTACTGGTCGTTTTTAATTGTGACGGTGGTGGATAGTCTCGTTGCCAATTAATCCACAGAGAGTAAGTAACCAGCGCTAAGGCTGCGTATAGAATTACACGTCGTATATCCATCAAGGCTTCTCTTCGTTAGGTAATACTGGGTCATAGCCACCAGCAGCCCAGGGATGGCAGCGTAGTAATCGACGACAAGCTAACCATCCTCCCTTTAACACACCAAACTGTTTAATGGCTAAAAGGGCGTACTGGGAACAACTAGGGTAATAGCGACAACAGGGGTTCATGATTGGGCGCAATAACAATTGATACAAAATAATAGGTAAGCAAATCAAGTTGCGTATGATGCGATTAATTTGTCCCATGTTTTACCTAATTTGGTATTAATTGTTTTATTTTCTACTGCTGCAACACCAGATCTTGCTAAAATTACCAGGTCGATAGCAGGCAATTGCTTCACACGGAACGTTTCGCGCAATAAACGTTTCAAGCGATTTCGATCGTGTGCTTTGGGTATCATTTTTTTTGATAATGCTAAACCCAGCCTGGCATACCCCAGAGAATTTGCGCGATATAAAATTATAAACTCCGAGGTAACCACTTTCTTTGCTTGAGCAAACACGTGATCATAATCAGTTTTTTTTAGTAATCGCCGTGTTTTATCAAAACAATACACTTAAGCAGATAAACGCTTGCGTCCTTTAGCACGACGACGTTTTAAAACCAAACGACCGCCCCTTGTTGACATGCGTTGACGAAAACCATGATCGCGTTTGCGCTTTAAATTACTGGGTTGGAATGTGCGTTTCATGATGTACCTGTTGTTAATTAAATTTTTAAGGTTGGCAATGATAGAAAACTTTACACCGACTGTCAAACATGTTGAGTTACGACAAGCTTGTTAAAGTTTTGTCGACAATAAAAATAAAATTGAAATTTATATTTTGTGTTTTGTTATTAGCTTATAAATTTCTGTGGATATTTTATATAAAACGATATTTATCAATAGGTTATATTGTTTTTATCTTGTTATAAACTTAGAAGGTTTCCTTGTATAGCTTAGTATGGATTTTTAAATTTAGTCCTTTTTATAAAGTAATCCTCTATTTATCTTCATTTGTATATACGGTTTTTCCACAAACCCAAAAGTGTTAAATCAGAAAACCCTTTTATCTACTTTTAATGGAACATTAATAAAAATAAAAATTTAATATATATTCTTATTCTTATTATATAGTAGGAAAAATCTGTGCTTTACTTTAAAAAAATTTTAATAAACAATTAGTTATGTTAAATATTTCTTGTTAATAAGCTTTGTTTTCATGTTCGATAAATAGCTGATATCTTTGGATGAATAGTTCTTTTTAATTGTTTTAGCGTTAATTATCCCCGGTATTTTTTAGTGATATCCCAAGTTTTTCATGAGAAAAATTGATTGTTTTTGCTCCTCTCTATTTATTCCTTGCTTAATATTTGTTTGCTTTTATGGTTTAATACCTTTCTTCAATTGTGGATAACTCTGTTTTTTTATTTAAGGCTGAGTATAATCACTATTATTTATCTGCATTGCTTTCTAAAGGCTATATCGCCCTATTCTGCTTTGCTGGTTTAGGCTGGCTTATCAGAACTTAATATTGATGAATTTTTCCAGAGCATATTCTCTTGCTCCCTTGGTCTATTCAATGGCAATATTTACTGTGGTGCTTGTTCTTTCTATTATGTTTTAGCCTTATAGAACATGAGGAGTGTTTGTGTCTGCGAATGTTTGGCAGAAATGTCTGGGTTTTTTAAAAGAGGAATATCCTCCCCAACAATTCAATACATGGTTGCGTCCTTTACAGGCTGAATTCCAGGATGCTAATTTAGTTTTACTCGCCCCGAACCGATTTGTCGTCGATTGGGTTAAAAAGAATTTTTATACGCGAATAAAAGAATTAGTAAATCAGTTTGGTGGTGAGGCCGTTGCTTCCGTAAGTATTGAAATTGGTTCTAAAACTGTTTCTCCTGTTGCGCCTATTGAGCAACCATCCCAGGTACAAACGCCAGTTAGTAAGGCAATACCTAAGAAGACTGCCGATTATAAAAATAGTTATCTTAATAAGAAATTTCTTTTTGATAGTTTCGTTGAAGGAAATTCTAACCAGCTCGCTCGTGCTGCTTCACTGCAAGTCGCCGAACGACCCGGCGAAGCGTATAATCCATTATTTATTTATGGTGGGGTTGGTTTAGGCAAAACGCATTTAATGCATGCTATAGGGAATACCATTCTAAGAAATAACCCTGAAGCTAAGGTTCTTTATCTTCATTCAGAGCGTTTTGTGGCTGATATGGTAAAGGCTCTTCAGACAAACTCAATTAATGAGTTTAAGCGCTTTTATCGTTCTTTAAATGCGCTCCTTATTGATGATATTCAATTCTTTGCTGGTAAAGATCGCTCTCAAGAAGAATTTTTCCATACGTTTAACGCCTTGCTCGAGGGACAGCAACAAATTATCTTGACAAGTGATCGTTATCCTAAAGAAATCGAAGGCATGGAAGAGCGTTTAAAATCTCGTTTTGGTTGGGGATTAACGGTTGCTGTTGAACCCCCTGAATTAGAAACTCGCGTTGCGATTTTAATGAGTAAAGCAGAGCAGTCCAATATTGAATTACCTTATGAAGTTGCCTTCTTCATAGCCAAGCGAATTCGATCGAATGTTCGTGAATTAGAAGGTGCTCTAAGACGTGTTATAGCAAATGCTCATTTTACTGGCAAACCTATTACTATTGATTTTGTTCATGAAGCGTTGCGTGATTTATTAGCTTTACAAGACAAGCTAGTGACAATAGAAAATATTCAAAAGACTGTTGCTGAGTATTATAAGGTCAAAGTGGCTGATTTGTTGTCAAAAAGACGTAGTCGCTCCATTGCCCGTCCTCGTCAAATGGCGATGGCTCTAGCAAAAGAGCTTACCAATCATAGCTTGCCTGAAATTGGTGATCATTTTGGTGGACGCGATCATACCACGGTGATTCATGCTTGCCGCAAAGTAAAGGAATTAATTCAGGATGAAAATGATTTTGCCGAAGATTATAAAAATTTAATGCGTACTTTAACATCTTAGCCTGGATGATTTTATGTTTGATTTAACGCTTGCTAAAGATCAATTACTAACCCCCTTATTAACGGTGGCTGGAGCTGTTGATAAAAAACAATCCCTGGCTATCTTAGCTAACATTTTGCTTTGTTTAGACAATAATAAATTATTGTTAACTGCAACTGATCTAGAGATGGAAATTACAGCTTGTGTTAATTGTAGCGAAAGTCATTCAGCAGGAAAAATAACTGTTCCAGCTAAAAAATTTATTGATATTATTCGTTCTCTTGATGATGACGCCGCACCTACGATTACTTTGAAGGCTGGAACGGTTGTAATTGGTGCTGGTCGAAGTCAGTTTAAATTAGCAACTTTGGCAGCTGATGATTTTCCTGCTAGCGAAGATGAATTAAGCGAAATAGAATTATCTGTAGCTAAATCTTCTTTGATTCACTTATTGCAATCCACTCACTTTGCAATGTCGCAGCATGATGTTCGGGTTTTTTTGAATGGCTTGTTGCTGGAATTTGATGCTCAGACCATTACTGCTGTCGCTACCGATGGCCATCGTATGGCTGTTTGTAAGTTAGCTTGTGAAGTAATTAACTCTCATCATCGTTTTTTGTTGCCAAAAAAAGGTGTGCAAGAAATGTTAAGATTGTTGCAAAATATTGATGATGAGCAAATTGTAATTTCCGCCGGTAAAGGCCATTTTAAGTTAACCACTCAGCAATATACTTTTCAATCAAAACTAATTGAAGCGCGTTTTCCTCCCTATGCTAAAGCTATTCCTAAACAACAAGATAAATTCGTTCTTCTTGATAGGGATTTACTTAAACGTGCGCTTGCCCGTATCGTTATACTTGCCCATGAGAAGTCTAGAGCGGTGGTTCTGCATATGCAACCGGGCGCCCTTACTTTAATAGCTAATAATCAGGAACAAGAGGAAGCTGTCGAGACGCTGGAAGCTCATACGGATGGTAATGAAATCAAAATAGGTATTAATGCCAGTTACCTTTTAGACGTATTAAATTTTTTTAGTGAAGGTTTAGTCCGTATATCCATGTCTGCTACGGATAGTAGTATTTTGGTTGAATCCCTCCAAGATGAACAGTATCAATATATAATAATGCCCATGAAATTATGAGCCTAGCGCAATTAAAGATTCATAATTTACGCAATATAAAGTCAGCCCATTTAGAGCTTCATCCACAAATTAATCTTATTTCTGGGAGTAATGGTAGTGGTAAAACGTCACTTTTAGAAGCTATTTACTTATTAGGTAGTGGGCATTCTTTTCGTACACGCGAAATTTTACCTCTTGTTAGCCAGGGAGAAGATGCATTAACAGTATTTGCTCGAACTAATGATGAACAAAGCATTAGCATTCAAAAATCCTTAAACCTTCCTACACAGGTTCGTTTGAATACTTTGGCGTGTCATAGTAGTAGCGAGTTGGCGCGTTTTCTTCCTTGTCAGGTATTTTATCAAGATATTTTTCAAATTATTGATGCCGGTCCTTCTGTTCGACGCAATGTCATGGATTGGGGATTGTTCCACGTGAAACAAGATTACCATGCGTTATGGAAGAATTTTAAACGCGCTCTAAAACAAAGAAATGCGTTACTGAAGCAGAAAGCATTGCCCAGGGATTTAAGTCCCTGGAATCACTTGCTTGCTGACTTGTCTATACAATTGCATGAGGCACGAGAAAGCTATTTTTTAAAACTTGGCCCCGAGTTTGAAAAAACATTGCAGGAGTTAACGAATTTTCATTGTTCATTAAGTTATTATAAAGGCTGGGACAAGCGCAATAGCGGGAAATCATTGATAACTATTTTGGAAGAAAGTTATCAGGCAGACGTTACACGTCAATTTACTCACTATGGTGCTCATCAAGCAGATTTATATGTAATAAGTAGCGATTTTAATGCTAAACAATATTTATCTAGAGGACAGCAGAAAATATTGTTGTTTGCCTTAAAAATTGCACAAGCTAAATTAGTAACTACTCCCTGCGTGTACTTATGTGATGATCTAACTTCTGAACTGGATAAAGAACACATCGGTCGCCTGCTAAATGTAATTTGCAGGCTGGAAGGACAGTTTTTTATTACCTCCACGTTATCTATGCAGGCAATACACAATTTTAACAATACAAGCCATTCATTTTCCCTAGAGGATGGGAATGTCAAGGTTTTGCCTGGAATTTAAAAAACAAAATTGTATAATGAACTCTTTCGTTTTAAGGATGTTCATTGTGAGTATAGATTTGGCAACCGTTAGGCGTTTATTTGAGTTTCTTCATAAACATATGAAAAAAGATGATCTTGCTGCCCGGGCCAAATGCTTTGCAAACTACAAATCTTTGGCTGCGATTATTCAGAAAAGGATTGTTGATAACCTTGCAAAAGTTCAGAGCGCGGAAGTAGAGCGCATTAGAGCTGTTATAAAAAAAGATAAAACGGGTAAGTTGGTAGAGGAAATGGAACAACTGACTCTAAATACAAGTAATGCAATAAATAGAATTGCCTCTTTTCAAGCACTTGTCATGTGTACGTTACAATCATTTAAGCAACAATTGAATGGTTGTCAAGAACACGCAACGCTCATCGTTTTAGCTTTCATGAAGCTTTATGGAATAAATCAAGGGCCGCTTGTTGAATGTATAAAACTGGATGTTATTGGCACAGGAGATAATCACGGGTTGGTTGTCATGGGACGTGATGAGCAAAGTACTTTAAGTGATGTATCAAGATGGGGGAATAATTGCTTAGCAATTGATTCATGGGGAAATTGGATTGCAACTCTTGATAAATTGCCTGAGGAAACAGCACTTAAAAATCTGTTGCAATTTCGTGAGTTTAGCGGGCTTGCAATAGAAGTGCCTTTTGATAATCGAATGGGTTTAAATCATCTTTCTAATTATAAAACTAATCCATCAAGCCTGTTTCATCAGTTTGAGCAATGTGCTTTACAGAATTTATCTGAGGAATTGATTAAATTTGTTGACACTTCTTTTGCTGCCTTTAACATGCCCCCACTTGGTTTATTACCCTCTACAAAGGATGCTGGTATATTTGCTGTGGTGAATTTAGCACCGTCATCTACTGATAGTCCTAATGTCTTAGCAGCAACTCCAATAGAAGATCTGCAACCACAGCATAGTGCCCGGGTCTAATGTAACATTGAACAGAAGTCTTTAGTAAATAAAGATGTTTCACGTGAAACATCTTTATCCCTCACAGAGCACCTTAAAACCGCTGCTAATCATGTAAAAGAGACTCGTTTAGTGATACAATATACTATTTGATACACTACATAGGCAAAGAGGACTCTTATGAGCGTTGACGCCAGTTACGATTCGTCGAACATCAAGGTTTTAAAAGGCTTGGATGCTGTTAGAAAGCGTCCGGGCATGTATATAGGTGATACTGACGATGGCACTGGATTGCATCATATGGTCTTTGAGGTTGTAGATAATTCGATTGACGAAGCTTTGGCCGGTTACTGTCACGAAATACATGTAACTATTCACGCTGATGAATCGATTAGTGTGAAGGATGATGGTCGTGGTATCCCTGTTGATATTCATAAGGAAGAAGGTCGTTCTGCCGCAGAAGTAATTATGACTGTTTTACATGCCGGTGGAAAATTTGATGATAATTCCTATAAAGTTTCTGGTGGTTTACACGGTGTAGGGGTTTCTGTTGTTAATGCACTTTCCGAAGAATTGCATCTATCAATTCGGCGTAATGGAAAAGTACATGAGCAGCATTACCGTAATGGTGTGCCAGATGCACCGCTCGCTGTAACGGGAGATGCAACAAGTACGGGCACACAAGTTTGGTTTAAACCCAGTGCAAGTACATTTACCAACATCGAGTTTCATTACGATATTTTGGCAAAGCGATTAAGAGAGCTTTCCTTCCTAAATTCAGGCGTCTGCATTCATTTATATGACGAAAGGACGCAAAAGCGGGATACATTCCGTTACGAAGGTGGAATCCAAGCTTTCGTAGAGCATTTAAATCGTAATAAAACACCCATTATGCCGATAGTTTTCACTTTATCTGGCGAAAGAGATAACATGAGTGTTGAACTCTCCATGCAGTGGAATGACTCTTTTCAGGAAACCATTTTCTGCTTTACTAACAATATTCCACAAAGAGATGGTGGTACGCATTTAGCTGGATTTCGTGCAGCTCTTACACGTACCTTAAATACTTATATTGAAAACGAAGGCTTTGCAAAAAAGGCCAAAATCGTCACCACAGGTGATGATGCGCGTGAAGGTTTAACTGCTGTATTATCAGTCAAAGTTCCTGATCCCAAGTTTTCATCACAGACGAAAGATAAGCTAGTTTCATCCGAAGTGAAGGCTGTTGTTGAATCATTAGTGGCAGAAAAATTAAATGATTTTCTTTTAGAGAATCCCGCTATAGCAAAATCGATTGTCGGCAAAATTATTGATGCTGCTAGAGCTCGAGAAGCCGCTCGACGAGCGCGTGAAATGACGCGACGAAAAGGGGCACTGGATATTGCTGGTTTACCTGGAAAATTAGCGGACTGTCAGGAAAAAGATCCGGCCCTTTCAGAATTATACATCGTCGAGGGAGACTCAGCAGGGGGCTCCGCAAAACAAGGTCGTGATAGAAAATTTCAAGCCATTCTACCGCTTAAGGGTAAAATTCTTAACGTTGAAAAAGCACGTTTTGACAAAATGCTTTCATCGCAAGAAGTCGCAACATTAATTACTGCTCTAGGTTGTGGCATAGGGCCAGATGAATATGATCCAGATAAAATTCGTTATCATCGCATTATTATTATGACGGATGCTGACGTTGACGGTTCGCACATACGTACTTTATTGTTAACCTTTTTCTACAGACAAGCACCGGAGCTTATCGAGCGTGGATATATTTATATTGCTCAACCACCTTTATATAAGGTTAAACGTGGTAAACAAGAGCAATATGTTAAAGACGATGAAGCACTCTATGATTACTTGACGCAAAGTGCTTTGGATGAGGCTCATTTCTTCCCCGGTAAGGATCTGCCTGCTATTTCTTCAGCGGCTTTAGAAGATTTGGTGCTGAAATACAGACGTGTTGAAAAAATAATTAAGCGACATACAAGACGTTACAATGCCGAAGTTTTAAGAAGAATGATTTATCTTCCTACGTTACATAATGATGATTTTACCCATCATGAAAAAATAAATGCTTGGGCAAATCAGCTTCATCTCAGTTTACAACAAGTGGGCAGCAAAACTCATCAATATAAAGTAACCGTTGTTCAGCAAAAGGACAGTGATTATTACCTACCTCAGGTAACAATTACTCAGCACGGCATGGACATGAATATTCTTCTCAATGCCGAGTTTTTCTTTGCAAAAGATTATAAAGAGCTGGCTACTTTGGGAGCAAAATTAGCGACACTTGTTGAAGAAGGTGCGGTGATAAAACGCGGTGATAAGACGCAAGAAGTTGAATCTTTCGAGCAAGCACTTGGCTGGCTAATGGATGAGGCTAAACGTGGACAAAGCATCCAACGTTATAAAGGTCTTGGGGAAATGAACCCAGAACAATTGTGGGAAACCACAATGGATCCTGAAGTCAGACGTATGCTTCAAGTTAGTATTGAAGATGCAGTGGCTGCTGATGAGATCTTTACAACGTTAATGGGTGACCAAGTTGAACCTAGAAGAGAGTTTATCGAAAGTAATGCACTTGAGGCGGAGAATATTGACGTTTAATGTTTATATATACTCTATAAGTCACTAAGAATTTGCATAAATCATTTTTACAACTGATGCTCATTAAATCCAAAGTGAGTTAAGTGATAAGTTACAGGTGCGTTCTCAATTACTTGTTGCTACAAGTAATCTAAATTTTTTGCTTCAGAAAAGTAATTGAGGATACATCCTGACGCACTTAAATAATGGAAATTATAAAGTGCAATGGGTATTCAATATGAACTTAGATAGTTAGAATAAATCCCTATAAGAAAAAAGGCCGCATCCTTGCGGCGAAGCACATCCATTGTGCTGGTCCCTTTGTTTGACGTCCTGTCAGACAATCCTTGTCATCCCTCATGTATTTGAGTATATATCTTCTTGGCAAACTGTCATGAAGGAATTCGCTGCGTGCCTTGTAAGAAATTTCTCAAATATATGAGAGCTTTATCTTCATAAAGCGATAAATATGATGCAAAGAACAATAAAATTAGCAATTTGCTTATATTAGGAAATATTATTTTATATTGAAAAAATATTAAGTTGCATCTTCAAATTCTATTGATATTGATGTTTCAATATTTTTTTCAATTAACTCTAACTCTTTAGCCGATCGCAATATCCATACCTTAAACCTTGACGATTAATGATATTCCCGCATAGTTAGCATAAGATTTTGTATTAAATTGCAATGAATATAAACGCCAGTAAGAACTCCAAGTGGGATGGTAAGTGTAAAAATAGTCTACACTCGCTGCGAAGTTGGGACTTAATGCATAAGAGAAACCTAATCCGAATCTGCCACCCACAGAATTTCCTGAATTAAAAAAACTAACAGATGTATTGGTTGGATTTTGATTGATGCTAAGATCACGAAATGAAAGTCCTGCTCGTCCATAGAATAAAAGAAGAGAATTGAGACGATAGCCTGATAATAAATCAAGTCCTAAGTAATCATCAAAAGCAATTTGATTCTCATAAAAGAGATTATCATCAGGAGGTAGAGCCGGTGAAATCACTGTAGTGGTGCGTCTTGGAAAGTAGGTATTTGCTTCAACACTTAAAAATAATGCATTAGCAAAGGTATGCCCGTAGCCAAGGGATATATTTCCATTTACATCGCTATGGTTTATGGATTTACTGATGCGAGAATTATCTGACAGTGTGTCCAAAGTATCTTTATTAAATGTGCCTCCCACACCTATACCAAAATAAAGATTTTCTTTAGGCATATTGAGTATGTTTTTATTCATGCTTCCGGAGATTGCTTGGCCATTAATTAATACTGCTATGATAAAAGTTATTCTTCTTATTATTTGCATAAATAATTCCTAAAAACACGCAAGTAAAATGTGTCATCCCTAATCTGCATAAAAATAAACAGAATAGAGTTTCTGCCGTGAGTGCTAACATTGTTGTGAAAAAAGTTTAGATTATTACTATTGAGATGGATAGAGCTGCTGAATTTTAAAAAATGTTATAAATTATAAAGGGATAGGAGTGTTATTTGATAAACGCCCCGGTAAAGTCAAAGACGTTTATCAGAGAAGTTAGATTAAATCAAAGATGATTCCACTCTGGTTTCTTTTTCACAGGAGGAACTCACCTGGTCTTTTTGACGCTCATCAGTAGCAAATACACTATCACGACTATTACCAAGAGAAACGTAAGTTTCCTTTGTTTGTGCTCTTCTTTCTTCAGCTATTTGAGTGAACTGAGTACATTTTTGCTCAAGTGTTTGTTTGCCACAAGTCATAGAGCGTAGCAAAGTCATTTGTCTTGAGATAGCAGAAAGTTTCTCTTGGGGTGCAGTTTGAGCTAATTTTTCGCTGATACTATCCATATCAGGAATAACTGCTGCAACTAAATAAGAAAATTTATGAAACAGCGATACATCAAAGTCGCGTTGAAAGGCTTGATGAGGTGTTTCTCCATTTAGGGTCTCCAGTAAGCGACTTAAAACACAGGCTTGACCGACAGTTTGTGAAAATTTAGTACCAACAAGTGTGCGACTAACTTTTTTATTTAATTCACTAAATTTTTCACTAGGGCATCCTAACATGATTTTGGAGACCAAATCGGCTAATTCTTTAGGAGAAAGTGCATCAATGGCTTCTTTACTCTCTCTTAATGAGTCACCTTCCTCTATGAGTTTCTCATAAGGGTTTTCCATAGATAGTAATTCACTTATTACATATTTAGTCATACTAATCTCCTTATTTTTGCCTGTTAAATGAATGAATAGCCAATAATTGGCTGGTCCTAATCCCAAAACGATGCATTCAGCTGTTTAAAACACTATTGCTTTATGAACAGCTAGAAAAAAGAATCTGGGATTTTATTCCAGTGCATTGACGATAGACCAGAGTGGTCGAATAGTTTTTTACAGGCACCCCTATAGTAACGAAATCAAAAGAGGATGCAATGGTAATTACATTTTAGACTCTGAGAAAAATTGTTCTGATTCTAATTTGGTGCATCAGTTCTAACTATAATTAAAAAATGAAAGAAATTGCTCAAGGCAATAAATTTTCTCGAAGTCTTAAAGTTTTATTTTGTGCGGACGACTATACTAGTGAAGTAGTAGTTGCCTGAATAAAATAATAATAAGGAGTAGGCAATGTCTAAAAATCATCTATTACAAGATCCTTTCTTGAATGAACTACGAAAGGAAAAGATTCCTGTTTCCGTTTTTTTAGTCAATGGGATTAAATTACACGGTATTGTTGACTCATTTGATCAATATGTCGTTATGTTGAAAAACTCAGTAACGCAGATGGTCTATAAACATGCCATTTCCACTGTAGTGCCCTCACGCATGGTAAAAGTACCTACTGGTGACGAAGAAGGAAATGTGGCAGACTAAGTGTTTTTATTTTAATCGGAAATACAGCCTTGTTTGAACGACCACAAGGAGGGGAGCGTGCGGTTCTAGTACAAATGGCATTGCCAGGAATCGATGCAGAAAAAGCATTAGCCGAATTTAAAGAATTGGCAGTATCTGCACAAGCGCAAGTGATGGATTGTGTATTAGGCGCACGCTCTACCCCTGAAGCTAAATATTATGTGGGCTTAGGAAAGGCCGAAGAAATTAAACAGCAAGTCATGAACCATAATGCCGAGCTGGTATTGGTTAATCATGAGCTTTCACCCTCCCAGGAACGCAATCTTGAGCGTCTGTTAGAATGTCGAGTTGTTGATCGCAGTGGTTTAATTCTCGATATTTTCGCGCAACGCGCGCGGACGTTTGAAGGGAAATTGCAGGTAGAATTAGCCCAATTACAGCATTTATCTACCCGTCTGGTTCGCGGATGGACTCACCTTGAGCGACAAAAAGGGGGAATTGGGCTTAGAGGCCCTGGAGAAACCCAGTTAGAAACCGACCGTCGTTTGCTTCGTGAGCGGATTAAATCCATTAATAAACGCTTGGAAAAAGTAAGACGTAGTCGTGATCAAAATCGCCGTGCACGAAAAAAAGCGGCTTTGCCAACAGTTTCTTTAGTTGGTTACACTAATGCAGGTAAATCGACATTATTTAATGCCTTAACTGGCGAACATATTTATGCTGCAAATCAATTGTTTGCCACACTTGACCCAACGATGCGCAAATTAGAGTTAGCAGGAGCTACAGCGGTAATTTTGACCGACACAGTGGGTTTTATTCGTGATCTTCCCCATCACTTAATAGAGGCTTTTCGCGCAACGCTTGAAGAAACAGAAGAAGCTGATTTATTACTGCACGTGATTGATATTTCTGATCCTCACTGGCGAGATAGGGTATTTGCTGTAGAACAAGTGTTAAATGAGCTCGGAGTAAAAGATATTCCGATGATCCAGGTTTTTAACAAAATTGATCAGCAGGAAGGATGGGAAGCGAAGGTGGAGCAGCAAGAAGAAGGTTGTAAAGTATGGGTTTCAGCCAAAACCGGAGCTGGTCTCAACTTACTCTGTGAAGCGATAGCCACGCAATTACAGGGTGTCAGTATTGAGGAAGAAATTTCATTAACACCAAAAGAAGCTAAACTGCGAGCCAAGCTTTATGAAATGGATGCTGTGCTTAGCGAGGAAATTGAAGAGGAAGGTGGCTGGCGCTTGAAAATTAAATTAACACAAGAACAGAAGCGCCGTCTATTTTACTAAAGTTAGCCCGAGTTATTCTTTCTAATCTGCATTAATTTTCCTGCTTAGATCCCAGAGAAAAGTAAGGAAGATTTTATTTTTTTCTCTATAAGAAATGAGCGCTCCACGACGAGCCTCAGCTCAAAATTCATTAACTATTTCAAAAACTTAATTTACATCAGAAATTTTCTCACAGGATTAGTTACCAAATTTTAAAAAATTTCTCAATAAATTTTCTTAATATTTACTTAATAAATAAACATTAAAATTGTTGAGTTTATATTTTTGGATTATTTAAAAATGAGTGCTGAACAGGGTGCCAAAAAATTCCTCGAACGAGTAGAGAAATATATCGTTAAATTTTCAGATCCAAAGCTAATTAAGCAAATTTTATCTGAGCTTAATCTTGATAAAATGATTACGGATAATAAAGAATTTAATGAGTTTATTCTTAAAATTTCAACTCAAAAAATAGATCTTAGCACCCTAATAAAGCATGTTGAGTTAGCTATTGTAAATAACAAACCACTTTGTTCTTTACTTGCATTTATCCAAGAAAATGAATTAATCAGTGATATTGAACTTGAAAGAGCGGCAAAAACATTACAACTGCAAATTAATCTGCTTTGTGTTTTTGAAGCAATAACAATTACCATGGTCAATGGCGACGGTTTTGCTGAGGAGGTTTATACCCATTTAACAAAACGCAGTGGCTCTCGTTTCCCTGGCAATCCTATTGCCGATTTTTTCCTTGGTACTCCTTATCATGCTTCGCTATTTGAAAGATTAAAATTCATTTCTATCAAACCTGGCATGCTTAATATTTTATTTCATAAAGCAATGGGTGTAGGAGCAGAAACAAAGGCAGATGTAGATGCTTTTGTGCAAACCAAAAATTTATCTGGTTGGAATGCCGATATTGAATTAGCAATCCCAGATACAGTATACACTACAACTGCTCCATCAATGGGCTTAAATATTTTTGAAGCCATGTGGGAAGACTCAACCGGTCACAATAAAAATAAAGGCGGTATGGAAAACGCTGCCGCCGGCGGTGGTCTTATCGGTGTCATGGAGGAATGCCAATATACGAATCAATTTAAAGTCGTTTCTCATATTCTTCCTGAAGCTGTGGTTTGGAATGAAACAGACGAGTATATGCTTTTGCCTGAGTTGAAATTAGAAAAAAGCGCAAAAAAAATATCGCAATTTAATATTCATTCACAATGGCGTGATTTGTATAGTAGCTGGAATTTATTTTTTGTTATTTCAAATATTGATACCGTGTTTCTTCCTATTAAACTTTTACTACCTACTGTATTTTCAGCTGAGCCACCGAATTATAAAGAAGTGAGAGTCATATCTTTATTTTTATTTGGTAGTATTTTGCTTGCAGAAGACACGAGGAGCAACCCATTTTTTTCAGGGGAATATAATTTTAAAAATGCAGCAATTATCTTAAAAAATTGGGGTAAAATTAATAAAGATTATGCCAACGAATTATTACTAAATTTTTGTCCCACCTCTGAAAAGGAAGCTGGGTCTGTTTATCAACATATGTTTGGCAATTATCCTCATTTAAATTTTATGTGGAATTTATTATCTTTTAGCTACAATTCACAGCAATATAGCTTTAGCAAAGCTTATTCTTCGCAAAAAAATGGTCAGTCCACTTCTCATTTCTTTGCTCCTGCAAATGATAAGAAAAAAGGAAAAGAAGAGGTGGTTGAGAGTGTCAGTATGGGGTCAAATTTAAACTAAGAGCTGCTTAAATGAGTCGCTCTGAACATTAAGAAAAAAACTCTGCCAAGCATTTGTAGTCCTGGCAGAGGAGATTTAATTTAGTTTGATGTCATGTGAGCTCATGAACGTTGGAGGAAGCTGTATCAAGCGTTGGCGTTTTTTCTGCTAAAGCAAGTAATTTTTTGACATTAACATTTTTACATTGAACTACCGATTGAACTTGACCATCTCCAGTTTTAATATCCAGGATCGTTACTGTTCCAAGATCCAATGATTCTAACGTTTTAAAGGTTTGCTCTGCCTGCTCAGCCGTTGCTTGTTTAATCCAGGCAGCTAGTCCAGTCCCATTACTAATTGCCCAGCCAGTCTGGCCCGTTAGTTTTTCCAAAGCCTGTAGTAAGTTTTGTTTTTCTTCTATGTTCATAACAGGTGGTAGAAGAGGTTTAATTTTTGTAGCATCTAGCCGTTTCTCTTCTTCATCAGCAATTGCTAAAAGGGATGTTAAAAGCAGAAGTGATGTGGCATTCATATCTTCGGAGAAGTTGGCTGCCAAAAGTATAGATGGACTAATTTTGTCGCGGAGTGATTCCAGATCAAAACTGGGATGCTTTTTATGAATACGCTGAAGCACCGTGCTTAAGGCTACGCGCAAGCTAATAATCTGTTTTAATTGCTCATCGGCAAAGGTTTCCTTTTGAGCCACCAAGATACGATGCAAAATTAATTCGTTAAGAGGTTGGAGAGAATGATCAAGCTCGGCAATGGCTTTTGCGTAATTACTGTTTGCATTTTCTTTTTCCCCTGGATGGCGTAATAAAATACTGGGTAGGTCAAAACTACGTAAGAAAATATTGATTAAACAAGTCCCTGTGCGACCATTGGCATTGCCAAATGGATGAATGTCTGTAAAGTTATAAAAGGCACGACCAAGAAAGGCGGCAACTTCCGCTAAATCTCTTTCCTGGCGATCGCCAAGCTCCCGAAGTCCTTGCAAGGTTTCTTTGGCGAAAGAGTCCATGGCTGCAGGCAGTTCAATAGGCATGCGGCAAATTTTAACAACACGATCGACGCATGCTTTTTCCTTCGCTTTTAATTGGTTCCCATGATAAGCCACCGCTAATTTCTGTAGAGTAAGAATACCAGAAATAAAAGGGCTTTGTGGATCGATAAAAGGGAGCTGTGAAGGATGTGGTTTGAGAGATTTATTGGTTTTTATCGCTAGCAGCAAATTAAGAAAGCTCGATGCATCGTCTTTATCAAGCCCTAACTCTACTAGATGAAGTATAAATTTATTTTTGTTTTTTATCGTATGACTATCCGATAAAAATAGAATAAATTCCGTAGAAAGTTGCGAACCTTTATGCCAGCGTAAAACAAGTTCTTCTGTGTATTGACCGGCTTTTCTGCCATGGGTTGATAATAGCGTATTACCTATGAAACCATGAAGCGTATTTATCCACTCGAGAAAAAGTTTTTCATCAACTTTTTTCCAACCATTTTCCCGAATAAAGGGTAAGATGGTATTTTGGGCGTAGAGATAAGCTGCAAGCATATCCTCATGCTGTCCTGCTTCAGGAAGAAGTGCATCGATAAACGTTTCAGAACCCATTAAACGTCGCGGAGAAGATTCTGGTTCAAAAGCATAGATTAAAGCGTGGTTAAATTCCGTCAAATCGGATAAAACATACATATTTTGTCTCTAAATAAGGCAAGGGGCTGTGTAATATACATGAAGCTCAAAAATAAAACAATTCTTGCCTTGTAGGATTTACTGTCAACTACTCTAGCTAAGACATGGGTTTTTGGAGGACGATTTTATTTAAGCCAAATACAGTTTGCGGGCCAAAAAGTGTCTGACTTAATTTGCCTTGCGGGTTAAATACAAAGGTAGCGGGAACACCGGGAATACTTCCTAATTGCAATAAAGCTGCTGGATCTTCTTGTAAACTAGGGTAGCTGATACGGTATTTTTTGATAAGTTGTAATTGCTCTTCAACAGGAAGCATATCGTAATTTATTGCAAATAAAGCAACGCGATCTTTTTGCTGATTATAAAATCGGTTTAATTCCTGAATTTCATCAAGACAAGGTTGACACCAGCTGGCCCAATAATTAATAAAGATCCATTTTCCTTTTAAACTGCTGAATGTGATTTGTTGCCCATCTAATGTTGTTAGAGTGGCATTAGAAGCGTGAGCAGTAGTGCAAAGAATTAAAAAAAGAATGGAAGTCAGCATTAATTTTAGACGAAGCATCCTCTTCCCTTGTTTTAAAGTAAACACTTATTATTCTATTCGCAAAGATTTAGATCAAGACCCAAATTAATTTGTTGGCATTAAACAACTCTCGACAAGCACATCGACTTGTCGAGATTAACAGTGTTAGATAGTCAGAGTCGTTTCTATTGTTTGTTCTTTAGGTTGTATCGTAACCGGCTTGGGGATTAAACCATATCTGTTTAAAGCAGCATGAATTTTCTCTTCTTGTACTGGTGAACGCCAGTTTGATGCTTCGATAGCTGGGGTTTCTTCCGGAGTACAAGGAGGAGTGGGAATGGGATCTCTTCCTGGATTTAACTCATGTTCTTCCTCTTCAATACGCAGTAAGTCGGCCGCTGATAACGGTTGCACCTCTCCTGAGTAAATAAAAGGCAATACCCGTAATTTAACTACAAGCCAGAATGCATCCCACTTCCCTTTTAACTCCTGATAGCCATGTTGCGCTGGAGAAAGAAGTAGTTTTGCATAATCTGAGGGTGAAAGCGTTTTAATTTGGCTTAAATTGGCGCGATAGTAAATTTTGGTATCTTCACCAATGAGCAGCAACGGTTGAAGTTGACGATAGCTATAATCCACATCAGGCAAATGCTCAAGACCGCCATATTGTTTTTGTTCTGGGGCAGTTTCTCCAATCAAGACACGGTTTAAGTCTGCTAATGAGCATTGCATGCCGGCGATGCAGGCGTCTTTATTAAAATGATTGATGCAACTATTAAAATCACCATCGCCGCGTGCTGAAGTTGGGGGTTCGAGCGGTGTGGGTGTGGGGTCATAGGGGCGTTTAGTGTAAACACCAACGCGATTTAATTCATTGTGAAGATTATTGGCAAGAATACTTCCCCACGTTCCGAAGCGTTCTGTTAGTAAAACGCGCAAGTCACCGACCATAGACATGTGTCCTGCGGCAAAATGATCGGAATAGTAATGAAATACAAATAATTCCACACAAAATGTCAGTGCTTGATAGCGATAGAAAAGCTCCTTAAGATTTTCCGTGGATAATCCATCTGGTTTCGTTTGTAATGTCGTTACTAAATTACGGAAATCCTCATTAGAGGACTGATAGTCAGAATCAGCAATTAACCGCTGTATCTCATGAGTAACTTGTGCATATTTAAGGGCGAGATGGTGGCCTAAGGTATATACACGCACAGACCAGGGTGTAAAATGAGTTTGGTTGCGATTTAACATTTCCCCATAATCCTTGACGCGAAAATAAAACATCACTTGTTTGATGTATTCATTTAAGGTGTTTGAAAAAGGGATATAGGTACTGCCATCAATTTTATAAATTAAGTCAATGTTGTCACGATTAACTTCTGGTGAGGCAAGATTATTATAGGCTTTAAGCAACGCATTTTCTTCATCGATAGTTACCGGTTGTTCGATAAGGTAATCACCGAGACTAGAACTTGCTACCTGGCTAAACCGCTCTGCGGTTTTAAAGCTATGGCAACTGGGGAGGTCTAATTTCATATTCCAATCGCGATCCGTAAAATAGTCAGCCGCCATCGCTATAATTTCACCGGCCGTCATTTCAAGGAGCATCGGCTCTGGAATACCATCGCCATGAAAATGTTGTAACCTTAAATGAAGCGTTCCTTCTTCATCGATGCGCAAATAAGGATTACCTTCAACACCTGTAAATCGTAATGCATTTCCTAATTCAGTGTGCTCTTTAGTATCCACAAGGAAGCTCCTTTTCCTAATATTAGATTTTTCAGCATAGTGCAAGAATTTTAATTTGTCAGGTTAGCAAAGATGTTTTTCCCAAGATTACATTGTTATGGTTTTTAAGGGATAACTTAAAAAAAGTTATTGATTTAACAAGTGCTTCATTTTGAAGTATGCTATTTTTTATTGTAATAAAAAAAATCCTCATGAAAACCATAGCGATTGAGAAACTACTTACTGGTACGATGATGCGAGAAGGCGCTGGAGTAAAACTGTATCGCTATATAGGTACCACTAGACAAAATGAGTTTGATCCCATCTTACTTGTTGATTTTTTTGATAGTGATGAAGCGATGGATTATTTGGGAGGATTTCCAGAGCATCCTCATCGCGGCTTTGAAACAGTCACCTATTTATTAAATGGCCAAATGGAACATCGAGATAACCATGATCATTGTGGGATTATTGGTCCTGGCGATGTGCAATGGATGACCGCTGGACGCGGCATCATTCATTCCGAAATGCCTAAACAGGCACAGGGTCGATTAACTGGACTACAGCTTTGGTTTAATTTGCCCGCTGCCAATAAGTGGGTTGAGCCTCGTTATCAAGAGTTTCCAGCGAGTCAACTGCCTGTTGAATCCTATGATTCAGGTTTAACAATTAAAGTTATTGCCGGTAAAACCGATCAGGGTACGCAATCACCGATTCATGGTATCGCAACACAACCGATTTTCTTTGACATCCATTTACCATGCCATGAGAAATGGCAACAGAGCATTCCATTAAATCATCAAGCGCTTCTTTTTGTTTTGGCGGGTGAAGTAAATATTCAAGGGAAAGTAGTTGGTGAGCGAAATTTGGCGGTTTTAAGTCAAGGAACATCTTTAATTGCTGAAGGTATAAAAGATGCTCATTGTTTATTAATTGCTGCAGAAAAAATAAAAGAACCCATTGCTTGGCTTGGACCTTTTGTAATGAATACCCAAGAAGAGGTAATGCAGGCTTTGGATGATTACCGAAATAACCGATTTTGACCCGGGAGGAGAGAATGGCAAAAGTACTCGTTCTATATTATTCCAGTTATGGTCATATTGAAACGATGGCCGAAGAAGTTGCTAAAGGGGTTCGCGAAGTGGATGGTGTTGAGGCCACAATTAAGCGTGTACCCGAAACGATGCCTGAAGATGTGGCTAAAAAAGCTGGGGTTAAGTTGGATCAAAAAGCGGAAATTGCAAAGCCGCATGAGCTTGAAGACTACGATGCCATTATTTTTGGCACGCCTACTCGTTTTGGAAATATGGCGGCACAAATGCGAAATTTTCTCGATCAAACCGGTGGTATGTGGCTTAAGGGTAGTTTGATAGGCAAAATAGGAAGCGTTTTCGTGTCTACTGGCACCGGTGGAGGTAATGAATCAACCATTTTATCTTTTTGGAATACATTAATGCATCACGGAATGATTTTAGTTGGTACGCCTTATTCAGAAAAAGGGTTAACCGATTTAAGCGCGATGCGTGGTGGTTCTCCTTATGGTGCGGGCACCATTGCAGGCGCCGATGGCAGTCGTTCCCCCAGTCCTGTTGAACTGCAAATTGCCCGCTTTCAAGGTAAACACGTAGCGGGCATTGCCAAGCGCCTATTTGGTTAATAAATATCTGATTTGCCAGGTTTTTTTTCTTCTTCTTTAGGTAACATTGAAAGTTCTTCTTTCTTGGAAGCCTTGAAGAAGAGTCCCCATTTTTTTGTTTTTTTCGGTGGATTGGGCGTAGGCTCGTTCTTAGCAATTTTGATGGTGTTGGTGTTAAAGGGCATGCTGTCTTCATCTGCTGATACGTTGATAATAGCGTTTGTTGTGGATTTCGGAAATTGTAAATTTTGCGCGGTATGAAATTTAGTCAATGCCCCTTTAAGATCTAATCTATTTTTAGGGTTAAAAGCAGTCATGCCTTCAATGATCTCTTGAATGATGAGTGCCACTTCAGGTTCAAGTGTACTTTTAATTCCTACAAATAAATTCGAATAATTATTCTTTTTTGCGTTAGTATAGAGTTGTGAGGCTGTTAAATTGGTATCATAACTCGTCAGATCAACACGCCATAATAATGCAAGAATACGCCCCAATCCATAAACATCACTTAATTGCGTGGTGCCACTTCCTTGAAAAACTTCTGGTGAAACGTAAAGAGGAGAACCCACAGCATCATTATTAACATAACCTTCACCTATTTTGGCTAAACCAAAGTCAATAGTACCGACAAGGCCTTCATCCATATCAACAATGATATTTTCAGGTTTTAAGTCACGATGTACCAACCCTGCGTCAAAAACTTGGGTTTGCAGAGCCTCAATTAACCGAATGCTTAATTCAAAACGTTGTTTAAGGGTAAGTTCTTGCTTGTGCAAAAAATCATCATTAATAATGTCAAATAATTCACGTCCCTCCATTCGTCTTGAAACACTATAGATATGGTGACCATAGACGACTGGATATTTGGGGTGAGAGTGAGGAGTCATATGGGTGATGATGTATTCATTAACTGCCTCATCCATGGTTTTAGTTGAATGCAGCCGTTGTTTGACTACCCTACGTTTACCATGAGCTTTATGCTTGACAACCAGGGTTTCCTCAGCGATTTTAATTGTCGCCTTAATGGGGTAAACGACACCATAAGAGCCCTTTCCCAGTGGTGTGGAATCAATAACCTCGTAACGATTACCTCCTTTTTTACTCTGGCGTTTAATAATGGTATGGGTTAAGGCGACTTTGATTTTTTTATTTTTATAGTTGACATAGTAAAATTTGGATTCTCCAAAGCCTTGTCGGGAATCATCTGCCTGCTGAAAAAGAGCTTGAAGAAGAGGAAGGTGTTTTTTCTTAGGATTTGTGGAATTAATGAGCTTCATGATGCGTCCTTGTATCTATGTATTCGCAATAATAAGTATAGGGCAATAAAAAATATAGTCACAAAGATCGATATTTGAGCATTTTGCCATTTGCTGGACAGAGTAAATAATGTATAATCGGGGGTCATTTTCTTGCTTTATTAGATGCAAAGAACATAAACGATTAGCCAATAAAGTGTTAATTGGTTTTTAGTTAACTTTATGAAACGAGAGCGTGATGGCATTTCCGTTGATAATTTTTACAATATTAGTTTTGACTGTAATTTGTGTAGTTGCTATGTTTTATGCATTGATGAAGCAACCTACTGTCAAACTGTCATCGCTTGACTATCTAAAATTAACTTTCAGTGGCATTACTGCTTTTATTGCTGATACTTTAGGTATCGGTAGTTTTGCAGTAAACGTAGCCTTGGCTAAATTGCTAGGCACTTTTCCTGATGATGAGTTACCCGCTGTTAATAATGGTGCCCAAGTTATTCCGGGAACTATCGAATCATTGTTTTTTATGCGCCTGGTAGACGTCGATCTTACAACCTTGTTAACGCTGGTGTTAGGGACTTGTGTTGGTGGTTTAATTGGCGGAAGTGTTGTTAGCCGTTTAAGTAAACAAGCCATTCGTTTGGCTATGATGTGTTGTTTTGTTGCTATTATTGGATTACTTGTAAGTCATCAATTTCGCTTGATGCCTAATGGTGGCGATATCGTTGAACTTCACTCATGGAAATTGGTGATTGGTTTTTTGGCGATGGTTATTTGTGGCGCATTAACTTCTGTGGGTATTGGTTTGTTTGTTATGGTTCAAGCTGTTTTATTTTTATTAAATGTTTCTCCTGTAGTTGC
The DNA here is from genome assembly GCF_029026145.1 of Legionella cardiaca. Classification (NCBI taxonomy): domain Bacteria; kingdom Pseudomonadati; phylum Pseudomonadota; class Gammaproteobacteria; order Legionellales; family Legionellaceae; genus Legionella; species Legionella cardiaca. The sequence goes on along the minus strand of NZ_CP119078.1, from coordinate 3,111,926 downwards.
ATTTCCCATTATGACAACGGCAGGTGCTATGCAGCAACCTTTAACTACCCTGGTTTTCGTGCAACAAAATAAAATTCCATTAAAGAAAACGTTAATTTTAAGTTTAGCCGGTTGCATTGGGGTTTTCATTACCTTACCCCTGTTTACCAAACTTACGGTAACCTGGTTACATTCGCTGTTATTGGTAATTTTAATTTATAATCTCTATGCCATAAGTCGCACTTATCTAAAAAATGCCAGATCACAAAAAATGTATCATACTACAGATGTTTCGTTTGCTTCCGTTGAGTAAATCCATTTTCAAGACCAGTGTTAACAATGATAAAATAAAAAACCGACTATTATTTGTAAAAATACAAATACCATTCCCCAAAAGGTCTATTGATGGAAGAGCAGAAAAGTAAATCCCAAAAAAAGCGTGATGCTGAAGCTTTGCAAAAGGTAGGGGTAAAATTAATTGCTTTAAACGCTACCAAGCTTGATGAATTACCATTGCCTGCCAATTTGCGCCAAGCCATCATAGAAGCGAAAAATATTAAAAGCCATGGCGCTATGAGACGACAAGCGCAATTGATAGGAAAACTGATGCGAGCATCAGACAGTGAAGCTATCTTGGCCGCTTATGAATCGATTGTTGCCGAAGATAGTGCGCAAACAGCCGCTTTTCATGAATTGGAACAGTGGCGTGAGCGGTTAATTGATGACGGGAAAGAGGCTTTAACAGCGTTTATTGATCAGTATAATCCCACGGATGTCCAACAATTACGGCAGTTGGTAAAAAAAGCTATCGATGAAAAAACTAATAACAAACAGGGTGGTGCTTCGAAGGCACTCTTTCGTTTTCTAAGGTCATGCTTATCATGAAATACTCATTATTTATAAGCTGCCCGAAAGGATTGGAATATCTTCTTGAAGAAGAACTCAAAGCACTAGGCCTGCATGTTACACGTGTTAGCCCTCAAGGCGTTTACGGCGAAGGGGATATTGCCATTATCTATCAGCTTTGTTTATGGTCTCGCCTGGCTAATCGCGTGCAGCTTATATTGTTTAGTGGGCAAGCGCATAATGAACAAAGTCTTTATCAGCTTTGTAATCAATTTCCCTGGCAAACCGTGTTTACTGCCGAAAAAACATTAGCAATTGAGTTTCATGGCTCTTCTACCCATATACGTAACTCCATGTTTGGTGCACAAGTTGTCAAAGATGGAATTGTTGATCATTTTCGCCAATTTAAAGGTCTGCGCCCTTCAATTGAGCGTGAGCGTCCACAAATACGTCTGCATGCCCATTTAAAAAATGATATTGTGACTGTGAGTTTTGATTTAACAGGTTATAGTCTTCATCAGCGAGGCTATCGTACTCAAGCTGGGGAAGCACCCATAAAGGAAAACATTGCAGCGGCAATGCTTATTCGAGCGAAATGGCCGCAATTAGCCGCAAAAGGTTATAGTTTACAAGACCCCTTCTGTGGGTCAGGAACAATCATCATTGAGGCGGCCATGATGGCAAGTCATATTGCTCCAGGCTTATTACGGCAAGATCAATCACTTGTTCATTGGGCGCAACATCAACCTTCTTTATGGGAAAAGGTACGAACCTTGGCTTTGCAACAGGTTAAACCGTTGTACGTAAAATTAAAAGGTACAGACAGTAACCCAAAACTTATTAAAATAGCTCAGGCAAATGCTGAGCGTGCAGGCGTGCTTCCTTTAGTTGAATTTGCGGTTGCATCGATTAATGATAGTCGTCCTAATTATGAGAAGGGGTTGATGGTTACTAATCCTCCTTACGGGCAGCGATTAAGTGAAGCAACCAAACTCATACCGTTATATCAACAATTGGGAACCACCCTCCATACTTATTATCAAGGATGGCACGCTGCTATCCTGACTTCAAATACCATGCTAGCAAAAGCGTTAGGATTGCGTGCAGGCAAACAATATACCTTGTTCAATGGGCCTTTAGAGTGCAAATTGTATTGCGTTGCCTTGGATAGTGAAAATCGCTTAAAAACAGGCAAAAGTGATGAGTTATCCTCAGGTGCTCAGATGTTGGCAAATCGCTTACGAAAAAATTACCAGCATCTACAAAAATGGGTTAAACGAAATCAAATAAGTTGTTACCGTGTTTACGATGCGGATTTACCTGAATATGCTTATGCGATTGATCTTTATAATGATTACGCCGTTTTACAAGAATATACCGCGCCTTCAGACATCCCGGCTCATAAAGTGGAAAAGCGCAGTCTTGAAGTAATTCAAGTTGTGCCACAAGTATTGAATATTTCTCCTGACAAACTTATTGTCAAACAGCGGAAACAGCAAAAGGGCAGTAATCAGTATCAAAAAATGAATCAGACAAAGCATGTCATGACTGTCATTGAGGGACAGGCGAAATTAAAAGTAAATTTGTATGATTATTTGGATACGGGATTATTTTTAGATCACCGTCCCTTGCGTATGCGTTTTGCCCAGTTAAAACCTGGCACACGCTTTTTAAATTGCTTTTGTTATACTGCTAGCGCCAGTGTGCATGCGGCATTAGCTGGCGCATTGACAACAAATGTTGACTTATCGAAGACTTATTTGCAGTGGGCTGAGGACAATTTTCGTCTCAATCATATTAGTTTATCAAAACATCAATTTATTCATTTTGATTGTTTGGAATGGTTAAAGCTAACTCGCGATCGCTTTGATGTTATCTTTTTAGATCCGCCTAGTTTTTCAAATTCAAAGCGAATGCAGCATACCCTTGATGTGCAACGCGATCAGGAAAGATTAATTGATACTGCCATGCGCTTGTTAAATCCTGAAGGAATTTTATATTTCTCAACCAATTTAAGACAATTTAAATTACTGCCAATCATTCAGGAAAAATACAACGTCCAGAATATTACTGCCGAGACGATAGATTTAGATTTCAAGCGCAGCAAACGCATCCATCATTGCTTTATGATTACGAAGTAAATTAATTTCAAAATTTGGCCCTAAAGCTCCCTTGATGAAATGCTGTTTCATCAAGGGAAGGGTTTTTGGCTTACGGGATGAAATTACATGATATCGTCGGCTGAAGGTTTCTCAGAGACGGGTGTTACTGTTTTAGCAGGGGGCACGACGTCCTCCCCATGAATTTGATTTTTTAATGTTTGCATGCGACCGCCCTTAAAAAAGAGCTCAGCAGTAATGTATAAAGGTGCAATCAAGGCTTGCCAAAAATTATCCATTAATGCGGGCCGCTTTCCTTCGATATAATGTCCTGCCAGTTGTAAGGCCCATCCTAGAATAAAGGTGATGATAAAGGTCCACAATGCTCCTCTGGTAGGTCCTGCCCAACTAATAGCCTCGGCTATCCATAACAAGCAAATGAGAATTGGTGTTAGTACTAAAGCCAGGCGCCAGTTTAAAAGAAAATAGTAAATAAGTAAGACGACAGTAGCGATGCTCGCAAAGGTTGTATCAAGAAGTCCAGGAACGATTAAATGAAAAAAACCTAAAAAAATCATTAAAGAAAAAATAATTAAAGGCACGCCTGCAAGATGAGTGTAGAGAGTTATCGGCTTTTGATGGTATTTAGCATAAAACTGAGCTTGCTCAACAAATGATTTCATTTGATCATCCTGAAAAGTTTACATGAAAAAATAGCACAGTCTTGCTGAAAGACCAAGTTGCTTCAATCATTTTAGTTTAGACATAGAACTGATCATTGGAAAGCTGGAAATGCGAAGAATAATTCATTCTTGATCCTTTTTGGTCAAATTGTTATCATGTTTGGCCTTAAACGAAGCAGAAGCCACCATGAAATATGCCAGAATTTTGTTTCCTTTGCTCTTGTTGTGCGCAGGGGTCGCCAATGCTGAAGAGCCAAGTTTGCGTGAAAAGATAGGCCAAATGCTTATTGTTGGCTTTGATGGCAAGGAAGTTAATGAGCAATCACCTATCGTCCAGGCAATAGAAAAGAGCAATATTGGGGGAGTGATTTTATTTGATTATAATTATCGCACACAAACCTTCGATAAAAATATTGCTAGTCCAGAACAAGTAAAAAAACTTAATGAGCAATTGCAGCAGGCTAACAAAATTGCTAACCAAACTCATCACCGTCCACAACTGCCATTACTGATTTCTGTCGATTATGAAGGAGGCGCTGTTGATAGACTTAGCGCTAAATATGGTTTTCCTCAAACCCTATCGGCTGCGGATATTGGACAAATGACTCCAGAGGCTGCTCATCAAGAAGCAGATAAAATGGGAAAAACTTTAGAAGATGAAGGATTTAATTTAGATTTTGCTCCAGATATTGACGTGAATGTGAACCAAAATAACCCAATCATTGGTTTGTTAGGGCGAAGCTTTTCTGATGATCCTGTCAACGTAGCGCTGTATGGTGGCATTTTTTCTCAAGACTTTTTACAACATAATGTGCAATGCGTTTATAAGCATTTTCCTGGACATGGGAGCTCAACCAGTGATTCTCATTTAGGATTTGTTGATGTTACTGATTCCTGGCAAGAATTTGAGTTAGACCCTTATCGATTATTGTTAAATAGCGAGAGTCCTTGTGGGATGATAATGACGGCGCATATTATTAATCGCAAGCTTGATGCGTCTGGAATGCCGGCTACTCTCTCTCATAAAGTTTTAACAGAACTTTTGCGTGAGCAATTGCAATTTAAAGGTGTCATTGTGACTGATGACATGCAAATGAAGGCTATCAGTGAGAATTTTGGCCTGGAACAAGCAGTAACGCTCGCTGTAAATGCTGGTGCAGACATGTTGCTATTTGGTAATCAGTTATCAGAAAACCCACAAGATCCTCAGGAAATTATTGACATAATTGAAGCAAAGGTAAGCTCAGGCGAAATAAGTGAAAATCGCATTAATGAAGCTTATCAGCATATCCTTGCCTTTAAGGGTTTGAAATCTTAAATGGACGGTCAAAAATTTTTGCTGCTGTACTTAAAAATTCTGAGGTAAATGGGAAAAGTGTGCCTAGCGTATATTTTAACTATTAGGTATAGTATTGCTCTATTTGTTCAGAGTCTGTAGTTGTCGAACAGAGATTTCAAGGATGAGGAAGGCAATGAAAAATCAAGCACAAACAAATGATAAGAAAGTTAATATTTCAAATAACTTAGTTGCTACAAGAAGAGAGGAATTAATTCGAGCTGGCTTTCACGGATTAGGGCCTAAGCTTATCAGTGAAAAGCAACTAACCAATAAAGAACAACTTGTTTCCGCTCCTCAAGTATTCCCAAAAACAGTTACTCCAGAAAAAGGTCTTAAAGAAAAAGAAGTTGCGTCAGAAGAAAGACTTGTGCATCTTACGCGGTCGCGTGCCTCAATGCCCAAGCGCAGGTTGCCTACTCGTAAAGCTCGTTCTTCTTTAAGCAGTAATTCATTTTTTAATACACCACAAGAGTTACAGAGCCCCCAGAGTATCGATAATTTATTAAAAAATGCCATTATTAGCGCCGAGGAAAAATATCGTGATCACTATTTGCATGGAACAAACGCGCGAGAAGAAAATGGCTGGTTTAGTTGGTTGCGGCATAGAATGACTGGGCAAACGCGGGCAGAAACATTGCGGTTGGAAATACAAGCAGATACAGCCAGTGTTATTTTAGCCAAATTTGATGATTTCTTTAGTCATCCCAATACCAGGTATAATAACCATTCTTTTGCAACCTATTTATTAGATGAACTCAATGCACTGCTTAAAAAATCTAATCTCAAAACCTATGCTCATAAGGCAGGGGAGCACTATGATCTTCGTTCATGGTATCAACTGAAAGAAGCGTTGGATTCATTAATTGTTGAGCAAACAGTAAAAACGGGATTAGGAGGCAATTAAAGAGTAATGGTATTAGCTATTCTTCAAATCCAAATACGCTTCGGCCACCGTAAAGGAATGAAATATCCTTTTCATGGGCAATAATTTCTTCGACGGAGGGACCACTGACAATGTGACGCTCAAGTTTGCGTGCTTGTTTATCGAGTTGCTTAATCGCGTCCAATTTTTCGCTTTGGCCAAGCTTGGCCTTTTGCACTGCGGTTTTCAAAACACGGATAGTTTCATCGTATACCCTTACAGGAACAGGGAAGGGATGACGATCTTTGCCTCCATGCGCCAATGAAAAACGAGCAGGATCGGAAAACCTATAGGGAGCTCCATGTATGACTTCAGCCACCATGGCCAGTGCAAGAATTGTTCTGGCACCTACACCCGGCGTTAGAAGAAGGTCGGAGAAATCTTCAGGCCCGCGATCGATGGCAGCAGCAATATTGCCATGTAAACGTCGTAAAGAAATATTTTCAGCCCTTACATGATGATGCGCTGGCATCTCCAGATGGGGTAAGGGAATCTGCCTGGTTTTTATTGCGGAATTTAAGATAATATCTTTATGTTTTGCTGCTTCTGCAAGAATGCGTTCAGGTGATAGGGTTTTCAAAAGTTCAATTTGCATGGAGCGCGATATTTGGGCACGCTGATCAGTAAGATTGATAATATTACCTTGGGAATGTCCTTCAATGGCGGCATGAGGTGCATCAATAAAACTATTTAACCCTTCGGATAGCCAATGGTATCGCCTTGCCTGTTTATTGCTGGTATTCATACCCTGTTGAATGACAGTCCATTTTCCCTCGTCGGTAACGATAAAACTGTGCAAGTAAAGGTCAAATCCATCTTGGACTGCCGCACTATCTACCTTGGCTACGAGACGGCTGGATTGCGCCAATTGCTGGCCGTCAAAACCCACTTTCGAACCAATCGTTATAAGTTCCTGTGGTGTTTGGCGAGAATATTTGCCTCTGCCGCCACATACATGAAGACCTAGCTCTTTTGATAGGGGGTTTAAACCACGCTTAAGCGCACCAATAACACTCGTGGTAATGCCTGAGGAATGCCAATCCATTCCCATGACTGCACCAAAGGATTGAAACCAGAAAGGATTAGCCAGGCGCCGCAGAAACTCATCTCGTCCATAATGATGTATAATCGCTTGGCTCATAACTGCCCCTAATTTTGTCATGCGATCGGCTAGCCATAAAGGCACATGACCATAGTGTAAAGGTAGATTGGCGCTACCTGTTTTTTGAACCATAGGCGTTTTTCAAAAGATTTTTGGAGTTAGAGAATTATAGCGGTCCATACTGACCAATTCCATCACAGGAAGCGTCAAAATCTTTCATTTGAGCAAAAATATCACTAGATGATGCCAATAATTGCAAAATTATCCGCTGAAAATATTCCGTGGCTCCTAGTCTGCCCAGGAAAAGTTCTCTGCTTTTAACGTTAAATTGGGGTTATAGCAGGGATCGTAAGCAAGTTCTTTCTTCCAAGTGTTCTTCATGTAATCGATTTCTTTTTGAAAGCGCGTGACTTTTTCTGGCGTATCATCAATGCCTCTGGAAAGCGATTCGTGATGATAAAGTCTGGCATAAGGTGTCCATAAATTTTTATATCCCAAGCGTCTTACTTTTAGACAGAAATCAACATCATTGAAAGCTACCTTTAAAGAATCTTCATTCAAGCCATTAACTTCCAGAAAAATAGATTTTTTTACCAATAAACAAGCAGCCGTGACAGCAGATAAATTCTGAGTAAGTACTAAGCGGCCAAAATAACCTGATGAGTGGTCGGAGAAATGCTTATGAGCATGTCCGGCAACGCCGCCAAGACCTAAAATAACACCACCATGCTGAATGGTATTATTGGGATAATAGAGTTTTGCGCCAACACAACCAATCTCTTCTCTAAGCGCCTGGGAAACCATTTCCGATAACCAGTCTGAATTAATTACTTCGATGTCATTGTTAATCAAACCAATAATATCGCCCTGACAATGATGATTTACGATGTAATTATTCATGGCAGAATAATTAAATGGATGATCGTAATCGACAATTTTGATGTTAGTTTTTAGTGTTTTAAGATGATCAAAAAGTTCGAAGGTTTCTTCGTTCACACTTTGATTATTTGTAATAATAATTTCGTAATGATTGTAGGTTGTTTTTTCAATAATAGATTGTACACACTTTTTGAGGACCTCTGCCTGATCTTTTGTAGGAATAATCAAACTGACTAAAGGAGGATTTTCAGGAAGCTGGTATTTAATACGATAAGTAGTATTTATAATTCCCTCATCCACAATGGCATTGATATGATTCTGCTTTAGGTATTCCTGCAGCGCCCTAAATCCAGACTGGGCAACATTCATCTTGGTTATGGAACTTTTGTCCATCCGTCTGTGATACAAAATTTGGGGGACATGGACGATTTCCTCTTCCTTAACAAGAGACAGGCAGCGCAGCAGTAAATCGTAATCCTGACTGCCTTCAAAGCCGACCCGAAATCCTCCAAGCTTATCTACTATTTCTTTTTTAATGACACAAAGATGACAGATATAATTTGTGCTAAGGAGTAAGTCATAGTTGAAATCTGGCTTGAAATGCGGTTCATGTCTAAAGCCAAAAGCGCTTATTTTGTCTTCATCACTATAGATTAATTTGGTAAGCGGTTTGTTATTAATGGCCTGTACTATTTCGGAAAGTGCATTAGGAGCCAGGAGAGCGGTATGCTCTAAGAAAGCAATAAATTCCCCGCTCGCTAACTGTATTGCCTCATTGGTTGTTTTTGATATGCCTTGGCTTGTTTTGCAAAAGTTAATTTTAATTTTAGGGTGATTGGTATAGCGTTTAAGAACTTTTATCGTTGCTGATGAAGTTGACGCGTCATCCGCAATGCATAATTCCCAATTAGTGTAATCTTGCTTTCGTACCGACTTAATCGTTTTTCTTAAAAAGGCAGGGGAAGTATTGTCAGTTGCTATGACTATCGACATTAATGGCTTAAAAGCAAAGTCGTATGGTATCTTTTTAGCCGTGTTTTTTTTAATCCATCGTTGATACTTTCTGTATTTCTTTAAAGTCTTTAGTCCTTTCACACGAACTTCCTACGGAGGTAAAAAATTATGCGTCAATTCTATAGCACAACGTTTTGATTTTGAATTCATTTGGTAGTTAGCAAATAAAAAGGAACACTAGCTAAAAAGAGAATCAAAAATCCAGCTCAAAGAATCCTGGATGATAAGCGTAACAATACCACCAAAATTTTTTCTCACCCAATTCGATGCGTATCTTCAGCAGATCAAGATCTGCAAGAAACGGTTGTGGGGCAAGATGACAGACACGATAAACCCCGCCAACAAATACAAAATGGTAACTTGCGCCACTTTCCTGGTAACTATCTGGAAAACTATAATAATCACCGTGAGGTTCCAGCATAATAGCTTTGTCATTAATAAGGATTCTGGCAAAACTTGTCGAAGCGATTAGAAGAAGCGAGAGCAATATCAGCAGTTTCTTCATTATGCCATCTCCATTTGGCGTTATTAACTCGCATGATGGTTTAATTATAGTTCTTTTATTAAATGAATAAACAGTAATAAAAGGGCAGTTAATTGATAAATCGTGCTTCTGGCATTATTTGCCTCATCCATGTCTTGACGTGGTTTATTCATGGAAACCATGAAAGGTCATTCAACTTGGCCTTACCGTTGTCATCGGAGTTCAAATTTTCATAAACAACTTCAATCCAGTGAATCGTATTTATTTAGTAAAACCTGAATAATGCTGATGTTCACTATGACTTTGATCATGGCCATGGTGACGGCTGTGAGGATCACCTGAACGGCTGTCATGGTGGTGCTCATGAGCTGGTCCAGCATGATGGTGAGTATTTGTATGGTCGTCATGCCCGTGCTGCGTTCCTGATGGCCTAAGGTTCACGCCAGACCCAAAAACAGTGCCGGGATAACCGTGATAAGTATTTGAGTGACCAGTTTTTTTACGATCCATATTTTCTATCCTCCATGTTAATTTAAAGTTTTAGTAATTCCTGCGAATACTCACCAATGAGCATTCGCGCATGATTGATGCTAGATGTTTCCAATCCATTTCAAACCCGCATAGGGTCCTTGAATAGCAAAATTGGATTCGGTGTTATTGCCACTGAGACTGATAAAATGATTCGCATTGAGATAGCTAATCCATGTCCAACCAGCATCAAGCACTAGATTCGCCTGTTGTCCTATAAGCCAGGTGTATTTAGCACCAAGTTTTGCTTCTAATTCAGGAGCAATCGCGGTTTTTGATCCTCTGGGGCCCAGCGCTAACAAATCAGGCACATTGACTGCGGTATTAAATTTGAAGTCGCCGACTAAAATGGCTGTAGCAGCAGAGCCGTAAATAGCCAGGCCATTGCCGAAATTATACGCCATATCGGTGCCAACCCGTGGACCAAAACCATTAAAATCACTCTCAGCAAAAAAATCAAAAGGCGTGTTGACGATCAGTGGTGTGTAGCCTGTCCCTCTAATTTTATGTTTGATACGCGCATACTGCACACCGGCATGGAAACGAATATCTTTGAATTCACCGAAATCAACATGCTGGCCGAATTCTAAGTTAACGGCATCCCATTGGGGTTCAAAACGAGTGCTACCAAATAAAGGGTTAGGAAATCCGGCAACAAAAGCACCTGCATAACTGTAGTGGGTGGTATGCTTCCAATGATACCAGTTCAGATTCAAATCATTGCCAGTATTAAAATGGTAAGAGCCTTCTATCATAAATCCCCATTCCCAGTCTGGATCGACATCAATAAAGTGCTGGCTCACACCACTGGGAATATAGGGACCGTAGCCGTAATCGACATCATAGGAAGGTTTAAAATAAAGTGCTTTAGCACCGATGTTCCAACCATTCCTCTGGCAGGGGACGGTTGCATTGCCCGGAGTGCATAGAGAGCCCATGGTGCCGGCAGATATTGTACAGCTGCTTAAAACCAGTATGGCTAGCGCTGCTCTTTTAAGTCTCGACATGAAGAAAGCTCCATCTCTATTAATCCCTATATGCGCGGTAATTGAAAGAAAATTTCCTATAAATAGCTAGTTAAGACTCTTTCATCTTACTTAAGTGGATTTAATATAGCTGAGAATACTTAAGAGATAAACTACCTAAAATAAAGCTTAAGAGGGTAATGAACAGCTAAGTTTGTAAAAAATACCAAGCCGCTTAAATCAGATAGTCAAGTTAAATAAACTATACTATAACTAGTCGCTGTCGATTCGCTGGTATGAGTCTCAATTTTTTTGAGGTAAGACCGATATAATAACCGTGCATTTAGAATTGGTGACATTATGACAGAAAAGCATTTTGCCTATAAAGTGACTAGTCAGGCCTCAGGGTTAGTTTGTACACAAGCTGAATTTGAAGAAACCAAGATGCTTGATTTACTCAAAGAGATAATTCAAAAAGATCACCCCGATGGGATTTATTGGATTTTAAAGCAGCGGGATGACGAGGCTCAAGAGCCGCTTTGCATTATCGACTGTTATCGAAACAGGATTTATTATCACTATTCAGGTGAAGTTGATGATATTGCTTCTACTATTCAGAAACTAAGTAAGTAAACTAAATGGTGAAGAAGGGAGATTTTGTGTCAGTATCATGTTTGGGATTGTACTTGCTGCCAGCGAAAACAACATTTAAGGTGGTCATTAACCATGCCGACTGATTGCATGAATGCATAGCAGGTTGTAGGCCCCATAAAAGAAAAACCATCTTTTTTTAATTGTTTGGCCATTGCTTTCGATTCGTTAGTTACGGCTGGAATATCGACCAACTTCTGCCATTCATTTTGAATGACTTTTCCCTGGGTAAACTGCCAAAAATAATCAATAATATTTTCCCTTTTAGCAATAGCTAAAAAGCATTTGGCGTTAGTACGCACGGAGGCTATTTTTAATTTATTACGGATGATTTGTTCATTTTGTAACAATTTGTCAATCTCGTTGTCTGTCAATAATGCCAACTGTTCTGGCGAGAAATTCAAAAAAGCCTGACGCATCGCTTCGCGTTTTTTTAAAATAGTAAACCAACTTAACCCTGCTTGCATGCTCTCAAGAATAAGCATTTCAAACAATTTATCGGGTGTTTTTACCGGAACTCCCCATTCTTCATCATGATAAGCTACATATAGTGGATCATTCGTTGACCAAGCACATCGTAATAAAGACATCAGTTTTCCTCGGCGATAGTAAATGGGCCCAATTACCTGGTAATTAAGCCCGTAACTCCAGGATAAATACATCTAATTTTTGTCACAAAATCTCCATTTTAGCCTACTTGCCCTGCTTTACGCATGGTCTCTAGATAAGAACCAGATTTCGCGCATACAGCGCGGAACGTAGACATTTTGGATATCTCATCATTAGATGCGTTTACTCTGGCCTAAGTAATTCGATTAGTGTTTCTTACTTAAGAAGCGACGAATTTTATAAGGAGAGGGGATAAGATCAGATTGTATTGCAATAGCAAAATGTTCTGCATCCATTTCATAAAGACAGAGCCAGCTATCATCGTCGGGTTCAGCAATGGGATTGCCTGATAAATAGCGTAACCCTTTGTTTGCCTCTTCTAATGCTTCTTCCTCATCAGCAGCTTCATAAGGACCAGTCGCGAAAACCCAGTTGTTATCTGTATCATATTTGCTTACTTCATAAGCAAAATAAAAGTTTGTCATTAATTCTTCAGCATTTGATAAGCCTGCAATTTTAATAGCACTTACACTTGGACAAGTTGGAGGAGCTTTGAAAGCTGCAAAGGAAGATCCAGCAATTGCTAAAGCGCCGGCAAAGGCAAGAAGCTTGGATTTAAACGTCATGTTTTACTCCCTGGTTAGGATAGTGATAATCCACGCCAGCCTAACAAGGGTATTCGTTTCTTGCAAGTAATTTTCATGGAAGGAATCAGAGTAAGTTAAAGGTCCATTTTCCTAAAATAAACAATACATTTCCTGCTCTGCTTGACCCTGGTATATAGGTGGCTGACAAAGTTAGGTTGCGATGATTTAATGAAACCCAGGGAAGAATTCCCGGAAAAGGAATATTGTTATAAATATCAGGTCTTGCGGTGACCAAAACAGTATAACCGGCACCAACACGCGTATTTATTCCTAAATTAGCAATCTTTTGAAAAGCGTAACCGAGTGCTGGTTCAACATTTTTATGAGAATCGAGAAAAGCGAGCGCATAAAGACCATGCCAGTCACCATCTTCATCATAGAGTCCCTTGCCTAATCCTCCTCCCCAAGCGAGCTCATTGTAGGTTTTAATTTTTTCTTTGGGATAGGTATAACGATTATGCCAGGCATAACCTGTTACATAGAGCTCATTACTGCCTTCATGCCAAATTTGATGCATACGACGACAAAGAGGTTGAAATAAGGACAACCAATTTGCACAATCCTCTGCATACTGGGCAGAAACTGCTGAATTTAAATAAAGCAATAAAAATAAACTAATAAGAGTTTTCTTCATTTTTCAATCTGGATTTAGGCTGCGCCTGGCATGCTTAATGCTAAAATGAAAATACATCCATTTAAGATGGGTTTAAGAATTTATCCATATAACCCATGTCTAAAGAGCATACTATCATGGACTTGTTTCGCAAAAAAGCGGTTAATGAAGTGAATAAAACTGAATTAAATCAATGTTTATCAGCAATTGATTTAATTTTTCTTGGGGTGGGTGCAATTATTGGGGCTGGTATTTTTGTCCTCACAGGTATTGTGGCTGCGACCCAAGCAGGGCCGGCTATTATCATTTCCTATGTTGTTGCGGGTTTTGCTTGTGCTTTTGCTGCCTTGTCTTATGCTGAGTTAGCAGCGGCTGTGGGAGGATGCGGCAGTGCCTATGGTTACGCTTATGCAGGATTTGGTGAATTTATAGCATGGATTGTTGGTTGGGATTTATTACTGGAATATGCCATTTCTGTTTCTGCAGTTTCTGTTGGTTGGAGTGGCTACTTTAATGATTTTTTGCGTTCAATAAAATTACAATTACCCGTCGATTTATTGCATGGTCCAGCAGCTGGTGGCTTATTTAATTTCTCTGCATTTGCAATTATAGTCATTTTGGGAGCGCTCTTATCTTGGGGAGTTAAATCAAGTGCACGCTTTAATAATACCATGGTACTAGTTAAATTATTGGTTATTTTCCTCTTCATTGTCGTCGCCACAACTGAAATTAAGACACAAAATTGGTCACCTTTTATGCCCTTTGGTTGGAAAGGAGTGATGGAAGGGGCTTCACTGATCTTCTTTGCTTATATTGGCTTTGATGCGGTATCGACTGCAGCCGAAGAAGCAATAAACCCCCAGCGTGATTTACCTATTGGCATTATTGGTTCCTTAACCATTTGTACCATTTTATACATCGTTGTTTCTGGACTGCTAACTGGTATGACTCACTATTCCACACTCAATGTCGCTTCTCCAATTAGTCATGCACTTTTATTGTTGGGACATCGGCTCGTGGCTGGCTTAGTGGGTGTGGGTGCAATAGCAGGTTTAACCACGGTTATGTTGGTACTCTATTATGGTTTGACTCGTGTATTTTTGGCGATGTCTCGCGATGGATTATTACCAGGATTTTTTGCAAAAACAAATTCTCATACAAAAACGCCAATAAGAATTATTGCTCTATGTGGAATTATTATGTCTCTCATTGCTGCTCTCGTTCCTATTGATGATTTGGCTGAGTTAGTGAATGTAGGAACCTTATTTGCATTTATTATTGTTTGCACAGGCGTGATTTTTTTACGTTACTCCCATCCTGATTTGCCTCGGTCTTTCAAAACGCCCTTTATGCCTGTTATCCCCATTTTAGGTATCATTAGTTGTACTTATCTGATTATTAATTTACCGTGGATAACATTGCTGCGATTTACAATCTGGATGATAGTGGGACTGGTGATTTATTGGTTATATAGTCGCTTCCATAGTGCACTTAATGTTGAGGATGTGAGGAAATAATTGAATAGAGCGAAAAGTAAAAAATCTACCAGTATATGTCACTTACTAACCAAAATGGTTGAAGAAAATAAATCTGCAACCTCTATTAGCTATGGGGAACTCGTGAAACTGTTTGGAGATCAAGCCTTTGGTTTAATCATTATTCTCTTTGCGTTGCCAAGTGCTTTACCTATTTCAATTATTCCGGGATTTTCTTTTATTTTTGGTTTGCCAATCGTTTTTATCGCTATTCATATTATTATTGCCAGGCGTGCTCTATGGTTACCTGAAAAGCTCGCTAATCGCCGTTTGGAATTTTCTAAGTTTGCGGAGGTAGTTCGTAAAACTATCCCCTATTTAAGATTCATTGAACAAATGCTAAAACCGCGGTTGCTTTTTTTTACTCGCCCTGTTATGGAGCGTCTACACGGGGTAGTGATGCTTATGCTAAGTTTCTTATTACTCCTTCCTATTCCTTTTAGTAATTTTATTTTTGCCTCGCTTATTATCTTATTTGGTTTAGGGTTAGCAGAAAAAGATGGAGTCGTGCTTGTGCTAGCTTATTTGGGTGTATTTTTTTATGGGCTTTTTTTAGCAACCATGACAGAGGGACTAATTCATTATCTAATGAAGCATTAACATAACGCCTGCTGCAACAAGAGCTGCAGCGGGTATGGTTAATAACCAAGATAAAAAGATACGTCTTAAAACCACCCAATGTGTGCCGGTAATGCCATTGAAAATACCAACGCCGGCAATTGCCCCAGTTACTGTATGTGTTGTGGAGACGGGAATTCCATATTGAGTTGCTGTAAAAATCATGATGGCAGCACCTGTTTCGGCGGCGCAACCTCGCATGGGATTAAGTTCAGTAATTTTTGTTCCCATAGTGTGCACAATACGCCAGCCGCCAACTAAAGTTCCTAAACTGATTACAAAATGACAGGAGATAACAACCCAAAAAGGGACGTAAAAAGTATTTCCTAGCCAGTTAGCTGAAAATAATAATACGGCAATAATCCCCATTGTCTTTTGTGCGTCATTTCCACCATGAGTTAAACTTAACAGTGCTGAAGAAGCGAGCTGGAACCCTTTAAATACTTTATTAAGCTTTTCAGGATTTACACGTTGTGAAAAATAACTAAAAACAAAAGTAAGAAAAAAACCAATGATTAAACCCACTGTAGGTGAAACAAAAATCCCGACTATTACCTTTGTAAAACCTGAAAATTTAAGTGAAGCAATCCCTGCTTTTGCTACAGCAGCTCCAGCAAGCCCACCAATTAATGCATGGGAAGAGCTTGAAGGAAGTCCGTAATACCAGGTGACCATATTCCAAAAAATTGCTCCTGCGAGAGCGGCAAGTATCAATTGGGTATCAACAATTGTAGCGTCAATTAGGCCGCTGCCGATAGTTTTGGCCACCATTAAGTTAAAAATTAGAAAAGCAATAAAATTAAAGAACGCTGCCCAAAGAACAGCTTGGCGAGGAGTTAAGACTCCAGTTGTAACGATAGTTGCTATTGAATTTGCTGCATCATGAAAGCCATTGATAAAATCAAATAAAAAGGCTACCAAAATAACAGATAAGATAAACAAAGTGCCTGACGTCATTATAATCCTTAATGTGTTAGCATTTGCTTGAGCTGAACTTCATCTTAGGGCTAGATCATACCAATTTGATCGATTGAATTGTAATATCTTGATAGATTCCCCGGCTGCGCGAGCATGACGCAAATTTTGCATTATGCAAATATGAATCGCCCTCTATTTCATTTCTGATAGTTTGAACCGAATCTTATAGAAATGATACTTTTTTATAAACTACATTTTATTTCTAGTCGCCGGTGTAATTCTTACTTGCCTTATCCGAGCACCTTGGACGCGTTCAATGGTTGCAAAGAAATCTTGAAAGGCAATTGTTTCTCCTTGCTGTGGTGCTCTTCCCAGTTTATGAATGATTAAACCAGCAATGGTAGCCATCTCTTCCTCTTCTTCAGCATCGAGATCTAGCTCACGTTGTAATGCTCTTTCAATCGTATAAAGAGGGCAATCGCCTTTGACAGTGATACTGCCGTCATCGTGAGTTATCCATTCATCTTGAGTCTTGTGAAACTCATCTTTGATAACACCAATGACTAAATGTAACAAGTTATCTAATGTTAGAAAACCAACAATCGCCCCGCGTCTGCCATAGACCAGGGCAAAATGTGGCATTCCTGCCTGAAATTGCCGCAATAGAGCTAAAGCTGGGAGTCGATATGAAATTTTAGGTACTGGTCTGGTAATTTCTTTAAGTGATAATTCAGAATCGGGTGTTGCTTCATGCAATAACGGCTGGAGATCCTTTACATGCAAAATGCCAATAATTTGCTTTTTAGCTTTTTCATAGACTGGATAACGGCTATAGCGATAATGATTTAACGTTTCAATGAGTTCTGCACTGCTAATGGGCGTTTCTAACATGACCATGTCATCGTATGAGCGCATGACATCGATAGCACGCAAATCACCTAACTCCAAAGTATGAGCCAATATGCTGCTTTCTTGCTGGGTTAATTCGCCATGAATTTCACTGGAGCGTAAAATTAACTTAATTTCCTCACTCGAATGGAATTGTTCGCCAGCATGCATCACATCTAAGCCCAACTGCTTTAAGAGGAAATTAGAGCAAGAATTAAGAAGCCAAATGATGGGATACATTAGCCAATAGAACAAATACAAAGGGGTCGCAGTCCATAGTGAAATTTGCTCACTTTGGCGAATAGCTAATGATTTAGGCATTAGCTCACCAACAACAATATGTAAAAAAGATAACAGTGAAAAAGCAACGATGAAACTAATAAATTCATTGAACGTTGGATTAGTCAAGCCTAAGGTATGAAAAGCCGGCGATAACAGACGCGTAAAGGCGGGTTCCCCTATCCAACCCAGGCCCAGAGAGGCTAAGGTAATACCTAATTGGCAGGCTGATAAATAGGCATCAAGCTTTTGATGTACTTTGGCTAAAATTCTTCCTCGCCAAGGATATTCTTCCTCGATAAGCGCAACACGAGTGTGCCTTAACTTGACCATGCCGAATTCGGCTGCAACAAAAAAAGCATTTAACAAGACTAGTGCAAATCCGGCGAGAATAAGTAACAAGTTAATCATGGCTAGATATAGTAACTAGAGCGAGTCATCAATTTAGAAGTTACTCGCATTATATTTCTTATAATAGGAGGCAACTCTGCTCCTCCTGCTTCCATAGCAACATCAGCATGATGAGTTTCATCTTCGTCCATTTGCTCCAAAATGAGTTTTGTCTTGTTATCTTGCAGGGGTAATCTTTGTAAATGTTTCTGTAGATGTTGTGACACCTGTCGTTCCGTTTCAGCGACAAACCCGAGGCTCCACCGGTCACCGGCTAATCCCGCAAGCATACCCAGTGTTAAAGACCCAAAATACCACAACGGATTGAGTAAACTCGTATGGCTATTTAATTCATGTAAACGCTGTTCGCACCAGGCTAAATGATCAATTTCTTCTTCTGCAGCAAGTTCCATTTGTGCCCTTACTGTTAAAAGTTGAGCGGTTAATGCTTGCCCTCGGTAAAGCGCTTGAGCACAGACTTCTCCCGAATGATTAACACGCATAAGACCAGCAATATTCTTTTTTTCTGCTGCATTTAAACGATTTTCAGGCGTATTAGCTGCTGGCGTTTCGCGTTTGCTAAGGCGTGATTTAGGCGGTGCCAGGGTACGCAAAGCGGCATCGATTTCGCTGAGTAGACTATCTAATAGGCTTAGTCTGCGCATCAAATTTCTCAAGGATTTAATTATTTAATGCCTAATGGTAGCCTGAATAGCGCTGGGATTAAAGCGCTGCAATCATTTAAAGTGCTATGCTTTTAGGATAAAGCTGAACAAGGAGAGATAGATGACTATTTTATCTAAAGAGGCCTTAGAAAAAGTAAGACAGGAAAAAGCTGAAAATCAGGAAGAAAATGCGGACGATATTGATGCGCTGTTTCGCGAACTTGATGAAAAGATCGAAGAAAATAAAGAAAAAAAAGAATACAACCCCTTTGCTGGCGGCGATTTTGGTAACTTCCCCCCTGAGAAAAAGAAATAAATTAATGTTCTTAGGGCATTGGTCCCAGCCACTATCAAAGAAAATTTGGTGATAAAGAGGATGCTCACTAGTCGCCATAAACCAGGCCTATGAGATCTAGTACCCCATATTAGCGCAAGCGTAATACGGAAGTTCGCCAGTTCCCCCAACTCGCATCAATTACCTCCTGTTTAATTAACCCGATGAATACTCGAGTGACACCAATCGGCCCATTTAGCACATAATCATCTTTGACAGGATTGCAATGAATATTTGAATCGTCAGCGGGTTATTTTCTATAAAAATGAAAAGGGCCTGATAAGACAACGATCGTCTTGGTCGTAAAATTTGATTTACCGATATAGTTGTTAAATAAGTTGCTTTGCTTATCTTTAATTGAGATTAGAAATGGAATGCTGATAAATCCCGCATTACACATAAAGCTTGACTATGACGTTGCGTCATAGCCTAACTTTGGAAACAAGGAGGAAAAAACGATGAAACAATGGTATGCAAAAGAGCTAAGCCAACTTACTCAAGTATCGGTGCGTACGTTGCATCATTACGACAAGATTGGCCTGCTGAAACCTAGTATGCGCTTAGCCAATGGTTATCGTTTGTACTCTGAAAAGGATTTATTAAAGCTACAACAAATTATCGCGCTTAAATTTTTTGGCTTTGAGCTATCTCAAATCAAATTATTACTTGCTAAACAGGATGATGCCATTGAGAGTTTCGCAATGCAGGCCAAATTTTTGCAAGAAAAAGCAGAAGCTCTTTGGGAGGCCAGTACGATATTGAAGCGTGTAACAGATAATTGTAGCAATAAAAAATCCATTCCTTGGGAGAAAATCATACAATTAATAGAGGTATATCATATGACGCAACAATTAGAACATGCTTGGGTTAAGGAAATATTCACGCCTGATGAATTGAAACAGTATGTAGAATTTGAAAAAGAAATGAAAACGACACATCAAAAAGCAATTTTTAAAAAAAATTGGCAGCAATTAGTGGCTGAATTAGAAAGTAATCTCAAAAACGATCCTTACTCCAAAGCTGGTATTGATTTAGGCAAGAAATATATGGATTGGGTGAATAGCATTTACGGTAAAAAATACGCGCATCTCAGGACTAAAAAATGGGAGCAGGGGTTTGGGGAAGGAAAAGGTCTTGACGAGATTGGTTTAACACCGGAACTTATGTCGTGGATAGAAAAAGCTACGGATGCTTATTGGAGAGACCGAATTTACGGATTTCTTAACACCGTTGAGACCTTATCTTCGTCTACTGCTATAAAGCTTTGGCATGAAATACTCGATGATATGTATGGTAATGAAGAAGCTCGAAAAATTGTTATCTACGACATGGTTTTGCAAGATGAGAAAGTAAGCGAAGTGGCGAAAGCCTGGCTAAGAGGTCTCTCTAAATTCTAAATTATTGAATCTATGGCTTATGCCATAGATTTTTAGTAGTTGCTATTAGTACTTACAAAACCTGCCAAACATTACCTAATGAAGATCAAGAATTAGCAGATGATTTGCTGATTACTAAATAGCTTCCTAAAATAGCTTGTGGGCTTATATAGGTGTGTCTAGGTTCTTGCTCAAGCCTTTCTAAGCTAAAACGTCCCAATCGTCCACGTGCGATTGACGACTATTGTTAAGAGAGAATAGTGAACATCTTATTAATTTTTATCAATGAGATAGACGTTACAAATGCAATATCAAACTATTCAGGAAATAAAAAGTAGAGTGCTGAGTTTGTTAATTCGAGGCCAAATTACCTTGGGAATTATATAACTTTTGTGCTAACCATTTTGACAAAGCCCTGTGACCTTCCTCATTATAATGTGATAAGTTAGAAAAGTATGACTCTGAAAATTGGATTCCCGGGCTTAAACAATTCACATCACTTATTTGCTGACATATCTGATTAAGATCTTGTAGTTCTTTTTCTATATCTTCTAACTTAAATTGTGTTTTTCTTATGCCATCACCATAAATGGGTGAAATAAAAAAATAAACATGATTAGAGATAGCTTTAGATGTGGCTAATACAGTGGTAATAAATTTTTTATATCTTGGAAGAGCCTGTCTGAATTCAGCATATTTTTGAGAATAATTATCAGGGAGTGGTGCAAACGAAAATTGAGACTCATATTTAGGACCAAGAATATATAAACGATTCAGATCCAAATTAGAGATGGAATTAAACCCATGGGAATGAAGAAAATAAAATAAAAAATAGGAGTTAGTTTGTGGATCTATAAAACTATTCACTTTTTTCTGAACTTTATTATAAATTGAATCTTGGTTATTCTTTGCTGTACTTGATGTTAGATTAAAAAGATTTATTTCAATAAACAGACTATCAACAGTAAGCTTTTTACTTTTTAAGTAAGTTAGCTTTTCTAGTATGCCTTTACCAGGATCACCAACAACAGAGGCATTCATAATAAAATAATTAGGAAATTTACGAGCTAATAAGTTGCTATAGGTATCTCTGGCATTTAAACCATATCCATAAGAAAAAGATGTACCAAGCAAAAGCAGTATTGGCTGTTTAGAAGATTTAATATTGGTTATTAAATAAGCCTGTGACATGCTTTTATCTTCATTATCACTTAGATTCCGGACATTGATCATAAAATCACGATAAAAATAAGAGGTCAAAAAACTCATCAAATAACTAAAAGAAAGGTGAGTTATAATAATCCCCATTAAAATTGAAAAAATATATTTATAATAAATGGCCTTAAACAAAAGCTTCAAAAATTAAAATACAAAAAACTGCTTGGGGTATTTGCAATTCCCGTTAGAGCAAAATATATTATCGCACCAATTAGCAGTCCATAGCCTAAGCGCGGTGCCCACGTTAGATGGTTGACAGACATCGTTCCAAAATAAGCAGGATTCAAAGATTTGGTATCAAGTGCTGCACCTGTTGATTTCATCAATTCAATATTATTAGGCAATCCAAAAGCAATAATTGCGCAACCAAAGAGAAATAGCCCAAAAAACACATAATTTAATAAGGTTAGCAACCCTAAGCTACCATAATAGTAGTGATGGTAATGAAACATCCCTGCATAGAAGCTTTTTGCTGTAGCAAGATCATTGGCTCTAAACATTACCCAGCCTATAACAACGCAAAAAAAAGTGGTGGTACGGGAGATAAAGTTCAACGTGAGCATCATCGGCTTTGACGGAGTGAATTTGTATTTTAAGGGTACAATTGATTTCAATGCATGCCATCCATGATTTAATATCAGCAACGAACCGTGATAAATACCCCACAAAATAAATGTCCATCCGGCTCCATGCCAAAATCCAACAATAACCATAACGATGAAAAGATTCACATATTTACGAACAGCGCCGCGCCGACTGCCACCTAAGGGAATATACAGGTAATCACGAAAAAACCGAGACAATGTCATATGCCAACGTCGCCAAAAATCAATGATGTTTATAGCTTTATAGGGAGAGAAAAAATTTATGGGTAACTTTATACCCAACATATAACTCAGACCAATAGCCATATCTGAGTAGCCTGAAAAATCAAAATATAACTGGAAAGTATAACCTAAGGCTCCTGTCCAGGCATCGAGCATTGAAATTTCATAGCCTTTTCCTGGTATTTGAAAAAGGATATCAACTTTAGGGGCAAGAATGTCTGCTATACAGACTTTTTTGAATAAACCAATAGCAAAGATTGATAGTCCGATAATAAAATATCGCAGCAAAGGTGAGTTTTTTGATTGCAGCATCTTTTTAAATTGAGGCATGACATCGCTGTGATGGATAATAGGGCCGGCAATCAAATGTGGGAAATAAGTTACAAATAGTGAATAATTAAACAAGTTAACTTTATCTACTTTTTTATGATAGGCATCGATTAAAAATGCTATTTGAGTAAATGTAAAAAATGATATTCCAAGCGGCAGAATAATATTGTAAAAATTAAAATTTGAATGGAATAAAGCATTGGCGTTCTGAAGGAAAAAGTTAGTGTATTTAAAATAAAACAGAGCAGATAAATTTCCAGTAATACCAACCATTAAGGCAATTTTTTTTCTTAAGATTAAGTGCGTATGAACGATATATTTGGCAATTAAGAAATTAAATAATATTGATAAAAGCAGAAGGCTAAGATAAGAAGGGTCCCACCATCCATAAAATACAAGTGAAGCAAGTAGTAGCCAGGGAACGACAGCTACAGAATAGAAGCGCATTAAAAAATAGGCAATCAGGATAGTTAGAGGCAAATAGGCGAACAAGAACACATAAGAGTTGAATAGCATCCCTGGAAATCCCTTCTGTTCATTTAGGCTCTTAATAAATTACACCCTAAACGTCTTGCTTTTTTAAGATATTCAAAAGTGTCGAAATTTTTTAAGATATGATTAGAATAAAGCACTAAATCCTTGCAGTTATTGGCTCCCCGGACAGGACTCGAACCTGTGACCTAATGATTAACAGTCATCCGCTCTACCGACTGAGCTACCGGGGAATGAGGTGGCATCTTAAAGCTATTTTGTGAAAGGATCAAGAGTATCGTTGATATTTTTTTATATTAACCGCACTTAACTTAGTCGTATATCCCATGCAATGCTTGATAGGTTGTTAAGCCATCAGGAATGAGTGACTTAACAACGATAAAATGCTGCCCCTAACTACAAAAACGCTGTAGTCTATCCATTGCATCTTGCAAAGTTTCCATGCTTGTAGCGAAGGAAAGGCGAATGCAACCTTCGCTGCCAAAGGCTGAGCCAGGAACGAGGGCTAATCCTTCTTGTTGTAATAATTTATCGGCAAATTCAATATCATTCGCAAAGCCACGATTCTCAATAATCTTTTGCACGCTAGGGAAACTATAAAAAGTCCCATCAGCAGGAATGACATCAATGCCTGGAATATCACCTAAGCGTTGTACAATATAGTCATGACGCTGTTGGAATGCTTTTACCATTTCTTTGACAGTTTCATCGCCACCATTTAATGCTGCAACGGACGCCTTTTGCGCAATAGAACAAGGGTTAGATGTTGATTGTGATTGAATCGTGGTCATTGCATTAATAAGTGGTGCAGGGCCGCCGGCATAACCGATACGCCAACCAGTCATGGCATAAGCTTTCGAAACACCATTTAATACGATAGTACGAGGATATAAGGCAGGACAAGCATTAAGAATATTGGCAAAAGGTTGTGTCCAGAGAATGTGCTCATACATATCATCCGTAGCAATAAATACCTGTGGGTGTTTTACTAAGACCTCTGCCAATGCTTTTAATTCTTCCAGAGTATAAGCGACACCTGAAGGATTGGATGGGCTATTTAAAAAAACCAATTTGGTTTTGGCGGTAATGGCTTTTTCCAACTGGGCTGCATTAATTTTAAAACGTTGAGCTGGTGTTGAGGGAATAATCACGGGTTTACCGCCAGCTAATAAAACGATATCCGGGTAGGATACCCAATAAGGTGCTGGAATAACGACTTCATCACCCTCATTGATTAACGCCTGGCATAAATTGTAAACGCTTTGTTTGCCACCCACAGAAACTAAAATTTGGTTAGGCTGGTAATCCAAACCATTATCACGTTTGAATTTGTTGATAATTGCCTGTTTTAATTCAGGAATTCCGTCTACGGCAGTATACTTGGTAAACCCTGCTTCGATGGCAGCAATTGCTGCATTTTTTATATGTTGGGGGGTATCAAAATCAGGTTCACCAGTGCCTAAGCTAATGATGTTCAGACCTTGTGCACGCATAACGGCTGCTTTAGCAGCAACCGAAAGCGTAGGTGACGGTTTTACTGATTGCACGCGTTCTGCCAATGCGATATCCATCTTTAAACTCCTGTGGTATATTTCTGACCAATGATTCACGAATGCTAACAAAATCGAATTGATCGGTTATAGTTTATATTATGAAGAATGTATTCAAAATTTACGCAGATTACCAGCCTGCCGGCGATCAACCTACAGCAATTGCCTCGTTAATCGACGGTGTAGAATCCGGATTAGCCCGTCAAATTCTTTTGGGGGTAACTGGCTCGGGTAAAACCTATACAATCGCTCATGTTATCCAGGCAATGAAAAGGCCTACACTTATCATGGCGCCGAATAAAACGTTGGCCGCGCAACTTTATGGTGAGTTCAAAACATTCTTTCCTGATAATGCCGTGGAATATTTTGTGTCTTACTATGACTATTATCAACCTGAGGCCTATGTCCCGGCTTCAGATACCTTCATAGAAAAAGACGCCTCCATTAACGAACACATTGAACAAATGCGCTTATCTGCTACCAAGGCTCTAATCGAACGCAAGGACGCCATTATTGTTGCAACAGTCTCTGCTATATATGGATTGGGAGATCCCGACTCATACCTGCGTATGTTATTACATCTTTCTAGAGGAGAACAA
Organism: Legionella cardiaca; assembly: GCF_029026145.1. NCBI lineage: Bacteria > Pseudomonadati > Pseudomonadota > Gammaproteobacteria > Legionellales > Legionellaceae > Legionella > Legionella cardiaca. The sequence goes on along the minus strand of NZ_CP119078.1, from coordinate 3,086,547 downwards.
TGCGATCAGCGTAAAATTTTAAAACGACTTGCAGAAATGCAGTACATTCGTAGTCAGCAATCGTTAGATAGAGGACAATTTCGTGTGCACGGTGATGTCATTGACATTTTCCCTGCTGATTCGGAAAAAGAAGCTATCCGTATCGAACTCTTTGATGATGAAGTTGAGAATATAGCGCGCTTTGATCCCTTAACCGGTGAAGTCTTGCAGCGTCTACCTCGCGTGACTATTTTTCCCAAAACACACTATGTCACTCCGCGCGAACGTATCTTGCAAACAATTGATTGGGTTAAAGAAGAATTACAAGAGCGTTTGGCTGAGTTTAACGCACAAAATAAATTATTGGAGGCTCAACGGTTGCAACAGCGAACTTGCTTCGATATCGAGATGATGTTGGAGTTAGGTTATTGTTCGGGCATTGAAAATTATTCCCGCTATTTATCAGGTCGTCAGGCAGGGGAACCACCACCTACGTTATTTGATTATTTGCCTCCCGATGCTTTATTAGTCATCGATGAGTCCCATGTGACAGTTCCGCAAATTGGTGGTATGTATCGTGGTGATAGAGCACGAAAAGAAACGCTCGTAGAATACGGTTTTCGTCTTCCCTCTGCACTTGATAATCGTCCCTTGCGTTTTGAAGAGTTTGAGGGGCGTGCGCCTCAAACCATTTATGTGTCAGCAACTCCTGGTCCCTATGAGCGCGAGCATACCGATAATATTGCTGAACAAGTGGTACGACCCACGGGATTAGTTGACCCGCAAGTTTTTGTGCGGCCCGTTAAAAACCAAATTGATGATTTGCTGTCAGAAATCCATGAGGTTATTGCACAAAAAGAGAGGGTGTTGGTTACAACGCTAACCAAACGTATGGCGGAAGATCTAACGGATTATCTGCACGAACATGGCATTCGGGTTCGTTATCTTCACGCCGACATTGATACGGTCGAACGGGTGGAAATCATTCGTGATTTACGGTTAGGTGAATTTGATGTGCTAGTGGGTATTAATCTTTTGCGTGAGGGATTGGACATGCCAGAAGTGGCTTTAGTTGCCATCCTTGATGCCGATAAAGAAGGTTTTTTACGTTCTGATCGCTCGTTAATTCAAACAATTGGTCGTGCTGCTCGTAATGTGAATGGTCGAGCCATTCTGTATGCTGACCGTGTAACGGGTTCTATGCAGCGTGCTCTTGATGAAACCGAGCGTCGTCGCAATAAACAAATTGAATTTAATCAACAACACGGCATTACTCCCCAAGGGATTCGCAAATCAATAGAAGATATTATGGAGGGGGCATATAGCACCAAACGGAAAACGCAAGTTCAAGAACGCAAAGCATTTTATATTCCTCTTTCTCCTGAAGAGTTGGCGAAAGAAATTAAAGCATTGGAAAAACAAATGCATGTGCATGCTAAAAATATGGAATTTGAACAGGCTGCGAAAGTTCGCGATCAATTATTGGCTTTAAAGGAACAATTAAAAACTATTTAACTAGAGGCGTGTTCTCAATTTTATTATTTTTCTGGCTGCAGAATTGCTTCATAAGAGCAATTGAAGACACGCCAGGGTCCCAACAGGTATTGTGCTCGCACTGAAATTACTGCTAAGTTAGAGTCTCTTGATTTATTCTAAAACTTTTATGACAAAGTTTGATCGATAAGTAGAGAAATTTTCAGGGAGTGAGCAATGAAAGTTAAAGAATTAACGAAAGCAATTGATGAACTAAGTAAAACCATCGAGATACAAGATAGTTTTCGCATTCAGCAGCTGCGTGACTTAGTCAAAGAACTTGATGCCGAAGCGACGGTTTACCTGCATACCTTACTAGGAGTCGCTCGTATTCTGGATGAATTTTGGCAGACTTTTTATTCGACAAACTCATCAACACCGGTAGAGTCATTGAACATAGCCATAACCCCTTGGATTGCATTTCAACAAAATTTAATGATTTTGGGATTTGAAAATGTAGATCATCCTCAACGATATCAGCAATTAGCAGCAGAATTTACCGCCAGCAATAGTGATATTGAGTTAACAAAGCTGATGCCATTACTAACCCGTATAGCACGTCTCTTAGGTTATGCAGAACAAAAAAGCCTTGGTGGATATCCTTTTGACAAGATAAGTAGAGAAATTCTCGATAGAGAATTTCTTGCTCACGAACAAAGTAAATATAGAACGATTATCACCATGTTAGGAGCCCTTTTTATCGTGCTGCATTCTCACTGCACAGCAGAGCAGCTTAAACTACTACCTCAATTATGTGAATTTCGTTTTATGACAACAGATGAGGAGCGATGTTCTGAAAAGGCTATTCTTGATTGCCTGACCGAACGCGTTTTGCAGTGTAGAATATTTTTTAATAAATATCAGGAATACATTGACGCACGAGCTTTAAAAATAACTGAAGAAATTAAGCCTTTCAAGCAATTATTACCTGACAAACTGAACCTTGTTATACAAAACTTAAACAAGCTTCCTTGGGAAAAGATTTTAGTTAAACAAATTAAAGACAATGACCACGAGACAATGGCAAAAAGACTTCTTGATGATTTCAGTGCCTTAGCTGATCATTCGCATGAGGCTGCAATGGCTTTATCTGGGGAAATTAAAAAACAGATAGCCTTTTTACCTAAAGAAAAAATAATTTTTATCCATACAATGTTATATTGTTTTTGCTTAAATGCTTATAGCCAAGATCGCGATGAAAAATTAATTGCTTCCAGTTTCTTTGCTTTTTCCAAAGATACAAAATGCAATGCAGCCACTAAGAAAGCGAAGTGTGTAAATGGCGAAGTGAGTAGCTTTAATTGGTTTGAATTTTTTGCATTAAAGCAAGGGCGTTTAGGAAAATTAATCGATAACTTTGAAGCAGAAAAAAGTTGCTTAACTAATTAGAAAAGAGAGCCCGACAGTCTAAGATTTTGAACCCTGAGGTTCAAGTGGGGGGCAGATGAGTCGGTTCAGGCTTCCCACTCGAGGTGGGCTTGCTCAACGCCGGCAACAGGACGCTCCCCTGGATGCGAGTATTGGTTCATAAATCACTCGCTGTCGGGTTAATTGCATTATAACATCATGTTCACAGAGATCACTAGTCTCAATGAGGATTTACAATTTTTTTTCATTTAACCTGAATTAGAAAGCAAGAGGATAAAAAACATGTTATTGACTGATAAAAATTATCAATCAATAACATTGTCGTAGAAGCTCATTTTTTAATTACTTTCTTTTCTCATTGAATTTTTTTTGCATGGTTTCCCAATTTTGTTTGTTCGCTTCCGTTTGTTCTTTAACGTCTCTTGAAATAGACATTAAGCTTTTTTCAAAAATAGCAAAGGTCTTTTGCATATAATCAAGAGCCTTATGACCATTTTCTACAAAAACATTAATTTGTCTTTCCATTAATTCTTCTGGTTTTCGTATTTTGGATAAATCTTCGGGTTTTAAGTAACTGATGTTTTGTAGAGTTCGTGTATTTAGTTCCATCATTTCTTGCAAGGGTTTTTGCATATTGCTCATGATGGCACTCCAATTAGACATATAATTCTGTTGCATGGCTATCTCCTTATATGGTGCAGTGCACAATAGAAACATTAGTTCTTTCTTTTCTACTTGTCAATGTTTGATGAATTAAAATGGTTTTTTGCTTATTAATATAATTATAGTAAATAAAGAAGCCCATCTCGGCGAAGATGTAGCCTGAATGTTAGTTGATTATGAAAGATATAGGCTATGACATCGCTCGTTTGGTGAAACGAAACGATGTCAGACTTGAAGAGAGAGTCTAATCGGTTTGCGGATCTTGCGTAAGATTACCGTGAACGACCTGATGGATTTTATTTTCCAAAGAACTAATGAACTGCGTCACTTGCAAACGTTGCTGTTCTTGTTGTCGTTGACATGCAATAAGTTCATGGCTGACGTTAAGCGCGGCAAGTAACAAGGTTTGAAATTCATCAAGTTGTTTGAATTTCTTTTTATTGTACAGTAATTGCTCATTTAATTTTTCTGCTGCCTGCTGGAGATTTTCCATCTCGCTGTCAGGGCATTTAATTTCATAAGTTTTATTCATTAACTTAATAGAGCACGATTTTGAAATAGTCATTTTTCCCAGCCTATACAGTATGACAGTGCTTCTCAAATGGTAACAATTTTGGCTTGCTCGGGCAAATCAGTTATCATTAATTATTTGCTACAAAGAGTTTATTATGTCTACCGAAAATAGTGCCCTACATCTTCCAGCGTATCAAACCTTTGTGGATACGATTTCAGTCTTGGCCTTACCCATTTCTGGAAGCGAGTTACATGGCATTATGTGTGGCTATCTTGCAGCCGGTGCTAATAATGAAGGTGAAGCCTATTTACGCGCATTGATGGTAAAAAATAAAAAAGATGACGCGGTGCGTGCCGCAGCATTAGCCATTTTTGACGTATTTTTAATAAGCCAACAACAGCTGGTGAACTTTGATTTTGAGTTTCAATTGTTGTTACCGGATGAACAAGAGTCCCTGATTGCGCGAGCCCAGGCTTTCGGTGAATGGTGTGAAGGCTTTACACAAGGTATCACTATGGCTGGTATCAGTTATGAGCAACTGCAGGAAGACGAGTCGCAAGAAGCATTACAACACATTCTGGAATTTGCGCAATTGGATTATGAATCTCTGGAAGTTGATGAAGAAGATGAAAAAGCCTTGGTAGAGGTTAGTGAGTACGCGCGCATGGCAGTTCTTAGAATTTACGGGGATTTACTGGAAGATAGTCATCATCGCGGTGGTTCTACCAGCACAGCGCATTAATGTGAATACCAGGAAGGATTTTAAATGATTACAAAGCAAGAGTATCAGTCACGACGTCAACAGTTAGCGGCAAAATTACCGCAGGGAGCTATCGCCGTTATTCCTGCTGCTGATGAAATCTTACGTAATGGGGATGCTCATTATCGCTTTCGTCAGGACAGTGATTTTTATTATTTAACTGGATTTAATGAGCCAGAGGCCTTGCTAATAATTTTGGCTGGTGAAACGGGCGATAGTTATTTATTCAATCGCCCACATAACCCTGCTCAAGAGCAGTGGACAGGCAAGCGCCTGGGACAAGAGAAAGCTCAGGATGTGCTTGGAGTGAGTGAGGCTTATGCTATTGAAGAGCTTGATGCTCGACTCCCTGAAATGTTAATAAATAAAACTATTGTCTATTATTCGTTAGGGCGTCACCCCGTTTATGAAAACAAAATTTTGCAAGCCCTACAGCATGTTAAAGGGCAGATAAGACGTGGGGTAAAAGCTCCTGAAGCTGTATTTGACTTAGAACCTCTTTTGAGTGAAATGCGTTTGTATAAAAGTGATGCTGAAATTACTTTGATGCGACAGGCGGCAGCGGTCTCTGTTGCTGCTCATAAACGGGCTATGAAATTTTGCCACCAGGCAAAAAATGAATATGAGCTTGAGGCGGAACTTCTTCATCAATTTGCACGTGGTGGCTGTCGCAGTGTGGCGTATGATCCCATTGTTGGCAGTGGCGCTAATACCTGCATCCTGCATTATACCGAAAATAATCAGCCCTTACGTGACGGCGACTTAATTTTAATTGATGCAGGCGGTGAATATCAAAATTATGCAGCGGATATTACGCGAACTTTTCCGGTAAATGGGACCTTTACTCAAGAGCAACGGGCTATTTATGAATTGGTCCTTAAAGCACAAAAAGCTGGAATAGCGGCGATTAAGCCAGGGTTAGCCTGGAATGAAGTTCAGACCCTAATGGTTCGTATTTTAACAGCTGGTTTATGTGAATTAGGCTTGTTAACAGGGGATGTTGATACACTTATCATGCAAGAGGCTTACAAGCCTTTTTATATGCATAATTCTGGACATTGGTTAGGTCTTGATGTTCATGATGCAGGTCGCTACAAGCTCAATGGTGAATGGCGCTTACTTGAGCCTGGGATGGTACTGACTGTGGAGCCTGGATTATATGTTACTCCCAATATAAAAGGCGTGGACAAACGGTGGTGGAATATTGGTGTTCGCATTGAAGACGATATTTTAGTAACTCAAGATGGACATGAAAATTTAACTGCTGCATTACCCGTAGAAATAACAGAGATTGAGGCATTAATGCGTGGCTGATAAACAAGTAGATATTCTCATTGTAGGCGGCGGCCTCACGGGTGCCTCATTATCGCTAGCCTTGGCAGGACAAGGCTATAGTACTTTATTAATAGATGCTCATCGTTTAAGCGATAAAATTACTGCAGATTTTGATGCTCGTACGCTTGCTTTATCTCCAGCCAGTGTGCGAATTTTGGAGATGCTTAAGATCTGGCCTTTACTGCAAGAGAATGCCACGGCTATTGAAACCATTCATGTTTCTGATCAACATCATTTTGGTGCTGCTCGCCTAAAGGGACAACCCGATAATCCATTGGGTTATGTTGTGGAAATGCAGTACATTAATCGCGCACTCCATCATCTCTTAGCGCACGAGCCAATATTAGCGCCAGCACAATTACTTTCCTTAGATAAACAAAGTAGTTTAGCAACGGTTGCAACCGCAAATGGCAATATGACTATACAGGCTCGACTTATTGTTGCAGCTGACGGTGCTGAGTCTGCTGTCCGTCGTTTATTAGGTTTATCTGCCAGGAACAAGGATTATCAGCAACACGCTATTGTTGCTAATATTGGTTTAGCAAGATCACATTATAATCGTGCCTACGAACGATTTACTGCAAGTGGACCATTAGCCCTTTTACCAATGACTGAAAATCGTGCTTCTCTAGTGTGGGCTTTGCAGCCAGACGAGGCAAAGCAGTTGCAAGCCGTCAGCGAAAAAGAGTTTTTAGTGATTTTACAAAAGGCTTTTGGTTATCGCTTGGGTCGCTTTGTTCGCGTTGGACAGCGAGTGGTTTTTCCTTTGCGGCAAGTGGTAATGACTCAACAAATAGACTGGCCATTTGTGTTTGTTGGTAATGCAATGCATACCCTGCATCCTGTGGCAGGCCAAGGTTTTAATCTGGGCTTGCGTGATGTTGCCACCCTTGCCCAATGCATTATTCAATTGGGATTAAATCCAGCTATGCTTAAGCAGTATGCGACAATGAGACAGCATGATCAGCGTAGCATTGCGGGTTTGACCGATGGTTTGATTAAGATTTTTACCAGTCATCTACCAGGACTGGCATTTGCACGCAATGTAGGGCTTATTGCGGTGGATAATTTAGCTTTCTTAAAAAAAACTTTGGCTTACTATACCAGAGGCTTTGCGGGTATTACTCCTGATTTAGTGTGTGGTATTGCACTTAATACTGAGGAATCAATATGAGTTCATCCTTTGATGTGCTGATTGTCGGTGGTGGTATCGTTGGTTTGACAGCCGCTTTAGCGATGGCTCAACGTGGATTTACTACAGCGGTAGTTGATGCAACCTCTATGACAGTTAGTACAACTGACTTTGATGCGCGTGTTTATGCCATCAATCTTGCTTCGCAAAAGCTGTTAGAACAATTGGGAATTTGGCAATTAATTGATGAAAGGCGTCTGTCTCCTTATCAGCACATGCATGTTTGGGATGCTGCTAATAATGCGGCCATTGATTTTGATTCGCGCATGGCTATTGCCAAAGAGCTAGGCCATATTCTGGAAGAATCCATATTAAAAGAAGCATTGCTAAAAAAAATAAATAAAGAAAAAGCAATCACCATTTTTCCCACCAGTAAAGTGACTTTTATTAAGCAAGGGGAAAGCGAAATTACCATTGGCAATGAAAAGATGCGATGGCAGGCTAAATTATTAATGGCCGCTGATGGTGCAATGTCACCTTGTCGACAATTACTAAAAGTACCCCTTTCTACGTGGTCCTATCATCAGCAAGCGATTGTTGCTTTGATTCATACTGAAAAATCTCATCAGCAAACAGCCTATCAAGTCTTTAATGCAGATGGTCCACTGGCATTCTTACCCCTCTGCAATAAGCAACTTTGCTCCATTGTCTGGTCAACCACACCAGCGCGTGCAAAGCGCTTAATGGAGCTTGAAGAGGGTGTTTTTAATGAGGAATTAGCGACAGCATTTTCTCATAAACTGGGCGAGGTAAAGTTACAGGGTAAACGCTACAGTTTTCCTCTGACCATGCGCCATGTGAAACAGTACAGTGGGTCGCAGTGGCTCTTGTTGGGTGATGCTGCCCATACTATTCATCCTTTAGCGGGTCTTGGTCTTAATGTTGGTTTAGCTGATGTTGCTGCCTGGTTACAATGCCTTGAAAAATCAAAGAATGCGATCACTAAACAAGCGTTAGCAGCCTATCAGCGTCAACGAAAATCTGCCGTTTGGCAAATGATTGCATTACTGGAAGGATTAAAAGCATTATTTGCTAATCCCCTGCCTCCGGTGGTGGCTGCTCGTAAGTTTGGCTTACAAATATGCAATCGTTTAACGCCTTTAAAAAAGTTATTTATTGCGCATGCGGCAGGTAAAACGATTGAACCCTGAGAGCAGAGCAGTCTGTACGCTATCAATGCTTGAGATCCCTCGCGATGCTCGGGGTGACTAGAAGGGTACTCGGTCGCTCCTGAATTTTTCATGGGACGTAGAAGGCACCATTTTCCTGCCTAGGTCTTGCAAAAAGGATGCTCTGCATAGATAGATAATTTTTTTTAAATAGGGTATAACCCCATGAAATTTATACGGTGTTTAACAAGCAGGATGTGAATGATGAGCAAAACGAAATTGCAAATAGTTGTATTGGGTTGCTTACTCTCCATGAAGGTATTCGCGGGTAACATGGGATGGGATGAGGGAGGCGGCTCTTTAGTTGTCACATTAAGTGCAGGTCCAGCATGGGTAACTGGCTTGGAAAATGAAACAGTATTTTTGCAACCTGGTTTTGCAAATACTTATACTATGGATGACGGTGACAGCACCTTGGGTATCGCTGAATTATTTGTGGGTTGGAATAGTGTTTCTAATTCGAGTTTCCAAGGACAATTAGGCGTCGCTGTTGCTGGGACTTCCCAACTTGAATTAGAAGGTAGTGTTTGGCAAAACGCAAACCCTAATCTCAATAATTTTAATTACAGTTTCAATGTTCGTCATCTGAGTCTTGCTGCAAAGGCAAAAATCTTAGGCGATTTTGGTTATAGTTTCTACCCGTATGTGAGTGGTAGTCTGGGTTATGGTTATAATCGTGCTACGGATTTCTCTTTATCGCCAGTAACCTCTACGACAGCACCTGCTTTCGTATTTTCAAATAACAGTACCGGTACCTTTACTTATACTGCAGGTGCTGGGATTGATATAAGTATTAATGAAGGGTGGCGTATAGGACTTGGTTACGAATTTGCTGATTGGGGTGCTGTTGAACTGGGTCTTGCACCGATACAAATTTCGCCTTTAGCTTCGGCATTAGAGATCAACCATATTTATACACAACAATTTCTAGTCAGTATAAGTTATTTGTCTTAAAGGATGAATTGTCGTTAAAAATCTGGAGAGTGAGCCAATATTGGATAAGGTTACAGTCAAAGTTGTCCTTATTCATATTGAGAAAATCACCAAAACCCTTCTGTCTTGGGCAAATATGTGGTTTAATTTTAAACACGAATATTTACAAGGTTTGGGTTTGGTGTCACCTCTGATAAAGTCTATTCTGCTACTCGCTGCTATATTCAGCACGCCAATAGTGTTTGCAGAGACAGCCAAGCCTGTTAAGCCGCAGCCGACGATTCCTCTTTTGGCTGGTGTGGGTGCTGCCCATGATGAGGCGATAAAAGTGATGGAGGCTGAAGAGCGTTTAGAGCAGGCAATTATCAATCCAGAATACCTCCTTGATCATTGGGTCTCTCTCCCTACTGCACCCGATTCACGTCATAAGAAGCCACAACAATTAACATTACGTGAAGCGATCCTTCTGGCCTTGCGTTATAACCCTAACATTCAAAATGCAGAATTAGACCGTATTATCCAACGTTATCAATTGCGGCTGGCTCATAATGAATTTGAACTGCAGTATGCCCTTGCGGGTTCTGCCGTTGCACAGAGAACGCGTTACAGTGGTGTAGGTAATACCAATAATAGCAGTGCTTTGGCAACACCTGAATTTAATCTAAAGACGAAATTAGGTGGACAATTGGGCTTAAATTTAGATAACAATGTTGCAAATTATAATAGTTACACGCCAGTATTAAATTTTTCCTTTACTCAACCACTTTTACGTGGTTTTGGGAGAGATGTTAATGAAGCTGGTCTTTTGGATGCGATTGATAATGAATGGCTAAATAAACTAAATTTACAACAATCAGTCAGTGACCAAATTACCCAGGTAATAATCGCTTATCGAGCCTTAATTTTAAGTGGCAATAATTTAGAAAATCAGCGTTTACAGCTTAAGGAAGCACGTAAAACTTTCGAGATTAATGAAAAAAAAATTGAAGCTGGCCAACTTGAGCCAACAGGAAATATTCAACAATCTTATCAAATTGAATCGTTAAGTTTGTTAGTAGAGCAAGCAGAGAATGATTTTAATACCGCGGCTCAGGATCTATTACAAGCCATTGGTCTTGATCCTAAAATGCGTCTATCGGTACCTAGTGATGTCGCTTTAGATAAAATCATTATTCCCAATTTAAAAGAATCCATTGAAATTGCTCTTAATCATAATGCGCAATTTTTAGCACAAAAGATGCTGATACGTGCTGACGAGCGAGCTTATAAAGTGGCGAAAAATCAACAGCTTTGGCAGCTTGATGTGGGTGCAAATGTTCAAAGTGGTCAGGTTAGCGATGTCGATGGCAATAATGGCATTCGCAATATTTATAATGGCCAGAATTTAACAGAATCAGCGCGTATAACCTTAACTGTTCCTATTAATGATATCAGTCGGCGTAACCAATTGATTAGTGCCAAAGTGCGATTAGAGAAAGATAGGCTCAATCTCATTGCGGCGAAGCGCGCCTTGGAAACGAACATTACCAATATCATCAATAATATTAAAAGTCTGGCTAAGCGTTATCAATTAGCCCAGAAACAAGTTAAGTTGGCGGCGCAATCCTATGCTTTGGAAAAAAAGAAATTGGCTGCAGGTATTTCTACAGCTCTAGACGTGAATAATACGCAAAATCAACTTATTCAAGCTCAAGCTGGGTTAATTAGCGCGAAAATAGCTTATCTTAATCAATTATCCGCGCTCCAGCGTCTTTTAGGAACGACACTTGATCATTGGCAAATTAAACTCAGGTATGGCAAATGAAATTGAAATTTTTAATTAATCTATTATTAGTAAGTCTTTTAGTTGCTTGTGGTCATGAGGAATCACAAAAAAAAGTATTACAAACCTATGTTGTGAAACCAGAACCTGTACATAAAACCCTTTTTTTTACAGGGACCATTTCACCTTTACATGAAAGTGCAGTTACCAGTCCCATGGATGCTGTCGTGGAAACAATGCATTATCACTACGGACAGCTGGTAAAAAAAGGGGACATTGTCATGACACTCAATTCCAACGAACTACAAAAACAATATAATGAAACGTTGACTGAATATTTAAAATCCAAAGATAACTACACCATTGCGAAGGCTAAATTTACCGGCACCCAAGAACTTTGGGATGCGGGACTACTATCGAAAAATAATTATCTGAGTGAAAAATCCAGTCTGGCAACTGCTCAAATGACATTGATGCAGGCTACTCGTAAATTAACAGAGATGTTAGAAAAGATGGATGATGGTTCCGCTCAAAAGCTGTCCTCGTTAAGCATTGCGGAGTTCGACAAAGTTAGACAAGCATTAACTACGAATCATCATTTAATTCATCTTAAAGCACCAACAGACGGCGTGTTGCTCTATCCGCCAAAATCCAATGATGATAAATCTGGAAAATTAAATGTGGGTGCTGCAGTTAAATCTAACCAAGTTATTGCGCTTGTGGGTGATTTGACAGGGGTTAGCGTAGAAATTGATATTCCTGAAGTGGATATTGACAAAGTGCACTCCGGGATGCCGGCGATTGTGACCGGGGTGGCTCTTGGTCGACAAGAACTTAAAGGAGAGGTTGTCGCTGTAAATGCACAGGCTACTAACGCTGGGGGTGGTGCTTTGCCTTCGTTTAGTGCAGTTGTTGAAGTCAAAAATTTAACGGCTGAACAGCGCGCCTGGATTAAAGTGGGGATGAGTGCTTCCATTGCTATCAATATTGATTCGCAAAATCAATTGCTTGTGCCTATTGCTGCTGTCAAACAGGACAAAGGCAACAGTGTGGTCAGACTACAAACTAAAGATGGTGCTATCAGTACGCGCGTTGTGTCTACCGGAGCAGCTCTTGCAGATAAAGTTATTATTGCGTCTGGTTTAAAGGCAGGCGATGTGGTGGCTTATGACTGACAAGTCATTAATTAACTTACGAAACATTGCCAAGACTTATCAAATTGGTGGTGTTCATTCCAAAGTTTTAAAAGAAGTGTCACTGTCGGTGAGTGAGGGTGAACTTCTTGCTATTGTAGGCGCTTCAGGTTCTGGTAAATCCACTTTGATGAACATTATTGGTTTATTGGATAAGGCCGATAGTGGTGACTACCTTTTAAAAGCGCGTAATATTGCTGGTTTGAACGATGATGAATTAGCGAAATTGCGCAACCAGAGCATTGGCTTTGTATTTCAGCAATTTAATTTGTTACCACGTTTTAATGCGGAGCAAAATGTAGCGTTACCTTTGACTTATCGTAATATCGCCGCGACAGAACTCAAAGAACGAGTGATGGATGCTTTAGGACGCGTCGGAATGGCGGCTTTTGCCAAGCACCGGCCAACACAATTATCAGGTGGACAACAACAACGTGTGGCTATCGCAAGAGCGTTGGTCGGTGAGCCAGGTGTAATTTTGGCTGATGAACCGACAGGTGCTCTCGATTCGCGTACCGGGACAGAAGTAATGAATTTGTTTCATACCCTACATAATGAGGGTCGCACCCTTATTATGGTAACGCATGATGAACAAATTGCTGCGCAATGTTCACGACGGATCATGCTGGCAGATGGTGAAATTATTGCGGAGCATCGTCAATGAATCTCTTAGGTCATCTGCAACAAGCTTTGGTTAATTTAACCGCCGCAAAATTGCGTTCTCTTTTGGCTGTATTGGGAATCCTTGTTGGCACTGCTGCAGTGGTGGCTTTAATCAGTTGTGGTCAGTTAGCAACAGAAAAGGCGTTAGAAGAATTTAAAGCTTTGGGCACCGATTTATTAGCCGTGTCTATTTTTCAGCAAGTTCCTGGCAAAACAAGTAGTGGCGAAGATAGATTGTCTCTTGATTTGTGGCGCAACATTCCTGAACGGATTCCAGCCGTAAAAGAAATAGCACCTTACGCGACGGCTTATCAGACAATGAGCTTTTCTGGTAAGACGCTGCAAGGCGCGGTAATTGGTGCTGATGAATCATTAGCAAATATTATCAATATCCAGCTTGCTCGCGGACATTTTGTTTCTTTTGTCGATTCCTTTGAGCATTTTTGTGTGATTGGTGATGGTTTGGCTCGACAGTTTAGAGAGATTAGTTTTGATGATCCTATTGGCAAGCAACTGCGAATCGGACAAACACTCTATACCATTATCGGCATTGCCAAGCCATGGAAGGAAAATGGTTTTTTCAATGAAGATATTAATCAGGCGGCGATTGTTCCGCTTGCAGGTATTAGCATGGTTAGTAAGGATAGCAAAATAAATAATGCTGTTTTGCAATTACAGGAAGACAGTCCAATTGATAGTGTTATTGCCCAAATTAAACAAATTATCCAGACACAGTGTCCGAAGTTAAGTGTGTTTTCACGTAGCGCCAAACAAATTATTGCCAGCATGGAAAGTCAGGGCCGAATCTTTACTCTGCTTCTTGCTGTAATTGGTGGCATCTCTTTATTGGTTGGCGGGATTGGTGTTATGAATGTAATGTTGGTTTCCGTCAGTGAGCGTAAGAAGGAGATTGGTATTCGTAAAGCGGTGGGGGCCAGAAATAATGAAATTCAAACCCTTTTTCTTGCCGAATCAGTATTACTTTCTTTTTTAGGTGGTTTACTGGGGGTTTTACTAGGACTAATTTTTACCTGGGTAGTTGCCTATTTTAGCCATTGGCCATTTACATTGTTATTGATGCCTCCTCTTGCAGGTTTTGCTGTTTCGGTCGCGACAGGAATCTTTTTTGGCTTTTATCCCGCGAGACGAGCGGCAAAATTAGAACCCATGGTTTCATTACGAAGCGAATAATGAGATAAAACTACCGCAGCGAGCCTTGGGTTGCAAAGTTACAGTAAGAAATAGAAGAAAATTCATTATATAATTTTCATAGGGTAATAGGACCTGGTCAGGAAGGACAAATAAAAATTTGGTTACTATGATAATTTTTTCAAAGAGCCGGGTCTTTGGGCGATAAATAGAAGTGCCGCGGCTAATATTGCAATTAATGCCAGGACAATTAGTGACAATTTAACCATAATTGCTGCTAATAGACCGCCTATAATCCCTGATAATGCTTCTGCCAATACTTGTAATGATTGATTATTCCCCATTACTTTCCCTTGATCAGTTGTTGATGTTGATACAGATAGCAACGTTGCACATGCAGGGAGACAAATAGCTAAAGCCAGAGAAGTTAAAAATAATGTAATCCACAAGGCGTTAACGTGATGAGGAATAATGATAATAAGCATAAAAATTCCGGTAAGGACGGCTGAAACAACCGTCATAATGTACGGCGAATACCTATTGGCCAAAAATCCTGTAAGCCATACATTTCCTACTATAATTGGCACAGCAACCCAAGCAATAAATTGCGAAAGTTGTCCTACTTGCATATGAAACTCATCTACCAAATACATTGGGTAACAACGGAAAAAGCCAAAGATTGCCAGATATAATAAAAAGTTAATAAAAAATAAAAATCGCAAATTTTTTGCCGTAAAAATAATTGAAAAATTAGTAATTAACTTTTTATAAGCAATTTTTTCTTGAAGAATGTTGCTCGATAACGTTTCCCTAAAATTAAAAAATATCCAAATTAAAACGGCGAATAAACATACACAGACTATTGCAAACGGTGTTACATCATTAAACCAGGAAATAATATTAGGATTTGCCAAGCTACCGCCTAATAAGGGGCCAATAATGTAGGCACTGCTGGCACTCAGATAAATATAACCGAACAATCTCCCACGATCAGACTCATCAGCAATATCTGCGATAGCTCCTTGAGCAACCACGATGTTACCTTCGCTTAAACCTGCTAGAAATAAACCAAGGATTAATAAGGTTAAACTCTCAAAATAAAGTGACACGGTAATTAATATATAAAAAATGGTAGTAAACAGGAGTGATAAAATTAAAATTTTTCGACGACCGTAATGATCGGAAAGAGCGCCCAGAATTGGAGAGCCTAGAAATTGTCCCAACGGATATAAGGCTAATAAAATTCCTAACAAAATAGTACGCCAAGTCATGGTGCTGGCTACGGATACCATGGATGTATGTCCATGCAATATCATTGGCGTAAACAGAGTAATCATAAGGCTATAACCAACAAAGCCAAAGAAGATAACTAAATATAAAGGAAGTACGGTATTAAAAGGCGGTTGCGTTTGGGATGGTGCTAGAGCAGGCTTCATGCAATCACTCTAAAAGGCGATTCTTCGATTAAGTATGATTCACTTTGCATGGTTTTGCATAATTTCTTATGGTCATAATGAAGAAAAATAGCGCTCATGTAGTCGCTATGATCTTTCTTTTCAAAGAGTTAGCTTTGACGATAGATAGGAGAGTAGCTATAGTTAAAACATTCTCTGCGGTCATTTTTTAGCAAGAACAGGTAAAAGGAGATTTACAATGGTTCTACAATATGACGCTATTATTCTCGGTGGCGGTAAGGGTGGAAAAACATTAGCGATGGACTTAGCCAAAAATGGCCAAAGAGTAGCAATGATTGAGGATAATCAAATTGGCGGCACCTGCATTAACGTTGCCTGCATCCCAACTAAAACTCTCGTGCAATCTGCAAAAGTGGCGCACTATTGTCGTGAAGCTGAAAAATATGGTTTAAAAGCCCAACTGGAGTCTATTGATTTTAAAGCAATACGTTCGCGTAAGGATGGTGTTGTGCAGGCTATGCGCGATGCAAATCTTAAACAATTTTTGGACTCAGGAATGGATTTAATGTTGGGGCGTGGACGCTTTATCCGCCATAAAACACTGGAAGTTAGTTTATCCACGCCGAGGGAAGGTCAATCCAAACTGGAAATTACCGCTGATAAAATCATCATTAATACTGGAGCCTTGCCATTTGTCCCTGCTATTCCAGGCATAGATAAGATTCGTTATTATACTAATGATAGTTTAATGACTATTGATGAAGTGCCACACCATTTATTAATTATTGGTTGCGGATATATTGGTCTTGAATTTGCCCAAATTTTTCGTCGGTTAGGTGCTAAAGTAACAATAATAGAAGCAAGCCCCGAATTTTTGAATCGAGAAGATAGAGACATTGCAGAACAAGTATTGCAAGTATTAACGCAAGAAGGTATTCGCTTCGCTCTCGATACAAAAATTAAGCAACTACAACAGGATAATGACGGTATTGTTATCGAAGTGAGCTGCCAAGGTAAACCAGAGATTATGAAAGGCAGCCATGTTTTAATGGCTGTTGGCCGAGTGGCTAATACTGAAGGTCTTGATTTAGCGAAAACCTTTGTAAATGTGGATGAAAGAGGTTTCATTAAAGTTAATGAATTTCTGGAAACTTCAGAGCCAGGTATTTGGGCTTTGGGTGATGTTAAAGGGGGAGCACAATTTACCCATTTATCTTTAGATGATTATCGATTGTTAAAGCATAATTTAATTAATCCTACCCATAAGCAATCTTCGCAGGGGCGTTTAATTCCCTACACTGTTTTCTTAGATCCTGAACTTGCACGTATCGGTTTGACTGAAACCCAAGCTTTGGCTCAAGGTTATACAATTAAAATTGCCAAGATTCCGGCTGCAGTTATTCCACGGGCAAAAACTCAGGGCGAAACAGCGGGAGTTTTGAAAGCAGTTATTGATGCAGAAAGCGATAGAATTTTGGGCGTTTCTATTTTTTGCGCGGAAGCAGGTGAGATTTTGGCAACCATCCAGCTTGCAATGGAGCTTAATGTGCCTTATCAAAAGTTGCGTGATTTAATGTTTGCCCATCCGACATTAGTTGAAGGTATTAATCTGTGGTTTGCCCAACTTTGATTTAGTTATTCCATTTTCGCAACTGTACCCTAAGCAAGGATGATGTGATGAAACAGATATTAATGTTACTGATTGTTCTACAGTTAGCTTGCGTTGGTATGGCTAACTCGCAAACTTTAACTTGCCCACCCGTTGATAAGCAGGGGAAATTAAGAATAGATTCACAAGCGGAGGCTATTCTTGAAAAATGCATTAAGCAAGCCCCGCTAACCAAAACAGCTTTTTTTAATAATAAAACTCAGCAGTATACTGCGGCGCGGCAACAGCTACATAACCAGATTATTACCGAAATTCTAAAAAATAAGCCCTGCCAAGTAAAACAGCCCATTGTCATTTTTACTGCTGGCTTGCCTGGGGCGGGTAAGTCGACTTATCTACAAAAAAAATTACCCTGGGTAAATTCAAAAACGTTTGCTGCTATCGATGCCGATGAAATTAGGGCAAAGCTGCCTGAATATAAAGGCTGGAACGTTGAAAGTACGATGCCTGAAGTTAAAGATATTGTAGACGATATCTTAAATCGGATAGGAAAACCTTGTGAGTATAACCTGGTATATGATTCACCAATGATACATGCGGATTTTTATGAGCAATTAATCGCAAAATTAAAGGCTATGCATTATCAAACCTACATTGTTTATGTTAAAACCCCCTTAAATGTAGCTATTGCACGTGCAAAAAATCGTTATCTGGAAACTGGACGGTATGTGTCAAAATCTTATCTGGCAGAGGCTGAGAAAAATGGCCAGCAAACTTTTAATACGATAAAAAAGAAAGTGGATGGCTACATTATTGTCGATGGTGAAAATTTTCAAACCATCGAACAAGGCGGAAAACCCTTCCCTAAACATGTCTCTAACAAATAAGGGTTAGGGTGATAATAATTGTTGCTGCCATCCTGCTGGGGCTTTTTTATATTCTATGACATCAGAAAGTTCATCAGTGCGATAAGTATAAAAGATCATGCGCTCAGGAATTAAACGAAACCCACAGTAAAACTCACTCATTGGCAAGGGAACATCAGTATAATGTTGAGCGATTTGCGTTTTTTTGTCTTCGAGGATTTGTTTTGTGGTAATGGGTAGTGAAGATGAAGAGGCATAGCTATGAAATCTAATTTGTGCCTCGCGCGGATAACTTTGCCAATAGCATTGGTTTTCGGAACCTTGTAATGCAACCACATTACCTTCAATAATCACTTCGCGCTGAAATAATTCAAACCAGAAAACAAGACTGGCTGTAGGATTTTTCAATAATTCGGTAACTTTTCGTGTCCCCTGTTGGCTAAAAAAGAGTAAACCTTCTTCGCTAATTTCACGAATTGCTACCACACGTCCATGCGGTAGGGCATTGAGATTTGCAGTACAAAGAATGGCTTGTTGAGGATTGGGAGCGCCAGCTGTAATCTCTTCTTCAAGCCAACGTGTTAAAAGCTGGAAAGGATTTTTTGTCATGATTTGATCTTGATTTTATTTGCTTCGAGAAGGGGGCAATATACCTTTTACAATACCTAAAAATTGCATAAGATAAATTATCAAGATGACGATTAGCAAGCAGTTTACCGCTAAATTAATAAAAGGATCAAAGCTCAATAGATTGATGGCCCATATCAGAAAACCGCAAATGACGGCCATGATTAAATCACTTAAACGAGCCATAATATTCTTTTGTTAGATTCCGTGAATAAAGTCTAGTAATCCTTGGAATTAATTTCAATTACTGGGTGTAATTGTAGGAGTGTCCTCCTTTTCGATACACCGTCTTTTTTTCTCACTAAACAAGCTTGAGTCGCTTATCACCAACTCACGCTTTTTGGATTTACTATGACAGTCCATAAAACTATCTAATTTATTTTTTATAATACTTCTTTTAAATGGAAGTGAGGCTTCATAAGACTGAAGAGCCATAGTTTTAAAATGAAAACTCTCATAAAAGCTTTGACCGTATGCTGAAGAGATGAGTGAGATATTGGTAACATCCAATGCTACACATAGATCATGTACCGCTATCATTAACAATGAACCAATTTTTTGATTACGATAATTTTTATCAATAGCCAAGGAATGGAGCTCGGCATCCTGGTCATCTATATTAACGGTTATTACTCCAATAACGACGCCTTTTTTTAAACAAGCTAATACAGCCACGTTTTTAAGCGAACTAAGTAAATAACTGGGTTTATATTGTTCCGCCTCTTTTTCGGGGAAAGTTTCTTCAATAAGTAAATCGGCATCCTCGATTTCAGGATCATCGTCAGAGAGAAGTTGAAGTTTAAAAGGGCATTCCTTTAATGCTCGTCTTAACCTTCTAGAAAAACACTCTTTAAGAGTATTTTCATCTTGTAAATCTTCTAAAGTAGGCATAAAAAATCTGTCGTAAGGAAAGAGCATCTATTCTAACACATAGACAAAGATATGTTCAATATTAATTCATATTGCTCTATAAGAAATCCAGTTTGCTTTGACATAATTGAGTTATTGCCTAGAATGGAATGGGTAATTTTACCCATGATGTGATTGATAGTTGCGTCAAGTGGCTATATAATGAGCACCTTCTTTGTTATCTACCTCCCAGCTATGTCACACATTCTTTTTGATCAAAATCGGATTGCTCCAGAAATAATTGAACAATATCTCCATATCATTACCAGGATTCTATCACGAGAGTTGCGTTACCCTCAGGTGAAAAAACTGGCGGGTATGACCTACCATAATCAAGAAGTTTTTCGAGCAAAAACCGATAAAAAAGAACGGATAATTTACACTTATACCCAACATCAAGGGGAGAAAACCCTGCTAATTCTGCGTGTCCTGGACGATCACAATTACAAAAAAGTAAAACAGCAATTGCGAGGTGAGGCAACAGTAGCCTCTCATGAGTTGGAAGAGAAGCCTCTAGGCTTTGTGAGTGATGACGAACCAGCAGAAGCCCACAAACTTATTCCTAGTGTGGGTTATAATCAGATGACATTGATACTGGATGATTCTCAACAGCAAGCGTTACAACAAAAGGCACCATTAATATTAGCAGGAGTCCCTGGAGCAGGCAAAACAGTACTACTCTATAATTTAATGTTGCGCACGCTTGCTCAGATTGTTTCTGAAAGGGAAGCAGCCAATTTATTTATTTCTCAATCAGAAAGCTTATTGAATAGTTTAAAAACGGAATATGAACAATCGGCCTTGGAGCAAAGAGAAACAGTACAATTTGCTACTTGGAATCAATTGCTTAAAGCACATTATCCTCATTTAAAGCAAGTAAGTGCTGAAGATTTTAAGCAATGGTTAAATACTACCAAATTGAAAGCCGAGCCAGCGCAAGAAGTACATTATGAATTCAGTTTAATCGCTGCATTAGGTATAGAAGAGTATGAAAAATTGGCCAATCGCCAATCCTATTATTCTGACAATACTGCTAAGAAAAAAGAATTAATCCGACTAGGCAAGGTATGGCAAAAGTATCTGGATGACAAAAAGTTATTTGATCCGATGGTAACTCGCTTAGATCCAGCCAAAAACCCATCCTTTGATAGTATTTTTTGCGATGAGGCACAAAATCTACCTCCTGTAGCGCTACTCGATTTTATTCTTTATGCCAAAGATAAACGATTAGTTGTTTGTCTGGACACAGAGCAATGTCTGTTAAGCTCTCCGTTTATTTATAACTGCCTAAAAACTCTTTTACGCATCCATTACGGAACTTACAACGAACATGCTTTATCACGTACCTGGCGTTGTCCTCCTAATATTATTGCGGTTGCTGAATATCTGATGGATAGGAAACATCAATTAGCCAGTGGTCAGCGCCGTCTTTATCATCATATTAAATCAGCACATTCAGATGGCGGGGTGATAACTTGGGTTAATCAATCAGGTTTTGCACAATTAAGTCAACACGGCAGCTCTGCGTCTACAGTGGTCCTGGCTGAGAATCTTGTTGAAGGTGATCGAAGCCAGATTAATAAGGAACTAGGAACAAACAACCTTCTAACCGCTTCTCAAGCTATTGGACTTGACTTTAATATTGTTATTTTATGGAAGCCCTTATCTACAAATCCACATTTGTGGTCTCTTTATCAAAAATGGCAAAAATATAAATCCAATTTCGAAGTATCTTTGGATGAAATCAATGCCATAAATTCTTTATATGTTGCTTTAACCCGTTCGCAACAAGCTGTTTTCATATATGAAAAGGATGAGCGTGCTCTTCGATTTGGTGAGTATTTACTTGGTACATTAGCTCTCAATCAATTCCTGCCTGCAAAAACCACTGGGATAGATGAAAGAAAGCAGTGGGAGCAAGTTATCGAACATCATTTAGTGGAAAAAAGATTTGATGTTGCCAAAGAATTAATGAAATTTCACTTGAATATGGATGAAAGCGCTATTACTCAACGAATTAAAGACGCGCAATCAACGACAGTGCCTCAAGCTTCCCAAGAAAAAGCCGAGGCTGCTTCTGCTGTTGCAACTCCATTATCTCGCAGACGCGAAAAGCATCAGGTAGTGGCTGCTGCAAGAAATAATAAAAAACCAGAGCAAGGCATAATGATTGCTGATACTCAAAAAGCAGTTTCGCCAGAAACAAGCAAGACGCAGCAATACATAGTCAATTTGTTGAAAAACCCAAGTGAAGCCAATCTAAATAAGCTCTTTACTCATTCAAAAATTTCCACTTTTTTATTCAATTGTCCGCTCGAATCTGACATGTGTTTGTTTCAAGCATTGATGGTAAAACCAACTTGTATCGATTTCGTCCTGCAAAGCGCGTTGACCCATTTCAATCAAATTTCTTTTGGGCTTGCAACTGAATTAATTAAGCAAAGCAAGTCTGAAGCTAAGCTCTTTTTTATGCTTGCCTCAACGCAAAAAGGCTGTGCAATTCTTCTAAAATTACTGACAGAGCAGCCATCCTTTATTAAGGAAATTCTACCTGATGTGTTGCATAAATTAACGACAACCGCTTTGCCCTTCATGATTAACTTTGTTGCTGGGCAGCGGTTCTTAAACGAACTAGCTGATCTTCATCCTGAGTTTCAGATCAAACTTAGTGCAGAACTGCAGCTTCAGTTTAAAGAAGGCAAAACATCAGTATTTACTAAGTTAATTAGGACCGATGATGGTTTGAAAGTGTTATTGTTTTTGTTAGCAGACGCCCCCTTCGGTAGATCAATTCCCTTAGACATATTGAAGGGAGAAGAAAGTGCTGTATCGAACTTTTGCATTCTTTGCTCAACTGAATTTGGAATATATATACTCGATCTGTTATTAGAGAAAAGGCCAGATTTACTTAAGACTGTAAATCCAGATATGTTTTTTAAACGATCACTGTCTGGGCACGATGATCATGCTGGACCTACTCCTTTTATGTATCTTTCCAACGCGTCTACGGTAGGTCTTCACTGTAGAGGTCGATCCGTTTTGCGTAAACTATTTACAGCTAATCACGCACTGGCTAAAGCAATTAACAAAGTAAATTTTTCATTGCCTCCGGGACACAAACTGACCTCTCCTTTATTCGGTTTAGCGGAATCAAAACTCAGTAATGGAAGAGGACTTCTAAATTATTTAATAAATGAATGTGGCTGCTCTGATGAAATTGCTCAGGCAGTTTCTGCCGAAGCACTATGTACTTTTTATACATGGCAAAATTCAAATGCATTGTCGGCATTATATTGGCTTTCAACGGACTCTGAAGGGGTTAAATTTTTAATGCGTGTCTTTGAAAAGAATCCTGAAGTTGCCAGAGGAATTAGCGCGAAAGCTCTCTGTGCTGCACAACCTGCTGCTTATGGCCGTGATGCTAATTTATCTCCTATATATCTTTTTTCAACCACGCCTCAAGGGTGTCAGCTTTTAAATAAATTAATTGAATTAAATCCTCACTTAGCCAGAGAAATTACAGCAGGGGCGTTATGTTTAACCTATTTGGAACGAACTGACTTTAATGCGTTGTCAAATGCCCTGTATTACCTTGCAAATTGTTCCGAAGGAAGACGTTTTCTAACTACTTTGTTAGCGCTGAATCCTGAAATATTTAAAAATATTCATCCAAAAGAATTATACATCGTGCACTTAGTGGAAACTTATAGAAATTACACAGTAATAAATAGCTTAGCCGCGCATCCAGAGGGTTGTGAATTTTTAAACAAATTATTTTTACTTAGACCTTCTTTTGCCAAAGAGATGTCGGGGGATACCCTTTTATCTTCAGTTTATTATGGGTGCCCACAACCATTATTTCGCCAATTTGCTAATAATGCAGAAGGTATAAAATGTCTGGCTACCTTATTAGAGGTGAATCCTGACCTTTTTAAAAATAAATTGCTCGACCTTTTTAGTGACACACAAACAATTTATAAATTGGCTTCTTCACTGGATGGATGTCGGATACTAAATCAGTTATTAATGCTTAATCCGACTTTAGTCCAATCCATCTCCCAGCGAATTTTCCCTTCCTCTCAAGATAATCAGGCGGAACAATTGTTGAAACAACTTGAAGTAAATCCTGAGGGACAACGGTTTCTGGCAAAGTTAACAGTAAGTGAAGAGAGCGAATTTGTAGTAGATAAAAAAGATACATTGTCTGCAGTTGATAAAAGAGAGATAGAATCCGTAACAAATAATAAAGGTATGGACTTAGTAGCTGATAATAAAGATACGCTGTTAATAGCACAAGAAACAGAGTTAACACCGGAAAATAGTGATAATAATACGAAACCTGCCGGGTCTGCGGTTAGTTATTCTGATAATAAATTCAGCTTATTTTTCCAAAGAGATAGTCTACCAATAAATACTGAACCAGCAGCTTCGCCACAAGTCAATTAAGAAGAAAAATCCTGGTAGATAATAAAAGGAATTTTGCAACGTCCAAAGCTATAGCTTGTAACAGGTGAGTATTAACAAAGTAAACGCTCAATATAGATTACAGTTAAAAATTTACAGCAATCATAATTTAAACTCTGGCTCGATAAAGTTCACTTTATCAACTTGAGCGGTTCTAAAAAGACTATGTGCTGAATAACGTTTGGGGTAATAGTTATTTATCAATACTATAATATCTTGACGTTGAGTAATTTTAGCAATGTCGATAGGTAAAATACTAATATTCGTTTCACTCCCCTGCCGCTCAATAAACTGATCCATATTAAAGAAGAGAGATTCTCTTGTAAGTGAGGGATTTTTTTCGACCAAAAAATTAAGAGATTTGAGTAGCTGTTTTTGGTTAGTAATAAAGGGAACATCGAATCTTACTTTATTTTCTAATAGCAGTTTAATGACATTCATATCGCCGCTTTTAACTGCCAGGTAAGCGAGTCTTGGATCACTGATTACCTGTTGATTAACCTTAAGTAATTTTTCAATCACAGCAATCTGTCCATACTTAATGGCAATAAGAAGAGGCGTCATACCCCCTTTCCTGGCTTTATAAAGGTTGGCCCCAAGTTGATGGAGTTTCTCAAGTACTTCAACATGACCCTTTTTAGCAGCAAAATACGCAGCCGTCGTCCCTTTAGGTCCGGTTTTATTTAGGTCATATCCAAACGCATGTAATTTTTCGATGACAGCCACAAGACCATTTTCAGCAGCAATGTGAAGAGGTGTATAGCCGTTAGCAAGAGGGGCATTACAATCTATTCCCCACTCATGAAATTTATCGATGATTGCTACATGGCCATTCTCAGCGGCGATGTAAGCAGGTGTATAACCATCAACTGTAGGGATATTTATGTTAAATTTCAATTCATGAAATTTCTCAACAACAGCTAAATGACCATTCTCAATGGCGATGTGGATAGGGGTAAAACCTGCCTCCGTAGCACTAGTGATATTGACACCCAATTCATGAAACTTGCTAACGGCATCGACATGACCATGTTGTGCGGCAATGTAGACAGCTGTACAACCTTCGTTTGTAGCGCTATCTAATTTCATACCTAATTCATAAAGTTTTTCAATGACAGTCACATGGCCCATTTGTGCAGCAATATGAAGGGCATTATGGTTGCCATTTATCAAGCTATCCCGATTGGCGCCAAATTCACAAAGTTTCCCAAGGACTAGGGCTTGGTTAGCGAAAGCGGCAATATGAATAGGAGCAAAGCCGTTATTAGCAAAGCTGTTGGGATCAGCCCCTAACTTCAGAAGTGTTTCAACGACGTTGATAAAACCATATTGTGCAGCAATGTAAAGGGGTGTGTAGCCGTGAAGAATGGGTGCATTACAATTGATGCCCAATTCATACAGCTTTTCGATAATAGCAACTTGATTATTTTGTGCCGCCATATAAGCAACCGTACGACCATCAGTTGTGGTTTTATGAAAGTCAGCCCCAAGCTTAAAAAACTTCTCGAGGATGAAAACATGACCATTTTTTGCGGCAATATGTGCTGCTGTGATGCCTCCGGGGCCACAGAGGTTAAGATCCACACCATACTCAATGAATTTATCGACAACGGGAATGTGTCCAGCTTGTGTTGCGATTAGAAGCGGTGTAAAGCCGCCTGGAATAGGCTGATTGCAATCGATGCCAAATTCATGAAGTTTCTCGATGATGGCAAGTTGGTTATACTGTGCAGCAGTATAAATCGGTGTGAAATCGTCAAAGAGTTGATTACAATCGTTACCCCATTCATGAAATTTCTCAATAACAGCAACATGACCTCTTTGCGCGGCAGCATAAATCGCATGATTGCAATCGCGTGTGGCAGCACCAAGTTTATAAAGTTCCTCAACGGCAGCGACATGACCATTGAGGGCGGCAATATGAATTGGTATATAACCAGAGGCAGTATGTTGATTGCAATCTAAGCCGAATTCATGAAGTTTTCCAAGAATACTGGCATGCCCGCTTTCAGCAGCCCTGTAGGCCAGAGTCATACTTTGGGGTTGCTCGATATACTTATTATCAGTTTTTATTAATACTAGCTGAGTGAGGGGTTGCTGAAAGTCAATGCCTAATTGATGCATCGTTTCCACGATATCGAGATGACCGCACTCCACGGCAATACATAAAGGGGTAGTACCCTTACTATCAGCTTTATTAATGTGGGCACCCAACCTATGGAGTTGTTTAAGCATGGCCACAGAACCATTTTGGGCAGCTAAATAGGCTGGAGTTATCCCTTTAGCCGTTGCCTTATTAAGGTTTGCACCTAGCTTATGAATTTTCTCAATTAGAATAACATCATCATTTTCAGTAATTACATGCACAGGGCTAGCGCCACCATGATCCGATTTATTAAGATCAGCGCCGAATTCATGAAGTTTTTCAATTAAAGAGAAATTACCTTTTTCAGCGGCAAGGTAAATCGGTGTTGTACCGTCACTGAGCGGTTTATTAACGTCAGCGCCAAGAAAACTTAGCTCAGTAAGCCAGTCAACTCTTTCTTTACTTACGGCAATATGAATTAAAGTGGGGGTACTGCCAAGGTTATAAAAACTAGGAGCCATGTTATAAATTAGGGTAGTAAATCTGGCAATAATTTTTTTAATTTCTGGGTCTTTGGTATATTTATTCTTTATAAGTGTTTCAATAATTTTTTTATTGTTAATAAATTCTCTGCTCAATGGATGATTATTAATAATGACTTGGATGAAAAGTTTTGTACGAGCAAGATCACTTAAGATAAATTCCAAAAGAGTCTGTGATTTCCCAGATGGTAGAGTTGCGCAAACTGTTTGAAGTAGTATGGTCTCCCAAGGAAAAACTGATAATACAACGGCTAGTCGTTTTTCTGAGAAATCCGCCATTAAGGAATGCAAAGCTTCTTGTTCGCGCGAGAGGCGCTGTTTTGCTGGGGTAGCGAATGGTAACGGTTTGTTAGCAGATGATTTGCTCTCTGATTTTTGTAATTCCTTTTTCTTGCCAGGAATGGGAGTTTGCACTCTGTCGGCAGGAGGTAACTCTTGAGATTTCAAGCTAAAGAATGGTGTGGCTTTTTCTTGTTGAAAGGCTCTGAATTCTTCTTCTGTGCGGTGCAAAATGTCTAAAAAAATACCACGTGCCTGTTTTTCATTGCCTTGGCGAAGCAAAGTACTTGCCTCATCTAGCCATTCTTGGGTGGTTGCCACCGAGGTGGATGAGGTGAGAACTTGTAGCGGCTGCTTTTCTTGTAAAACAACTGCTTGTAAGGGCTCGTAAAGGGACCTGATCCTATGATCGAAATCTTGAACAACAAATACTTCAAGGAGTCCCCGGGTTACTCCCGTAATTAACCCATTAAAATAAGGGAGATAGGACTCATCACTTTCTCCGGCCTTTGCCCTATTACTGGATGCACTAGTGTTTTGACGCTCTTTGAGTTTCACACAAGCTTTAATTGCGTCACTGCTATCTAAAGGTCGCCAGATAACAATGGTTTTCTTCTCCAAACCTTTAATATCTTCTGAGGTAAACACCAGTGGCGTTTCGAATATTTCCTTGGCTTCTTCAATATATTTGGGGGAGGTAATTACGACAAAATTAGTACTGTGTTTAGCTTTTTCCTTTAAAACTTTTAATTGATCGCTTTTAGTCCCAAACCAGTAAAGTTCTCCACGATTAGGATTATCTTCATTTGCTGGTTTGATTTGGCTTTCTGTTTTATCAGATGCTCCCCCCGTCACTTGATATTTTAAATTGATCAGGGTATTAGCGAGATCGATGATACGCGGTGCACAACGATAACTTCCTGGTAGTTGATGTTCGTTAACAGCTTGGTTCTTTATATAAAACATTTGGCGTAAGAAAGGCAAACGAGATTTGCCATCGAACAATATCTGATGATCGCCCAAGAAATAGGCGATGTTTCCATTCATTGCCAAATTATACAGCTCAATAAGTTGTCTATAAGAAAGATCTTGTGCTTCATCAACAAAAATAAGTGGGTGACGCTCGTTCTCATCAACGAACTTAATAGGATTAAGCTCTGATGAAACATAACTATTTCGAATTAAATGGCTTGTGTATTCATGATATAACTGGCAAATTACCTGTCGTTTTTCCTTTTGTTCCTTGGATATACTGCTTTGGCGATCACCTAAGTCGATATACTCGATATCCGTGTATCCAGAGCGAATTCTAAATTCATGCCACACTAGCTCTGTCGTGAGTGTTGTTTTAAAAGATTTGTATTTTTGCTGTTCGAGCGTTTCGTCAAGCCAGGTATTAAACAAGCCATGGTCGGCAAAACGGCATTTTTTTTCCTGTTTGGCAAATAACTCCTCATAGGTTGTGAATAAGGCTAAATTGTGCAGATGGGGTTCAACGGCATTCATGAACTGCAGCTTCATCTCTTCGACAAGAAAATGAGAGCGACTGACATAGACGACTGGACGAGAATTTTCTTGCAACGCGGTGCGGTTGACATAATCTAATAAGGCAAAAAAGGCGACACAGGTTTTGCCTGAACCAGCAGGACCGTAAACTATAGCCGGTAATTTGGTTTCCATGGCGTGATTTTGATTTTCACTCAAGCAAATAAAATCTTGTTTGTAAAAATCTAGAGGAATGAATTTATTTTTTTCTTTTGTCTCAGGAAGTTGCTGCTCTAATTCCTTGGTATCAAATTGAGATGCATGTAGCTTATCAATACTTAATTGAATATCAACGTCGCGATGGCCAAGTTTAGCCAGGAACATTTTTAATAATCTAGGGTCTCTTAAAAAGCGATTTTTATGATAATCATGATTGTCGACTTCTCCCAGGAGACCCAGTTTTCCTTGATAAGCTGTAAACAACAGACGGGTATCGGAATTTACTCTTATAGAAAAAATTAAAATTTTTCTTGAAATGCCATGGAGTTTTTCTAGCGAAAGACTTTTATATTCACCGGCTAATAGTTGTTCTATCGCTTTTTTGCGCGTCAATAAGATATCACGTTCACCAATTATTTCGCGCCAATAAAATACTTCACTCATAATAAACAAATTTAAATCAAATTGGATTATTGTAATTCAATTGGTGGCTGGATTTGGATGGGTAGTTTTACCCATGAAGGAGCGTTAGAGCAGCAATGGTGCACATTTCTGTGCCCCAGGAAGCGCTAAGAGGCGCGGAGGTCGCTGTCTATTGTTGTACTGCTAGCGGGCAATCTGTCAGCTTTCTTTATTGCGATTGACAGAGTAAATAATAACTTTTAATTTCATAATTAAGACAACAAGTTTAAAAAGCAAATATCCTTTTTCAGGTAGGTTTGTTAACTTGTGCAAATGGAAGTATTAAAAGTCCAACTGACAAAAAGAGAAGCAATAGATTTGAGAAAATTGAAATGGATTTAAGTGCAAATTTAGCGGACATAGGAGGTATGTCTGAGCCATGTAACCTAACAATTATAAGGATGCTTCTATGAAATTTTCAGTAACCTATTGTGTAGCTGATCAACAAGCGGGTAGTAATCCTCTTTGGCACAGTTGCTTGTTATTGTCTCAGTTGTCTGAACTGGGAGAAAAAATGGAAGTAGTGGATCAGTGGGGGTTTTATGGTGTTCCTACGACTGGGTCGAGAGATTCATTAATTGGCAAATTAAAAATTAAGTTGGGATTAGACCTTGATCTTCAGGGTAACCATGGCATGCTTCGTCATGAAGAGTTGCGTTTTCTGGATCTAGGTCGTGGGTTACATGGTGTCACGTTTGAGTTAACTGAAGATCAATTCAATTTGCTGCGTGAAAAATGTAGCAATATGGCTTTAGGACAAGAAAATGCAATCAAAGAAATCGTTGAACCCTTAGGTCTTAAAGGTAAGTCATCTGCTGAAACAAGAGTATATCCTCACGAACAATACTCTGCATTAATATTTGCTTTGGAAAAGGCAAGAGCAATACAGGAAGGGCGTGCTCCGCGATTAAAACCTTTTGAATTAAAGGCTTCGCTGACATTTTGGGGACCTGATCTCAATCAATCCAATACCTGTAAATCACAGGCAATTGCCTTATTAGCAGAGGTGTTATCACCACAACAAATTAATAGACTCACTGAGAATGGCAAGCATATAACAATTCCCCGATACAGTGGTGTTATGGAATCTATTTTCCTCCATAGTAGTGGGCCCTTACGTATTCATAAGAAGTCTTCAGGTAAGAATGTTTATTATCGTGATATGAGTGATCCTGGCGTTAAACTACACTGGACTCTTCCTCCTCAGGAAGTAGAGGTTTTATCAGCTGATACTAAGGATTTATTAACCATTCCCAAACAATATTGTGCGCAAGTAAAGTCACTGGTTAAGCAATTACAACTCTTGGAGTGGTTATTTATTAATGCAGAA
Organism: Legionella cardiaca; assembly: GCF_029026145.1. NCBI lineage: Bacteria > Pseudomonadati > Pseudomonadota > Gammaproteobacteria > Legionellales > Legionellaceae > Legionella > Legionella cardiaca. The sequence continues at coordinate 3,056,041 of NZ_CP119078.1, read as the reverse complement.
TTACCAGCTCGATATGACCATTATAAGCAAGGTTTAATCGAGCGCATTCATGAAACTTATGAGGCCTTTGCCAAAATTACTCCAAAAAAGGCTCAATCAACAATAGATGGTTGGTTAGGGAAAGCACTGCTATTGTTATCAGCACCAAGAAATATTGATGAAGCTTGTTTACAGAAAAAAATTGCCCAGGCTAATAATTTATTAAATGCCATTTACATGGCAATTGTTGATGATTGGGCGATTGATGATGGGCTACCCAGTGAGCTGCAAGAACCTGCAAATGAAGCTGAAGATTATAATTGGTTAGAGGCAATTGCCTCGTATTTAACGACAGAGGAAAAACAACAGGTATGCAATCTTATTGGACGGAATTATCTTAACCCAGAGCTTGACAATGAATCTGAAAATCCCAGTTATGCTGCTTTAATACAAGCTTAAAAGCAGTGGTCAATGGCGTTTAGCGAATATGCGGAGTGTAATTAACGACATGAAAGCGTTTATTTTCGACTACGGCGCCATATTCTTGCTGCGCAAGAATTAATGTATCAGTTACAACCCCTAAAATCATGTTTGCAATAGGTGTTTTTTTATATCGCTGTAGGGCATCAATGCGCGCCATCAGTCGATCATCTTCTTGCTCGCCGGCAATGGTTTTTAAATTAATGCGTTTTCTTGCTGCTTGATATTCCTGAACAGTATCAATAACTGTTTGCACATTATCGTTGTAGTGCTGCGTCATGACAGTTTCAATGGTATTGACAATCGTTTCTATTGGTTGGCTGTAATAACTGAGTAAATCGGCGCAAACGTGTGCCAATTTATCGATAATTGATAAATATATTTTTTCCTGGCGCAACATTAAAAACTTCATGGCTTCATTAGCATGGGTTTGTAATAGCTCCAGGCATTCTTCCTTAGAAGGTAGTAATTCTTCTATTCTTTTTTTCATGGCGAGGTTTCCTTTTTTATCCATGTGCAAAGTATAGCAGTAAAATATATGATCAATTTATTGATGGTAACACCTTGTTTAATAGATAGAATTTATCTCGGCTTCAAGCGCTAAGCAGCATTATTTTGCCGATTTCATGACTGTCGAATTAAACATCATTCCGAGGGTAGCGCGGAATCTCCTGCAAGAGGCACAATGTTAGTAGAATTGGACCATTAAAATCATTTTCCAGGGCGACATTATTAACTCCATGCAAAAAATGTATTAACAAAAAAGTACTGCCAATTGTGGGAGATTCCGCGCTGCGCTCGGAATGACGGGCGTTTTTTGCAATGACGGTTGTGTATTTTAATCGGCCACATTCAACGTCATTCCGAGCGCAGCGAGGAATCTCCATGCAACATGGCACCATGTCATTAAAATTTGACCATTAAAATCATTTCCAGGGTGACATTATTTAACTCCATGTAAAAAATGTATTAACAAAAAGCACTGCCAATTGTGGGAGATTCCTCGCTGCGCTCGAAATGACGAGCATTTTTCGCAATGACGGTTGTGTATTTTTCTTGGAACGAGGGTTTATTTTTTTGGAATGACAATTATTTTTTACTGGGAAAGCCGTGTGACCGTTTAAAATATTCTTACAAACTGGTTAAGACAGTGATAACATTTGCCGCGAATATTTGATTCAAGGATGACGTCTCAGATGGGCAAAGGAATGAACCGTTTTGTGCTACTCATTGCATTAATTGCGGGTTTTGCTGGGTTTTTATTTGGTTTTGATTCCAGCGTAATCGCCGACATTCAAGATCAAGTCACTCAACAACTCTCGCTTTCGAATTGGCAGTGGTCGCAAGTTGTGAGTTTCAGCCTTCTTGGTTCAATTTTCGGAATCCCGTTAAGTAGCTTTATCGCAGATAAATTAAGTCGCCGTACACTATTAAAGATAGTTGCCTTGGGTTTTATTGTCGGCACCTCATTTTGTGCTCAGGCACATAACCTGCAGTATTTGCTGCTCGGTCGATTTATTATTGGTATTTGCATTGGCATTGCCTCCTATGCCGCACCTTTGTTTATTTCTGAAATCGCTCCACCACAACAACGTGGTACCTTAATTTTAATTAATGGTCTTGCAATAACTTTTGGTCAAACAGCGGCTTATCTTGTAGGTTATGCAGTACATGATTTGTTCACAACAAGTTGGCGTCTTCTTTTATGGTTAGGGGTTTTGCCTGCTCTAATCCTATATTTCGGCCTGTATTTAGTCCCTCATTCACCGCGATGGCTGATAAAGAAATATGGCCCTGCTGAAGCACAAAAGGTGTTGGAAAAAACTCGTTCAAACAAGACCGATGTCCAAGAAGAGCTTCAGGAAATTAAAGCAGCAATGCAGCAGGTCAAACCGAATTTCAAATTGCTTTTAAAACCACCCATTTTCTTTGTATTGCTTTTGGGAATAGCACTTGGTGTTTTCCAGCAATTATCCGGCATTAACGCCATTATGTTTTATGGTCCAATGATTTTTATGTCCGCTGGTTTTTTCTCAATAAAAAATGCCATTCTGGCAACGTTTTGGATCAGTTTACTTAATTTTCTGCTGACTCTTTTTACCTCCTTATTTATCGACCGTTTTGGTCGAAGACCGATGTTGTTAACAGGAACACTGATGGCAGGCTTAAGTCTACTTGGCGTTAGCCTTGTTTTTTATTATAGCGTTAGTGATCACCAGGGATGGATGCTATTTTTTATGACCTTGTATGTCATTGGTTACTGTATCAGCCTTGGCTCAATATTTTGGGTGCTGATTGCAGAAATTTATCCTAACCAGGTTAGAGGCTTTGCAATGAGTATTGCCTCTCTCATGCACTGGATTGCCAATTTTCTTGTATCCATTTCCTTTTTAAAATTTTATGAGCAACTAGGTGAGGTGAGCGTCTTTGCAATCTTTAGCCTGGTTTGCTTTCTGTCGTTTGTTGTAACTTATTTTTTTGTGCCGGAGACAACCGGCATGTCTTTAGAAAAAATTGAACATAATCTTCAAACTGGAAAACGGTTACGTGAAATTGGTCAACCTGGGAATAATGGTCGCAAGAAGAGAAAATCGTTATTGGGACCAAAAAGTGTCATCAATTATTTTCGCGCAGCCAATGTCGATGAAATGTAATGCTGCTTACGCTGTGCAATGTATAGGAAGAGTTATAAACACGAATGTGAATTAACGGATGGGAAGATATTATGAATAATAAGAATCAAATTTGCCGGATAGGAATTTTAGGTGCCGGTCGTATCGGCAAATTACATGCAGAAAACATTCGCTATCATCTACCGCAATTTAAGTTAGCAGCAATAGCCGACCCGTTAATTAATCGAGAGTGGGCTGATTCGCTGCAAATACCGCTTATTAGTCAGCATTGTGACGAGGTTATTCAACACCCGCAGATTGATGCAATTCTTGTTGCCTCGCCTTCTCATTTGCATATTGCCCAGATTAAAGCGGCAAGTGAAGCAGGTAAAGCTATTTTTTGTGAAAAACCTGTCGGTCTTCCTGAAGACAATATTCAGGGTGTTTTAGAGGCGGTGGACAATAACAAAACTCTACTACAGCTTGGTTTTAACCGTCGTTTTGATGCCAGTTTTGCCAATATTAAAGAACGTATCATCACGGGTGAAATTGGGGTGCCGCAAATTATTCGCATTACTTCACGTGATCCAGCCTGTCCGCCTAAAGACTATTGTGCTGCATCGGGAGGAATTTTTATGGATATGACTATTCACGATTTTGATATGGCAAGATTTTTGTCCGGTTCAGAGGTTGTGGAAGTCTATGCGAGTGGTGCGGTGCTTATTAATCCAGATTTTGAAAGTTATAATGACGTTGACACGGCGGTTGTGCAAATGCGGTTTGCTAGTGGTGCCTTAGGCGTGATCGATAACAGTCGACAAGCTGTTTATGGCTATGATCAACGGCTCGAAGTTTTTGGCTCGCAAGGAATGTTGTTAGCTGACAATCAACTCAATCATGGGGTAAAAGGGTTTTCATCGCATAGGACGAATCAAGCCAATCCTAAGTATTTTTTTCTGGAGCGCTATCAACAAGCGTTTATTGCTGAACTGCAAGCCTTCTATCACGCGTGGCTTAACAATATGCCAAGCCCAGTGTCAGGATGGGATGCGTTTAAAGCTTTACAGATTGCTAAAGCCGCTAAGCAATCCTTAGCAATCCATTTACCTGTTAAGGTGGACTAAAATGACAATTTCACAACATATTCCAGTACAACAGGATAGACCTATCGATTTGATTGCTATGGGACGAGTTGCTGTTGATTTATATGCGGAGCAAATTGGCAATACGCTCGCCGAAGCGAAAAGTTTCCGTAAATATTTGGGGGGGTGCGCAGGCAATATTGCCGTGGGAAGTTCCCGATTAGGTTTAAATGTCATGATGTTTTCGTGCATTGGTCAAGATGAAATGGGGGAATTTGTTAAACAAACCCTGATTCATGAAGGTGTCAATGTTGATTTACTGCAGGAAACCAATAAACATCTAACTGCTTTGGTATTGCTTGGTATTAAACCCCCTCACGAATTTCCCTTAATGTTTTATCGAAATGACTGTGCTGACATGCAAATCCAGCCCGAACCACTAAGTGAAGCGCTTTTAAAAAAGTCAAAAGCATTGCTAATTACGGGTACAGGATTATCGACACCAGCTATGCTACAGACTACGCGCGTAGTGATTGAGCGAGCAAGGCAGCAAGGAACGTTGGTTATTTTGGACTTGGATTACCGTCCTGTGCTTTGGGGTTTAACCAAAGTAGGTAATGGTGAAACACGTTTTCTTGCAAATGAAACAGTTACGCAAATCTATCAAGGGATTCTAGCGAATTGTGATCTAATTGTTGGTACAGAGGAAGAAATTTGTATTGCAGGAGGAAAGAGTAATTTAGAGGAATCGTTAAAAATTATCCGCCTAAAAACCGTGGCTCCAGTAATTGTTAAATTGGGCGCCAACGGTTGCCAAGCCTATTTTAAAAACGCAGATCACCCATTAACTGCGAAATCATTTCCTGTGCCTGTACTGAATGTATTAGGGGCAGGTGATGGTTTTATGGCCGGTCTTTTACGCGGCGTGCTGCGAGGAGAATGTCTTAAAACGGCGATGGCTTATGGCAATGCTTGTGGGGCTTTAGTGGTAACCCGTCATGGCTGTGCACCTGCAATTCCCTATTGGCCCGAATTAAACTATTTTTTGCAAAACTATGAGAATGATCCGCATGTTTGGCAAAGTGAAACCTTAGAACGGCTGCATGAGCGACCTGACGTTTTTGAAGCGGCAAACACATTGATTAAACGCCGTAATGGTTTTGTTGATGGTGTAAATCGCATCGTTCATCTGCATGATTCAGCGGTCAATGTTGCTATGAATTTTAGTTCCTTAAAATTACGCGCAGGAGAAAAATTTTCTTTTAGCCAGAATTATGAATTTGCTGCTGTCTTGATGACTGGGCGGGTGATTTTTAGTTATCAGCAAAAGGCAGTTGAATGTGAACGGACTGATTATTTTTCCCAAAGTCCTATTGTTTTACATTGTCCCATGCAGGTAAAAGCACAGGTTGAAGCTTTAAGTGATTGTGAAATTTTATTGATTGAAACTGAAAATTCCCAAGCTTTTCAGCCCATGCTTTTTAATCACAGTAATCTTGTGGAATTTGATCATCGGGGTAAAGGTGTACTGGAAGATACGTCTTACCGCCTGGTAAAAACAGTTTTTGATAAGCGTAACAGACCGGAATCCAATTTGGTTCTCGGTGAAATTATTACTTTCCAGGGGCGCTGGTCCAGTTATCCTTCCCATTATCATGCACAACCGGAAGTTTATCATTATCGTTTTTCTGAGCCTCAAGGATTTGCTTTCGGTGAGAATGGCAAAGACGTGCTGCGTATTGAACATAATGATACGTTTAAGATTGCTCACGGGCAGGAGCATGCGCATTGTGTAGCCCCTGGCTATGTTTTGTATACGCTATGGTTTATTCGCCATCAAGTGAACAATCCCTACCTTACCCCAACCTTTCGTGAAGAACACGAGTGGACGCGCAAAGCGGCAGCAATGCGCGTATGGCAATAAGCAAAGCTAATTGAATTTAGGAGCATGCTATGAATAAGAATCGCTTAACCATGGCTCAGGCATTGTTACGATTTTTAGCCAATCAATATGTGGTTATTGATGATAAAGAATATCGTTTTGTTGAAGGCATCTTTGGTATCTTTGGACACGGAAATGTTACTGGTATTGGTGAAGCATTGGAATATGATTCCTATGGCTTAACCTATTATCAGGGACACAATGAACAGGGTATGGCTCACATCGCAACTGCTTTTGCCAAACAAATGAATCGCTTGAAAATTTTTGCTTGTACTTCATCGATAGGCCCCGGTGCAACGAATATGGTAACGGCAGCGGCGACAGCAACAACCAATCGCATTCCCTTATTGCTATTACCAGGAGATATTTTTAGTTGTCGCCAACCTGATCCAGTATTACAACAGCTTGAAGTGCCCTATGATTACACAATTTCCGTGAATGATTGCTTCAAACCCGTCAGTAGGTATTGGGATAGAATCTCTCGACCTGAGCAATTGATGACTGCTTGCATTAATGCCTTTCGGGTTTTGACTGATCCTGTTGAAACCGGTGCAGTCACCCTCTGTTTGCCACAGGATGTGCAATCCGAATGCTATGACTATCCGGAATTATTTTTCGCAAAAAGGACATGGGAGATAGAACGTAGGTTAGTAAGTCATGAGGCTATTGAGCGAGCGGCGGCATATTTAAAAAAAGCTAAAATGCCGTTGATAGTGGCTGGTGGTGGTGTTCATTACTCTTTCGCTACAGAAGCGCTAGCTGAATTTGCCTTGAAACACGGTATTCCTGTTGCTGAAACTCAAGCTGGTAAGAGTGCGCTGCCTGCTTTGCACGCAATGAATATTGGTGGTTTGGGTGTCACCGGTTCAGAAGCAGCAAACTGCATTGCTGCAGAAGCTGATGTGATTTTGGTTGTAGGCTCAAGATTGCAGGATTTTACTACCGCTTCAAAGTGGGCCTTTAAAAATGATCAATGTCAATTAATTCATTTGAATGTGAGCCGTTACGATGCGGTAAAAATGAACAGTTTAGCACTTACGGGTGATGCGAAATGGGGACTTGAACAATTATCAGCGGTCTTAGGTAGCTATAAAACAGAAGATGCTTATCAAAAATTAATACAACTTTATAAAGCAGAATGGAATAAAGAGGTTAATCGCGTCTGTAGTATTCCTGCTGCGACTGCGGGTGGTTTACATCAAACTGCTGTTATTGGCCTTTTGAACGAGTTTGTTGGTATTGATGATGTCATTGTTGGTGCTGCTGGAAGTTTACCAGGTGACTTGCATCGCCTGTGGCGTTCTAAACACCCTAAAGATTATCATCTTGAGTATGCCTATTCATGTATGGGTTATGAAATAGCTGCAGGACTTGGTGTTCGGTTCGCGAAAGCGAATGCCCCAGGTGAAGTTTATGTATTAGTTGGTGATGGCAGTTTTATTATGCTTCATTCGGAATTGCTGACTTGTATACAGGAAAAGAAAAAAATTACCGTCATTCTTTTTGATAACCACGGTTATCAATGCATCCGTAATTTGCAAGAAGCCCATGGTAGTCAAGGTTTTGGTAATGAATTTCGTTATCGACAACCCAATAGTAATCGTTTGGACGGTGACTATTTAACCATTGATTTTTGTCAATACGCGGCAGCCTTGGGTGCGAAAACAATGTATGCAGACAGTTATACAACCTTTACGTCAGCATTAAATGAAGCTCGAGAGCAAACCAGCTCCTGCGTTATTGTGCTCCCGGTCTTACCTAAAACCATGTCGGAAGGATATCAAACATGGTGGCGAGTGGGGGTGGCAGAGATGTCGCAATCAAAGGAGGTGATGCATGCTCATTTAAAGATGTGTAAACAATTACAAGATGTGAAAGTCTATTGAGAGGGAATGACACGATGACAATTAAATTAGGGATTGCGCCCATCAATTGGAGTAATGATGATGATCCATCTTTAGGAGGTGAAATCACATTTGAACAATGCATCAGCGAAATGTCTTCAGCAGGATATATCGGAACAGAGCTGGGTAATAAATACCCTCGTGATCCCATTCATTTGAAACAAACATTAGCTGATAAAGGTTTACAAATGAGTAGTGCCTGGTTTAGTACCTTTTTTACTGAATCAGAACAATACGATGCAACCTTGTCACGATTTCTTACTCACTTAAGTTTTATGCGTGCTGCCGGGGCTAAATTTATTAATGTGTGTGAGTGTGGACACGCTATTCAGCAGACTGGACATGCCATTCTGGGCATGAAAAAGCCACAATTTAATTCACAACAATGGCAGCAATTAATTCAAGGTTTGCACACACTTGGAAGAATCGCTCACGATTTTGGTGTGCATGTTGTTTACCATTATCATGCAGGAACAGGCGTATTTACCGAAGAAGAAATTGATTTTTTAATGCAAAATACCAGTCCACAATTACTTGGTTTATTGTTAGATACCGGGCATGCAGCGTTTGCTGGAATTAATGTCATGGATTTAATTAATAAATATAAGCGGCGAATTCGCTATGTGCATTTAAAGGATATCAGGTTGACGGTATTAGACTCGGTTCGTATGCAGAATTCTAATTTTATGGATGCTGTTCGCGAAGGTGTTTTTACTGTTCCGGGCGATGGTGATCTTAATTTTATACCGCTGATTCAAGCCTTAAAAGAAGTAAATTATCAGGGTTGGATGATTGTGGAGGCGGAACAAGATCCAGCAAAAGCGCCCCCCTTGGCTTACGCACAGAAAGCCTTTGCATACTTGGAAAAAATCTTATGATTTCTTAGGCTCTTGGTGCTAAGGTACATCAAGAGCTGCCTTCTATGCCTCAGCGTTTTTAATAAATGCAACAAGATGCTTCATAAGTTCATAACTATCTCTCGTTGCAGTAACATGATTGAGATTGGCAGTAATGACGATGTTTTCCTCTTTTAACCAAACCATCAACGCACTATAGCCAAGTGTACCCCCACTATGCCACCAAGCTTCCTCGCTAAAAGTATCAAAATCATGAACAACGCCCAAGCCATAATCAATTTTTTGGGCTGTATTAGGTAGTGTTGCGTCAACAACGGTCATTAGTTCATCCATTTGGGCTGACGCTAATACAGACCCATTCATTAAATGTCTAAACCAGATTGCCATGTCATGAGAATTCGCAATCATTGCGCCAGCCGTATTCGCCCAAGAGATATTGGTACCAGTAATATCTTTCGGCTCATCCGGGAAATAGCCGCGGTCCGAATAACCATGTGCCATTCGTTGCAGCATGTCATCGTTGTATAATGATGACAAATAATAGGTATTGGTTAATTGTAATGGTGTAATAATCTTATTAGTAATTGTTTCTTCAATCGGGCGACCAGTAATTTTTTCAATTACCATTCCAGCCAATACGTAATTAGTATTTGAATAATGCCAGCCTGTGCCTGGTGAAAAATAGAGAGGCTTTTCGAGGACAAGATTGATTAATTCACGACTAGACCAGGATTTTAAAAAGTCAAAATCAGGCTCATGCCCCATCACATCCAGCACATCCGTGTAGTTAACTATGCCGCTGCTGTGATTGAGTAATTGTTGGATGGTAACGTTTTGCCAGGTAATTGGCATGTCTTCTAAATAATTTCCAACAGGGTCATGAATGGATAATGCGCCTTCTTCTTCCAATTGCAAAATAATTGCGGCAATAAAGGATTTGGTTTCGCTGCCAATCTGAAACAGGTGATCAGGTCGTATAGAAATACTTCCGTCTATAGTGGTTGTGCCGCTGACAAAATCATGAGGAATATCTTCATCCGAACAGCTAATACTAACCTCAATTCCAGGAATTTTATACTGCAAACGATCACGTTCAATAATGGTTTGAATCCCTTCGTTAAGATTTTCAGAGCAAGTTGCAAAGACATTGCCAATAAGTAAAAAAGCGGCAACCACGCAGTAACCAAGCCAATCTAGTTTATTGAGTACCATTAATTTTCCCTAAATAATAAAACAGATATAAAAATACAAAGAAGCGTAAAGATAATCCCTATTCTCCAAGATGGTTTTCTCAGAAAATTCAGTTAATCTACTTATTAAGTATTGATATCTGGATAAAGCCCATGACTAAAAAGATAAAGTGTATCGTAAAAGAAAATTTACATGAAGGTTATTTGCGAGTTACCAGATATGATTTAGAAGTTCCCAGCCTCGATCCAAAAAAAGAATCCATTAAAATGACAAATCGGGAATTAGTTGAAGGAGCCGATTCAATTCTTGTACTGATTTATGTTCCTGCAGCAGATAGCTTTGTTTTCTGTCAGGAGTTTCGTATAGGAGTATGGAGTAATCAGAGCCAAGACGATCCGTTTATTCTGGAGTGTGTTTCAGGAACTATTGATGCCAATGATGGACCTGAGGAAACCGCTTGCAAAGAAGTCTATGAAGAGACAGGATTGACGATAAGTACAGTAATCCCCATCGCTATTGCTTATAAAAGTCCTGGTCTCATGACAGAGAAATGTTACCTTTATTATGCTGAGTTAGCTGAAATTCCCGATACCGGTTTTTATGGGACAGAGAGTGAGGAAATAAAAACACAACTTATTCCACGAGCAGAGATCTACCAATTCATGGATGACATGAAAATTATGGATGGGGCAACATTAATTGCTTTAAATTGGTTTCGGGCAAGAAATCGTACAGGCTAATTATGAACTCAGCAACAACACGGGGAGCCAGCTACTGTCAGCAAGAGAGCAATCCTTAAGTATTAATTGACTTAGCTATGTTCTTGTAAAATAATCCAATATCGTCGATTTATTCAACAATGTTCCTTGGCGCATCAATAAGTTAAGAAAAGTTATGATTGTCATTTTCGTTCATGGTTGGAGTGTCACACATACCAATACTTATGGAGAGCTTCCTCAATGGCTTGAAAGTCAGAGCAAAGATGGAAAGCTGGATATTCAAGTTGGTAATATTTATCTTGGGCACTATATCAGTTTTGACGATACCGTCACAATTGACGATATAGCACGTGCATTTGATTATGCGGTGCGTGATGAAATTTTTGATAAGCTGCGAGAAGGGCAGCGTTTTGCTTGTATCACTCACTCAGCCGGCGGTCCCGTAGTTCGTAAATGGATGGACTTATACTTTAAAAATAATCTTGCAAATTGCCCATTGAGTCATCTTATTATGCTGGCTCCCGCCAATCACGGTTCTGCGCTTGCGCAACTTGGTAAATCCCGGCTAGGCCGCATAAAAAGTTTTTTTGAAGGTATTGAGCCTGGACAGCATGTACTTGATTGGCTTGAGCTCGGAAGTGATATGAGCTGGGAACTTAATGAAAGTTGGCTTGATTATGATTGCACTGCTAATGGCATCTATCCCTTTGTACTTACAGGCCAGAAAATTGACCGCCAACTTTATGATGCTATTAATTCCTACACAGGAGAAGCCGGATCTGATGGGGTTATACGTGTAGCTGCTGCAAATATGAATTACAGTCTATTAAGGTTACATCAGGAGGGGAATAACGGTGAAAATCTTGTTGTTGCCAAAATGACACGAACACAGCCAATGGCATTTGGGGTTCTGCCTGGTTGTTCGCACTCCGGTAAAAAAATGGGAATTATTCGTAGTATCACTATGGCTAATGCAGCTACTCACCCTACGGCGATATGGGTTTTACGATGCCTCCAAGTAAAAAATCGTGACTCCTATAATAAAATGGCAAAAGAACTAGACAAGCTTACTAAAGAAACCCAGGAAAATGAGCATATCGAACTTGTGAACACCCTTATCTATAAACGCGAATATATCACCAATCGTTACTCTATGATTATATTTCGGCTTATTGATGACCGAGGCAATCATCTTAACGATTATGATCTTTATCTAACTGCGGGTCCCAAATATAGCGAGTATGCGCTTCCGACAGGATTCTTCGGTGATCGCCAGCGAAACCAGCATAATCCGGGAAAACTCACTTATTATCTTGATTACGATATCATGGAGGCCGGGATTAATACGCCAAAAATGCAAGGTAATCTGGGTTTTCGTATTAGGGCACGCCCTGAAGTGAGTGATAAAGCCCTTGCTTATTACCTGTTACTTGATTTTCATTCCTCCCTCGCTGACATTAACAAAATTCTTCATCCCAATGAAACAGTTATGGTTGAAATCATGCTACAGAGACGAGTAGATACAACTGTCTCTCGTATCACCAACAATCTTACGCCGGCAAAAATCAGCACGAAACCGAGTGGCAAAAGAGTAGATTGACATTTTTACTGAGGTGCCGCACTCATAAATTCTTTGGGGAATGTAATTATTTACTCATTACTCAAAACCCTCTTGGAAAAAGATAACCCCTCCTCTCTTTTATTTAAACTCCATCGCAAATAAATTCATTAAGGTTTTCGATTGCTCAGCATCGCCTTCTTTCTTTTAGGCAGGCAGCAGTCGATGGATTTTGGCATTATTCAAGCCTCCTTGATAAATGAAAAAGCTATTTTTCAAACTATCTTCCTTTGCATTCTTAAGAAAATATTAAGCTTGGCATGATAATATTTGGCCACTATTGGCAAAATTTGGAATGACAATGAAGCTTAGCAGAGATCAAAAAGAAAATTTATTAAATGCGGCCACTCAAGTTTATAAGGGGTATGTCGCCTTAGATTTTTTTAAAACTCGCGCATTCCAAGTCGAACATAACCAATTAACACTAGAACAAATTTGTACTAGTGCAATCCGTGATGGCCAACTTAAGCAAACGATTACTTTAAGCGGACAAGTATTCGAACTTGAATTAACAAAAGATTCTGCAAATTCCTATCAAGTCTCCTTTAAACGTCCTGTGTCAACTGCATCAAAAAAACCATCAAGAAAGCCGCTAAATGACTATGACGATAGTGATGCGCTTGCATTATTAGCACAGCAGAATTTCTCTCTTGAAGTTGATAAGGAAGCAAAACTTCAGGTAGCCAATAAGCTCAATGAAAAAACGACACTTGGTGGGATAGGAAAAATTGATCTATACCGTTCTCACTTAGTAACACTAAATAACATTATTGAAAAAATATCGGCGGAAGAAGACATCAGCAATTTATTAGTTGCTCTGGCTACTGGCTCTGGTAAAACCTATGTACAGGCATTATGGATACTGGTTTTATCTTTGTCGGGCAATAATGCGATATTTGCGGTCCCTGATAAATTAGTGACGCAACTGCGCAATGATTTAAGGCGCGTATTGCCCAATAGCTTGGTTGATGAATTACTGGTTTTAAGAGAAAACGAGGAAAATCCTGCCGCCGAAGAAGTTCTAAATGATTTAAAAACACCAACAAAATCGTCTCGCATTATTATTGGTTCGAGCGAACGCTTGTTGGATAAGCATTATCAACAATTGCTTGAAGCTGACCCTGCACGTACATTCTTAAGTTTTGATGAGCAACATTTGCTGATGAAGTCCGAACGTCGTCGCGTGCGCTTAATTGAATTATCAAAAAAAATGCTATCAATGTTTTTGACTGCAACTCCGAATCAGGAAACCTATCAATTGTCAGGAAATAAACCGGTGGCAATTATGTCTAGCGGACAGAAGCAGGCAGCGGGTCAAGGTCAATTCCCTGTGTTGTTTAGTGAAAATGCCAGAAACATTTCCGATAGAAATAAATTGCGAAATTACTATTTTTGGACTGGTGCATTTTGGAGAAATATGTTTTATGGCATTTTGTTACGTTTCTCGAATGCCATTCAAAAGGAACAAAGTTCTGCCGCTGTTTCAATTGTAGAGAGTTTACCTTTTTATCTTCATCGCAAGCCGGGCGAAACGGATGTTCGCTGGAGTATGCAAGTGCCTATGGCTCGAAAGATGTTATGCATTATTGATGACAATGAGACTTTGGTAAATTTTTGCCATGCTTTAGAACATAGCGATAGAAGGGATTGTAGTGTTTACCACAATGGTAATCTTATTGATCGCCGAGCTATCGCTAATTTTTTTCAGTTACCTGATGTTGATGACGACCTCGTGCGAGAAGATTTAAGATATAGGCAAGAAGAATATCGACAAAAACTTAATGCAGATGAATTCAACATTGGCTACAACGTGGTTGCTAAGTCTTTAAAGGAACAAATACAAGACAATATTTTTCATAATATGATGGAGTATGTATTAACAGATTTAACTGGTCTTGATGAAATTGAACACAATCGTCTGCGCAAGACAGATCCAGCGGGCTTCCAGGCTCTAATACGGGAGAAATTTAAGGTTAGAAGTGTTGCTCATTATCAAAGAAAGCTTGCAACGTTAATTGATGCGGCTGGCGCTCAGGAAATTGCTGTTATCTTAAATCAAATGTCCGTGCAATTAGGAAAAATGCATGGCGGTGAGTTTGTTAGCCATTGGGTTACTTATACCGAAGAAGATTTTAATCGCTTTGTGGATAATTGGGCCTTGAATGACGAAATCATTAAAAGGATGAAGGACGCTGACCGTGAACTGTGGAATAAATTTGACAGTTATGCAGGCAGGCACTTAATGATTTCCGTAATGACCGGCATGCAAGCAAGTGAGACGCCTATCGAAGAATCACGTCCCTTTTTGGGATTAAATGAAGATCGTTATTCCATGTATCATGATGGTGTTTTACGTGAGCAAGCCAAGCGCCGCCAACGCACCTCGTTAGAGACATTAAATGACACGTCCATGGAAAGTGCCTTTACCCCAGAGTACCAAAATTTTAATGAAGAAATCAGCGATAACTATTTTCGTCTAGGGTTTGTGGGTGTTTATGTCAGTAATAAGAAAACCGAAGGGTTTAGTGACAGAAATCTTCATACGGTTATTAATCTTGCGGAAGACAAACTGAGCACGACCAATAGTCCCGATACCCTTATTCAAGGAATTGGTCGTAATCGTGGCCTAGACGACACAATAGTTCCTGCCTACATTCATGCTCTTGGTCGTGAACAAGGAACTGTTTTTGATTTGGAGCATTTAAAGTCCAATGACTATTATCCTGAATTATTTAAATCGCAAAAATCCTACAATCAACAATTCATTGCCGTTCTAGGTAAAAATGTTGGTGAAGAAATCGTACAGTGGTTTAGAGCTAATGTTGATAAGGACGAAACCATTGATGACGATAAATTAAAAAAACAGGTATTAAAAATTATTGCGAAGTCGTTGCGCCAGTTAAATAATAATAACAGTCACAATATTCAATTAAGCCGTTCCCAGTTGACAAAGGTTATTGGTGCTGCAATGAATACTCTGGGGGAAGAAATTGCGCGCATTAAAAAACCTTACAAATTGACTTTATCGATTAGAATTCTCGGTTCGATACTGAATTTTATCTGCGAAATTTACTACAGTATTAAAAGAATATGGCCAGCCCTGCAGCGATTAAAACACTCGTGGTTTGGTGCAAGAAGCCCGCTTGATGAGGGAGCTGTTTCTACAAAACATCCTGATGATGTTTATATTAAAATTATCAACAAGACAGATTTTAAAACGCTGATGGCAGATATCAGTGTTGCCAGAGAATTTAAAGATTGGATAGCACGCAAAGGTGCGGGTTTAGAAACGGCTATTCGGAAAAATGCTGAATTCTATTTGAAGGAAGAGCTTAAAGAGAATTTGAATAAGCACAAAGAGGAATTTGTTGGTCCGTTATTAAGCAAATTTGTTGTGCCAGCCAAGCGTGAAACACTTCTGCAGGCAATTAAAACGATGCCTAATTTAATTGGCTTCATGGAAAAAAATAAGGATTCGTTGTTGGCGATATGGGAGAGCACTGATGAAGCAAATCTATCAGAAAAAATATTGCAAATCCTGCAACAAATCCCAAGCCTTGATGCGTTGACATTAGAGGATATTATTAACTATCCAGAACAAATAAAAGCTGACTTGGCTTCATTTGCAGAAGGACCGCTTGCTCTTCTTAGCCAAAATCCCACATTGCGAAAGGAAATAATAACCAATTTGGCTGGTTATTTGAAAGGTCCCTTTTTATCACTGGCTTCCGCTTTCTTTTTGGATGCCGATTTAAACGTATTAAAAGAGGTTTTGCAACAAGAAGGTAATGTGGAAAAATTCTTAGCTCATCTTCTCGATAAGGCAAAAGAAGAAACTTTCCAGATAACTGATCTTAGAGGTGTTATTGCCGAGTTTAAGACCTTTTTTAAACTTGATAATTTTAACTCTCTTGAAGTCAGGGCGGTTGAATGCATGGAGAGCTTAACCAAGGAGATGGAGGCGCTGGGCGGAAATCCTTTAGCAAATCTGAAGGATGAAGAAATTACAAAAATTGCAAAAATTATTAAAGAAGAACTTCTTCCTAGTTTAGTCAATGTGTATCCATTAGCCAATCGTCAGGCCATTTTAAACGAAGCAAGTATAGAGAAAGTTAAAGAGCTTGTTAAGACGGAGGGGGCCTCGTTAATGGAAGCTGCCACGGATAATACTACAGAGATTGCCGCTAGCATATGCTCTAAATTGGTTTCTACACCCTTGCCCATGCCCCTGGATATTGGAGAAGAAGCCTCTCGTATCCAAGAGAACCTAACAAAGAAATTCTCAGCTGTTCTTACTACATCCAAAGTAGATTTAGGAATTAAAAAGGTATTTACTCCCTCTTCTTGGTTTGGAACTCTTGATAACCCACAATATATCTATGATGTGCCCGTTATCGAGATAATTCAGGGCAAAGATTTTATTGATGGCCTTTCTTTAATGCTTTCTTTTAATGAGTGGCAAGATGTGGCAGGAAAAATCAAAAAGGATTCTGAGGGGACGTTAAAACTAGCCCGTACATTGATTGATAGTCAAATAAAAGGGGAGCGGGGGGCTCTTTCGCCGGAAAAATTAATTGAATTAATTAATCAAAGTTATGCCACCCAATATGTTGGGGCTGAAGCAAGAGCTGCAGCCGCTTTTGTAAAATTACAACAGCAGCAAAAACTTCTTGCCGGGGATCCTATTAATTCTTTAGCGCCAGAGTCATTAGCAGGTCTCGCTGCCATTGTGCGTGCAAAACTAATGCCTTTATTGGCAGCATTTATTCAGGATAGTGTGGTACGAGAAAACTTTCTTAAGCAACTCTCCGCAGACAATAGTAAAATTGGTCAATTTGTCTTTAATAATAGAGAAAAACTGACACAATTACAGACTGATAATGTTGAAGAAGGAAAAGCGGTTGCCTTAGACCTTATCAATCAACTCTTACCGCCTGAACAACAGCTGGGGATAGAGCAAATAATTCATCTCATTAATAATGCTGAAGCAAAGAGTGAACAGCTTGTTACGGATTTATCTGAAAACACCGTAACGAGTTATTTGACCAGTGCTTATTTCGCCGAATTTGCTGAAAAGATTTTTAATTCTCAGGATTACGGTAAATTATCGCTGTTTTTACAAAATAAAGAGAAGGTAGCGGGAATAGCCAAAAAAATTGCTGCTATGGGTATTCAGGCAATGACACAAGACCAGTTAATTGCTTTCTTTAAAGAAGATGAATCATTAAAGGATATCCAAACCTTAGATAAGCGTATGGAAGCATTTGGTGATTTCATTAGAGAAGTGCTTAATGGTGGTTTGGCAAGTGTCGATAAAACTAAATTGTCAGCACTGGCAGTAGAAAAGCTTGAGCCAGTATTTTTCCACCCTGAATTTTATGCATCGCTCAAAGGGCTAGTTGGTTTTCTTAATGAAGAAGATATAACAGTGATGCTTGAGGCAATGGGTAAGCCAGAGCCAAAAGCGCAAGCCGCTATGGTAGTGCAGTTTATGAAGATCATAAAAACGCAGGATAAAAAAGCTTTACAAGAAAAATTTATGACTTTTCCGGCAGAGGGAGAGACTTCTCTTGATGAGCTTCCTATCAGAAAAACCGTGGAGCTGTTGGGTAACCTCATTCAAGAGGTGCTTGATTGTCAATGCATGTATAACCAACACGATAATAAAGGTGATCAGCGTAGTTCAATCACGCCGAAGTTATACGATAAACTCTCGCCAGAACTGCGTAATATAAACGTTGATGCTTCTTATTCCTTTTTTAGTGGTTTTTCGCGTAAAATTTTCTTTATCCAGGCTATTCGTAATGGTCTGCCTCGATGTGCACAGGTTAGTGGTGATTCGAATCAAAGTCAGGTTAAAGTTCTTGAGCGTGTTAAAACTCATATTCTTCGACCCTTATGGTGGGGCACGAATATGTCCAATATAGGCTATGCAATAGTTAAAATGGGACGTAATGCTGCCTTTGCTCTGAGAGCGTGCGGATTTGCCCTCTTAAATGGCTTGAAAGCGGTTTTAAATTTGTTTACTGGAGGGTATTTTACGATTTCAAGTAGAAATCCCATGAGTGCAGATTATAATGATACCGCTTTTGATATGGCAGAAACTATCAATGGACTAACGCCTTTTGATGCACCCAAGGTTGCCACAACTGATTGCCCTACCGATGTGGTAATTGGATTTGAAACCTCTATTGCTACTCGCCGTAGTCCGCAGTTCTTTACTCCTGCATCGACACAAGAAATGGAAACAGGACCTAGTGATTCCCCGCAGTGTTGCATGTAGTATCAGCTAATGATTGAAAGATTAACTAAATTAATCTTTCAATCAGGTAGTAATTTTTTATCAAAATGGATGGCAATCATTTGCTCACCATACCAAAAAACAATAATCTTCGTAGCAAAAATGCGACTAGTTTTCGTGTGTAATTTTTTAGATACCAGGCTCCATGACAGTTTTATTTGCAATGCTCGCCTTACTAACAGAAGATAATGTTTTCTTTTTTGAGTGGTTTTTATGCCTGATATTAGTGCAATTAAAAATTTTCTCCTTCTTGCTGAAAAAGACCCGTTAATAGACCAATATGAAGCTATGCCTTTATATTGCAGCAATATAAAAGCCTATGTTACGGCAATGGAATTTTTTAAAGAAGTTCGGCTATTAAAAAAATTGCTTGATGAAAACGAGCAAGATTTTGCGGAACGTTTCAAGGCTCACTGTTTTGAGCGTGCGGGCAATAATGCTGATTCGTGTCTCAGTTTTACTACGAATCACTGGGGAGTTTGTAACAGCTTTTACCAACAATTAGTAGAATTAGTGTTTAAAGAGCAATCTAGTGGTGAAAAACTTTCTATCCTTATGCCACAAGTAACGACTGTTATTGAGTTAGATTCTTATTTTGAAGAAGGAGTAAAACCTCGTAGTGCCAATGTTAAAATGCGTTTTAACGAGCATGCCATCGCGGATTTAAACTCGACAGTAGAGTTGCAAGACGTTGTTATTTATAAATCCTACCTTTTTGATGTCAAACAAATAGCTAAACTTGATTTTAATTTACACCGCACTTTTTATCGCGCGCTCAAACAAAACTACCCTGATTTAGTACCTGGACTTTATCAACATAATGCCGACTTGAGACTTTTGCATAGACAATTAGAGTTGATTGATGACTTAGGACAAACCCCCGAGGAGGCAATTTCTTCTTTGATTGGTTCCCTTCTTAGGGGCGGGGAAAGTGTTACAAAGCAAGTTTATGCAACCAATGGAGCTCACCTGGCATTCGAACAATTTCAAAGTTATCTAGAAGCGTTGCCTTCTGAGTTTCGCAAAAATTTATTAGCATTATCCGATGTGGAGGGCTATGAAACACTAGCGAAGATCCTTATGGATTTACACGAGGGTCATTGTGTTGAAAATGCTTCATATGATTTAAACAATATTCTTGGTAATCCAGCTAACAAAACCCTTTTAAAAAGTTTTCCTTATCTCTCTAGTGAAGAAAAGCAGAATCTGGAAGCGCATTATAAGAAAAAACATTTAATTACTGCTCAAGATAATGCTGTGAATTCTGATTTTTTACCAGCTTATTATCTTAAACAAATATTACCCTTCATTGAGATAAATAGGACGCGTGATTTTATCGCGCTATTGTCAGTAACGCCGCCTTCTTTATATGCCTTTTTGCTACAACATACGACAATCAATCTCGAACCTCCTTTATCAATTAAGCTGGCATTAAGTATTCGCGGCGGATTACTTAATGGTCAGGAAAGTGCATTTTATCAGGCAATTCTTGCCAATCGTGAAAAATGTGGTGACTTATTCTATTTATTGCAATTTGCAATCTTTATTTCTGGTAGCGATTTATTTCGTGGACTATTTGAAAGTGTACCAGCAGAAGATCGCTTCATTCTTTTAAATGAAATTGAGAATGTTGATGGGCTAGTTGCTGTACCAGAGTTGGTAGAAATTGTTATGCAACAATTGCCACAAGACAACCATTTTAGGGCAATTACCACTAAAAGCATAGTTACCGGTAAGACATTGTTTCATAATGCGGTTTATAATCAAGAAAGCCTGAAAATTGTGTTAGCTAATCTGGCAGAGGAGGAGCTACTGGAGGCTGTGAATACGCGAGATAATTTTGGCAATACAGTCTTGCATCAAGCAATTCATAGTCCACCGGCACTCCAGGCAATTTTACTGGCTTTACCAGAAGAGGAGCGTTTTGCCGCAATAAAAGAAAAAAATCTGGATGGTTTTAATCTTCTGTCGCAGATTAGTCACAATCCTAATGCGGTGCAAAGTGTTCTCAACGTATTATCTAAAGATGAGTTTACTGAGAAAAAGTTAAAATTATTTATTATTCTTGAAAAAATTACAGCGAACATCGAACGTTATAATTTTGGGTGTTGGATGACGGGTTTGGGCTCTTATAAAGTCAAATTACTTCGTGAGCTACAAGACCAATTATTGGAAGATAATCAAGAATATAATGACATATCATTCTTTTTAGAAAGCGCTTTCAAAATCTGTCAGATAAAACGTAATCCTCTTCACTTTTGGGCCACCCCTAAAAGTGTTAATGAGTTCCTGGATTTAATTGCGGAAGAGAATTTATCACTGCCGGAGCGTAAACCGGATGTTAGTTGTTTCAACTTAGGTTAGGCGGTATTAAATCTTATTTTTCTTAGCCATTTTTGCACCAGTTAATAAACCTAATACAAAAAACAAAGCAAGTAAAACAATCAACGAAAAACTTGTACCTGGGCTGCGGAAGAGATCGATAAATTGTATTTGTGTCATCTTGGAAAGATCACTAACGCCATAAACACATAACTCCCCAGTGGGCAATGAGCAAAATCTATCTTGGGGACAGTTAATAAGTATTTTTTGCGATTTGCCAGCCCCGCACTGGCTATTGCTTCCTTGAAGTACTTGCAAAACTTTTTCTGGGTATTTAGTAAGAATTTCAGGCATAGGCTATTTTCCTTAACTGAATTAAAAGCGCTGCAAAAAATGGGCTGTTGCATGGCAAGTTGTTATGTCACAAACCACTTGATTTCTCTAGTCTAAGAATTAAACATCTCATGTTCAATGCTAATGAATAAAAATCAGCCGAAGATTTGTAAATAGGAAGCTGTAAGGGTATTTATATAATTGTAACAAAAGTGTTAAAAATTGTAATATTATGCAATGTTGTGTTATATTTGTGCGAAGTTAACAACTATTGTTTTCTATGCGCTTTTTTAAAACCACAGAGTTGCCCGATGAGAAGTTAAAAATAAACCTCTTTTTAACTCGAAAGAAGAGTTTGCAATTGTGGTGGCAAGAAGTGCGTGATTACTACACGCTAAGCTGCTTATCCAGCCACCAGACACGTCAACTCGATGCCCGTATTGCATCACTCTCAGCGCTAATCGACAATTATCAAGCTGAAAGAGCCGAAGACCGAAAGAAAGCTTTGCAAACCCTTTATACCCACGTACGTAACTGGTTGCATATGCATGCAGTAAAGAGAACTCATAGCGAGCGTCAAACTCAAGTTCAGGAACTAGCGTCCTGGCTGCAAGAGCAGTTAGGAGAACAAGATTTGCCCGAGAGAATTCTTCCTGATGCAGAAAATGAAAATCCCTACGACGGTGTGGAAATAGCCGATCAAGATTTATATCAGTGGTGGATGTCCATGAGTAAACTTGGCTGGTTTTCATGGCGTTCTGCGGCAACAAAAGAGTTGGATTTTGTAATACGCGTTTTTTCTCGTGATATTATTATTGATAAGGTTAAAGCCTTGCAACAACTAATGGATGCAGTTGAAGTATGGAAAGCCGAACGAAAAGATGTCAGTAGGCGCTTGCCTATGGTTGAGGCACTAGAGCAACATATTGCTCAGCGAATAACTGACTTGCAAAATGAAATACCAGACGAATACGATGAAAAGCATTCGCTATGGTTTTCAAAGTAACTTATTTCTTTTTGCTTGTTGCACTTTGTAAGAAACTTTGGAAAGCTTTGATAAGATAGTTGACCTCATCACTGCTCTTTAGCTAATGGTTATTTCATTAGTGAGCAATCTAATGAAATAACGGATGTATGATGTTAAATTCTAAACAAAACTTTTTATTAATATTTGCTCATGTCACCCTTATTGGTTTATCCAATACCTTAGTACAATATCCTTTTGCTCTTTGGGGTTTTCAGACGACATGGGGAGCGTTTAGTTACCCTCTTATTTTTATTCTAACTGATTTGACAACCAGATTTTTAGGACCTCATGCTGCAAGAAAGGCTGTTTATGCTGCCATGTTACCTGGTCTTTTTTGTTCATATGCTATTTCTAACCTCTACGCTAATCATGATGCCTTGGCTTATAATCCCATGGCTTTGCGTATCGCATTAGCTAGCTTTTTGGCTTATGTACTGGGTCAATTACTTGACATTACTATTTTTCAAAAATTTAGAGTGCAACAGAAATGGTGGGTAGCTCCAAGTGTTTCTACCATCTTTGGCAATTTATTTGATACCTATTGCTTCTTTTTTGTTGCCTTTTTCCATAGCGCCAATGCTTTTCTAAGTGGTAATTGGCTGGAGATTGCAACAGTGGATTTAGTATTTAAATTGCTAATTAGTTTGATTTCATTTATTCCTCTCTATGGTTTTCTTTTGAAGTTAATATTACAAATGAGCTCTGCTAAAATGGCTGGTGCGAATTAAGCCTGGAACATTAGTTATAAACAATGTCTCACCATACTTGCTAATTAAGGAGTTTGCATGAAGCTACGCTTTTTTGGCCAAAAAAACGCTGCTATACCTGAACGCCTTTTTATGCATATTTTGAGCTTTCTTCCACCTGAAGAGTTAAATAAATTATTGTTAGTAAACAAATCCTGGATGAAGCTTACTGAGAAAACAAAAAGTCGTTTGACTGTAATACCGATGATGCAACGGATTCCCCAATTTAAGCCTTATGATTTTGGGCAGTTGGGATTTTATCCAGCGACTGGAGGAATGACCAACTGTACGCATAAAGTAAGACAAAGAAAAATGCTAAAGTGGGTTTTACGTGTTCCTGGGAAAGGATCGTCTGCCTTTATTAATAGGGAAGATGAAGCCTACAATGCTAAACAAGCTTCTGAGTTAGGGCTTAATGTTACTATCGAATTTTTTGATCCTAAGGATGGTTTACAATTAACGCGTTATATTGATAATAACAGGTCACTCGCTAAGGAGTTAAAAACCAATCCTTTAATTCTTGAAACTGTTGCTGATGCTCAACGATGTTTGCATAGCTCGCCTCTTTTCCGCAATGAGGTCAACATGTTTTCTCGTAATACCAAATTACTGGATTTATTAAAAAGTAAAAATTCTGCGATTCTTCCCCAAGATATTAAAGAGATTGAATTAATGATGGAGCAAATAGAAAAGCTGGTTAGATGCTACGACATTCCATTGTCTCCTTGTCACAATGACGCCACAGTAGAGAATTTTTTAGTTTCTGGGACTGCAGAAGATAGCAGGATACGTTGGCTTGATTGGGAGTATTCAGCTAATAACGACAGGCTTATCGATCTTGTCTATTTTCTTAGGGACGCTAAGCTTTCATCAGAGCAAATGCAATTATTTATCACCAGATATTTTGGTTATTACGATAAAACAATTCAAGCCTGGTTAACCTTATATATGCCAGTAATTGACTGGTGGTACACCATTTGGTCATGGACGCAAATTAGTAATGAGGCAAATGGTTGTGAAATGGAGAAGTATAGAGATTTGGCAGAAAAAAGTTATAAACAAACCAAAGACTCTTTAGAGTCTCTGGAATATAAGCAGGCTTTTACATTGATTCAAGAAGAAACCCAAAGTCAAACATTTTCAAAGAAACGAACTTTTTAATTTTCTTAGAATTTTATGCCAAAGGTTCTTTGTCAATCGATTCTTTTTTATGGCAGCAACAGGCAAATAAATTATAAAGCCAGGCAATAAGAAATCCAAAAATAAAGAAATCAATAAATGCGATAAGACCACCAATTAGGCTTCCTAAAATTGTTGGCTGATAACCAATATATAAGCCTCCCATTGCCGCCACAAAGGGTTTTCCATAGGCATTATAAGTGGCAATTAATCCTATGATTAATACAAAAACACCCCATAGAATTCCCAAACTTAAGCCTAAGGAAACAGGGCATAATTTACATTTGTTCATAGTCATTATCCAATCAATCCTGGTATTTAAATTATAGTTCAAATTGGTTTAATTTTAATCTTAATGAATTGTAATTTATCGTTTTTTGTCAGACAGATAATTGGTTATTTATTGGATTGATATATAATTTAATAATCAATTTGATTTTTAGGTGTCCTCTATGAAAGTGCTGCCTTCTGTGATAGTCCTTGATGGGGCGGGCAATGGTCAAGTGACGGTTTGTGATATAGAGAATAAACCATTATCTGAAGTGCAAGCGATAAATGTGGTATTTGTTCCCGTTGTATTAGTGCATGAGGAACTAGTAACACCCGATTATGTTCTTTATATGTTCGATGATGATAAAAATCTTACGGCAAAGTTAGCTGAAATAGAGAAGTCTGAAAAGAATGCCATTATTGTGATTGGTACTGACAAAGAACGAAGGGCTTATTTTATCGAAAATGCCCGGCTTTCCTCTAACTCTGTCATGATCTCATGTGGGTATAGCCTCGATAAAATTAACCAATTAGTGCGTTCAGAAAATGGCAAAGTGGAGTTGGATAAGAATAATCCGACTATTTTGGCAACTCTTATAAGGCGTTTTCGTTTAGATGGTGGGCATGCCAATGAAGCGGAGATTACAGGAACAAGGACTGGAGTAAATGTGTTTTCAACCAGTTTTGGACCTTGTAATCCTATTATAGGTAAACGCAAAACAGATCAGCAATTTGTTCTTCATCATGCGGATGGTGCTTCGGTCGATAGAGAGGGTGGAATCGGTAAATTTATAACAGACCTGGAAAAGGGCGGAGGGGCTGAGTTTGTTGTGGTGATGCAAAATCCTAATATAGTAAGAAGTATTGCCAAGGCACCACTACTGGCTGGCGGTTTGGCTGTAGAGTTACGCGAAAAAAATTTAAATCGTGTGAATATTCCAGAAGGATATTCTGCCGTTGCTTGCATAAATGGGGCTACTGTGATTATGGCTAAAAGAATGGAGTTTTTTAAAAATCCAGAGGAAAGAAAAGCGCTAATAAGTAAGTTTCAAGATCAGGAAATAAGAGAGGAAAGTCGATTAATAGATATTAGAGATCCCTCGCAAATTATTCCTATGTCGCAGACAGCGAAAGACGTGCATGTAGCAAATCAGCAAATGAAAAAAGCAACAGCAAAAGAAGGTCCCTATAAAGAAATTTTAAATGGACTGAAGGAGATTGGTATTAGTCTACCTAAAGAGGGAGGGGTGTTTTCAAAAATCTCTTCAATTTTGAAGAGATAATCATTAGGCGAGAGCCCATTGAACAAATTTTATTAAAACTGGTGATGTAACTAGTTGTTTCATGAAGGTCATTTCCCTATAATCGGCTCTCCTCTGTTGACTTAAGGAAAGCTCCTAACATGAAAAAAGTAGTGTTGTCGTTATTGGCGGCTAGCTTGTTTGCCGTAAATGCTCAAGCAAGAGAATCTTTGTGTGGCTATCGAGATTATTTTCATCTTGATGATCTGGCGCATCCAGGTATTTTTATTGTTAGAGCGAATGCTACCCAAGATATCTATCTGAACGTGATTAGCCCAAGAAGTTTTGAGATACGCGACACGCAGCAATGTCATAATGGTTATGCGCATGTGACTGTTGCTTATGATGCTTATAACTGGTGTATTTTAGATATCAAAGATGGTCCTTATATGATGCATCCTTCGATAAAAGCGACTTGTAGCGGTATGAGTTATCAGGGTATTGATTATGATGGTTTTAATACCTATTCTTATACAATTAAACTGGATTAATTTATATTATTAAAATCAAAAAACGATCTGGTTTTAAGCTTTAGCATTATTTTTGCAAAACATAAGTTCCTGGTGCTGCCGGAAGCAAAGGATTAAGCTTTCTCGGTGGCACTTTCTTTTTTGAAGAGTGTTGCACTAACCACTCATGCCAGGCTACCCACCAAGAACCATTTCTTTTTTCAGCCAATATAAGCCAATGGTCTGCATCAATAAAGGTAGTATCCTTTTTACGCTCTCGAATATGATAATAGCGGTTTTTATGACCAGGCTCGCTAACAATGCCTGCATTGTGTCCCCCTGAAGTCAGGACAAAGGTAATATCGTTATTTATCATCAGATGAATTTTATAAACAGAGCGCCATGGGGCAACATGGTCTGTCTCTGTGCTGACAGCAAACGTGGGAATATGAATATTTTCGGCAACAATTGGTATGTTTTCAATGGCAAAGCGACCCGCAGCAAAGTCATTATTTAAAAACAATTTTTCAAGGTACTCACTATGCATTTTATAAGGCATACGTGTTGCATCAGCGTTCCAAGCTAATAAATCAATCATGCCTCGCTGTTGTCCACTCATGTAGTCGCGAACCATTTTTGACCAGATTAAATCATAAGAACGAAGCATTTGAAAAGAACCAGCCATTTGCTTCGTATCAAGGTAACCCTGCTCCCACATCATATTTTTAAGGAAAGCCACTTCACTTTCTGTGATAAACAACATTAATTCCCCTGCCTCACTAAAATCACCCTGCGCTGCTAAAAGAGAAAGGCTGTTGAGACGGTTATCACCTATTTTTGACATGAATGCGCTTGAAATCATCGCTAATGTGCCACCTAGACAATAACCCATTAAATTAATCTTAGTATCGGGGATGATGGTCGATACAGCATCTATTGCAGCCATAGTGCCGCGGCGATGGTAATCGTCCAGACCAAAATTTCTATCTTTACCACGTGGATTACGCCAGGAAACAATAAAAACAGTATGCCCTTGAGAGACTAGCCATTTAACTAATGAATTGTGGGGGGATAAGTCAAGAATATAATATTTCATTATCCAGGCAGGTACTATGAGTACGGGCTCTTTATAAACGGTTTTTGTTTTAGCTTCATATTGCAATAACTCAATTAAATGATTACGAAATACGACTTTACCTGGTGTAACTGCGACATGTTCACCAGGAATGAAATTCTCAACTCCTTCGGGAGGTATGCCAAACAATTTTTCAAGCCTGTCTTGAATGGCTAATTTCGTGCCATGAAATAAGTTAAGACCAGAGGTGTTAATGGTTTCTTGAAACAGTTCCGGATTAGTAGCAACAAAATTAGAGGGTGATAAAGCATCGATAATCTGCCGTGCGCAAAAAGACACGGTACGCTCAACGTGTGCGGGTACACCTGGAATATTTGTTGTTGCCCGTCGCCACCAATCTTCAAATTGTAGAAAATTCTCGGCATAAATTTCCCAAGGCCATCGTTGCCAATTTTCAGTGTGAAAACGAACATCTCTGCCATCTCCGGGACGTTTATGACAAAGAATTTTATTCGTGCAATCCTGAGTATGAAAGGCCGGATAAAGCGCTAGTTCCAGTAGTCTTCCTGGACACAGCGCTAATTGAGAAAGCCATGAAAAGCATGCTGTAGCTAATGCTGCTGGGCTTATACCGGTGCTGATTTTAGCAATAGCAGCTTGATACGATTTATCTAACAAATTGAAAAATTCATCTAATTCCTCGGAGGTGATAGGGGTATCATTAACTTCGCCGGACAGCTCGTTTAAAACGGGTCCTAGTTGGGACACCATGGCTACTTCCTCTTTGGGCGCCTTTTTTCTCATGACAATCTCTTCCCTAAACTAGGCAGCGATATTTTAAAAATAGTACAAAAATTGGTCTTTTCATTCATATTCGATAAATTTCTAAAATATTTTTGTTAAGTTTTGAATTGGCGTGATAAAAGAAATCGCTCTATGATTTGTCAGATTAAGGTAAAGTAGTTTTATTCGCTAAACCCTAGTTCAATTAAAATACAAGGACCACCAGCGATGACATTAATATGATTTTGCAGGCATTGATTAATTGCTTTGTCACTTTCTGCCCCAGGCTGCATCCAAATATTTTTTATTCCCTTTGCTATAGCCTGGTCGACAATTTTCTCTGTTATCGGTGGTGGTGTAATAATGGAAATACTACGTACTGATTCTGGTAATTCGCTAATTTCTTTAATTACCAAAAGACCTTCAATGTTCGTTTCGCTGGGGTTAACAGGATAAACGGTTTTATTATTTTGCAAATAACAACGTAAAACTTTATTACCAAATTTATGACGATTAGTTGATGCACCTAGCACGGCATAAGCATTTGAGGAAAAAAATTGCTTAATGCTTGCTGATAAATTTTTTTCCATGGCAGTCCATTCCTTTTAAATTTGATTTAATTACTGTAGCACAATTTCTATAAGGAAGTTTAAAGTAAAAAAGATTGAAAAATAATCAGAATAGCAGTAATGATAAAATAATTGTGAATGTACTAAGAAAGACTATCCGTGGCAGTTTTTCTTTTTTCTAAGGTGTGAAAATGAATTATTCCTTAAAGAAATTTGTCATTGCAGGGCTACTGTTATCAATTGCAAACATAAGCTTCGCTAATGATTCTTCTGCAGAATTAGCGGCTGGTGGTTTAGTTTTTGTAAAAAATCCGCAGATTGAAATGCGTTCGGAAGAGTTATATCTGTCGCTCAAAAAAGTGCGTGTGCGTTACGTATTTTTTAATAAATCCAGCAAAGATCTTAGCAGTGTCATTGCTTTTCCATTGCCAAATGTAGAGAGTTATTATCATTCTGAAAAAGCCTTATCAATATTTCCTGTTGATGACCCCCTTAATCCTGTTGGTTTTATTACGCGAGTTAATGGGCAAACAGTGAAGATGCATATTGAGCAAAAAGCAATCGTCAAGGGCAAGGATCAAACCGCACTACTTAAAAAATATAATATTCCATTGTTCCCTCAATACAGAAAAATATCGGAATCATTAAGTAAAATTCCTAAGAAAGATTGGCCTGAACTCCAAAAGCTAGGTGTGATTTGGATTGAGGAATTTGATGATGGCACCGGAATGAAAAAGGTCCCACAACCCGCATGGACACTCAAATCAGTTTATTATTGGCAGCAAAAATTTCCCGCCGGCAAGGAACTTATTATTGAACATCAGTACCAGCCAATTGTTGGCTATACACCTGAGACTCGAATTGCTGCTTCCTATGCTATTCATGAAGCGTGGTATCCTGCTTATTTACAGAAATTTTGTATCGATGAAAAATTGCAAAAGGACGTTGCCAATAAAATTAAAAATGGTATGTCACCTTATAATGAAAACCGGCTTAGTTATATCTTAAAAACGGGGGCAAACTGGTCTGGACCTATTGGTGATTTCAAATTGGTGATTGATAAAGGACAACCCAAAAATTTGGTGAGCTTTTGTGGAACGAATGTGAAGAAAATCAGTCCTACTGAATTTGCCATCCATAAGAAAAATTTTATTCCTAACAAAAACTTACATCTGTTATTTCTTGTGCCTAATAAATTAACTAGTAAGAAATAATGGAAATGGCCATCCCCAGTGATAGTTTTCTGAGATAGAACTGTCACTGGGTGGGCTGATTTTAGCTCAACACGAGGGATGGATTAATATCGTATCGTTCGATGTCTAAATACTCGACTGCACGAGCAAAAGAAATGAATGTCATTCTTTGTCTAGCACGGAAACTTGGTTTTTCCGGAGTCTTTTGACGGAGCATGGGAGAAACAGTGCTTTGCGCCGCTATAGGAGCTGAAGGAGCACTAGAGTTCTCTGCCACCATTGGTTCAGGGTCTGAATATCCACGAAGCATTTCCTTCCGCTCCTCTCTGTATTTGCTTTTATGATTAAGATACCTTGCAATACTGGCTTTTCTTACTTCTTTATTATCAAGTACGCTGTTTTCTTTGACATTGCTTCGGTGATTCTCCTCATCTAGACTAATTGAACATGAACTTAATGTTGTTGCAACAGCAGGCGTAGAGACGCCTGTTTTGTCAGATGAAAAAAAACTACCTGACATAGTAGGGACATGAATTGTACCGCCATAATACTTAACTGCACTGTATTCTGGTCTTAGCAAATTTTTTTGAAATTCCGCTGCTATAATCGCATTTTTACCACGTTCCCCACAGCAATAGAGATGAATATTTCCAATGTGATGCGCAATAATCAGCATGTCATGATCGAAACGGGATACTAATTCATCTGGGTTGATGATGGTGGCTTTAGTAGGATCAGTACAATTCGCTAAGATGTCTGGGTTGGTGTCTGCGCCATGAGCTAGTACAAACACGGTCGTTTTGTCAGTAATCATATCTTCATCAAACGAATCTTGATGATGAATAATTTGAATGTTTTCTGAGGAATGGAAAGCGTAATTTTTTTTCCATAATTCCGCATTATTAGTTAAATCTCCAGAGTTATTAGCTGGGAAAGGTATGTAAAGAATGATCATAGTTGTCAATATTAATAAAAAGTGATCTAATTATACCCATTTAGTATTAATGAAATATTAATAGTGTTACCTAAATACGCTATTTTCTTTCTATGCATATTTGAATTAAAAAAGAGTCAATTTGTTCCTGGTTTTTAATACGGTTAGTCTTTCAATAACTTTCAAGTTATTATGGAAGGCACGTTTTCTGCTTATATCTGTTAGGTCTATTTATGGTGAGCTTATGAGTAGAAGATGCTGAACTTGAGCATTGCAACGTTGAGAATAACCAAAAAGGGGTTGGTCATGAAAAAATGGGGTCTTAATCTAATTATTGGCGCTTTGCTAATCGCACCACAGCTTGTCATGGCGAATCAGCAAAGCTGGAACAGTTGGGTTGCAGAGGTAAGGCAGGAGGCACTCGAACAAGGAATTTCACCTAATGTTTTTGATGAAGCGTTTGCTGGCATTCGTGAACCTAGTCGTCAGGTTAAAGGACTTGCACGCTCTCAACCTGAGCATCGTTTAACATTTAACAAATACCTTCATTCTCGTGCCGATAATTATAGAATTATGATGGGACGTAAACATTACGCTAAAAACAAGGCATTGTTAGAGGATGTAGGGCAACATTTTGGTGTTGACCCCTGTTTTATTGTGTCATTCTGGGGAATGGAAAGTAGTTATGGTTCTTATATGGGTAATTTCCCAGTGATTAAATCGTTAGCAACCTTAGCTTATGATTCGAATCGCCAAGATTTTTTCCGTAAACAATTATTTTTAGCATTACGAATTTTGAATGATGGTCATGTCACCCTGGAGCATTTTAAAGGGGAGTGGGCTGGGGCTTCAGGGCAACCCCAATTTTTACCTTCAAGTTGGCTAGAGTTTGCAGTAGATTATGATGGTGATGGTCGCAAAGATATTTGGGAATCTAAGGCTGATGTTTTTGCCTCTATTGCGAATTATATGAAAAAGAATGGCTGGCAAACGAATCAACCCTGGGCAATTCAAGTCAAATTACCACCTAAGTTCGATATGAGTTTAGAAGGGAAAGCAATTACTAAGCCGGTCAGCGAATGGACGGCTTTAGGTGTGCGTACTGAAAAGGGAGAGCCACTGCCTTATCCAGAATTAAATGCCAGCATTGTACAACCCAATGGTGGACCAGTATTTCTCGCTTATCCAAACTATAAAATGATATTGCGCTACAATAATTCTATATATTATGCTGGCGCAATTGGTTATATGGCCGATAAAATTTGTAATCGTGTAAATTAATGTCATGCCGCTTAACCTTAATGACGTCACACCGCGTCATTAAGGTTTCTTAAACAGCTCATTAACTAATAAAGTCAGCCTAAACCAATTTATTAGGGAGAGGGTTTATGGACAATTATTTAGATAAAACAGCAAGTCTAACGCCTGCTGCCAAAAGGATTATCTGTGATAAAGCAACAGAATACCCTTTTACAGGAGAATACAACACGGTTGCTAAAACAGGCAGCTACCTTTGTCGGCGATGTGGTTTAGCGTTATTTAGAGCAAAAAACCAATTTCATTCAGGTTGCGGTTGGCCTAGTTTTGATGATGATATTGTTCAGGCTGTTGTACAAGAACTCGATAAAGATGGTCAACGGACTGAAATTCTATGTGGGCGTTGTCATGCTCATTTAGGTCATGTTTTTGTGGGGGAAAATTTCACCCATGCTAATCTTCGGCATTGTGTTAATTCTGCGGCAATTGATTTTGTTCCCAATAACGACGTTCTGGATACAGAAGAAGCTATTGTTGCGGGTGGCTGTTTTTGGGGAGTAGATCATTTTTTACGCCAAATACCAGGTGTACTTAAAGTGGAAGTAGGTTATTCAGGCGGCATGCTGCGTGAGCCTACTTATGAGCAAGTTTGTCGAGGAGATACAGGCCATTATGAAGTGGCAAGAGTTGTTTATGATGTCGCAAAAACCGATTATCGTACGGTTCTTAAGCGCTTTTTTGAAATTCATGATCCAACACAACGCTCTGGACAGGGACCAGATATAGGTCATCAATATAAAAGCGCCGTTTTTTATTACAATGAAGAACAATATGAAGAAGCGCAAACATTAATTCAAATGCTTCGGGCACGCGGTTACGATGTAACCACAAGGTTGTTAGAGGCACAGATTTTTTGGCCTGCCGAGGGCTATCATCAAAATTATTATGAAAAACACAGTAAAGCCCCCTATTGTCATCGCCCAGAGCCAAGATTTGGAGAGTAATTTTACTGCCTAATTAACGTCTCCGCCACGAGCATACATTCTCAGGCTAATGTTATTAGGCTCGTGAAATTATTTGCCATGGTTGTTACATGGCAAATAATTGCAAAATTTAATCTTCTTCCCTAATAAGTTACTGTTGCTTAGTTCATTTTATTAGATTGATTGCTTGAAAAGTGATCATTTGCAACATAAAATGAGGAAATTTTCTTAAATTTAAGTGGAAAAACAAGCGCTAAATCTCAATTATTTTTACTATTTATGAGGGCTATTTAATTGAAAATTAAAGATTTAAAGAAGTTAACTGACGCGCAACTTTCTCAGATTAAAACATTAGAAATTTTGGATGAAACAGTAAAGAAAAAAGATATTGAAGATTTAATTGCTTTGCTGCCAAAAATGCCCGCTCTCGAAATGTTTACTTGTAAAGGTAAACAGTTAAAAGGCAAACTTTTTACTCGCCTTGCAGATCAATTGTCACGATGTCCATCCCTGTCTTATTTATTTTTACCTAATAATCAAATTGATACCAAAGATCTTAACTATTTGGGCACGATCTTACCAAAATTTAAATGTCTCGTTGCTGTTGAGCTAGTGGGGAATAAATTAAAAGAGCCGCATCAGGACCAGCTCCAGGAATTAATAAAAAATATTAAGAAAACTGGTACTCTAGTAACATTTGATGTGAGCGGTAATTCCCTGAATAAAACATCGTTAGCCTCTATTAGCAATGCATTGAACGATAATAGAATGAGAGGTGAACAATTAATTGCAGCCGTTAAACAAGGAAATTTATCTAAAACCAGAAGTTTGCTTGCAAACGGAGCGCAAGTTAATACACGTCTTGTAATCTCTCAGGGAATAATTTCACGTCTTGAAAGTCCTCTTCATATTGCAGCAGAATATGGTGATGTACGCATGGTACGTTTCCTTTTACATCGCGGTGCGCAGCTGTTACCCGATGGTTTAGGGAAATCGCCTTTAGATCGAGCTCAAAAAAGGCTGGACAATTTATCTACAAAGGGAGATAACCCTACTTTGTGTATGAATTTAACCAACATAGTTAAATTACTCTCACCTGAAAATCTTAAAGAAGAACAAAAAAATGGTGAGAGCAAATTTTTGCGCAAGCAAGGAATGTTTGCTGAAAGACCTGCTATTGCTCTTAATAAGGACAATGATAAATTGCCAGTAGAAGCTACAGTACCAACCTATTAAAAATTTGTAGTTTTGATGCTAGTTTTTCTCTCCTGATAGAGATGGGGAACTAGCATGTTCCTCTTCTATATCCACACCAACATGATCATGTAATTTATTGTGCAATAGCTTTACATTGACGGAATAACTTTCGATGCGTACTGCATTACTTAAGACGGCAGTTGCACTGGCCTCCTGGCGAATAAAGCTCTCACCTTCAACTAACCAAACCCCAGAGCGTTTTTCTCGATCATGTCCATCTGCTTGAATGATTAAGCCTTGACTAATACGAGGTGTAACTACTTGCATAGGATCCAATTCACTACGTTTTCTATACCCAATAGGTAAGGTCATGGAACTTGAGGAAATGATTTGTATTGCAGGGCCAAATTCATCTTCGTTAAAATCTTCAAAATGCTTACGTAAATATTTTCCCAATACCCCTTCCGCAGCGTCAATACAGACACTACCCGCAAAAGTTACTCCCTTAAGCTGTTTGAGATAAGCAAGAGGCATGAGCTGCTTATCAACTGAACCATGCCAGTACGTATTTCTTTCTGCCTCACTGAAGACTAATTCCGATTCAGGGATATCTGCAGGTCCTTTATTAAGCTTGTAACTCGCATAAACGATGGCACCATTTTTTATGCCAAAGAGCATATTGGTTTTTTGTAACTTTGGTTTATGACCAATATTTTCTCCTACAGTATCAGTGACAGGATTAGGTGTTGTGGCAGTGAGGTTAACCATAATCAACAGTTCAGGGTAGCGAGTACTGGTATTGCAATATCCTGCCAGAAGTTCTTGTTGCAAACTGTGCGGCATGAACAAGCAGCTTTGTCCACTGCTGCTACAGTGACTATAAAACTCAGGCATAACACAAATAGCAATTTCATCAGGGAAAAATTTACCCTGTTTTGCCATTAATTCATAGGCAGAGCATACATGCTCCTCAAATAAATTAATCTGTGCCTCGATAGTTCTGGGGGCGATTTTTGCAAATGTTCCAGTCGGCATTGATACGGTTGCGATTCTTAATGCACGCTGCTCACTGAGGTCGTCTTTTTTCTTTTCAGGTTCTTTTTTTTGTTGAAATTTATCCAGATAAGTAAGCATTGGGTGCGAATTGATGCGCGGAACGGCCAGTCTAATGAAGGAGGAAGTAATATCCATTTTCATATTCTTACGAATATTTTCAGGAATTATTAACACAGAGGCAAGTTTTCCTATGTCAGAATAAGGGATATAAACCACAGCGTCGACATTATGATCATCATCCACCCAACCAAAAAAGTTGAGGCCAGTGACATCCCTTAAGAACATAATAGCGCTACTATAAGCTTTCTTTCCCATAGTCTTACCAGTAAATTTCTCACTATGAGTTAAATGATAGACAAAAAAGCTTACAAGAATATTAACTGTGCAAAGGACGCAAAGGCATTACTTAATTTGATTGCTATGTATATCAGATTGAGATGGTACATTTTGCACGTTGCTATCGAATAACAAATTAACTTAATGCTATGATAAAAAAGCAATTGAACAGTAAGCCGCAAGGGATGCATCTTGAAAACTAAAAAACGAATTTGGTACCAAAGTTTTGTCGACCCAACTGAACAGAAAAATTATCTAAAAGAATTGCAGCAGTGTCTTGATAATTATGCTGATGAAGATTTTAAATTTGAAGTACATGGGTTAACACCACCCGATAAGAATCTGCATCCTCTTACAGAATTTCGTTGTGCGGCTCAAACAATAAAAAATGCTATTCAAGCTGAAAAAGAAGGTTATGATGCTTTTGTGATTGGGCATTTTCAAGAACCAGGAATTAATGAAATCAAGGCATGTATCGATATTCCTGTAATTGGTTTAGGTGAGTCTACGATGCTTCATGCCTGTAGCCTTGGTCATAAGATAGGATTAATTACAATCAATCCCATTTTTATTCCCTGGCATGAGAATCAAATTAACTATTATGGGTTACAAGAGAGAGTGACAAGGGTGAGTGCGGTTGAAGCGCAAGTTCAAGATTTTGAACAAGCATTTACAAACCCTATTGTTTATCAAAGGTTGCTTAGTGCATTCACAGAACAAGTAAAACCTGTGGTTGCTCAGGGGATTGAAGTCATCATTTTGGCAGGTGGTTTACCCATGTTGTTACTGGCACGCGAAAAGAACTTTACTATTGATAATGCTGTTGTTCTAAATGGTATTGCCGTTTGCGCAAAAGTGACAGAGATGACTCTTAGACTCAAAGAGCTGACAGGCCAGTGTATTAGTCGTCGAGCAACTTATAAAAAAGCCGGAAATGACACAATAAAGGAGTTTCTTCATATCTTAAAGTGACGGCAATAACTAAGATTTTGGCGTTATTATATCGCCACCTAGAGCTCTATAAAGATTAACTTTGGCTATTTGTGCAATTGCAATACTATGCAAATGAGAAATTTCCAGGCGACTTAAATCTTCTTCTGCGCGAAGTAAGGTATCAAAATCAGAAGAACCTTTTTGATAGCGATTTCTTGCAAGCTTTAAAACAAGTTGTTTTTGTTTTACAGCATGTTCAAGATATTTGGCACTTGCTTGATAATGAACATGATAAGTGTACTGATTTTGAACTTCATGTAGGGCATTTAACACGGTCATTTCATATTGTATAACCACAAGAATTTTTTCCCGTTTTTGCACATCGATGTTACGGTACAAGCTTAGATTAAATAATGTGGTGTTCGTTGTCCCAAAAAGCGTTGATTCAGGGTGAGTAATATTTAATAGATTACTGGTGAGGGTTCGTGTTTGCCAGGCAAATAGCCATCCTAAAGAAAACTGTGGGAATAAGCTTGCCATGGCGACGCGAATATTAGCATGTGCTGCAGCGACACGCTTCTCGGCTGCAATAATGTCAGCTCTTCGACGTAAAAGTTCTGATGGCACGCCCAGATTAATTTTGTGTGTGCTTTGAGGGATTGCTTTGTAAGCTAATAACTGTTTTGCCAATCTACCAGGAGGATTACCGGTTAATATTTCGAGTTTATGCAAAAGAATTTGAATAAGAGCTTTGGTTAATTCAATCTCAGATAGCTGTGTTGCAATTAAAGCATCTTGCTGAGCCACATCAATGTAATTATTCAGTCCTGTCTTATAACGTGATTTTAAAAACAGCAAAAATTGTTGATTGCCAGCAAGATTATGCTGCAAAATT
This sequence comes from Legionella cardiaca, assembly GCF_029026145.1. Taxonomy (NCBI): domain Bacteria; kingdom Pseudomonadati; phylum Pseudomonadota; class Gammaproteobacteria; order Legionellales; family Legionellaceae; genus Legionella; species Legionella cardiaca. Next base: position 3,018,518 of record NZ_CP119078.1, on the reverse strand, counting down.
TGATTTCTTGCCTGGGCTTCTCGTAATTCAATATAGGAAGAAGCAATTTCTGCCTGTAAATTAAGTAAGGTAAAATCTGACATCGCAGATTCTGCTTGCCAGGAGGCTTCTGAGCTTTTGCGAGTTTGTCGTAACTTGCCAAAAAAATCTGGATCGAGTGCTGCGCTTAATCCTATTAGCTGATTGAGGTTTTCGCCGGTGCCTGTAGGCGGCAAGGCATTTATACTTGCTTTAGGAAATAATTGCGCTGTAGCAAGTGCATAATCTGCTTGTGCTTTTTTGACCCGCTCATGGGCAATTTTTAAATTTAAATTCTGCAAGGCTTCTTGTTCTATCAATTCATCCAATAGTGGATCATGAAAATTACGCCACCACGTTTCATTGTGAATCCCGGATTTTGCTGGCTTCGATTGTTGTGGCCAGTTTGCGGGAACAGATGCGATAGGTGGCTGATAGGTAGGACCTATTGCGCAATGGGTTAATCCCAGAAAAGCAATCGTTAAACAGCATGAACATGCTCTTTTTAGCACGGTCATTATCATGAAATTTTACTCAAGGGAATATGCACATCGAGCTGTTGGCCAGCTATAAAAGCAGGGTATTTTTTTCTACTAAAGTAATATAAAACGTCTTGAACACGAGAATTGAGACGGTCTTGAGTGACAATATATTGACTTACTTGCATAAAAGTTAAGGGAATCTTTTCCTGATTATTTAACAAATAAGCAGCAGCATGGGGATGAAAAAGCTGAATATCCCTTTCATCTATCGAAACACGGACCATTATTTTTTCGGCATCACCCAATAAAACAATGGGAGAGCCGGAGATGAATTCATTAATATGAGCATTGATTTGTAGCACAATCCCTTCTTTTGGAGCTACCGTTGTAAACTGGTGTAAGATAATCTCAGCAGCTGTTAAGTTTTCTTTGGCAAGTTGTAAGTTATGTTTTGCCTCGGCTAAATGTAATTTTATCATATTCATTTCATGAAGTTTTTCTCGTAATTCAACCTGACTGATAGCCCGCTTATCAATAATTTTTAAACGCTTTAACTGTTGTTTCGCATGCGCCAAAGCACGTTGCTGCATGTGAAATTCATTTTTTGCGCGAGCAAGAAGGGTTTTTTGAATCTCAAGGTTATTTTCAACCAATTCGCTATCAAGGGAGAATAAAGTCTGTCCTTTTTTTACTGTTTCTCCTAAGCCGACATCAATTGTTTTGACCAAGCCAGCTTGCAAAGTAGGAATGCGGATTACATCATTTGGCGAATCGATTATCCCTGGCACAATGAGAACTTCTGCTCTTTGCCCAATAGCAGATTCCGAATTTTTTTTGTTATTCAGGTTCAATAATGAGAAAAAAAACAGCCCCCCCACAATCAGGCTCGCTCCCAGACTTATCATTCGTAATTTTTTTTTCATACAACAGTTTCCTTGTGGCTAATGTGATAATCATTCAAGCCTTTGAATCGAACTATTTGATCAGCATAGGTAGTGATACGTTCATCGTGAGTGGAAATTAAAAAAGTACAACCTTCAATCTTTGCATATTCTTGGATAAGAGAGAAAATTAACAGTGCATTATCATGATCTAAATTACTTGTAGGTTCATCACATAAAATTAAGTTTGGCTTGCGGATTAACGCTCGCCCCAATGCTACCCGTTGCTTTTGTCCGCCTGATAGCTCATCTAATTTTGAATCGCCGTGTATTTCAAGTCCTAGGCGTACCATTAATGTTTTAGCTTTGCTAAGTGCTAATGCAAGGGTCATCCCGTCAATCAGTAAAGGCAAAGCCAGATTTTCCAAAGCAGATAAAGCAGGGAATAGGTGAAGTTGTTGAAAAAGAAAACTGATATGGGAAGCACGAAAGGCTATTTTTGTAGCAGGACTCATTTTGAATAAATCATTTCCACATACTTCACAGCTTCCTTTATCAGGAATTAGGATACCACCTGCTATCATTAATAACGTTGTTTTTCCACATCCTGAGGGTCCCATTAACATGCCTATTTCTCCCTTACTTAGTTTTAGCGAGAAACTCTCCAGGACCGTAGTAACAGAGGTCGGTGTTGAATAGGCTTTAGAGACAGCGATACATTCAAGAGTAGTTGGTTTTTTTGTATTTAAATTAAATTGCGACATAAATCTATTGTATCCAGGCGAATGACTCGTAGAAGACTCAGCAAAGATGAAAAAATAATAATAACTATTGCACCTATTGCTCCCAGTAAACTGATTTGCCAGGTTAAATGAAATGCAACGGTCGTATCATGAAAAACAAAACCAAAAAGCGCTGTCAACATAAGCCCCAGTAAATATCCCAGAATCCCAACAACCGCAGCTTGAAAAAGAACAATCTTTATTAACAAGAAATTACCAACACCTAGCATTTTTAACATGCCATATTGATGATTATGAGTGATGATGAAATCATTAAAGATTTGCCACATAATGATTAATCCAATAATAAAGCCTAAAACTGCCACCGAAATAAAGCTGATAACAATGGGTGTTTTTTCACGAAAGAATTTATTAGAACGTTCAATAAATTGTGCAGGAGTAAAGGCACTGTATCCAGTTATTTTTTGAATATTGTTAGCAACTTGTATTCTATCAAAAGAGGGCTTTATCTTGATTAAAAGGAAGGAAGGTGTGTGAATGATATTAGGAAGATGATTGCTACTAATGTAGGCAACCGGTGTATGAGAATAAGTCCGTATGGGTTTGGTAACACCAGAAATGATCCAGGCATTTTGTCCTTGAACCATTTTATCGCCAATGGCCAGTGTGTGTTTATTTTTTGTTTCAAATTGCTGCAAGCTATAACCATCCACGATCATTGCATTGGTGTGACGAATACTAAGACGCTCACCTTGGCTCATCGTTCTGGGCAAGCCGATTAAACTGTCTGGATCCACCCCGATTATTTGCCAAACTTTGGTGCTTTTAGTTGGCAAGTGTTGGATGTGTAGCCAATTTACATACAAAGGAGTAACCTCAAGTATTCCTGGAATACTGCGAATACGATAAATATCCATGGGGGTGAAGTTGGTAGGATGCTCAAAACTAAACGATGATTCACTCATCACCCATAAATCAATTTCATTACCTAATAAGCGAATTTTTTTTGTCAATCGCTCTGTCACGCCTTGATAAATACTTGGTTGTTGGGTGACGATGAAAGTAGCGAAGGTGGCGCCGATAAGCATACCAATAAATTTTTTCCTACTACTGATTAACATAATAAAAGCAATCCGAAGCAGATTGATATGCTGTTGTCGATTAGGTAAATAATTCATGGTACTTTCCATGATTTTACTCCATAAGTTCCATTTGATTATTCTTGGTTTTGAGCCAAGAATAATCTCTGGGGCGAGATGCCAAAGAGCAATCTGGTTTTTTAAAGCTTAAATTAGGATGATAGAAGGGATCTTTTTGCATTAAGTGTCCCCATTTTTTTCGGATGTGAATAGCTTCTTCTCTTTTTTGGATTCTTTCCCTTTTCGTAGTCGGTTTGCCTCTGGTTGCAGATTCATGATGATAGAGTGAGGCGTAAGGTGTCCATAGTATTCTATAGCCTGCTGCGTAGGCTTGGAAACAAAGGGCCACATCATTAAAACTAACAGCCAGAGCTTCATCAAAGCCACCTATTTCTTCAAATACCGCCCGACGCATCATGATACAAGCTCCAGTTACCGCCAAAAAATTTTGTGTTAAAAACGTTCTTCCTAAATAAGCACGAAGTTCTTTTTGTGATTTTTTCAAAATAGATTTTTTTCGTTGACGATGAATATGTTTAGCTCCGCCTCGATAATCACAAATGATTCCCGCGTGTTGAATACGATTATCAGCATAGTACAGCTTGGCTCCCACAATACCTATTTCAGGTCTAACCGTGTGACCTAACATTTCTTTTAACCATTCAGGAGATATAATTTCGGTGTCGTTATTAAGAAAAACAAGGATTTCTCCTTGCGTTTGTGTCACCGCAAAGTTATTTATTTTGGAATAATTGAATGCAATAGGGTAAGGAATAATTTTTATCCTGGAATCATTAAGTTCTCTGAAGTAATCATGTGTTTTTTTCTCACAACTGTTGTTATCAACAATGAGTATTTCCAAGTGAGGGTAGTCTGTTTTAGTAAGGATACTTTCTACGCAACACTGAAGTAATTCTACTTTATCTTTTGTTGGAATAATTATGCTTACTAAAGGCAGTGTCTCAGGTAAAGAATAGATAACCCGATGGCAGGAAGGTAAAAATGGATTTTTTACTACTTGAGCATCGCTAATCTTCTGACGCTCTAAATGAGATTGAATAGCTTTTCTCGCAGCAATATGTGCATAATCATGCTTTGAGGCTGAATTAGTAACTTTGCGCCAATGGTATAAAATTTGGGGGATGTGGCGAATTTGGCTCGGACTAATTTGTTCAATAACCCGCAAAGCCAAGTCATAATCTTGGCTGCCTTCGTAACCTTCACGAAAGCCACCTATTGTTCTAACAATATCCTGACGATAAATGCCAAGATGAGTAATATAATTTTGTGCAAGCAATAAGTCTGGATTCCAATCTGATTTGAAATAGGGATTAAAACGTACACCTTTTTCATCTATGCGATCCTCATCACTATAAATCAGGACCGCATCAGGATAAGCATTGATTTCTTCAGCAACTCGATATAAAGCATGTATGGCTAGTTCGTCGTTTTGGTTGAGCAAGGCGATAAATTTGCCAGTAACTCGTTGCAAGGCTCTATTGGAGACAGTATTACTACAACCAGTTTCCTGATGATAAATAACCTTAATACGAGAATCTTTTTTCTCATAAGCGCGTAAAATTTCTTTGATCTCTTCATGTGTAGAGGCATCCTCAGCAATACACAGCTCCCAATAGGGATAAAGTTGCTTTAGAACAGATTCGATTGCGAGAATTAGCCATTCTTTTGGCGGATTATGAAGAGGCATCAGGACAGAAATTAGAGGATGATGCTTTAGTAATTCTACTTTTATTTTGATTATTTTTTGGTCTATTGCGGTTAATGTATCGTGATGTTTAATCCAGCGCTGATAAGAATATTCTTTTTTTTCAGCCTGTGCTCTTGTTCTTTCGAAATGAACCAAGGGATTAATACCGCTTATTTTTACCTGGGGATTATTCTTAAGATAAGTAGAGGTTGAGAAAAATGGACCGGGATCGCGACCTTCCTCGGCACCAAATTTTAAATAATGGGTAATAGGATTTACCTTCGCAGCAAGCACATCTGGATAGATTTGCAAATACCAGTTTGCATCAAAGAAATAGCTTTTATTGCAAATTTTAAAAGCGTTACGATGGTACAATTTTTTTTTCCACCATTGGCGGGCGAATGAAAATAAATTTTTCTTAAAGTTAAGGCGGTAAGTAAAATTGTTAGCTAATTGTTCTATTTCATCTGTAATAGACTTAAACTTTTCTATTGTGGGTTCGTATTTTTTCTGCAAAGAGTTAAGCTCACTTTTTGTATGCTGATATTTTTCCTGAAGTGTTTCTAATTGATCTTCAAGCTTTGCCTGACGATAGACAAGATGAGTTGAGTTAATCATCGCAAAATACATTTCCAGGCGATTTTTTTCGATGTTTGCCAAAAGTCCCGAGGTCCAGGGGATTATCCAGTTAGCTATTTCATTGTAAGAAGTCAGGGATTTAGGAATAATAATGTTTAAACCAAAAATAAGGGGAACGTGCCAGGTTGTATAGTCTTCATAAGTTTGTATAAAAGCCTCAATAGCTGCCATAACCCCGTTTTCCTCACCACCCTCTCGAAGTGCCAGACTTGCATCGCAAATGGCAAAATTGCTTCCTTTATAGGGAATGGGATGCTCTAAACCAACACCAAGACCCACAGTGGCTTGTGCTTGCGTATAATTTAAAGGAGCGACCCCCTGTGTATAATTTAAGTCTCGATGTCCGAAGGGCCATCCTGTATCGTGCAGAAAAATAAGCGGCAAGGTTTTATTTTTAAGATAAAAATTGTTGATTGCCTCTAGTTCAAAGCTTACTGTCGCAAAATTATGATCGCCATCCACCAAAAAAGCGGTGGTCCCCCAAGACCTATTGCCTTGGTTAGTTGCAAAGAAAAATTTACTTGTGCCACGAAATGCTTCGAAATACTTGGTAAAATCAGTTGTAAATTGGCCAATAAATTCATCGCTTAAAGTAGGGTCAATAGCGATAACTTTCCCATTCACAGTAACAGCATAATGGCATAATTCCTTTAAAAAATGGCCGGCCTCTACGCCAATGACTACAATCGTTTTTACTTGAGCATGGTTAAGAATACGAAGAATTAGTTCTTTAAAATTCTTAAGACTGTGTAGTAAGTAGGGCTGCACATCATAGAGTGTGGAATTATTTCTTGGTAATTGTTTCTCCAAACTAGCCAGTTTAGTGTACAGATTAGACTCATAATTTAGATATACATTCTCCAGGGCCGGTGTGGCTATTTTTTCTAATTGTGCAAATTTAAATAGATCGCGTAAGCTTTCACCTCCTATATCGGTTAAGGCTGCAGCTAGCCAATAGACTTGATGCATGTTATGACCCTCTATTAGCAAGGGGAGCGGTTTATGCCCTACATTCTCAAGAAGCCATTGTTTGTTGGGAATGAGATGTCGCGTTTGATTAGTTCCTAGCCCATATTCGTGCTGCCATTCGCGAAATAAATTGAGTTCAAAAAGAGTAGGTGATATCACGGAACGAATCAAAAGTTGGAGATTGATGTCGCGATCACTGCGTAAAGTATTGTTCCGTTTAGACGACCAGAGAGCATGATTTTCCCTATCGCCAAAATATTGCGTGGCCAATTGGGTAAACGACAATATACCGTGCTGCATGGCAGCAGCTTGCTTTATTTGTGACACAGTCAGTAGTGAAGAAGAAAAAATGGGTTGCCGATTTTCTATGTTTTTTAAACTACCATGAGCAGGCATAGTGATGTTTTCAAGCAACTCGGGAGAACGAAAAAAAGATACTGCCAATCTCTCAGGGCTGCCAAATTGGATTAGATAACTGTAAACCGTATCAAATTCAGAAAGTAGTTGTAGTGCATTGGCTGTAGTTGCAAGATACAAACCTGTCATGTGGAGTGCAATCTGTTTGTGTCTTAAAAATTTTCTTAATGCTTTTTGGATTGTGCCGTTTCCACCCAGGTCGCAGATGGCTACCGATTCCTCTTGTATGAAACCAATGTTTGTTAAGTAGTTATAAAATTCTTCTTGTTGCTGCTCAATGAATGCAGTAATGGTTTTAACCGCATCCTCATTGTTAATAATTAGTTGTAATAAATTTTTAACTTTGTCTTGGCTAAGCCATTCTTCATTTTCTACAGGAAGGTTAACCTTTTCGTTATAAAGACCTAAGATATTAAAAAAATCGTCACCTCTAATGCTTGTCCCTGAGAATAATCCTAAAAGTGACGATACATTCACTTTATTGATGGCAATTAAATTGGCAAAATACCGTGAAATCGCCAGAGGATAGGCTTCGATTTGTGCATCGATTTGGGCTACTTCCTGGAGTAAAGGAACGAGTAAATGGGATTCTCGAGTAAAACAAAAGATTTTCTTTATGCCTAGTTGTTTTACTTTTTGTAAGCACCAAGAACTATAGCCATAAAAAAGAGGGCCATACACAAAGGCGCCATAGGCCCTGTAATCATTGATTGATTCCCCTTGACTATAAAAATTAGCGACTTTTCTACGTAAATGTTGCCAACCCTCGCCTAAAGAAAGAGACGTCGTTTCTGTCAGCTGTGATTGGAGTTCCCCTTCTAATTTTTCTATTTCTCTTTGCCATTCATAAGATGATGCGTAGTGAATAGTTTTCATGCCATATTTGGCGGCGTTACCATCTGCTTGCAAATTATCACCAATATGTAAAATTTCATTGGCTGCAAAAGTTACTTGTTCTAAAACTAAAGGAAAAAGTTGGCTGGCTTTCGACTCTTTAAATTCAGCAGACACAAAAACAGCTTGAGGCAGGGGAATGATAATATTATTTTTCCTAAGGGCTGTCTGGATTAATTGAGTCAGTTGTTCCTTATTTAAATAATTATCTGAGACACAAATATAAGGAATATTTTTACTTGCCGCATACCTAATTAATTGCAATAGATAAGGGTCGGTTGCAATTAAGGCTTCCTCGGCTTCAAGTTCGGTTCTTATGAGATCTTGCAGTGAAGTGTTTGCTATCATGGCTTTAGGTAGCTGGCTATAAATTTCTTCTAAAGTGACTTCACTGCAGGAATTGTCGACAGTTTTCCTTGCCTCTTTTTCAGCAGTTTCGCGCAATTGTCGCCATTCATTGGCTTCAATTGTTAAAGGAATCAATTGTTTTGCGCTTAATAAATTATATTGATAAAGAAAAATATCGGATGGCTTACTGCATTTCCTGAATAGGAGTGTGTCAAATACATCAAGGGATAGCAATTTAACTTTTCCCTGGGTAATTGCCTCATAAGCCTCGCGAAGAATTTGATGCATGGAGTGATTCAATTCCGATGGGTTAATTTGCATGACCTTCTGTCCTTTTTATTCTTCTAGCAAAGCGGTTTCCAGGGATTCAACATTAAAAGATACTATGGGGTTATTAAATATGCCGTGTACGGCATGAGGTGAAATGCATTCAAAAACAAAAGCACCTTGTGCCCAACATTGTATATCATGAGATAGCGCATGCTCACCCTCACCAATTCCTGCAATCAGTGTATAAACTCCTTGATGAATATCAGGCCATATAAAATGATAATCTATTACATAATATCCAGGGTTTTTTAATAAATGGACAGTTTGATTGTTGCAACTGTTTTGCCCAAATACAAAATTGCCGTATTTATCACATAATAAATAGCCAAAAATGGCATTTACTTCTGATTTGGTGGAATAAACTAATAACTTAATGATTACTCTGTCTTGATGGCGAATAGTTGCCTTTGCTGATGGTGCTGGATGATTATTGATTAGAATTTGTATGCCATTAATTTTAACCTCTAGTTTTCCACTAAGTTTGTCATCGGTAAGCTTAGTCCAATTAATTTCTGATGGATGAGCTGAGGTGGGTGATGCCTGTCTATTTTTAGAAAAAGAAGTGTGAAGGTAATGTTCTATCCCTTCAGCGACATCGCCATCAAAGGTTAAGCTGCCATTATGAAGACATAAAACTCGGCTGCAAAGCGAAGAAATGGTGCTGAGTTCATGCGCCACAAAAATCTTTGTTTTATCAGCAAAATTTTCTTTTAAAAAGCGTATACATTTTTGTTGAAAAAAAATATCACCGACAGCCAAGGCTTCATCAATGATTAAAATATCAGGAGAAACATGAATCATTACCGAAAAAGCTAGGCGCACCAACATACCACTGGAATAGGTTTTTACTGGTTGCTCGATAAACTCGCCGATCTCTGCAAACTTGACTATCTCATTATATTTGTTATCAATTTCTTTTTTTGATAGACCAAGGAGTGTGGCATTGAAATAAATATTTTCTCTACCAGTAAACTCAAGATTGAAACCTGAGCCCAATTCCAATAACGCCGATACACGTCCTTTTACGTCGATAGTACCTGTGCTGGGTTTAAGAATTGCAGCAATCAATTGAAGGAGAGTACTTTTGCCACTGCCGTTGCAGCCGAGAACTCCAACAGTTTCTCCTTTTTTAATGTCAAAAGAAAGATTATGTAGTGCCCAGAACTCTTTTGCGGAATTTTTTGTGGTTTTTTTAAGATAATGCTTTAAGCGATCTGTAGAATTAGCATATATTTTAAAAGCTTTACCCAAATTTTCTGCTTTAATCACGATATCCATTTATAGCTCACAACACATCTGCAAATCCATCTCTTGTTTTTTGAAACCAGACAAAGCCAAGCACCGCAAAGCCAAGACCGATACAACAATAAACTATAAAACTAGACCAGTTGAAGGCATTGCCAAAAATAATAATGCCTCTTGCTTGTTCAATAATATACGTCAATGGACTGATAAATAGAAATTTTTGCAGAGCGGGAGGTAAATTAAGTGTTGAATAAAAAATAGGAGAGAGATACATGATAATTTGTAAAATAAAACCCATCATATGAGAAATATCTCTGAAATAAACACCTGCTGAACATAAAAACCAACATAAGCCAAGAGTTAGAAAGATTAGCGGCAAATATAAGAGAGGGAGAAGAAGAATCCCAAAATGAATTGTTCCTAGTTTTAGGAAGCAAAAAAAACATAAAATTAAGCTATTGATTATTGCAAAAAAACCAGCAGAGCCAATAATTACCCAAGGATAAATTTCTAAAGGAAAAATTATTTTCTTTACAAGATTGGGGTTACTTACAATTAAATTGGGAGCTCTGTTGAGACATTCAGAAAAAAAGTTAAAAATGCTCAGACCAACATAAACGAGTAATGCATACATCAAACTGTCAGTAACGCCCGGCCAGCGTGCACGTAAAATAATCCCAAAAGTGAAGGTATAAAGTCCGAGCATCAAAAGTGGAGAGAGGATTACCCATAATAATCCCATAAATGAGCCGCGATATTTATTTAATATATCGCGCTTGATGAGTTGGTATGTCAAATCACGGTGCCGCCATAAGCTTGCGAATATTTCTTTCGGGTGAGTATTTGGCATCCCTGAAACTCCTAGAATCCAAGTTTAATTGAGGGTTCCATTTAAAACGTATGCCACCACTTATAGAAAACTGGTGTTTGGTAGCAATGATTACGCAGTTAATATTTGCTTACTTGTATTTGAGAACACAGAGCTTATAGTTTACTGTCGCTAAGTGTGGTGTAAAGATACTACACTAGAACTTATTTTATCAAATAAAATAAGGCCTTTTTCAATTTGGGATTTTTTAAGCGGAAAGTTTAAATTAGCAACTAAAATGGCTCTTATTAAGAATATTCATTGCATTGAAAAGCAGTAAATTTTATGGGATTATCCGACTCTTTAAGGGAATATAACAAGGTTATGTGTTGTTATGAGTTTTACTGTTGTTCAAGTTTCGACCTTAACTCAAAAACGCGATTTTATTCAATTACCATGGATGTTGCATGCTAAGGATTCCAACTGGGTACCCCCACTTCGGGGTGCGGTAAAAAAAATTCTTAATACTCGCAAACACCCTTTTTATAAACAAGCAGAATTAACGCTTTGGCTTGCTTACCGCAATAATCAACCCGTTGGGCGTATCGCCGGTATAATAAATCATGCCCATAATCAATTTCATAATGAACAGATAGCTTTCTGGGGTTTTTTTGAAACAGAAAGCAATATAGAGACTGCTCGTGCCCTATTTGCAGCTGTTGAAGAATGGGCCCATCAAAAAAAAGTTCACAGTTTGCGTGGCCCTGCAAACCCATCAATTAATTATGAATGTGGTATGCAAGTATCAGCTTTTGATACCAAGCCCTATATTATGATGACCCAAAATCCTTCCTATTATCCCCAGCTGGTAGAAGCACTGGGTTATGATAAAGTCACGGATATGTATGCCTGGTTAATTAATCCGCAGACATTTAATTTACATACCAAATTAAAGACTGTTTACAACAAACTGTCTAATTCTGCAGATATTCAAATCCGCAGTATTAATATGAAGAATTATCGTCGTGAAATAGAAATTTTTCTTGATATTTATAATGATGCATGGAGAGAGAATTGGGGGTTTGTTCCTATGACCAAAGCGGAAGTTGATTCTCTTGCGCAGGAAATGAAACCCCTTATTATTCCGGAGATGGCATTGATGATTACTGTCGCTGGCGAGCCTGCGGCTTTTGGAATATTCCTACCTGATATCAATGAAGCCTTGTTGCACGTTCGTAATGGCAAATTATTTCCCACAGGATTTATCAAATTATTACAGTATATTAAAAGACCGAAGCATTCTCGGGGTGGTCGTATTCCATTATTAGGAATCCGTAAGAAATTTCGTCATTTACAGTTAGGCATTTTGCTCTATGCAAAATTTGGCGAACTGGGTAGAAATTTAAATATTTCTGATACCGAATGTTCATGGATATTGGAAGATAACCGTTCTATGCATTTTGGCTTAAAGCATATTGGTGCTAGCCAATATAAGACATACCGTATGTATCAAAAAACGCTAGTTAACAGGGACATGGGTTAATGGCAATAGCTACCATCACGCAGATTCTAAAAGATTTATGTAAAACTCAGCCTGCTTTGGAGCTTTATCGTTTTATTGAAAACGATGAAACGGTAAAGATCATTACCCCGGTTGAACTTGATCATCAGGCCAAAAAAATTGCCGCAAAATTACAGAAGTATCAAATAAAACAAAAAACGGCCGTTTTGCTCTATGAGCCAAGCTGTGAGTATATTTTTGCACTATTCGGGTGTTTATATGCTGGGGTAATTGCTGTACCTGCCTACCCTCCAATAACGGATGAAATGGCAACTACATTAAAAAAAATCATTGATAATGCTGATGCAAAAATTGTTTTAACTAGCCAAAAAATTAGTGCAAGTTTACGTAAGCTAAAGGTATTAACGCCCTTATTATCTCTGATAAAACCGTTAATAAAAAATAAAACAAAAGAAAATATTCTGGAAGCTTCTACCCAATTAAACCAGTTAAAGATACTTACTTCTGCAAAAATAAGCGATCAACTCGTCGCCCAGTATAAGGAAGAACGGCTTTGTGACAAGGATATCGCTTATTTACAATATACCTCCGGATCAACCAGTAAACCTAAAGGCGTTGTAATAACGCATCAAAATTTAATGGCTAACTTGCAGCAATTAGTACAGGATTACAAATTTACACGCTCTGATGTTGTAGTGACCTGGCTGCCCCCTTATCATGATATGGGCTTGATTTCAGGTATTTTTATTCCCTTATTTGTCGGAATAAAATCGATACATTTATCGCCAATAAACTTCTTACAAAAGCCATTAATGTGGTTAAAAGCAATCTCTGATTATCAAGGAACTGTTGCTGGTGGTCCGGACTTTAGTTTTAGATTATGTAGCAACAAAATCAAATTAGAAGGGATCAAAGATTTAAATTTGGCAAGTTGGCGCATTGCATTTTGTGGCGCAGAAACTGTTCACTCCTCAACGTTTCCAATTTTTTATAATAAATTTGCACGTTATTCTTTAAAGGAAAATATTTTTATTCCTTGCTATGGGTTGGCTGAATCAGTTGTTTATGTGTGTGGAGTTCGACTAAATGCAACTGCTTATTATAAAAATTTCAATAAGAAAAAATTAATAGAAGAAGGGATAGCTGAAATCCATAAAAGTGAACATGAAGGGAAGCGCTTGGTAAGTGTCGGTTTTTGCTCGCCTAATGCCCATGTCCAAATTGTAAATCCTGATTCGCAGGAAATAATGCCTGATGGGCATGTTGGTGAGATTTGGTTTCATGGTCCGAATGCAGCAACTGCCTATTGGCGTAATTCAGAAGATTCCCAAAGCCAATTAAATGCAAGAATAAAAAACGCTCAGGAGCACCGTACCTATGTGCGTACCGGTGATTTAGGATTTAAATATCAGGATGAATTATTTATTACGGGAAGAATAAAAGATCTGATTATTATTAATGGATTAAATCATTATCCTCAAGATCTTGAATTATCTGTAAGAGAAGAGTTTTTTAGCACAGATATTGGTAGTATCGCCGCTTTTGCAGTGAATGAAGATGATTGTGAAAATGTAATTATGTTAGTCGAACATAAAAAATCTTCTCAACTAAACTCTTTAGAATTAAGCCAAAAAGTGCATGAAATTATTAGAGAAAAGCATTTAATTACTATTAAAAAAGTTTTACTCGTACCTGCAAAAACAATTCCGAAAACAACGAGTGGCAAAATAAAACGTGCTCAGTGTAGAGAATACTATGTTAATGGCCGAATTTCGTGTCTGTTTGAATTGTGAGCCTGAACTCATGAATAAAGCCAATATAGAAAACTGGATTATCAATAAAATTTCTCAGGAACTTAAAATAATTCCTGCGAAAATAAATACGCACACCAATGTTGCTCATTATGGTTTAGGCTCATTACAAGCTATTACAATTTGTGGGGAATTAGAAGATTGGCTTGGCATAAAAATAGACTATGCAACCTTTGTTAATTTAAAAAACGTTCATGAAATAACCAATTTTCTCTATAAGAAAACTAAAAAGAAAATTAGCAATATACAAAAACAAAATCCTGGGAAAGAGGGTGAAATGAATTTTTTAGCATCATTTCCTCAGATTAAAGAGTTAGTAAATTTGGAGCAAAAAGTTAAAGAAGCAGCGGGTATAGATCTTTATTTTTGTGAAAATGAGGGCCAATTTAATCAGCATACTTCTATAGAGGGACAAACTTACCTGAATTTTTCTTCTTATAATTACCTGGCTTTCGCCAATGACCAAGAGGTTATGAATGACGCGATAGAGGCAATAAAACAGTATGGCACCTCAGTTTCGGCCAGTCGTTTGGTAGGAGGACAGAAGCCTATTCATAGCCAGCTTGAAGAAGCAATTGCCAATTTTTTGAATACAGAAGATGCTTTGGTTTTTAATTCAGGGTATTTAACCAATGTAACAACAATTGGTCATCTTATGGATAGTAATGATTTAATTATCTTGGATGAATTAAGTCATAATAGTTTGGTACAAGGCGCACGATTATCAGGTGCTGCTATGAAGTTTTACAAACACAATGATACGCATAGCCTGGAAAAAATATTAAAAGCAACAAGCGGCAAATTCGTAAAAACGCTTGTAGTGACAGAAGGCATTTTCAGCATGGATGGTGATGTCCCACCTTTAAATGACTACATTAAGCTAAAGCAAAAATTTGATTTTCTAATCTATGTGGATGAAGCCCATTCTTTAGGCGTGCTTGGCGAATCAGGTGCAGGGATAGGAGAGTATTTTGCTATTAATCGTGCTGATGTCGATATCTGGATGGGTACCCTCAGTAAAGCAATTGCTTCCTGTGGAGGGTACATTGCCGGGAATGAAAGTTTAATTAATTACTTAAAATATACGACGCCAGGCTTTGTTTATAGTTGCGGTTTATCTCCTGCTGATACGGCTGCAGCATTAACTTCGTTAAAAAAACTTAAACACAGTTCGCATCGAGTTAAAAGATTACAAGAATTAGCAAGTTTCCTAGGTAATGAATTAAAAAAATCTGCTATTGATACAGGTTTAAGTTTTTATACTCCCATCATCCCCATTCTGATCGGAGATATGAATGAGACTATACGGTTATGTGTGGCTCTGCGTAAAAGACAAATTTATACTCAGGCAATCTTTCCTCCTGCTGTCGCAAATGAAGCTTCTCGATTAAGGATTTTTGTCAATTATTCGCATTCGCAGGATGATCTAAGATTATTGGCTAAGACGCTGCATAACTTAATGACTATGGATGCCACTATTACAAATTAAGAGGGTAGAAAAGAGTGCAAAATAGATCAGCGGAATTAGAGAAGGATTTTAAATGAAAGCAGTGATTCTAGCTGCAGGGCACGGTTCTCGATTATTTCCTTATACCAGCCATAAACCTAAAGCTTTATTGAATATAAATAATATGACCATACTGGAATGGCAATTATGGCAATTCATGCAAGCTGATATCATGGATTTTATTGTTGTCACAGGTTTTATGCATGAAGACATTGAGAGGACCTTGCGTCGTTACCAATTGGCGCACCCGCAAATTCGCTATGAAGTTCTTTTTAATCAAGATTATGCTTGCGCCGAAAATATTGTTAGTTGCTTAACCTTTCTTAAGCAGTACCAGAATGAATGCATTCTCGTAAATGGCGATGTTTTGTTTCATCCGCAATTAGTAGAGCAGCTTATCTCATCGGCCAAACAAGATATTAATCTTTTGTATGATGTAAAGGCAATTTACGATGAAGATGATATGAAAATTACAAAGAAAGGAAATTATCTTGCCAAGATAGGAAAAACGATTTCAGCAGAATTTATTGATGGTGAATCGGTAGGAATGATTTTCTTAAGTGCACAAGGGGCGAAGCTTTTTTATCAGGAAATATGTGAATTACTGACAACATCGGCAAATAGACAGAATTGGTATTTAAAAGCCATTGATAGTCTTGCGCGAAAAGAAAAGATATTATTGGTTCGTACGCCTGAGCGAGCCTGGTGCGAAATTGATTATCCTAAGGATTTAACAATCGCAATAGAGTTTACTAAAAACTGGCCTCAGCCAATAATCAAACAGTCTCGGTATAGTCTGGAAGTCAATTAAAATGTCCCCTATGCAATGTGTCTTAATCGGCGAATGTAGCCATCGTGTTTTTGGACTTAAAGCAAGAGAGCGAATTATAAAATTAGCAGCAGCGAATCATTTAACTATGGTTAATGCAGCAACGCTAACCGAAACAGACTCACCTACTATAATACTTGACATTAACGCAGTATTTGATGAGCATTTTTTGTCTTATTTACGTGGTCTGACTGATACTCAAATCATGGATGGCGATGTGGCTCTTGCTTGTATTACTTCTGATATCAAGATTGTAAAAGCTTCTATAAAAAAGCAAAAAATTACTGATGAAGATAATCATTTAATAAAAATCCCAGCTCACGATATTCCTCTGGTTTTCTTTGCAAAACAATTAAAAAAGGGAAATCCTCTTATTCAAAAGTTAGAATGTGAAAATATCCCTATAGTTGAGAAAAAATTATATCGTTCGACATACAAAGGTGTGACGGATCTATGTACCAAATATTTTTGGTATCACTTGGCATTCTATATAACCCGTGTTCTCGCTAAGTATCGCATCAAGCCAAATACGGTGACTTTTTTTAGTTTGATTTTTTGTACACTGTCACCTTTATTAATTATGAAAAACCATTTCGTTCTTGGTCTTGGTTGTGCCTGGCTAATGATGATATTAGATACCGTGGATGGAAAATTAGCGCGCTTGACCGTAACAAGTTCAAAGTTCGGGGACTATTTTGATCACGGAATGGATCTAATTCATCCGCCATTTTGGTATTTGGCTTGGGGGATAGCCCTTAGTAAATATTATCAGGTTCAGTTTTCTGAAATTTTAAATTTATTTTATGTCATTGTTATTTTTTATATCCTTGGGCGCCTAGCGGAATTATTTTTTAAAGCTGTTATGGGCATAAAAATGTTTTTATGGCAGAAATTTGATGCACGCTTTCGCTTGGTTATGGCAAGAAGAAATACAAATTTCTTATTGCTAACGTTAAGTTATATCGCTGGATACCCTGTTGCAGGTTTTTATGCAGTTTATTACTGGACAATTATTTCAGTGTTAATTCAATATCTACGTTTAGGGCAGGCTTTTCAATTAAAACAAATTAGCAAAAAGAAGTTAAAACTCGATTACAGCGAATGATTAGGTAAAAAAGAGCCAGGTTAAGTAAAATTATTTCTATCAGAAAATATAGCCAAATATGATTAATCAATAATGCTAACAAGAGATAACGATAATTTCCTGCGAGTAAATGCCAACTCGGTAGCATGGTTTCAAATTGTTGTGATTTAGTAAGTGATACTTTCTCGGAAAGCATTTTAAGTAACTTATCTTTATTAAAAAAGCGCAATTGATTATGGTTATATAAGCGTAATAGCCAGGATAAGCTTTTGTTTTCTCCAGCAATAATAAAGCCAAGCTTGGCACCAAATTTCCCATATTTAAGATGATTATATATATCAATGTACAATTGATACCCAGTGGCTTGCAAGGCGCTACTGTAACCTGCTACGGCAATGAGGAGAAAAATAAAAGAACCGTAAAGTGGATAATAGAGATAAGCAATCACACCATAAAGAAAAATAACGCTTAGGTAATCGCAAAGACCATCAATTAGGGTACCTTTTGTTGAGCTTTTATTTTTAGCTCTTGCAAGTTGACCATCTGCGGCATCAAAGATCATGCGACAAAGAAAACAAAACATAGCAAGTAAAAGATAAGTTAGAGAAGTTTGAGCTAATAACAATGAACAGCCACCGAGGAACGCGGAAAGTAATCCAAAAAAACTTAGAAAATTCGGGGTAACAATGGTTGATTCTAGAAGTCTAACTAATCGATAACTTAGAGGATGAATTATAAATCGGTTTAGCCATTCCGTTGTCTCTTTCGGTTTTCTTATTTGCATTTCCATATTGATTAACTAGTTTCTTCAGCGTGGTAAAAGGCATTAGCTGCCAGATTCATGCGTTTAATAGCCTTTGTTTTACCAATTAATTTAATTACGAGTTTATTGAAATAATTAAAAGGAAAAGGAAGTTTCCTATCAATGTCACAGAATAACACGACTCGCAACTGTTGTGTTGGATTAGCAGCAAAATGACGATAGGTATCATCAAACAAAATGGCTTCTCCTTCACGCCAAAAATAATTTTGACCATCCACATTGATAAAGGCGTTATGGGTTGCACAACAAAAAAGGCAAAGATGATAGCGGTAACACAATTTACTCGGCCCATAGTGTGGCTTGATTGTAGCTCCGGGCTCAAAAATAGATAACATGGCCAGATTAATTTCCGGGCATTGCTTTATCAAAGCTGCGGTTTTGGGCAACTGAATTTCTGCTGCAGGTAGAATATCCCGGTAACATTTTATAAAAAAGGATTTCCATCCCTCTTTAGCTAATTTTCTTGAATATTTTTCAATTTCTCCAAAATCCTTCAATTTGAATTTTTGCTTTAATAGAGCATGAACTTCCTGTTGAATTAGCGAAAAATTAGCTGCCAGCATATTATGCGAGGGGAAGACATTAAGAGGCAGGAAGGGTTTATTAGGGGAAATAAGACCATACAGCACATTAATCGGAGAAATTAGCGATTTGGGATTTTTTTTTAAATTATACCAAGATAAAAATCGTGCTTTTCGCCGGTAACGTTCAATCTCTGAACAGAAAAAGAGGAGGGCAATCAAGGTTAGCGGAATAAGAAAAGTCATTGTTTGCAAATAGACAGGTATTTCAAAAAGATACTAATCAAAGAGTTGGAGCATGTCTATAAGGTAAGGTTTATTTATAACGCTTGTAGCGAAATGGTAGTGACAAGGAGAGGATGCTAATACTTTTCGCCAAACAAAGAAGTGCCTTGTTGGGTTTTAACTGCAGCAAATTGTAACTTGCCTTTAGGCTTAAATAAATGGCCGATCTTAATGAGTAGAAGATGGCTTGATGTTTTTTCTTTGCCAAAAAATAATAAATGCGATGAGTCCTCATAGTATTGGAGCAAAGTCTCATTAAAGTCCAATAATTCGATGTTCTGGCAGCGACCACATTTTCAATAATATGAATTTTAGAAGTAAAAATAATTTTTCCCCCCAGATTTGAAAATTGTCTGAAAAATAGATGGTCCTCACCTCCAGTTAAAGAAAAAGCATTATCAAATTTTAATCGATTAGTGAAAACAAGTTTTGTGGAAAAAAAACATTTCCCTGTACCTGCTTTTTTTACCAGCTCGCCTTCTCTGTAGTTATTTTTGAAACTGTAATAGGAAAATCTGTCTTTAAGCATATTTTTTTCAATAAAATTGTAGTGTAGGGGGTAAGTTAATGCATCACAGTCATATTCATCATAAAGTTGATATAAAGTAATTAACCAATTTGCTGAAGGAATAGTAGTATCATCATCAAGAAATAAAATTTCAGTTGCTAGAATTTCTTCTGCTTTTTGTAATACGCGATTTCTTGCTTGTGAAATGCCCTGTTCTTTTTCAAGAATTAAGTCGTACGGAAAAGGTAAGATAATCTTTGTTACTAACGATGCAATTTCCTGATGGTTAGCTGGATAATTATTGACTAAAACGAGTTGTACCTTAATGTCAGGTGGGAGCTGTAAGTGTGTAAGACTCTCTAAGAGAGTCATTAAAAGATGGGATCTATTGTAAGTACAAATACCTATCAACAATTGGCGCATGATGTTTGGCTCTCATTGGCATAATATCTTTAGCCGTACCACGAAAATCATGGTATGGATTATAAGTTGTTTTAA
Source organism: Legionella cardiaca (assembly GCF_029026145.1). NCBI lineage: Bacteria > Pseudomonadati > Pseudomonadota > Gammaproteobacteria > Legionellales > Legionellaceae > Legionella > Legionella cardiaca. The sequence goes on along the minus strand of NZ_CP119078.1, from coordinate 2,998,509 downwards.
AATAATTAGAATTATTCTATCTTTCTTTTACCTCTAATTTTAAAAAAAGAAAATGCAATTAAAAAATACCGACAAAACTGTTCTTATTAGTGGTGCAAGTCGCGGCATTGGGGAGCAGTTGGCTTTAGCTTATGCGAAGAAAGGCGTTAATTTAATCTTGCTCGCAAGAGATGAAAATAACTTGGCAACTGTAGCTCAATCCTGCCGTGAGATGAATGCTCAAGTAATTACTCATTCTATTGATATTAGTGAGGCCGATACTTTAAAAGAATTTATTGTTGCAATAGATAAGCAAATGCCTATTGATTTAGCGATTGCAAATGCAGGGGTCTCCTCTACCTTAAATAAAAATTGGCAACCTGAAAATAAAAGTCAAAGTGATGAAGTTTTTCGGATTAACCTGCAAGGGACGCTCAATACGATTACACCTGTTATCGATTGCATGATAGATAGAAAACAGGGGCAGATTGCCATTATGAGTTCCTTGGCTGGGTTAAGAGGCTTGCCGCAATCACCAAGTTATTGTGCATCAAAAGCGGCTCTTTATGTCTATGCCCAATCACTGCATGCTTGGCTTTGGCGTTACGATATTAGGGTCTCTGTTATTTGCCCAGGTTATGTAAAAACTGCAATGTCAGAGAAGTTAATCGGTCCAAAACCTTTGTTATTATCAAGTAAGAAGGCTGCTCTCCTGATTAAACAGGGTTTAGATAAAAATAAGTTTTGTATTGCCTTTCCTCGTAGCTTGTATCTAATTACAAAATTTGCAAATTATTTGCCTGCAACGCTAATTGATTCTTTTTTAAGTCGTTATGAATCTTATATTGAAAACTAGGTAGGGTCTAATGCGCGAAGCATATGCAGGAATGGTTCGACCTTTATGAAATGCGTCTGCCAGTTTGGTATAGAAAATTGGCTTATACGTTGAAGTTGTATTGCACGTAGGGTACTGTTCGCCAGCATATAATTTTCGATACAAGCTAACCATTGTTGAGCATTTTGAACAGGAATGAAATCTGGGATGTCGCCAGCAATTTCATGAAAAACAGACAGGTTATTGGCAATAACGGGAGTTCCTGCGCTTAGTGCTTCAATAAGCGGGAGGCCATAGCCTTCGGCTAAACTAGGCAAGAGAAGGGCTTGAGCATGATGTAAATAAGTGAGCAGGTCTTCATCATTTGCAGGATGCTCAATGATAAATTTTTTGATTAGGTCGCAATTATCCAATAAGGCGAGTGTCTGCTTGCAAAGATAGCCCCGCTCACCAATCAGCACTAATTTGGGTGTATCAATCCCGTGTCGCTCAATTAATTTCAGCCATAGCTTTAAGAGGAATAAGTGATTTTTTCGTCTTTGAATAGTTCCTACGATGAGGAAATAATTCTCTTTAATTGGTCGCTCCTGGCGAGGAGGAGTGCTTGAAGTTATGCCGGGAGCTAATGAGGCCGAAATAAGATAGGGGAGTAATTTAAGATTGGGGATGTGATTAATAAGTGAATTTGTAGTTGTTTGCGAGTTGGTCACAATTCCTGTGGCGTTGTTCATTATAAACGACAAAATACGTTGGTATTTTTGCGCTTTAGTTGTTGGAAAAAACTCTGGATTTTCAAAAGGGATAAGATCATGAACCATAAAAATAAGTTTCATGCCATGGCGTTTTAAAGTATGGTAAAGGCCTTCATAATGCAAGCCAGAGTAATCTATCTTAAGAAGAATAATATTTTTTAGTGATTGTTTAGCCTCAGATCGAAAACTATCTTTAATTAATAAACCAATAAAAGGCCAAAATATCTTCGGATGCCAGGATAAAAGTAACGAACTTGCCTGTCGGGAAGCTTGCTCAGATAAGATAAAAGCAAATTGTCCAAAACGAAGGAGAAGTTGTGCGCGTTGTTTATAATGTTGCAGATAAGCCAATAAAACGCGATCTATACCTGTAGGTGATTGTTGGCGGCATGCTCGACGAAATAGCCGACTGACATCAATGAGCAATCCTTGCATGTTTAATCAGGATACTTAAAAAGATAAATTATGCACAAAAAATAATCGCATGAATAGCATTATTTAGGCAATTTGCGACGAAGAACTAGCAAGGCTGCAGTTACTTTGGTTTGTAGGAGCCTGTGACTATCCAATAAAACAATATGCTATTATTTTTATTAAGGTCTTCAGGGATATTAGACTTCATGCCAAAGAAAGTACCCAACAAAGCCAAGAACCAAGAAAAACCGGTGCTTATTGATTTGGCTTTACAGGGAGGTGGCGCTCACGGCGCTTACACTTGGGGAGTGCTCGATCGCTTACTTCAAGAACCAACATTGCAGATTGAGGGGATCTCAGGAACTTCGGCAGGTTCAATGAATGCTGCGGTATTAGCCAGTGGTTATCTTGCAGGAGGTGCTGAGGGAGCAAGAGTTGCCTTAGAAACATTTTGGCGACGAGTTTCTCAAGCAGCCACCTATAGTCCATTTCAACGAGGGCCTCTCGATATGCTTATGGGGAAGTGGACCTTGGATTATTCTCCACTATTTGTTGCTTTTGATTTGCTTTCAAGACTCTTTTCTCCCTATGATTTAAATCCCATTGCCCTCAATCCCTTGCAATCCATTCTAATGGAAAGTGTACAGTTTGATAGGCTTACAAAAGCCCCGATAAAATTATTTATCACAGCTACAAATGTCAGGACTGGACGTGGAAGAGTTTTCAGAAATGCAGAAATAACACCCGATGTATTGCTTGCCTCTGCCTGCCTGCCAACTCTATTTCAAGCAATTGAAATAGAGGGTGAAGCTTATTGGGATGGAGGCTACAGTGGTAACCCAACTATTACGCCGCTAGTCAAGGAGTGTGAGTCAAGTGATACTTTATTAGTGCAGATAAATCCGATTGAACGTCCCGGGACTCCTAAGAGTGCACGTGATATTCTAAATCGTCTTAATGAAGTTGCATTTAATGCAACCTTGATGAAAGAGTTACGAATGATTGCCGTACTGAGACAAGTCGCCAGTTCAGTTAAGGGCGAAGGTGAGCGCTGGGCAAAGATGCGTATTCATCGAATAGCAAGTGACAAAATGCAAACATTAGGTTTTTCTTCCAAGCTTAACGGCGAATGGTCATTCCTATGCATGTTGCGTGATGAGGGTCGCAGTACAGCAGAAAATTTTTTAAAGAAACACGGTGATGATTTAGGTCAACGTTCCAGTTTTGATTTAAATTCGCTTTTATAAAAAACTGGCTCTGCTCAGAAACAATTAATCTTTCTAATAAGGATATAACATGACTAAAAAAATTGGGGTCTTGGTAGGTAGTTTGCGTAAAGAATCCTGGAACCGCAAGCTTGCGCTGGTACTAATCAACCTTGCTCCGTCTACTCTTGATTTACAAATAGTGGAGATAGGTCAATTGCCACTCTATAACCAGGATCCTGATGATCAAAATAGGCCACTGAAGGAATGGGTAGCTTTTCGGGAAAAAATGAAGACGTTTGATGGTTTTTTATTTGTTAGTCCTGAATATAACCGTTCTATTCCAGCACCTCTAAAAAATGCAATTGATGTCGGGTCAAGGCCTTATGGACAAAGTATTTGGGGTGGGAAACCTGGGGCTGTTATCAGTGCCTCTCCAGGCGCGGTTGGTGGATTTGGAGCAAATCAGCATTTACGTCAAACCTTTGTATTTTTGAATGTGTTTTGTATGCAACAACCCGAGGCGTATATTGGGGGTATTAATAAAATTTTTGGGGAAGATGGTAACATTACTAATGAAAGTACGCATGAGTTTTTACGTCGTTATATGGAAGAGTTTGCTAATTGGGTTAAGCAATTTTAGACGATAAGGCATTATTTTTTAGGGCGGTTCTCCTGCTCAGCAGAGAGAGAATCCGGTGGATTGAAATTAGCGGTATTTTCAATCTCATTGGCATGATAAAGCGCGTCTGCCTTTTCTGCTTTGCGCGTATTTTCTTTTAATTGTTGCTCATTTAGCTGAGCTTGCCAAAATGCTATCGCTTGTTGTTTAAAATAATTTACATGCCGAAATAATTTACCCAAGTGTTCTGCTAGCATGGGTAATTTATTTGGGCCAAAAACAATGAGAGCAACAAGCAACGTTAATAAAAGTTCGCCGCTACTCATAACTTTTTATCATCATCCTCATTCATTGCTTTGCGAAAATTTTTAATTGCGTTACCTAAATCGGAACCAATATTCTTTAATTTATTAGTTCCAAACAAGGCAATAATAATTAAAAATATTAATAATAATGACAATGGACTGATTCCACTTAATCCCATGTTAACTCCTGTTCAAACGGTTAAGTAACGTTACAACACTGCCAACGATTGCTGCCGAAAGAGCCATGGCTGCTATTTTATCTTGATTTAAAAGATCTAACATACTTACTGTCACTATGGTAGCAAAAATACCTATTCCCAGCCCTTTATACCAATTTGATTTTGTTGTATCGGTTACCTGTTCATCGCGCATTAAAGAACGAATTTTTTGTTCTTTACTTAGTTGTAATACCTCATTTAAAAGTCTGGGCATATGAGGTAACTGTTCAGACATGAAAGGTAAATTTTCGCGCAATTGTTTAAGAAAGGCTCGGGGACCGATTTGTTCTTTAAGCCATTTTTCGAGGAAAGGTTTGGCTGTCGCCCATAAATCAAGTTCGGGATAAAGTTGACGACCAAGTCCTTCAATTGCCAGAAGTGTTTTTTGTAATAAAACCAATTGTGGTTGAACTTCCATTTGAAAACGTCGGGCAACTTGGAATAGTCGCAATACAACCTGAGCGAAAGAAATATCTTTTAATGGTTTTTCAAAGATGGGTTCGCATACGGTGCGGATAGCACTTTCAAATTCTTCAATACGGGTATCGCGAGCAACCCAGCCTGATTCTACATGAAGCGCTGCAACACGGCGGTAATCTCGATTAAAAAAGGCGTATAAATTCTCCGCCAAATAGCGTTTGTCGCTATCACTTAGAGTACCGATAATACCAAAATCAATGCAGATATATTGAGGTTCCTGAGGGCGAAGTGGCGAAACAAAGATATTACCCGGGTGCATATCGGCGTGAAAAAAACAATCTCGAAAAACTTGAGTGAAAAAAATTTCTACACCACGTTCGGCAAGCATTTTAATATTGACACCATGCTCTTTTAAAGAGGCCACATCAGACACTGGAATACCATGGATGCGCTCCATAACCATGATATTTTCTCTTGTATAATCCCAAAATACTTCGGGAATATAGAGTAGAGGTGATTTGTGGAAGTTTCTACGTAATTGAGATGCATTGGCTGCTTCGCGCTGTAGATCCAGTTCATCAAGCAAATTATGTTCAAATTCCAGGACAATTTCTTTAGGTCTTAGCCGCTTGCTTTCGGCCCAGTACTTATCTGCCAGATTAGCGATGGTATGCATGATGCTTAAGTCTTTTTCGATAATCTTTCGCATGTTAGGACGCAAAATTTTAACGACAACCTCTTCACCGCTTTTTAGGGTAGCAGCATGAACTTGTGCCATGGAGGCCGATGCAAGTGGAACCGGATCAAATTCAGCAAAGACTTCAAACGCAGATTGACCAAACGCTAACTCAAAAATAGCCAATGCTTTTTCACTTGCAAAAGGGGGAACATCATCTTGTAGCTTACATAATTCCAGTGCTATATCCGGCGGTAAGATATCCGGACGGGTTGAAAGCGCTTGGCCAAATTTTATAAAGATAGGTCCCAATTGCTCGAGTGTTTTTCGCAGCGCTTCCCCGCGAGTTAACTTTTCTTTACGAAACCAGTTCCAAGGATTTAAATAGACAATAAAACGAAAAGGCGAAAACAGTCTTATTGATACAATGACTTGATCAAGCCCATTTCTAGCTAAAATGGTATTAATATGAAGTAGTCGAATGAGTTGTTTAATTGGTTTCATGTTTGGCCATCAGTTGGTTGACATGAGCTTGTAAGCGCTCAACGTCGAGCGCTAATTTATCAATATCACTAAAAAAATCATCCATTTCTTCACGAGTAGGGAAAACCCGCAGTTCTTCTTGAAGGTAATCAGTAAAATTATTACGCATGGACTCACTCAATTGCCGTTTAAAGCTTAAGCCCTGGCGAAATAAGGAACCTAACTGATGCGCTACCACATCGCCGGTAAAATGGGAAAGATGTCCTTCCCAATCGATGTCTAATTCGTCAAATAATTTTTTGACCTCTTGGCCCAATTCCACATCACCTGAAAGTCGAATTTTATCATTGAATAATGAACGAGCTTTGGAAGCAGGCAGGAAACTTAAACGAATTAACCCAAGTGGACTGCTATGAATAATAGTATCTGGATGACCTTCATAATCAGCAAGCAGTTTCAGTTGTCCTTCCTCAAAGAGAATAAAAAAATTTGCTCCCAAGGGCGCAACAATAATTTCAATAACCTTGCCATCTAATGCAGCAATTTTAGTGGGCATCGATTCATCGAGGCTAAGTGCATGATTAATGGCTGTCTGCAATGCTTTTAATGAATATTTCTTTATCATGGTATTCTCAATATTTGTAAGCAACATGCAAGGCAACAATCCCACCACTTAAATTATGATAATGGCAATCTTCAAATCCTGCCTTTTCAATCATTGCTTTTAGTGCTTCCTGAGGTGGGTGCATGCGAATTGACTCAGCAAGGTATTGGTAACTGGCAGCATCTTGCGCAAGCAATTGACCTAATTTAGGCAGTATATTAAAAGAATACCAATCATAAATTGGTTTTAATCCAGGGAGGGTAGGACTGGAAAATTCCAAAACCATAATCTTACCGCCCGGTTTACAAACACGATACATAGAACGTAACGCTTCATCTTTATCGGTTACATTACGCAAGCCAAAACCAATAGTGATGCAATGAAAGCTATTATTGGCAAACGGTAAGGTTTGGGCATTGGCTTGTACAAAATTAATATTTTCATATAAGCCCTCATCAAGAAGGCGATCTCGGCCTACAGCAAGCATGGCGGCATTAATATCAGCAAGAATTACTTTTCCCTGAGCGCCTACTTTTTTGCTCAGCAAGCGGGTGAGGTCGCCACTTCCTCCCGCTAAATCAAGTACAAATTGTCCAGCGCGAACTTGACTGATTTCAACTGTAAAACGTTTCCATAGGTGATGAATGCCAAGCGACATGACGTTATTCATCAAATCATAATTTCTGGCAACCGATTTGAAAACATCGCCAACTTTTTTTTCTTTTTCATCCCAGGCAACTGATTCAAAACCAAAATGGGTCGTTTTCTTGTGATTGGTCATTACGCAATGGTGTAAGGTTCAGAAGTTACTTATCTTACCCTATCTAGCGCGGATACCCAATGAAAATGACAAATAGATATGGAAGATAATTTTCTCCACATGTTTAATTTTTGCTTTTTTCTGGCGCGCTTGTAATTATCTTCTATAGCCTGATTAAAAGTGAGGATTTGTCATGATTGCGGTAATGTTCGAAACATTTGTTCCTTTACTAAGTTTATTTATCTTTTTATTGGGGACAGGTTTCTTTTCTACATTATTAGGCCTTAGCATGACGCTTAATCATGCTTCTCCAGTAGCAATTGGTGCAATGACGGGCATTTATTATGCAGGATTGGTGTTGGGTTCTTTTCGTGTGGAACGGTTTATCACACGAGTTGGGCACGTAGCTGCGTATTCTGTTTTTTCTTCATTACTAGCGGTAATTTATTTGTTACATGGTATTTTTTATCATGTAGGGTTATGGCTTTTTTTGCGCCTTATTGCCGGATTTGCAGCGGCAGGATTATTTGTTGTTATAGAAAGTTGGTTATTATGTAAAAGCACTAAGACAAATCGCGGCCAAATACTTTCACTCTATATGATAGCTTTTTATGCTGCTTCAAGCCTGGGACAATTCTTTTTAAATCTTGGTGATTCGCATTCGTTACTGCTTTTTGTGGTTGCATCAATGATGAGTTCTTTATCACTTATCCCTTTATCCATGTCTTATGTGAGTCCGCCTAAATTTGATGAACCTTCAACACTGAGTCTAAACACTTTAATTCATATCTCACCCTCTGGTTTAGCGGGATGTTTAAGTTCGGGATTAATCATGGGCGGACTCTATGCCTTTATGCCTACCTATTTAACGGATTTATTTCATGAGAAGGCAGCAGTAGCCAAGTACATGTTTGCAATTATTTTTGGTGGCATGTTACTGCAATATCCTATAGGTAGGCTCTCTGATCAGGTAGAGCGAGGGACCGTGTTAATTATTCTTGTTACTAGTACCATTGTCGTGTCCATTGCACTAATGATAGGCAAGAGCTCATCCTTATTTTTAAGTTTAATGACCTTATTTGGTGGTTTAACGTTTACTTTATATCCAATTAGTATTAGTCATGCTTGTGATGTACTCAATGAGCAAGATATTGTTGCTGGTACCCAAAGTTTATTACTTGCCTATAGTATTGGGGCTATGGGTGGTCCGTTTATCGCTTCACTTTATTTGCGTAGTCTTGGTTCACCTGGGTTATTTATCTATTTCAGTAGCATTTGTGGTGCAGTTATGCCACTGCTTATTTTATGGAAAGGCCAAAAGGCTAGCTTGATAAAAAAAACATCTTTCTAGGACATGCCTGAATTATAATAATTGTTTTAAACCTTGAAGATAATTTTGTTCATTCGGCACATTATTATCGCGTTGTGCTTGCCATAAACATTCTGCCAAGCGCTCCATCATCAGATGTTCTACAAGTATTTGCTCGCCATATTTTTTTAATAACGCCTGGTAGATTTTGCTAATACCAGCAGGTCTGTTTGTGCTGACTTGATCACGAATAGCTAAATGTAAACCCATATGTAAAAAAGGATTGGTTTGTCCCATTTCTGGAAAATAACTTTGTTCTATTTGTTTGGGTGTCTCCAATAAAGCATGGTATTCAGGATGAGCGATAATCACATCAACAATTTGCTGCTCAAGAGGTAATAGTGGTTGCTTTTGACGATATTTTTGCCAACTGGAGAAGAAAAGTTGGCGTGTATCCTGAATATTGTCACCGTAAAACATAATAAACCTAGGTTATAAGTTAATGCTGGAGTCTAGCGCAAGAATAGAGCAACAACAATCTCAAAGTTAATTGGATGGTCCTGATACCATCGCATCCTTTCTTGTGGAGCACGCCCAACTCGATACTGGGTATAAATTTTGCTTGCGTTAAAACACTAAAAATAATGAATACTATAAGAGGGATAGACATGCGCGTACTGATTGTCGGTGCTGGAATTGCCGGGCTTACTTTGGCAGCGCTACTTAAACAGCGAGCAATCCCTTGTGAAGTTATTGAACGACAGGCAGATCTATCTCATGCTGGTTATATGTTAGGTATTTATCCTTTAGGGAGCAAAGTTCTCTACGGATTAGGTCTTATGGAGAGCTTTATAGAGTCTACAGCCTCTAGCGACAATTATGTAATGGCAAATCCTGAAAATGAAATCATTCAAAAATTACCCTTTCATGAATTATTTCTGACCTATGGTCCTTATCGTTGTTGCTCTCGGGGGGTATTGCTCCAGGTGCTACTTAAAGGTTGCCAAGGAATTCCCATCCGTTTTAATACAACGCTTGAGTCAATTTCTCTTGATAAGGATATGGTAAAAGTTAAATTTAATGACGGGAGTAAAGGAGAATATGATTTGCTTGTCGGTGCTGACGGCATGCATTCCAGCGTACGTAAACTTGCGTTTAATAAAGACGAGTATAGTTATCATGAAACAGGTTGGGGCGGTTGGGTTTGGTGGAGTGATGACCCAAAGCTTGAGGAAAATATAATTAAAGAATTTTGGGGCGAAGGTGTTTTTTTTGGTATTTATCCAACGGAGAAGAAATTTGGCGTTATTGCAGCAGGACCCATGGATAAGAAAAAAATCAATGTTTATCCTGGTCGTGCAGATGATATTAAAAAACAGTTTCCAGAGCTTGTTAAAGTTTATCCCACGTTATTTTCGCAAATCCCTCATGACGATGATGAAAGTTTTTTCTATTGGCCTTTATCCGATGTAACCTCAAAGCATTGGTATAAAGATCGAGTCGTGTTGGTAGGAGATGCGGCAGTGGGATTTCTTCCTACAGCAGGTATAGGCGCATCGATGGCTATGGAATCAGCAGCGGTACTTGCCGACGAATTATCTCGAACAGACAAACATTATCTTGATTGGGCTTTATCCTTATACCAAAAAAGCCGGCAGCAACGGGTTGAAAAAATGCAAAAAGATTCTCGCCAATTAGCAAAATTTATGTTCGTTAAATCGCCTTTCTGGGCAAAACTTAGAAATAAATTATTGCATTTTTATTCTATAAAAAGTCTTGCTAAGAGCATTGATAAAAGTTTTCAGGAGCCCATATAAGTAGCACTCTCTGCAGGTAAATAATCGCATTATGCGTTTAAATATTGACAATCTTCTATGGTATATGAGATATTCCCGCTGCGAGGTTGGACTTGCTATGTGTCATTCCACTGGGTCAATTGGCGACACACTGATTGGCCCTTTCTATTCTTCCTGCGTTAAATAATTTTAAATCTTGCTTTTTTTCTGCCATACGTTAAAGATATTATGCAAATTTCAATGGAGTTGAAAAAATGTATAGATTATTTTTCGGCAGCAATGAAGCCACCCCTGCTCTTGAATTAGATACTTCTGCAGCGTTCGATTACCAAAACTCTAAACATGTGGATGTCATTAAAAATCGCATAGCGCGCTTTAAACAAGCACAAGCGGCCTTGTACAATTTTGATAACAAAATTCTTACTGGATTAACTGTCGGTACAGTTTGCTGGTTGGGAGCGGCTGTTCCTATCCCTTTTTTGCCGACCATTACCATTTCCCTCGGAGGATTTTCTTACGCCTCTTATCAGTTAGGTCGACGTCCGCAATCCGGTCTTGTTGAACCTTATCGTAATGCGCTGACTGAGTTGATTGAAGTTTATAAATGGTCTATGAGTAACAAAAAGAATACCTGGTATAAGCTGGGGGTGCCTGCAATACAAGATTTGATTCTGACATTAGGTCCATGGGTCAACCAAGATACTATTACAGTCTGGAGTGACGAGGATTTGGCACCTGGAAAATTTACTTCACGAGGATTAGAACCTTCAGATGAATTCAAAGCGAAATTAAAGGAATTCGAAACAGGCGTGCAAACTAAAAATATTTGGTATTCTGTGTATGGTCAAAATGGTCAAGATGATTTAGTCGTTGCAGCCAGTGCCTACCTCAAAGAAATCACCATAGAAGTTGCTAAAAAATGCGCACCTGAAGCAATGACAACAATGTTAAAGAGAAATAGCTAAGATTCTTAGTAGTTATACGCTAGCTTAAGACTTAAAAACAACATCAAAATGCCGCTGGCAAACTCTATGCGTCGCCAAACGGTGGCGCGTGAGAGAATCTCTGAAAAATAATGCGTCGTAAAGGTTAGGGAGGAAAACCAAAACAGGCTAGAGGTGATTACGCCGAATAAAAAGGCTTGTTGATGCTCTGGAAATTGGCTACTACCGCCACCAATAATGACCAAACTATCAATAATTGCATGAGGATTAAGAAGACTAAATCCCAGCGCTAACATAATAATTTGCCACCGATTGGCAGGCTCCTGAGACGGCTCAGCAGATTTCCTTTCTGGTTTGCTTAAAGCACGTTTTAAAGCCTGTGAACCATAATAAAAAAGGAAGGCAACGCCAAACCAGGTAATCCATATTTGCAAGGTTGGGTGGAGTTCAAGCACATGATGAAGTCCTGCAACACTTGCGCAAACCAAAACAATATCACAACAAAAGCAAATTGCGGCTGAAAGTATGGCATGTCGGCGTAGCGCACCTTGACGGATTAAAAATACATTTTGAGGACCCAAGGCGGTGATTAAAGAGAGTCCTAACATTAAGCCGTTCAGATATACCAGCATAATAATTCTTTTTTGTGTGCAAAAGTGTGGCAATTATCAACGATTTTTCACTATAATTAAAATTAATAATTTTTATGATTGATAAATTTTACTTATGAGAATAGAGCAGCGTGGTTTGCAGGCATTGGATGCAGTTATTCAAACACAGAGTTTTGCAGAAGCAGCCAAACTGTTATTTATTACACAACCTGCTGTAACGCAGAGGATTAAACAATTGGAGACGCAATTTGGTCAACCTTTGCTCATTCGTAGTTTGCCTTATCATGCAACACCGCTGGGTGAAAAATTATTAAGTTTATTAAGACGTACGCGCATATTAGAAGAGCATCTATTGCAAGAGATTCATAAAGAATTGCCGGCACGTCTTTCTGTGGCACTAAATCGTGATAGTCTGGAAACTTGGTTCACACGTTTACTGAGTGAATTAGAACTACTTGAAAAAATTAATATTGATATTATTACCGACGATCAAGAGGTTACTATTGATTATTTCCGTAAGGGCTCTGTTTCTGCTTGTGTAACTACTTATGATCGAGCTTTGCCCGGATGCGAGTGTACATTATTGGGGCACATGAATTATCTACTGGTCGCTGCTCCTCATTTTATCGAACGCCATTTTAAAAATAAAAAAACATTAGCAGAAAATTTAGCCAACGCTCCTGTTATTGTTTTTGACAATCGTGACAAATTACCTGAACAATTTTTTAATTATTTTTTTAATAAACCTTTAGTGCTTCGCCGTTATCACAGTGTGCCGTCGGTCAAAGCTTATAAACAATTTGCTTTACATGGTTATGGTTATGGATGGGTGCCCAGTTTAGACATTGTTAATGAACTGGCAAATGGAGAATTACAGGAAATTGCGCCTGATAAACGCTGGTTAATGCCCCTATACTGGCATTATTGGCAGTTGCCTGCAAAGCAATACCGACAGTTTATTAAAAAGATAGAGCAAGGGGCTAAGCGTTTTTTAACCTAATCTATAGTTATTGTAAGCAAGAAAATAGCCTAAGCTAATTGCACTTCAATAGTCCCTGCGGTAATTCGCGTCGGATAAATTTTTAGTTCTTTAGATTTGACTACCTTACCTAATAAACTACCTACAGCTTTAGGCCAAGGTGACCAGCACTTAACTTCTCCTGTTTTTAAATCAAATTCACTTTTATGAAAAGGACAAATAATGGCACAATCATCATTGATTTTGCCTTTACTAAGCGGTAATTTAAAATGAGGGCATTGTGCCTGCACAGCGTGGACTTGTTCCTTGTGCCATATAAATAAAATCTTATGGTTATCGATGACCACGGTTTCGCGTTCTGCTTGTTTAAGTTGCTCAAGTGCGATTGCTGTTTTCCACTCCATAAGATTCCCTTGATTTGTATTTGAAATGCGCATAATAACAGCGCTAATTTAGGTTGTCAGCCAACTACATGGCATTTTTAGTAAAACTCTTAGTGATCAACGTTGCAAGTTGCGTAAGGAGGGGTATAAAATGCCGAAATTATTTTTCCTGCCAGTCATTACCTTAATGGTAATAAGTTTAAAGGAGGGAGCGTGGGCTCTTTGTTGAAAAAAAACGCAATTATTGCCTCTTTTTTGGTGACCTGCAGTATATTGTCAGGTTCTTTATATGCAGCAAGTAAGACAGATACTGCGCAAAAACCTAAGGCTACCGAGCAATCAAAGGCCGTTTCGACTTCAAAGACTAGTCCTGATGCCAATGCGACTTCGAATACCCAGGTATCACCTGAAGCAGCACCTGCTAATACAAAACCTGATGCGCAGGCTTCTCAGCCATCTGCGACAGCCACGCCTGCAACGAACAATGCAACAACGCAGCCTGTTGTTACGGCAAATCCTAAGCCTACTTCGCAGACTCTAGGTGCTGTAGATGAGCGAAACAGACCGGTAGAGCCGCTCATTGATGGGTACTATCCACCTTATCCTGCAACGACACCAGCGACCGGTGCGCAGGCAGAATTAATTGCTCGTGGTGAATATTTAGCAAAAATGGGTGACTGTATTGCTTGTCACACTGATGTGAAAGGTGGAACACCTGCCTATGCTGGTGGTTTACCTATTAATACCCCTTTTGGTACTTTTTATAGTCCTAACATTACGCCCGATAAAGAAACTGGCATTGGGAAATGGACAGAGGAAGATTTTATTCGTGCTTTAAAAGAGGGACGTGATCCACAGGGTCGAAATTATTTTCCCGTGTTCCCTTATATTTATTTTTCTAAAATTACTGATGATGATGCACGTGCTCTGTATGCTTACTTCATGAGCATTCCACCTGTTAAGCAAAAAAATAAATCATTACCATTTCCATTTAATGTTCCAGGTTCGCGCCTTGCTCTGTGGGGATGGAATATATTGTTCTTCTTCCCTGAAGATAATGCAATCGAATATAACGCTGAGCGCTCTCCCTCATGGAATCGTGGTAAATATATTGTCGATAGTTTAGGCCACTGCAGTATGTGTCATACACCACTCAATATATTTGGTGCACCTAAAGATCGCTTTTACTTGACTGGTACCTTCATAGATGGTTATTGGGCACCGAATATTACAAAATACGGATTACGTTCTGTAAGCCGCTATGAAGTTGCGGATGTTTTTGCCCAAGGACAACTTATTAATAGAGCCGGTCCCGTTGCCGGGCCAATGGCTGAAGTAAATCATAATAGCCTAAGCTACCTCACAGAAGAAGATAGACTTGCTATTGCCACTTATTTAAAGACGGTAACTTCCGATGAGCCTTTAGGTGTACCGGCATCGGAAAGTCAGCCTACCATTAAGCGCGGAAAACAGGTCTATGTTAATTCATGCATCATCTGTCATCAACGAGGTGAAATGTCTGCCCCCGTTATTGGTAATAGTGCCAATTGGTATATGCGCTTAAAGAGTAGAGGTTTAACAGGACTTTATCGTCATGCGATTAATGGTTATAACAGCATGCCGGTTAAAGGTGCTTGTGTAACTTGTTCCGATAACGATGTGATGGCTGCTGTTGACTACATTTTAAATGCCTCTTTATCTCGTTCCCAATGGCAAGATGTAGCAACTGGTGGTGCTGCAAAATACCCGGCAAACGGACAAGAAATTTATAATGAAAACTGCAGCATGTGCCATAACGAAGGTAAACAGGGTGCACCTAAAATTGGAGATAAAGCAGTTTGGGAACCCATAATTGAAAAAAATATTGATGTTTTAGTCGAAAACACAATAAGAGGTGGATATCATCCAAAAAATGGAGGTTGTAAAGAATGCACCACAGGTGAGATTCTTGAGGCAATTAAGTACATGGTGAGCCAATCAAAAACAGAAGGTAATTATTCACTGTGGTAATAAATTCTAAACCTAAATTCATTGGAAATTAATTGATGATCCGTCAAGGTTATTAAATAAAAAATTAGTTTTGTATTCGCAAAACTGATTTTTAAAAAACCTGACTATTTAAAGAGGTGATATGGGGATGCTAAAAGGGCTTAAGCTGAATAAGGTGCTTGCCGCCGCAATTGGCCTGGGATTAAACCAGGTTGCCATGGCTGCAGCAGATAAGTGGCAAATGAATATGTATAAAGGGGTAACTCCCTTGAGTAAAGACATGTATGACTTACATATGATTGCAATGGTTATCTGCGCTATTATTGGTATTGTCGTTTTTGGTGTGATGATTTATTCGTTAATACATCACCGCAAGTCAAAAGGATACAAGCCAGCCAGTTTCCACGACAATACACGTGTAGAAATTCTGTGGTCTATCATTCCATTTTTAATCCTCGTTGGTCTGGCCATTCCAGCAACTAAGGTTCTTATGAATCTGGAAGATAGCAGTGATTCTGATGTCACCATTAAAGTTGTTGGCTATCAGTGGAAATGGCAATATCAATACCTTGATCAGGGCATTAGCTTTTTTAGTAACTTATCAACGCCCTACGAGCAGATTCAAAATCAAAAACCAAAAGGGCAATGGTATTTGCTGGAAGTTGATAAGCCTGTCGTTGTTCCCATAAATAAAAAAATCCGCTTCCTGGTGACATCTAATGATGTTATTCATTCCTGGTGGGTCCCTGAGATTGGCGTAAAGCGTGATGCTATGCCAGGATTCATGCATGAAGCTTGGGCGAGAATAGAAAAACCTGGTGTTTATCGTGGGCAATGTGCTGAACTGTGCGGATTGAATCACGGTTTTATGCCAATCGTTGTTAAAGCTGTGAGCGATGAAGAATTTGAGCAATGGGTCTCTCAGCAAGCGAAAGCTAGAGATCAGTATGCTGAAACGTCTGCTCAACCAGAAGCGCAAGCCAAAATGACCCGTGAAGAGCTCATTAATTTAGGTAAGCAAAAGTATGATCAAATTTGTGCGGCTTGTCATCGAGCTGACGGTAAAGGTTTACCTCCGATGTATCCTCCGCTAAAAGGCAGTTCCGTTGCGGTAGGAAAACCTATTTCACGGCATATCAATATTATTCTGAATGGCGTACCTGGTTCTGCTATGCAGGCATTCAAAGATCAACTTACGGATACTGAAATCGCGGCTATTGCGACCTATGAGCGTAATGCCTGGGAAAATAATACAAATGATGAAATACAGCCGGCTGACGTTGCAAAAGTACGTCAAGGCGACAATCAAGCACCGACAATGGTGAACAAAGCTAAAGCTGGAGGTTTACGATGAGCCAAGTGTTAACTCACGATCTTGATCATGAGGATCATGGTCCCGAACAAGGCAAAGGAATTATTGGTTTTATAAAGCGCTGGTTATTCACTACCAACCATAAAGATATTGGTACTTTATATTTGTGGTTAGCACTAATAAGCTTTTTTGTTGCTGGTTCCATGGCATTGGTTATCCGGGCAGAACTTTTTCAGCCTGGGCATCGCTTCGTTGACCCCAATTTTTTCAATCAAATGACAACGTTGCATGGTTTAATCATGCTTTTCGGGGTAGTTATGCCCGCTTTTACAGGAATGGCTAACTGGCAAATCCCCATGATGATTGGGGCTCCAGATATGGCTTTGCCACGTTTAAATAACTGGAGTTTTTGGATACTACCTTTTGCCTTTGCCCTATTAGGATCCACTATGTTTCATAGTGGTGGTGGCCCTAACTTTGGTTGGACCATGTATGCACCATTATCAACTAAATTTGCACCGCCTAGTACTGATTTTATGATATTTGCCATTCACATGATGGGTATTTCATCCATTATGGGTTCTATCAATATTATCGCCACTATTCTTAACATGCGGGCTCCTGGCATGACATTAATGAAAATGCCTATGTTCGTTTGGACATGGTTAATCACTGCATTTTTGTTGATTGCTATCATGCCTGTGCTTGCAGGTGCCGTAACCATGATGCTTGCTGATAGACATTTTGGCACAAGCTTTTTTACGGCTGCAGGAGGGGGTGATCCAGTATTGTTCCAGCATGTATTCTGGTTCTTCGGTCATCCTGAAGTGTATGTTTTGGTTCTACCTGCATTTGGAGTTATTTCTGAAATTATTCCAACCTTCAGCCGCAAACCACTTTTTGGTTATCACTTCATGGTATACGCAACCGCAAGTATTGCTTTCCTGTCATTTATTGTTTGGGCTCATCACATGTTTACTACAGGAATACCTTTAGGTGGTGAACTATTTTTTATGTATACTACCATGCTTATTGCGGTACCGACGGGAGTAAAAGTATTCAACTGGGTTAGTACGATGTTTAAAGGTGCTATGACTTTTGAAACCCCAATGCTTTTTGCAGTTGCTTTCGTATTTTTATTTACGATTGGAGGTTTTACAGGATTAATGCTTGCATTGGTGCCTGCTGACTACCAATACCAGGATACCTATTTTGTTGTGGGCCATTTCCATTATGTACTAGTGCCCGGCGTGATTTTTGCTCTACAAGCTGCAACCTACTATTGGTTACCTAAGTGGACAGGGCATATGTATAACGAGCGCCTAGGAAAATGGCATTTCTGGTTATCCGTTATTTCAGTGAATGTGACCTTCTTCCCAATGCATTTTCTTGGTCTAGCTGGTATGCCACGACGTATCCCCGATTACGCTTTACAATTTACTAATTTCAACGTGATTGTTTCTATTGGGGCCTTTATATTTGGGTTATCACAGTTGTTATTCCTCTATAATGTGATTGCTACCGTACGTGGAGGCAAAAAAGTTAATGCGCAAGTTTGGGAAGGAGCGCATGGTTTGGAGTGGACTCTACCTTCACCACCGCCCTATCACAGCTTTACAACACCACCTGAAATTCATTAATAAATAGAGAAGCATCAGACCTGGGTTTGATGCTTCATGGTATGTTTGCTAGAGCATTTTTTAAAATGACAGTTTTTGAGATTGCGAGGTAAGATGGCTCAGAAAAGTCATGCAAAATTGATTATAACATTGGCAGTGCTTGTTATTGGGATGTTTGCCTTTGGTTTTGCTTTGGTACCTATTTATAATAGTCTTTGTAAAGCATTGGGAATTAATGGCAAGGTAACTTTGGAGGCAACGTCTTATGATGCCAGCAAGGCCAAAATCGCACTTGACAGAGAAATTACCGTTGAGTTTGTGGCCACAAATAATGGCAGTGTACCTTGGGCTTTTTACCCAAAGATAACAAAAATAAAGGTTCATCCAGGTGAAATTGCTAAACTGGCGTTTTATGCAGAAAATAAAACAAATCATCGTATGACAGTTCAAGCTATACCTAGTGTAACACCAGGCATTGCTGCCAAATATTTGAAAAAAACGGAGTGTTTCTGTTTTACACAGCAAACGCTAAATGGACATGAAGCGATGGATATGCCGTTGTTATTCCATCTGGATACGGATTTACCGGCCAATGTTAGAACCATTACCTTGGCTTACACGCTTTTTGATGTAACGGATAAAATAATTAATTAAACCGACTACAATTTCAACCGTTGTCGGATCAAAAGATAAAATAGGAGAATTGTATACAATGGGAGCACATGGCACTTATTATGTACCCAAACCCAGCCATTGGCCTTTGGTTGGTTCAATTGGTCTAACCACAACTCTGGTTGGTGCTGCATCCTGGTTACACCATGATTGGTATGGGCCATACATCTTTACCATTGGCCTTGGCATTTTAGTATTTATGATGTTTGGTTGGTTTGGCCAGGTAATTTATGAAAATCAAAAAGGCCTCTACGATCTGCAGGTAGATCGTTCATTTAGATGGGGAATGTGCTGGTTTATATTTTCTGAAGTGTGTTTTTTCGCTGCTTTCTTTGGTGCTCTTTTCTTTACTCGGTTTTGGTCCTTACCCATGCTTGGAGGAGAGATACACCCAATTACTCATATTACTTTATGGAATGATTTTCAAAGCCGATGGCCTTTACTAATTAACCCCGACAATCAGGTTTTTGTTGGCGCATTGGAAGGTATGAAAGCTTGGGGCTTGGCTGCTGTTAACACGCTTATTTTATTAACTTCGGGTGTTACTATTACCTGGGCACACTGGGCTTTAAAGCTTAACAAACGCAGACAGCTTATTGTCGGAATGATTCTTACTATAGCCTTGGGTATACTCTTCCTGGCTTTACAATCCTATGAATACCACGAAGCTTACACTGAGATGAATCTGACCCTGGATGCTGGTATTTATGGTACAACTTTTTTCATGCTAACAGGATTCCATGGATTGCATGTGACTATTGGTACCATCATGCTAATTGTTATTCTGATTCGCTGTATACGCGGCCATTTTACGCCAGAACGACACTTTGGTTTCGAAGCTGTTGCGTGGTATTGGCACTTTGTGGATGTGGTATGGCTATTCTTATTTATCTTCGTATATTGGCTTTAAAATAAGATCGCTAATATCTAGTCATTTTGGTATCAGGGCTAGAAGAGTCTTGATACCCTTCACACTTTCAAAAGCATTTAATTTTTCTAGTGCCAACTGGCTTTACAGCTGTTTATTAACTAACAAGCCGGGCTGATATTTGATTGCATTAATAGTTAACCTATAGGTAAAGCGGTAGTTAAGGAAATTAACGTGAGTGATAATTGCTTCACCATGAAAAAACTGCGCGCTAAAAATAACGGGGCTGTCTTTATCAAGGTATTCGGTACTACTTAGCTGCATCTCTGTATCTGTAAGTTCCACCAATAAACAGGATGCATGGGTATGTCCACATTTTAATTTGACGACCACGGGTTGCACAGGTTGAATTTGCATAGGTCATCTCCGCCATATTTTCTTATATCGGCAAAAATGATCAAAACTTGAGCTTCAAAATTGTTAATTAATAATAGAGCCTAACTCTTCCCGTTCATCCAGAATCTTTTAATTATTTAAATCAAGCGTCAGTGGCGCTTAGACTGACTAATTCTTCAATGACTGCCTGTAGAGTTTGCTGGTTATCGTAATGGATCACCAAAGTACCTTTGCCTGCCTTTCCTTGCTTAATTTTTACTGTCGTTTTTAACTGTTTTGCAAGGCAATGAAGTTGTCTTTGTAAGAGAAGGTTAACTTCAGCTTTAGGTAATTGTTCCGTTTTGTCGGCTTTGACTCGAGCCACTAGTTTTTCGGTTTCACGAACTGATAAATTTTTCGCAATAATAAGTCGGGCAACCTGTGCTTGTTGAGCTTCATCGAGCATAAGAAGTGCACGAGCATGTCCCATATCCAGATCGCCGTGCTCCAATAAGCGTCTAACTTCAGTTGTTAAGCTGAGTAAGCGTAAATAATTACTAACAGCTGCGCGTGATTTGCACAGCAAATCGGCAACTTGTTGGTGCGTGAGACCAAATTCGCTAGTAAGTCGGTGCATGGCGCGCGCTTGATCCATGGCATTTAAATCTTCGCGTTGCAAATTTTCTACTAATGCGATGGCCATCGCCGTTTCATCGTCAACCTGGCGAAGAATAACAGGAACCTCTGTTAGACCGGCTAATTGGCAGGCGCGCCAACGGCGTTCGCCGGCAATAATTTCGTAGCGACCCGTAGCAATTTCTCGCACAACTAAAGGTTGTAATAAGCCTTGTTGTTTTATAGAGGCGGCAAGTTCAGCAAGTGGCGCCTCTTCAATTTCCCCTCGCGGTTGGTATTTTCCTGGCTGTAGACAATCAATTCCCAGCTTAAGAGTTTCTGTCGTTGGTTTTTCAATAAGCACGGCACTACCGCTATTGCCTAATAAGGCAGATAAATTACGGCCAAGACCACGAGTTTTAACTGTCATAAATTACCTCAATTTTAAACGGTGATGGCTTGCTTACTGATAACTTCAGCGGCTAAAACCATATAAGCTGCCGCACCTGGCGAAGTTTTATCATATTGCAATGCTGGCATGCCGTGGCTGGGGGCTTCGGCCAAACGTATATTTCGCGGTATCACCGTGCGATAAACTTTATTACTAAAATGTTCAAGCAACTGCTTTGACACTTCTGAACATAAGCGATTGCGAGCATCGTACATAGTGCGTAGTAAACCTTCAATGTGTAAGCGAGGATTTACGCTGGCTCTTACTTGTTCAATCGTGCTGGTAAGGGCAGCCAAACCTTCAAGCGCATAATATTCACATTGCATGGGGATTAAAACAGAATCGGCAGCAACGAGTGCATTAATAGTCAGGGTATTTAATGCTGGAGGACAATCAATAAGAATAAAATCATAAGCACTTTGGATTGACTGCAGTGCTTTAAAAAGAAAAGTTTCTCGATGATTTCTTTCCATCAGACTAACTTCAGCAACTGTTAAGTCACCATTGGCTGGAATAAGATCAAAGCCACAGGTTGTTGTTAAGCAGGCTTGCTCAGCTAAACAATCACGCAATAATACATCATTCGTTGTATGAACCAAGGCATTCTTATCAATGCCTGACCCCATTGTTGCATTCCCCTGTGGATCGAGATCGATAAGTAAAACAGGATGGCGATTAGCCGCGATAGATGCTGCTAGATTAATTGCTGTTGTTGTTTTACCCACGCCTCCTTTTTGGTTGGCAATGGCGATAACTTTTGCCATGGTTATTCCTTGGTTGCATTTTTGATAATGACGCAGCAACGCTGACCGTCCAGACCGGGTACATCATAAGAGTTGACCTGATAGGGTAGGTTGATGCTCGCCAATTCGGTTTCAGGATAGCGTCCTTTCATAGCTAACCAAATACCGTGAGGGGCAGCTAAGTGGTAAGTCCATTTCAACATTTGTGCTAAATCACTGAAAGCCCGACTTGTTACTGTATCAAAACCTTGCTGCGGGTGGTAGTTTTCCACACGTGATTGTACAATTTCAATATTATCGATTGCGAGTACTCGTTTGACCTCCTGCAAGAAGCGAATTTTTTTACCATTACTATCAAGTAAAACTATTTCAAGCTGGGGGTTATAAAGGGCTAAAGGAATTCCTGGCAAACCAGGTCCTGTACCTACATCAATTATTCGCTTGCCATGTAGCCATGGAAGGATGGCTAAACTATCCAAAATATGACGAGTAACCATTGTATCCAAATCGCGAATGGCGGTTAAATTATAACTTTTGTTCCACTTATTTAATAAAAATAGATATTGCAGAAGTGGATTAGTATCTGCTTTTATACCAAGTTGGATTAGCCCTGTGTTGAGAAGTTGGGCGATTTCAGGGGCATCCATCATACAGTTTCTCGGTGCTTCTTTAAATGAACTAAAAGCAGAGACAACGCTGCAGGAGTTACACCGGAAATTCGACCTGCTTGTGCCAACGTGGCTGGACGAATACGCGTTAATTTTTGTACTACTTCTGTGGATAAACCTGAAACTTTACTGTAATCAAAGGTATCGGGGAGTTGCGTATTTTCATGTTTACGTAAGCGTTCAATATCAAGCATTTGTCGCTCGATATAACCTGCGTATTTGCTTTGAATTTCTATTTGCTCCGCAACATCATCGGCCAAAACAGGTAAGTTTAATGACTCTATCGCTTGCAGGTCTGTATAACTTATTTCTGGTCGTTTTAATAATTCAGCGGCTTTACAATCTTGCTGTAGAGGATTCTCAATAATATCATTTAGCACCTCATTATGAGAAACGCGAACTAAAGTTTCCTTTAAAAGTGATTGAGCTTTTTCTATCGATTCTCTTTTTTCGCAGAAAGCCCGCCAACGTACTTCGCCCACCAATCCCAACTGATGACCTTTTTCCGTTAATCGCAAATCAGCATTGTCTTCACGTAGTAATAAGCGGTATTCTGCCCTCGAGGTGAACATGCGATACGGTTCTTGGGTACCACAGGTTATCAAGTCATCAATCAGTACACCTACATAAGCTTCATCACGACGAGGACACCAAAGTTCCTTGTCTTGCGATTGCAGTGCGGCATTCATGCCGGCAATCAAACCTTGGGCTGCAGCTTCCTCATAGCCTGTTGTACCATTGATTTGGCCTGCAAAGAACAGATTGCCAAGCGGTTTGGTTTGCAGAAAAGGCGTTAAGCCACGCGGATCGAAATAATCATATTCAATAGCATAGCCAGGGCGCGTGATATGGGCATTTTCAAAACCTTTAAGGGTGCGTACAAATTGTACCTGCACTTCGAAGGGCAGGCTGGTAGAAATACCATTGGGATAAATTTCATCTGTCGTTAAACCTTCAGGCTCAACAAAGATTTGATGCGATGATTTATCGGCAAAACGAACAATTTTATCTTCAATAGAAGGGCAATAACGCGGACCAATGCCTTCAATAACGCCTGCATACATTGGCGACTGATGTAAATTAGCCTGAATAATTTCATGTGTAGTTGTTGTTGTTTGCGTAATATAACAAGGTACTTGCTGCGGGTGCAGAGCAGGATTTCCCAGATAGGAAAAAACTGGAACGGGTTCATCACCATGTTGTACAGTCATTTGACTATAATCAAGTGAACGCCCATCAATACGGGGTGGTGTTCCGGTTTTTAAGCGACCCACAGGTAAATTCAAATCTCTTAAGCGTTTTGCCAAGGCAATAGCTGGGGGATCACCTGCGCGTCCTCCTGCATATTGACTCATTCCCACATGAATCTTGCCGCCTAAGAAAGTACCTACAGTAAGAACGATGGCATGTGCTCGTAAAGTGAGACCCATCTGAGTGACAACACCTGTAACGCGATCGCCTTCGACTAATAAATCATCTACAGCTTGTTGGAACAAGGTTAAGTTAACCTGGCTTTGTAATTGTTGTCTAATTGCCTGGCGATAGAGAACGCGATCGGCTTGGGCTCTTGTTGCTCTGACAGCGGGGCCTTTAGAAGCATTCAGAATACGAAATTGAATACCAGCTTTGTCAGCTGCAAGCGCCATGGCGCCATCCAAGGCATCAATTTCTCTTACCAAATGACCTTTGCCGATACCACCAATGGCAGGATTGCAGGACATTTGTCCTAGCATATCCATATTGTGGGTGAGTAGCAGCGTTTGAGCACCTAAGCGCGCTGCTGCAAGTGCTGCTTCAGTCCCGGCATGTCCGCCGCCGATAACAATAACGTCATAATGTTTTTCAAGGTTCATAAGAGAAATACTTGCGCAACAAATCTCGCAATTATACACTTTTTTAGCAGCATACCCAACCTATTTGATTGGGTAGTTGCTAGCATGAAGAGAAGTAAGCTAATTATTTTGTTGTGTTAGTGATATTAAGTGCCTCATTAGTTAAGTCAGTTTCTACTGCAGTAACTGATGACTCAGGCACTTGAACATAACCTTTGTTCGAGCTAAAGAAAGTTTTCTTGGGAGCCTCAACTTTGGGTTCAGCAAAAAACTCAAGAAATCTACTATCTGAAATTACAAAATCCTTATTTGTTTTGGCTTCAGGGAAGTCATCATCAAATTTTAGGGCAAATTTCTCAAATTCCTCATTAAATTTTTGCTCATCAAACTCACTTAAATTCTTTACTCCTACTCGCTGTGGTTCATAACGACTGAGAATGGCGTGCGAAATAGCCGCAATGGCCAACCCTGCTGCAATGACACCGGCAATGGCAAAACCCGCTGCAAGAGCAGTCATTCCCATAGGCATAAAAACTAAAGAAACGAATACTAAAGCCGGGAAAAATGCATCAACAAAAATTGAACGAGTTAATTTAACAGCCTGGAACTTCCACATTTCTTCATGATATTGCGAGTCAGCCATTAAGCTTTTCATTTCCAAATAGAGTTGCTTCCTCATATTCTCATCTTCAGTTTGGGCAAAAAGAATCATCAGATCTTTACAATCCGCACGAGTCTCCCTGATAGATTCTTTTGTTTTTGCAATTTCAAGACCACCATTAACAGCAGCATAAAGAATCGTTAAAGTGAAGCATAAAGCAGCCCCGGCAACCACAAGTGAAAGCGCGACTATTGGTGCCGCAGGTGTAAAGAAAAAGCAGCAGAATAAGCAAAATGCAAATAATAAACCTGCTGAATACGCCATGGAATTGATCAGCCCATATTTCTTATATTTCCATTCCATTTCGCTTTGCTTGATTGTTTTATTGAGGTGTTTCAGTTCCGCCTCTAATTCTAGCTTTCGCTTTTTAAAGTTGAGCAATTCTTGTTGCATACTTATGACAGCTTCGTCTTTGTCATCAATTTTTGCTTTCAATTTCTCAAGGGTGCTTTCACGGCCTTCAATTAAACCTGTGAGCTTATCGAATTCTTCTTTTAAGGCTTCCTTTTTCTTGTTAAATGCTTTCATTTCTTTATTATGCCGTGTGCTCTCTTCGACGAAAGCCCAGATGCTGACGCCCAAATCCATTAATAACAGAACTGCTGTCACCACATTACCAGCATAACCTAGCGAGCCACCACCATTTAGCCAGAAAAAGCAAACCATATTGGCGGTTGCCCAAATAGCGTCATTAAGCAGAGCAAATTTTCGTTGACTTAACTGCGTCTTAAAACGCTCCCAAGCAGGGATTTGCGCTTCCTCTTCACTCATCCACCAGGAACAGTTAATGGTATGTTTTAACAGTAAAATCAGATTAATACCAAAGCGAGTGTAGTAGAGTATCCAACTCATGTAACCAGTGACGGGAGAAGGTGCGCCCAGGCCTTTTTGCGCCCGCTCAATCTGTTCAGGTGATAAAGAACCCTCAAAGGCCAACAGCTCAAGGGCGGAAGCAAGCATACCACCACCCCAAACCCAGTAGAGACGACGTCCATTGACGGCAGACATCCATTCAATCATCAATGTAGATTTCCTGCCTTGTGTACTGCCTCCTTGTTCCGATTCTTTAATTGCCACTTCACCGGTTTCGACAAGGTCTGACTCATTTTCAGTATCAACAAGAGCATTACCATTGCTGATAAATTCCATCATTCGTGAAGTAAGCCAAGGGGCTAAAATAGTTAAGCCTAGAAGCTTCAAGTATTTTTCCGAATCAAAAATCTTTTCTGCAAGTTGCGCTTCTTTTTCATCCTGTTGTTTTTGTATCTTAAGGCGTTTTAATTCAGCCAGTCGTTTTAAACAGAGATTAATGCCCTGTAGAGAAGCCGCTAAATTTTTTGTTCTGGCTTCAGCTTCATCAAGTCTGGCTTGAGCAGCATATAAATAGAGAGTAAAGATTAACTGTTTTTCTATCTGGACTTTTTGGCCTTCAGTCAGAAAAAGAAAAATTGCAGGGTTTAAGCTGTTTAATTGTGCGCTGTAGTAGCCAGATAAACTTGCAATTTGCAAGCGTTGCAGGTCTAATGTGGCATAGCTATCAAAAGTGGTTTTAGTGCCTTTACGCGCAGCTTGATAGAGTGTATCTGCTAAGTCAAGTAATGTAGATGTATGATTCACTGATTTTTTGCCTGCGGCCATAATATCACCTCATTAATAGAGTCCTGGTGACTTAAAGTAAAAGCGCACTTTAATGTTCAAACTGTTCTTTTTTATAACATAGCACGGAATCGTAGGACAAGCCTGGCTATCGCAAATTTACACAATTGAAAACTAATTTACTGAAAAATAAGTTTTTGAATTCACAAACAATGCGTTTTTAAGTTGTTTGTTAATAAACATGCCGATTTGCGCTTTGACGGAGAAACGATAAACTAGCATTCCCTGTTATTGTTCTGCTCTTATTATTCCTTGTTATTAAAATGGCAATGAGCCCATAAAGCAGAAATTCACGTGTTGAGATTAATTATGAAAAAGGCTGTTATTTTATTGTCAGGTGGATTAGATTCTGCAACGTGTCTGGCCATTGCCAAAGCAGCCGGTTTTTCTTGCTATGCTTTAAGTTTTATGTACGGACAACGTCACACAGCAGAATTAACTGCAGCAAAGCGTGTGGCTGAACATTTACAGGCAGTTGAACATCGTATAGTCAATCTTGATATCGGCCAATTTGGTGGTTCGGCATTAACCGACACCTCCATGCCTGTTCCTGAGTACTCAGGAACGAGCACTATTCCAATAACCTATGTCCCAGCGCGAAATACCATATTTCTTTCTATGGCATTGGCATTTGCCGAGAGCATTGGTGCTCATGATATTTTTATTGGCGCAAGCTCAATTGATTATTCAGGTTATCCAGATTGCCGGCCTGAATTTATGGCCGCCTTCGAGAAACTCGCTAACTTGGCAACAAAAGAAGGCGTTGAGGGGCATGCTTTTAAAATTCATGCGCCACTGCAATTTTTAACTAAAGCAGAGACTATCTTAAAAGGAACGCAGCTAGGCGTAGATTACTCGTTAACAATATCCTGTTATCAAGCAACTGAAGATGGGACAGCCTGTGGGACGTGTGATAGTTGTACATTTCGCAAGCAAGGATTTAAATCGGCTGATTTGCCCGATCCCACTAGGTATCAATGAGTATTCAAAAAACCCTCAACTTTACAAAAATGTTACAACATATTGAGCATTTTCAATTCACATTCAAGAAATTGCTTGATATGATTCGCAGCGATTTTTAACCAATTGGAGTAAGTAAACTATGGGATTTATTCATTTTCTGCGTAAACACTGGGCTGCATCATTAGCTATATTACTAGCAGTGATTACTACCGCCGCTGTTGTGACTGCTGTTGCTCTTTTCCCACCTTCAATTCTTGCAATTGCTGGTTTTTCTGTTTTTGGTGCAACACCTTTTGCTGCCTTGGCAACCTTATCAATACCTGCTGCTACAGCAGTAATTGGTGCGATGACTTTTGTCACAAGCTTGGCTGTTAGTGCACTCTTTAATGCAGTTGTTAGCGCTTACAACTTTATGAATAAGGTGTTTACACCTAAAGAAGATTTCTCTTTCAAAGCTGTTGAAGAAGACAGTGAAGAATCTCTTGAGGACGAAGGGCCAGAAAGTACTCCTCTAATGCAAAAACTTTTTGGTTGCTGCTTCAAAAAAGAAAAAGAAAAAGAAGAGGAAGTACTTGTAGATACTGCTCATCACAAAGGTCCATTAACAAGTGAAGTAAAAGAGACCGTTGTTATTGCTCCTGAAAGCACATTAAACTTAGGCTCCACTCTCTAAAAATTGAGTTATTCTAAATAAAGAACGCGGCATATGCCGCGTTCTTTGTTTAATACATTTTATATAGTCAGCATTTTCACAAAAATATACCTAATTTTTGATTCACTCTTGCAATCGGATAAATGCAGCATTCTGGCTGCAGATGCGTTATAATTCGCCATTTATTTCTATAGGCACCTCTATGACAACTGTTCGTAAAATGCTGGTAACCAGTGCACTACCTTATGCTAATGGTCATTTGCATTTAGGGCATTTAGTGGAACATATCCAAACTGATGTTTGGGTGCGTACCCATAAAATGCTTGGCCATCAATGTATTAGTGTTTGTGGTGACGATGCGCATGGAACTCCTATCATGCTTAAAGCTGAGCAATTAGGAATAACCCCGGAAAAACTTACTGCGGAAATGCAACAAAGTCATGAGCGGGATTTTAAAGCGTTTGCCATTGCTTATGATTGTTATCACACCACGCACTCACCAGAAAATAAAGCATTAGCCACAATGATTTATGAGCGCTTGCAAGCCTCAGGGGATATCATTAAAAAGACAATCCGTCAGGCTTATGATCCAGTTAAACAAATGTTTTTGCCTGATCGCTATGTTAGAGGAACTTGTCCTAAATGTGGTGCTGCTGATCAATATGGCGATAATTGTGAATCTTGTGGTGCAACCTATTCGCCTACGGATTTGCTTGATGCCGTCTCAGCGATTTCTGGGGCAAAACCCATCGACAAGGATTCTGAACATTATTTCTTTGATTTGCCACGCTATGAACAATTACTAAAAGAATGGACACGAAATGGCCATTTGCAAACTGAAGTTGCCAATAAATTGGATGAATGGTTTGCTTCAGGTCTTAAACAGTGGGATATCTCTCGTGATGCGCCCTATTTTGGTTTTAAAATTCCTGGCACTGAAGACAAATATTTTTATGTTTGGCTAGATGCTCCGATTGGTTATATGGCCAGCTTTAAGAAGTATTGTGATGAACAGGGAATTTCTTTTGCTGAGTTTTGGGATAAGGATTCAACAGCCGAACTGTATCATTTTGTTGGTAAGGATATTGTTTATTTTCATGCACTGTTTTGGCCTGCAATTTTGGCAGGCAGCGGGCACCGTTTGCCAACAGCTATTTATACCCACGGCTTCTTAACAGTCGATGGGCAGAAAATGTCTAAATCACGTGGGACATTTATCGAAGCACGAACCTATCTTGAGCATTTAAATCCAGAATATTTACGTTATTATTTTGCTGCTAAATTAAATGGCCGTGTTGATGATTTAGATCTCAATTTTGATGATTTTATTAATCGTGTTAATGCCGATTTGATAGGTAAAATAGTTAATATTGCCAGTCGTTGTGCTGGTTTTATTAATAAACGTTTTGATAATCAATTAAGTCAGGTCTTGAGTGAGCCTGCACTCTATGAATCACTACTTGTTGTTCGTCAGGAAATCATTGAAGCTTTTGTGCAACGTGATTATGCGCGCGCTATTCGGCAAATTATGGAGTGTGCTGATCGTGTGAATCAATATATTGATGCGAATAAGCCTTGGGTACTCGTTAAAGAAAGCGACCGTTTGTCCGAGGTACAAGCTATTTGCACAATGGGATTAAATCTATTCCGCATACTCATGACTTATTTGAAGCCTGTATTGCCAATCATGGCTTCTGCTGCGGAATCATTTTTAAGTTGTGAACCCCTTAATTGGGACAACGTCACAAAGCCTTTACTTAATCATCGTATCAACGTATTTAGTCCGCTCATGGTCCGAATAGAAAGAGAAAAAATTGATGCAATGCTAGCACAAACAAAAGGGGCCACCATGGTTGAAGATAAAAAAACACCTGCTGCAGCCTTAGAAAATACCATTAGTATTGAAGAGTTCAGCAAAATTGATTTACGTGTTGCTCGTATCGTTGCTGCAGAAGAAGTTGAGGGTGCAGATAAGCTTTTACGTTTGCAATTGGATATTGGTCAAGGACAGAAGCAGGTGTTTGCTGGTATTAAATCTGCTTATGCGCCTGCCGATTTGATAGGAAGATTAACAGTGATGGTAGCCAACTTAGCTCCTAGAACAATGCGTTTTGGCGTGTCAGAGGGAATGGTACTGGCTGCAGGTGATGGTAAAAATATATTTTTATTACAGCCTGACTCTGGGGCAGAACCAGGAATGAAGGTTAAGTGATGGTTTCTGTCAAAGCCATTGATGAATTGTTACCACAAACCCAATGCAAAGAATGTGGTTATGCAGGTTGCTTACCTTATGCCGAGGCTTTGGCTCAAGGATTAGCTCCAATTGATCGCTGTCCTCCAGGTGGAGCGGCAACGGTTAAGGCATTGGGTGAGTTACTTGGTGTGGACGCAAGTCCTTATCTTGCGAATGCTGGAGAGAAGACGCGGCAGCCAGCGATAGCTATCATTCGCGAGGCCGAGTGCATTGGCTGCACGAAATGCATCCAAGCCTGTCCAGTGGATGCAATTATCGGCAGTGGAAAATTAATGCACGATGTGATTGCCCATGAATGCACTGGTTGCGGTCTTTGTGTTGAACCTTGTCCTGTTGATTGCATTGACTTAATCTCAATGCCTGAACCAGCTTACGATAAGACACTTGCCCGCAAACGTTTTAACGCCAGACAGGCTCGCCTACTACGCGAAGAACAAGACAAGCAACAATCCTATCGAGAAAAGCGAAAGTTAGCAGCAAAAACGGATGATGCCTTGCAAGATTTAAAAGCAAAGCAAGATTATATTCTACAAGCTCTTGCCAGGGTTCAAGCGAAAAAGAATGAATAATTTGATACGACGAGCTATTTTCAAGCGTTTTCGGGAGCAAAATCCCCATCCTACAACAGAGCTTCACTACAGTTCCAACTTTGAATTACTCATTGCAGTGATGTTGTCCGCACATACGACTGATGTAAGTGTTAACAAGGCCACTGCCAAGTTATTTCCTGTCGCCAATACGCCTCAAGCAATGCTGGATTTGGGTGAGGAGAAGTTAAAGGAATATATCAAGTCGATAGGGCTTTTTAATAGCAAAGCAAAAAATGTCATTTTAACTTGTAAAATTTTAGTTGAAAAACATCAAGGAAACGTACCAGATAATCGTGAAGACTTGGAAGAATTACCTGGTGTTGGCCGTAAAACAGCGAATGTGGTACTTAATACAGCGTTTGGTCAGCCTACCATGGCGGTAGATACTCATATCTTTCGTGTTGCTAACCGTACAGGCCTTGCAAAAGGAAAAACGCCATTAGCGGTAGAGTCTGGGCTCCTTAAAAGTATTGATGAAGAATTTTTACATGACGCACATCATTGGCTTATTTTACATGGTCGTTATACCTGCATAGCCCGCAAGCCCAAATGCTATCGCTGCATCATACGTGATTTATGTGAATTTCCTGACAAAAATCTAACTCCACCGCAAACGTCTTGATTTCCGAGCGCTATTATAAAAAATCGACTACTCTGGTAATTTTTTAGCATTACCCCTAGAATGGAATTTCCGACTATTGCAGGAGAGCATTTATGGGTTGGTGGGATACATGGACCACAGTCAGGGATACTGCTACGGGATGGGGAAAAAGCGTTTGGGAGAACGCATCTTTAAGCGGAGCTGCATCTGGCATATTTAATTTTTCATATAACACGATAGGCAGATTGCTAGAGCAGATACCTGCCGTGCCTAGAGTGCTTCGTTCAACGATAATAACACCCAGCGTAACAAAAATGGTAAAGGGTATGGGGCGCATTGCAGTTGAAGATGTAATGCCCTTAGTGGTTATTTCCTATACCATGGGAATGCTTCAGCAGCAGATGCAAGATTATTCAGAGGAATATTCCGAAAATGACGTTAGCGTTGCGACCCAAACTGCCTTACAAATGGGGGTATGGTTATTGTGGGCAGCTAATTACGCTTATTCATTCCGTAAAAAAACGCAAATTGTTGCGCGTACTACAGTTTTAGTAATGGAGGCAGGAAGTGCTTTTAATAGTATTCGAGAAACGCCGCCCATGGATTTATGTGTTACTAAAAAACATGACACATTGCGATTTTTAAAAGGTTCTTTTCGTGACATTATTGAATACTGGGCAACCAAAGGCGCCATTTTTTTAATTAGTTATGTGCCTGTTGTCGGAGGGGGAGTTTCTGTCGCCTTGGAAATTTCTCTTAACGGTCGTTACGTCACTACCCTTATAATTCCAGAATTATGTCAACCCGATCAGGAACGATTTCTGCGCCAATACCCAGAGTTTGCCCTGGCACATGGTATTAGTCATTTTTTGGTAAGCAAGGGAATTTGTTATTTAATTGAAAAATACACAGGGATCCCAGCAGTTTTTTATGAAACCACCGTCCAGCAGTTTGCGTTAATAGGTCAAATTGGTATTGCCTCTCAGATGACTCTCCCTCCTGCTGTTGCTGAATCAAATAGAAATATGATTGATCCGGTTGCAGCCTATCAAGGTGCCATTGGTTTCACTGTTGATACGTTTGGTCTTGGTTTGAAGCAGAAAGTTCCGGAGATGCTTAAAAAACAGACAGAACCACTGTTTACCTGGAAAAATATAACTGATTACTCAGAGATTCTTTGGTGTAATCCTTTATCAGAGTATGTCATCAAACCGGTTTTTGTGCCGCGTATGTTGCGCAGCGGACAGGCTTTTGCCGATGATCCTGTCATTCCTTGGCCTTCTGTTCGAAAACGAATTATCTCTGCTAGTAAAAATATTAAAGACGTTAAAGCACATCCTTTGACTACGGTAGCACTTATATCTCCTGGAACGACAGCTGAAATAGCGAGGCCAATTTTTGGTACGCCAAAATTTATAGTGGAGTTACTATTGAATCTAATGAAAAATGAGGAATTCATGCGGCAAGTAGGTAAATTACGCAATTACGCTGGGGGTTTGCATCGAGGAAAGCCGCCTAGCCTACCGTCTACTGAAGGAACATTTCCTCTACGTGGGCAAGAAAAAGATATAACGCCTGAGCTCACATCAATGCATGCGAATGTAGCGGTTACGCTTGATCCTCGTAGTATAATTCTGCCGCACTCCCCTACACTTAGAGTTATGGAGTTACCGGAAGATAGTGAGAAGAAGGAAAATAAGGAGCCATCTGACAAAAAAATGCCTCCTAAGGTCATCAAACTAAAACCAAGCGATCTCATTAAAAGAGAAGTTGAGGAAGATATGGCAGAGAATGGAACTGGTTATCAACCAGGAATGTTTAAAAAGCTTGATCCTAAAATGATTATTCTTCGTCAACGTCACACAAGCGAGCCCGAAGTAACAACCGCAACGATAACTAATTGATATAGCGTATTTGCCAACAATGATTTCCACTATTGCTTATAGCGTAGTGGAAAAAATTAAAATTTATTCCGGTTCTAATTAATTTATTCAATCTGTTAGGTTAGACATACACTTGGCAAAATTTGCAAAAAGAAAGCCAATAATGATATATTACTGCACACTCTAGAGACAAAACCATCATTTGCTTGTCTTTTGTTGTAATGTGAGTACCGTCCTCTATGACTACTTTTTCAGCTACGTCTCCGACACGAAGCTATTTACCGCTGACCGTGAGCATGATGACTTGCCTTATCTTGTTAATTAATGTCTCATTTAAAATTATTCTTGTTCAGGGGATGATGTTTACAGCGAGTAGTGTAGTTTGTCCATTGGTTGCTATTCTCTACTTAATTGTTTTAAAAAATTGTAGTATTACCCAGCAGCGTCATGTTTTACATCAATCTTTATTAGCATTGTATGTATTTTCCATTGGTATTTATTTACTCGTTAACTTACCCGCAGCGGAATATATGCATGATAATCCTGCTTACCAGATTGTTTTTGAGGATATTCCTAAGAAGTTTTTCGCAGCAACTTTAGCGTTTGGCTTGGGCTTTTATTTGCCTCATTTATTATGCAGCGCCAAGCATAAAGACATGCTTATTTCTCCTAAGAAAAGATTATTGCTAGCGCTTTTTGGCGGATTTTTCTTTTTTACTCTGGATTTCTTTTTGTTGTTTTCTGAACCTCACGTACATGATTTTAATTACATTTATCTAGATTCTATACTTGTTGCTGCAGGTATCTTGTTTACTTTCGGTATTATTTATCTTAGCTGTTTATTATTTATCAGACGTATTCATTGGTCCTTTAATAAACCATTACCGGATTATTTGTCGCATACGTTGTATCATTATCTTGTGGGTTTTGCGGTAATCATTATGCTGATTTGCCTGGCTTGTGAATACCGCCTCGTTTCTTTTTCTAATGGGTGGACTTTAGCTGCAAGCGGGCTTTTATTTCCATTGGCAATGATGGTTAGTAGTTTAATTGGTGAACTATATGGCTATAAAGCAAACCTTTGCTTAATGGTGGTATTAATTTTAGCAGAGTTGATTTTTGATTTGCTATTAATGGGAGCGGTAGCATTACCCTCACCAGAATTTTTTAACCTCAATCCATTTTATTCCTTCATTGTACCGCGACGAATACCGGCTGCAACGTTAGCATTATTCGTAACATTTTTTAGCAATGCGATGTTGCTCGAGTACTTAAAGAAAACTAATCTTGGCAGTAGTCGTAGCTGGCGTATTCTAATTGCTAATGTTGTAGGAACTTCCTTACTTTGTTTGGTAAATTATAGTTTGCTGTTTGGTGGTATCTATCCCTATGAACAAATTTTAAGTTTGTCAATAAGTGTCTGGGTTTTTAAACTAGGTGTGACCTTGGTTAGTTTGCCCATTATTTTATGGCTATATAATCTACTTCATCATAAGACACAATGCCCAACCTCAATCATGAAGATTGAGCGTTGAGCCAAGTGACACTTCTGCAAGTGATTATTGTGAATCTTTTTTAATGGGTCTTTTCCAGCCAACAATAGTTTTTTGTTTACTCTCCGTTAATGTTAATTCTCCTGGAGGAACATTTTTACGAATGGTGCTGCCAGCTCCTACAGTAGCATAAGCGCCAACGATAACCGGAGCTACTAACTGCGTGTCTGAACCAATAAAGGCTCCTTCTTCAATGACTGTTTGATGCTTATTGGCTCCATCATAATTGCAGGTAATGGTACCTGCGCCTATGTTGACTTCTTTACCGATATCAACATCGCCAAGATAACTAAGATGGCTTGCTTTACTTCCTTGAGCAAACAAGGCATTTTTAGTTTCAACAAAATTACCGATTTTGCAATCATCGCCTAGTTTTGTTCCAGGTCTTAAACGAGCAAAGGGCCCCACATGACAATGATTGCCAATTTCACAATTTTCCAGTACGGAGTTTGCTAAAATTTCGCAGTGTTCACCTATTTGCACATTATGTAATACGCAGTTAGGTCCTATACGCGATCCAGAGCCTATGACAACCTCACCGCCAAATACCGTATTCACATCAATAAAAACATCTTGACCGCATTGAAGATTGCCACGGACATCCAGACGATTGCCATCGGCGATGGTTACGCCAGAAAGCAAGAGTTTTCTGGCATAATTTTGCTGCCAAATACGTTCTAATTGATGTAATTGCACGCGATCATTAACACCTTGAATTTCACTGCTATCTGTTGCTTGTAACGAAACAATCGGTAAATTTTCAGCAACGGCAAGAGAAATGATTTCAGTTAAATAATATTCCCCTTGGGCATTGTGATTGTTTAACACGGGTAACCAGCGCGCCAAATCCGCGGCCTGTGCACAACAAATGCCGCTATAAATTTCTTTAATTTCCTTTTGGGCATCAGTGGCGTCTCTTTCCTCCATGATGGCACGAACTTCTCCCTGGTTGTTGCGGATAATTCTGCCAAGGCCGGTTGGATTTTCAACTATTGCCAGCAGTAGATTTAACGTATGCCTTTGTTCGTTGCAATCAATAAGTGCTCTTAATGTTTGTGCTTGAATAAGCGGGACGTCGGCAGATAAAATTAAGACTTGAGAGCTTGTCGGAATATAAGGTAACGCTTGCAAGACAGCATGCCCCGTACCGAGTTGTTTCTCTTGCAAAACCCAATTGACTGCTAAATCAGGCAAAGCCTGTCTAATTTTATCGCCACCATTCCCATAAATCACGTGAATAGCATCTGGATTTAATTGTTGTGCCGTCTCCACAACACGAGTCAGCATAGGCTTTCCTGCCACTCGATGAAGCACTTTGGGAGTCTGAGAAAGCATGCGCTTTCCTTGGCCTGCAGCCAAAATAACGATTTGTAATGACATAAGTTTTTCTTATTCCTTGTTAGCCAATATATTGCAATAAGTCGCCTTATTAAACAATCTGCATTTATGTTGCGAAGATTAAAATTAGTGGATATGATAAAAAAATTATGAGCAAAGGAGTAGTGCCATGACCGTTTTTCTTGATATTGTGAAACCTTATATCGTGGAAATGATAAAAGATATTAGGGATAAATCAGTTAGTGCTGATAATAGTACCAGCAATACCATCCTGGGTTGGATGAGTCTTGGGCGTGATGACGAGCTATCTAAGGCAAAGCGGGATTTGGCTGATAAGTTGTTAATTGCCCTGGATAAATTTGCTAATGAAGACAGTGATAAACTCACCTATGAAAATTTAAGAGCATTACTTATCAAGTGCAAGAGTGATGCTGCCCAAAAAGCCAAAGAAAAGAACTATGATGAGGGCAAATTTGGTCCGAGAATGAAAAGAACGATTGATCTCCTGGACAATCTTTTTGCTAAATTTACAGAAGTGAAGTTGCTTGATATTCCTCATGATGATGAACCATTAAACGTTTTTCGTTATTATGCAGCAAGTTACTACGCCCAAAAAATTCATGATGGTCACCGCATTAGCGGGGTTTCAAAATTAGCACAAAATCCAAAGTTAACGACGTTCTCAGCGCTATCTGATAGTAAAGAAAAATTAATTATTAAGACTTTAAATGAATGTGAATCTGATTTAACAACTTTAGATGAAAAACATGTGGATATTAAAGAAAATAAAAAGAAGCGTGTGTTGGAATGGTTAGATAAATTAGAGCGGGCTAATTACGAGCTTTGTACCATGCATGGTTCAACAATTTCTATTCCAATAACCTTTGCTTTCTTTTCTACTATTAATATTGCCTTGCCTACCTTGCATCCAGACAGTGGTTTCCTGGAAGAATGTATTAAAAAAGCAAAAAATGAAATTGATCCAGAGTATACATCCAGCTTGGTTTTGGTTTAATTAAGTAATTCGCCACATAAATTAGTCTCTAGCAACTGCTTGACTTGTTGGAGACTTAAATCCTTACTAAATAAATAAAGTAACTTGCAATGAGCCGCTTCCGGTGTCATATCATGTCCACTGATTAAGCCGGCCTGCTTTAAAGTATAGCCAGTGGCGTATTGATTCATTTCCACATGCCCTTGCTGACACTGGCTACAGTTGACAATAACGACACCTCGATCACAAGCGTCTTTTAAACTTTGTAGAAAATGTGGGTCATTGTTTTGAGCATTGCCAGCTCCATAGGTTTCCAATACCAAGCCTTTAATCGGTTGCTGCAAAACATAATCAAGTACTTTTGTGGCAAAGCCTGGAAACAGGCGAAAGTTAGCAATAAATTGCGGGCTTAATTGCTGAAGACGAAAAGGTCTGGTGGGGGAAGGCAGCAGAAGTTCGTGTTTAAGTTCAATGCTAATGCCAATGGTTGCCAAATGCGGATAGTTGGGGGAGTCAAAAGCATTAAAGCGTTGAGCGCTCACCTTCTGCGTTCTGTTGCCGCGAAGAAGCTGTTGATTAAAATACACACAAACTTCGTTAATCGGTTGATGAGCACAAAGCCAAAGTGAGGTAATGACATTATCTAAAGCGTCATTACGCACTTCCGACAATGGAATTTGTGAGCCTGTAACAATGACAGGTTTGCCCAGATTCTCAAGCATAAAAGAAAGTGCTGAGGCCGTATAAGCCATGGTATCGGTGCCATGAAAAATCACAAAACCATCAAAATGCCGATATTCATTCGCAATGTCAGTAGCAATACGATTCCAGTCGGTCAACGTCATATTGGATGAGTCCAGTAATGGATCGTATTCCTTTATAGTGTAGTCAGGCATCTTAGGATGTTTTAAAGCAGGAATTTGCGCCAGGGCAGTTTGAACATAACCTAGAGAAGGTTCATAGCCATGGGAGGTTTTAACACTACTAATTGTTCCACCAGTATTAAGAATAAGAATATGTTTTTTCATAAGTGGTGATCTAATTATAAAAAATAATCGATTATAGCGTTCAGGCTTAAAGTGTGGAATCAAAGTTGTGATTTTGAGCAAAAAATAATAAGCGTCTTGACAAGGATAATATCGCATTGTAGAAATTAAGTTCAGGAAGATTTTAAGGAGTTGAGATGGGAAAAAAGGAATTGAAACTTTTACAGGAAGAAACAGACACCACCTTACAACTAATATACAAACGCGGGCAATATTATGCAGATGCCACCGTTAAAATCAGAGAAGTTTTCAGCGCTTATTTTTTTAATCCCAAGATTACCGATAAACTCACCGAAAGCCCGGCAATAGGGCAAGATATGTTTAACTTCAATGAGGTTGTCGATGCAATGAAAATTTGTTTGCTAAGCGAAGAAGAATTAGCAAAAAAAGCTGAAGCAATGGACACCGATTCAACACCTAGCCTGGTCATGGCCTTTGATATGCAAATTGCCGCGAGCGGATTACCTTTGCAATGGAATAATGGCTATGTTTTCTCGCGCGAAAAACCATATACCTCTAAAG
Source organism: Legionella cardiaca (assembly GCF_029026145.1). NCBI lineage: Bacteria > Pseudomonadati > Pseudomonadota > Gammaproteobacteria > Legionellales > Legionellaceae > Legionella > Legionella cardiaca. The sequence goes on along the minus strand of NZ_CP119078.1, from coordinate 2,959,357 downwards.
CACAACTATTTATGCAGCAATTTGCCTATGCATTAAGTCTTTATCGGGTTTGCTTGAGTGTTTGTGATGCTTATCTCCTCTTAATTAATCATAATTGTTTAAATTTGCAAGAGCATAATGAGGAATTAAATCGCGCTGAATTTTTAGCAGAACAATTAACAAAACCAGAGAATTCAACATCGGTTATTCCTTTCTGGCAACAAGCAAAGAATATTAAACATAAGTTGGAGGAATTAACCGCAAAAATAGATAGCTTTAGCAAAGATTTCAAACAACAAGTTGACACACAAACACAAAATCTTACGTATGCATTTGCGCAAGGAGCAATGTTGCTGGAGGAAAGCTGTAAACAATTTCCAAATACGACCTGGTTTTTCTGCGATGAATGGCAAGCAATGATGTCAAAAACCGTAGCGAAACTTCTTTTTTCTAATAAGTGTAGTCTCTCCTTTGCAGGCAACTTAACAGTTAGTGGTGAATGCAATGATTTAAAAAAAGAAATCGCAGAATTTCGCGAGGTTATCGTGGAGAAAATGCCTATTCTTAAATCGGAATTATTATTAAAGGCTTACAAGGTTATCAATGAGTGTCTAAGTTGTTTAAAGATTGAAGCAAGTCGCAAAAATGTTGTGCTCCCTAAACCTTCTGCAGATGGTTTTTTTTCCAAAAAAAATTACAGTTATTGGGGGACTTTGCTAACCTCAGGAATGAAAGCGAATGCGAGTGAGGATAGTCAAGAATTTAGTAGCGCTACAATTTACACTTAAAAGATGAGATTTATTTGCCAACCTCTTATACTTTATGGAAAAATCAAAGGTATTAAAAGTTTAGCTTAAGTAGTCATGACTATGGTTATTGATCGCGCCGGATACCGGTTAAATGTCGGCATTATTCTGGTGAACGGATCGGGTCGAGTTTTTTGGGGCAGGCGTCAGGGACATGATGCCTGGCAATTTCCTCAAGGTGGACTTGCTACCGGTGAAACGGCATTAGAAGCAATGTTTCGTGAGTTACGAGAAGAAGTTGGTTTGGATCGAGAGGATATTGAGGTTCTTGGTGCAACCAAAAGATGGTTAAAGTATCGTTTACCTAAGCAATATTTGCGACACGGTAGTGAGCCTTTAGTAATTGGCCAGAAGCAAAAATGGTATTTGTTAAAATTAGTCGCGTCTGAACAAAAGATTCGTTTGGATTTAAGTGATTCACCTGAATTTGATAGTTGGCGTTGGATAGATTACCACGAACCGCAAGAGCAGGTTATTTTTTTTAAAAGACAGGTTTATTCTCAAGCCATGAAAGAATTAGAGCATTTATTAAAAAGGCGACGAACTCCTTTTGGTGCTCGACGTAAGCGGGGTAATCATAGTCGATAAATGTTAAAAATACTAAAGCGAATTGTACAAGATGTAACTACGGCAAATCATCTGAATGAAGCATTGGCTATTTTGGTACAGCGAGTGCGCAAAGCTGTTGATGCCGAATCAGTATCCGTTTACCTCATTGATAACAAACACGCCGAGTATGTTTTAATAGCCACCGATGGTTTAAATAAACAAGCCGAGTTTAGAGTTCGTATCGGGCTTGATCATGGCCTAATTGGCTTAATTGGACGTCGTGAAGAACCAATCAATATTGAAGATGCCCCCTCTCATCCCGATTTTTATGAAAATCCTTTATTAGGTGAAGAGCGCCTAAAAGGTTTTTTAGGGGTTCCCGTTATTCAGCATCGCAAGCTCTATGGGGTAATCACCGCACAGCGACTGGATGAATGTTGTTTTGATGATGCGGAAGAAGCGTTTTTAATCACGCTCGCTGCTCAATTAGGCGGTATTATTGCTCATGCCGAAGCTACCGGCGAGCTTGCTTTACTAACACAACCGAAGCCCCTGGGCGCCAACAAACTTGAGGTTACGTCAACCGCTCTTACCGGTGTAGGCAGTGTTCCAGGTGTTGGTATTGGGACTGCCGTAGTTGTTTATCCTCCTGCAGATATTGATTCTGTCCCAAGACATACTGTGGATAATGTTGAAGAAGAGATTGCTATCTTTTTAGAAGCTTTGCAAGCAGCACGTGAAGATATGCAGCGGTTGAGTCGTCGTATGAAATCAACAGTTGCTGAAGACGAACATGCCCTATTTGATGTTTATCTTCGAATTCTTGATAAGGATAGTTTAGGCGCAGAGGTTGAAGAGGTGATTCGCGAAGAACAACTTAGTGCTCAAGCTGCGTTATCGACGGTAATAAAAAAGCACGTTCAACAATTTGAGAATATGGAAGATGACTATCTACGAGAGCGTGCTAGTGATTTCCGCGATTTAGGCCGTCGAGTGTTGGCGGAATTACAATTGTCGCAACGGGAGGAAATTGCCTATCCGCGACGAACAATTTTAATTGGTGAAGAGATTACTGCATCGGCGCTTGCTGAGGTGCCTGAGGGTTGTTTAGCTGCTGTCGTTTCGGCAAAGGGTGCCAATAATTCACATGTAGCTATTTTGGCACGTGCCTTGGGTGTGCCCACTGTGATGGGAGTGCGTGGTCTTAAGGTTGAGCATCTATCCCGCCGAGCAGTGATTGTCGATGGTTATTATGGCCACGTCTATATTTCACCATCCAGAACAGTACTTGCCGAGTTTAAAAAGCTTGCGCAAGAGGAAGAAGAACTGAATCAAAGTTTAGTGAGTCTTCGCGATAAACCTGCTGAAACACTTGATAGCTATCGAGTATCCTTGCAAGTTAATACGGGTCTTGCTATGGATGCGGGATTGTCATTAAGTGTAGGGGCAGAGGGGGTCGGACTTTATCGCTCAGAAGTACCCTTTATGAGTCGTGACAGATTTCCTTCGGAAGACGAGCAATACATTATTTACCGTCAAATACTTAAAGCCTTTGCACCAAGGTTTGTAACCATGCGTACCCTGGATATTGGCGGTGATAAAATCTTGCCTTATTTTCCCGTTGAGGAAGATAACCCTTACCTGGGTTGGCGGGGAATTCGGGTAACACTTGATCATCCCGAAGTGTTTTTGATGCAGGTACGCGCTATGATGCGAGCCAGTGAAGAACTAAATAACTTGCGTATTATGTTACCCATGGTGACGACCTTAAGCGAGGTTGAAGAGGCCGCTTTTCTGCTGGAGCAAGCATTTAAAGAATTACTGGAAGAAGGTTGTCTTATTGAAAAGCCAAAATTGGGCGTTATGATAGAAGTGCCGGCTGCCGTTTACCTTGCTCGAGAATTGGCAAAGCGTGTTGATTTTATTTCCGTAGGCAGCAATGATTTGACGCAATATTTACTGGCAGTTGATCGTAATAATGCGCGGGTAGCAGGTCTTTATGATGCATTTCATCCAGCGATGTTACGAACTTTAATGAAGGTTGTTGAAGGAGGACATGCCGCCGGAGTAGAAGTAAGTATTTGCGGCGAAATGGCAAGTGACCCACTGGCGGTCATTCTTTTATTAGCAATGGGTTTTGATACGTTAAGTATGAACTCTACCAGCTTACCACGAGTCAAATGGGTTATTCGCAATGTTTCCATGGCAAATGCTCGTAAAGTATTAGCTGATGTACTTGAACTTGAACATCCTGCTGAAATTCGCATGTATTTGCAAAAAGCACTAGAAGAAGAAGGTCTAGGTGGCTTAATTCGAGCTGGCAAATCGTGATCTTAACAGCAATGGCCATCAGCGGTGGTATCTATGCTTTAGCAGGTACTTTTGCTGGGTTGCTTTCCGGAGTATTAGGTATTGGTGGTGGCATAATTGTTGTGCCTTGCTTATTGTTTATTTTTTATCATAATCCAGCTTTTCCACCCGAGTTAACGATGCGCATGGCCGCAGGCACTTCGTTGGCGGTGATGGTTTTTACGACCTATGCTTCTTTACGAACACATGCCAAAGAATGTGTTATTCAATGGGAAATTTACCACCAATTATGTCCTGGCATTATTATTGGTACGGTATGTGGTGCCTTGCTTGCTGCGCAATTACCCACCGCCTGGCTCAAAACATTCCTGGCTTTATTTTTATTGAGTATCGCAATAAAGATGCTCTTTGATCTTAAATTTATCCCTAATCAACGTGATTTTAAATTGCGACATACCAAGGTAATAAGTTTTTGTATTGGTTTAAATTCAGGCTTATTGGGTGTGGGTGGCGGAACCCTCATCATTCCCTATCTTAGTTACTGTGGTTTAGAATTACGTAAAATTATTCCTATCGCAGCGCTTTGCACTATGACAGTGGCTTTATTAGGGTCACTAACCTTTATAATGGCTGGGAGCAAAGAGGTGATGTTGCCACTTTATAGTACGGGCTATATTTATTGGCCGGCAGTAATTTGCTTGGCGACTCTAAGCAGTATTTTCGCGCCAATAGGCGCAAAAATAACTTATGCAGTTCCTGTTAAGCAATTAAAGTATGGGTTTATTTTTATTTTATTAATATCAACAATTAATTTATTAATGAAATGATTCGACTATTCGCATCTCATTAAAGATTTTATTAGTTGTTCAGGATGAAGAAATAAATTTGTATCTAACTTGACGTGCGAATGCTAACTTAATACCAGGATACGTCCTGGGAATTTTTAAATGTGCTGAGGCAAGTAAATGTTAATATTTCCTAATATAGATCCTGTTGCTTTCTCGATAGGGCCCGTACAGGTACATTGGTATGGTCTAATGTATTTATTTGGTTTTATTAGTGCTTGGGCTTTAGCTCATTGGCGAGTAAAACATTACCATTTAAATTGGACTTCCGAACAAATAGGCGATTTGATTTTTTATGCTGCCTTGGGTGTGATTATTGGCGGCAGGCTTGGCTATATGCTTTTCTATAATACAGAGCAATTATTTACCAAGCCTTGGATATTATTCAAAGTATGGGAAGGTGGTATGTCCTTCCACGGCGGGTTATTGGGAGTTGCTATTGCCTTGTTGTTATTTGCATATAAAGCAAAAAAACCGTTTCTGGAAGTTGGTGATTTCATTGCGCCTTTGGTTCCTTTAGGGCTTGCAGCAGGGCGCGCAGGAAATTTTATTAATGGTGAGTTATGGGGGCGAGTGACTGATGTGCCTTGGGCGATGGTATTTCCTAATTCAGACGGTGAACCACGTCACCCATCACAATTATATGAATTAGGATTAGAAGGTATTCTTTTATTCGTTGTTGTCTGGTGGTATGCGTCCAAGCCACGTCCTGCAGGTTGCGTATCGGCAGTTTTTTTAACGGGTTATGCCATTTGCCGTTTAATTGCTGAGTGTTTTCGTCAACCTGATGTGCAACTCGGATTTATTGCCTTTGATTGGCTGACTATGGGACAATTATTATCTATTCCAATGCTGATAGCTGGTATATGGTTATGGTGGGCTAAACGATGAAAGCATATTTAAAACTTTTAGAACATATTCTTGAACAAGGCGTTGAAAAAACAGATAGAACAGGTACGGGAACGCGTTCAGTTTTTGGTTATCAAATGCGATTTAAGTTGGATGAAGGCTTTCCTTTAGTAACAACAAAAAAACTGCACACACGTAGTATTATTCATGAATTATTATGGTTTCTGCGTGGTGATACAAACATTGCCTATCTTAATGAAAATGGTGTCACAATTTGGGATGAGTGGGCTGATAGTAATGGTGATTTAGGACCTGTTTATGGACGTCAATGGCGTTCCTGGCCAACCGCTGACGGCAGAACAATTGATCAGCTTTCTGAGATATTGGAACAAATTAAAACGAATCCCGACTCGCGCCGGTTACTCGTCAGCGCCTGGAATGTTGGGGAGCTTGATAAAATGGCATTAATGCCTTGTCATGCTTTATTTCAGTTTTATGTTGCTGACAAACGCCTTTCTTGCCAACTATACCAACGCTCTGCAGATGTTTTTTTAGGCGTTCCCTTTAATATTGCTTCTTATGCCCTATTGACCCATATGGTGGCGCAGCAATGTAATTTGAATGTTGGCGATTTCATTTGGACTGGTGGGGATTGTCACTTATATTCAAATCATATAGTGCAGGCTAAAACCCAGTTAGAACGCAGCCCCTTACCTTTACCGCAGTTAAAAATTAAGCGTAAACCTGCCTCATTGTTTGCTTATGAGTTTGCCGATTTTGAATTTCTTAATTACCAGTCACATCCGTCAATCAAGGCACCTATTGCTGTTTAATACAGTATTAACAATGAATATTAGTTGAGGGAAGCATGAAAATTTTAAAAAATCCTGGTCTCTGGATTGGCTCAATGCTGTTATCTTTTTCAGCGGTTACTATTGTAGAAGCGGCTAATGCCCAATCTGAATCTGATGCAGCACGAATTTTCATGCTAGAAAAAGCATTAGCACCGAAAACTCCTGGTGATGTTGCATCTAAATTTGCTCAAGCAAATAAAGATCGTAACGGGGCTGTGCAATTTATGTTGTTTTCTGATCAATTAAAAAAACAATATAAGGAGAATTGGCCTTCCTGGGTATCGGGAACTTCAAGTCCGTGGATCACCTCCTATACCATTAAAAAAATGACCCAGAGTAAAAATTCTGCCAAATTTGTAATTATTTATCAATGGGCTACGTCTTCTGGTCCATTTGAACCACCATTAACTCAAGCGATAGTTGTAGAGCCTGTCCCTACAACCGTTAATTCTTCACAGCAGTGGTGGATAACTCAATTAAGTGAGCGTTAATCAACAGCACTTCTTCTAATTGTAGATAGCCTAAAGGGAATTTAAGTTTAGGGAAGACAAGAAATTGAGGGAAAAAAAATTACATCTATTAGGGGAACAGCTTCTCAAGGCAGGATGCAATGCGGTTAATAAAATTGCGCAGCCATTATTTGAATCATTTGATTTAACGTTTTTTTCCTACAAATTATCGATTGATGATCAATTTATATTTTTAACAAATAATTATGATTGGCTTAAAAATTGTATTGATAAAAATTATGTGGACTATCTTTCTTCATTTCAACCGGAGCACGATACTATTCTTTGGGATGCAATAAATAAAGATAGTCAAGTGATGGTTGTCTATGAGGATGCGCGCCTTAATTATAATATCGATCACGGTTTTACCATAATTAAAAGCTCTGAAACAATGGAAGAGCATTTCAACTTTGCAACCACAAGAAATAATTATCAAATCAATGATTTTTACTTACATCATCAAGATATACTTGAGCGTTTTATTCTTTATTTTAAAGACAAGGCAAAAAAAATTATTGAGGTTGCTTTAAACCATGCTATTAACTTAAAGGACTTAGGCTTAATTAGGAATTCATTAGCGAAAGAAGAATTTTACAGGGAGATTGATTATTTTATAGAAAATACTCAAATTAAAACGATTCAAATTCCAGTTAATCAAACAAACATTGATATTAATTATACTCTTGCCCATACGGCTTATTATTATCTACAGGGATTAAGCTATAAAAAAATTGCCCGCGCTATGTATGTTTCTGTTAAAACAGTGGAAGCACGAATGGCAAAATTAAGAAAAGTGACAGAAACAAAAAGTAAAGCTGATTTAATCCATTTATTACAAAATCCAGAAATAAAAAATATCCTTGATTTAGCTTTATTTGATAAAACAAGGCATAAACGCATCAAGCGTGGCTGGATACGACGACTTTTTTAGTCAAGGTAGACGTCGTTATTCTAAATTTTTTTACAGACCCTATTTATTTTGGAATAGGGATTTTCACCTAAAATCCCTACCTATTCGCCTGAATTGCCATCCCACTTAAAGCCATTGTTATCCTGAGAATGTGTCTTACATATAGTCACGACCAGGAGATTATCATGAATAAATTTGCTGAATTTTGTTTTGCTAATTGGAAAGAGGCATATCAATTCAAACAAAGTGCGAATTTAAAACTTAAAATGTGCCTACAAGAATCCAATGCATCACAATCTAATCGAAATGATAGTTCGACTAAAATTGCTGAATCGCTCAATAGGCTTGATAAATTATTTGTAGCCTATGAAGAATCTGAGAAAGCAGATAGAGAATATTCTGCAGCAACGGAGCAACTCGCCAAATTAAGTACCAAAAGTCTTTGTGAAATGTCAGTTTCTTTAAAAGAAAACGATCCAATGCACGAGGAATTTTGCACACCATTTTCATCAAGAATAAAGAGAGGTTCGCCTAGTGCACAAGCTAGTTTCCATGTCCGAAGGAACGAGGCTGCAAGATTAAAATTTGAGTATGAACAATTAACAGGAATGTATCAGGTTCAATGCAATAAGAAAGTAAACAAAACAAATGAATTGCAAAATTTAAATAGCGATCCCGAAAGAAGTAGACAACTGAGAGAGTATAAAAACGCGCAACAAGAATACGAAAATCTTTTATCAGAAAAGAAAAGATTTGAAAAAAAGATTCGTGAGCTTAAAGCGCGACAGGAAAAAGATAAAGACCAAATAGCAGTAGCTGATACCACTACTTCAACTAATGAAATGACAAAAAAATCCAATGAACAGATAACAACATTTGAAAATAAAATTACAAGATTAAATCCACAAATTCTAAACGCAGAGAAAAAGGCAATCCAACTTAAAAATCAAATTAAACCTTTAGCAGATAATAGTAATAAGAAACAAGCGATTAATCTTGAAATAGAAGAAATTAATGAGAATATAGAAGCACTAAAGTTTAATAGAGAGGAAATTGCAGCAAATATTTATAGCTTAATGAAATGGTCACCTGAACCAATTTCATATGGGAAAAAGGCTGTCATTAATTCAGATAAAAACTTATTAGATGCGGAGTTTAAACAGAAAAAAATAGATCCTTCTACGTTTGATTTGGCAAGAGACATTCAAAGCAAAATAAAAGATTCTAAAAAATCTGATTCCTTCAAGATTGATAAAAAAGAGTATTTACTTCCTTGTTCATTTTATTCAATCAAAGGCAAGTTATATGCTTCTTCAGAAGAATTTTATTTCGGAAAGGGTGGTGGAGGAAAAGTAAAGATACTACAGGCAGAGGATGGTAAAAATGTCGCTTTAAAAAGAATAGAAGCAACGGGCTCCCATCCAGATACTGTCCCTGAGTTAGAGAAGATATCAAAACGAGAAGTTACGGCCCTTCAAGCACTTAATAAATTACAGGGTACATTCTTCTCTAAGAGTGCAATTGACTTAAAAACAGTCAATGAACCTCCTTCAATCTATGTGGGAAGTAATATGAGAATCCAACATCGACAAGGGAAAATGGCAGAACAAAGAGAATATATTGCAATGGATGTGGAAGAGGGCATTTCTTTACAGCAATTTTTGCAGCAACATGGAAACGCTTTAACTCTTAAGCAAAAAATCTCTTTGGCCATACAGTGCGTTCAACAATTAGAACAATTGCATCAACGAGGTATCATTCATGGCGATGTTAAACCAGAAAATTTTCAAATAAGTCAGAATAAAATTAAAATAATTGACTTTGGGACAGCCACTTTTGTTGGTTCGCAACATTCTGCTGACTATTATGAAGATATCAAGTTTTTACATAGCGCCTGCACAGAAGCTTATGCGCCTAATACTAAGGAAGCAGACTATTCATTTGACATTTACTGCTTAGGAAAAACTTTTTCACTAGCTCCACCAGGTGGGTTTGGACTAAATTTAGGAGCTTGTCAGATCTCAGAGATGTTAACTACTACAGGAATGACACTTAATACAGTGAAACAGAAATTAGAAGGTTTACTACTGGAAAAAGAAAGCACTCATTCGTATAAAAAGGGACTTCAAAATATTAAAACTGACGATGACACTGACATTGATGATTTTGATGTTCCAAGACTAATGGGTTGCGGTAGTTAATTGAATACGACAGCTTGTGGTGAAAATCTTATGGACCCGCCCCAACCTATTTTGATTGGGGCATTTATTATAGGTTATCAAACTCAGATATTTCTACACTTGCTTCATGATTAGGAAAGCCAGATTATTTTCCTTCATAAGCTTTCTTGAGGGCTGCGATATCAAATTTTTTCATCGGCAAAAACGCTTGTGTCACGCGATCAATTTGATCAGGGGAGCCATTTTTCATCATTTCTTCCATAATTACAGGAACAATTTGCCATGAAAGGCCGTATTTGTCCTTAAGCCAGCCACACTGCTCCGCTTCAGGTACGAAGGAGAGTTTCTCCCAGTAGTAATTTATTTCCTCCTGCGATTCACAGTTCACCATGAATGAGATAGCTTCATTGAAAGCAAAATGATGCATTTGAGCGCTATCCATCGCAGCGAACCATTGTCCTGAAAGCATAAAGTCCGCAAACATGAGGGTTCCTTCTTTATCTGGAGCTTGCTTGGCCCCGTAGCGGGCAATAAAGCCTTGTTTGGAATTTTTGAATATGGAGGTATAGAAATTAATCGCCTCTTCAGCTTTGCCGCAAACGTCGCCAACAAACAGAAGTGACGGCATGATGAATGGTTTTTCCTCACCAGTGGGATTTGTGAGAATGAGTTGCCATGAAAGACCGTATTTGTCTTGTATCCAGCCATAGTGTTTACTGAACGGATATTCCTGCAGTGGCATAAGCACTGTGCCTTTGTGGCTCAACTTGCCCCACAGCATGTCGAGTTGTTCTCTCGCATTTTTTTTCTGTGATGGATCGAAATTCACAATAAACGAAATGGAGGGATTGAATTTAAAAAAAGGTCCCGCGCTAATCGCCATAAACGATTTATTGCCTAGTTCAAAAGAAACAATGTCACAATCTCCTGAAGGTGTATCGTGGATTGTTGTGAGATTCGTAATTTTCGAGTCAGGAAATAAAGAAGTATAAAATTCTGCAGCTTCCTTTGCTTCTTTATCGAACCATAGATGTGGTGTGATTTTTTGCATGTATAATCTTCCTGTTAACGGGTTAATTTTCAAGAATTTATTCTTCAGCTTGAGTGCTTTTATTACTTACGTTGAATAATTCCTGCAACTAACAGAGATTGCGCCAGGTAATAACTAAAAATAACAAGAATGTTGGCGATATTGCTGTTCTCCTGAAAAACAAATTGGGTCATCGCAAAAATAAAATCAGACAACAAAAATAAGCAAGCACCGCTAATTATAAATAGAGGATGCTGGAGAACTTGAAAGGAGCAAAAGACCATTAAGGTGAGAAAGCCTAAGTAAATGGTTACTGGAATTGCCATCTCTCCAAAGTAGGGAAGCATGTATGAATAACTTAAAATAATGAACAGGAATACCGGTAGAAAGTAAAACAAGCGTTTTGTTTGAAATTGTGCGTCTTTAAGATAAAGAGTGATATATGCACCATGGGCCAGCATAAATGAAATGATCCCACCCATGAGTGCTTTATCACCAGGTAAGGTGAGAATAATATCTCCTATAAGCGACAATACTAAGGCAAAAATCAATAAAATCTTTATTTGTGGGCGTGCAGAAGATTGTAAGCTAATAATAAGTAATAAAAAAATAGGAATTGGTTTTATTACACTCGAAAATGGATAATGAATAAAAGATAAAAGCCCAAGATAACATGCTGCACTTAAAATGAAGAGAGTGATAGATAATTTTGGTAACTTTCCTGTCATCGCTAATTCCTTTGTTATTAAATTTTCGCTATATGTTTACTTTGATTCAGCAACAGAGAATAGGGGGTTTTCTCTCCCAAACTTGGTAATTTGTTAAACTTGTGGTTTAATATTGCCCTTACTGCGTTATTTTGGATCGAAGTATGAAAAAAGTGATTATTCTCCTTATTGCGGCAATGTTTCTTTCCGTAGGCTATGCCAGCAAGCTTAGTAAATTTTTGAATAAGATGGAAGCGGAAGATAAAGCACGTCAGGAACAAGAATGGCAGCAAGACATGGATTTTAAAGATTTTGCATTTCGCCTGGATAAGCGCTATGTCGATGATCGTGGTCAAAAATGTCGTGATTATATTTTTAGAGCTCGCTCTAACCCATACCGTCATGGTTATTACACAGTTTGTGATGAGCGTTAAACGGAATTCATGTTGTATATAAGAAATAAGCGAGGATTACGCGCTTATTTCTTATAAGCTACCACCGTTGGAAACATTTTTCCTTTGTCATAAAAAAATTCAATTTCGGTGAAACCGACTGTCGCTAATTGATTGCGAGTCTGTTCTGTGGATCGATAGCATTGAAATTTGGCATTGAGAACATCAACAAAAACCATTTTTTGTAGTAATAGATCCTGAGGGACAATAACAGACATATCCCATTCGCAATGCGCAGTTAAGTTAGGGGGCGGCGTTAAGAAACTCGTCACCAATTTCCCTTGTGGCTTTAACGCATTATAAAAACCTTGAAATAAAGCGATAACCCGTTCATCACTTGGTTCATAGATGGTTAAACCATTGCTCGAAATCAAGTCAAATTCATCATGAATATTTAAATGCCAAGCATCAGCATGATGAAGCTTCAACTTATCAGTAAGTTGTTTTTTTTCTGCTAAATGGCGAGCGTCGTTTAAAGTTTCCAAATCGTAGTCAATGCCCACAAGACTAATATCTGTGTAAGATGTTAGATCGAGGTAAAGTAGTTCACTCATCATCCCACACGGAATACACGCCAGTTTTGCCCCATTCCGCGCCGCTTTTTGATTTTCTCGTAAGAATATTTCAAAACGTTCTTGCGTTCCTAACATGGTGGGGGCTTTATCGAGGATAAAACGCTCTAATGCGGAGAAGGGTTTGCCACGATTGTTTTTACCTGTCATTCGCCCGTGCAAAGGATGGGTGACCATATAATGGGTCCAATAACCATTAATGCCACGATTTTGTAATAGAAAACGACCAAAATCAAACTCTTGTAACTGAGCAAGAATAGTCAATTGCTGCTTAAGAATGTCGTGAGGTTTTTCCTCTTGTTGCAATCTGGTACTAATTTTCTGCACGCAGACTTCTAGTGGTTCTTTGATATCTTCATGCGAAATGAGTTGCTCTTCAGTAAACTGAGTCATGAATAAGTCTCGCAATAGCAATGTCCCCTATTGTGTGGCAAACAATTTACGAATAACGTCAGGAATAGGAACTGATTTGTTTTCTATATAATTAACCCAAACAATTTTACTCGTTCCTTGAGTCATTAAAATATCATTTTGATAGATTTCATGATCCATCATAATGCTGGAATTACCAAGACTATGAACGCTGCTAACCAGGCTAAGCATAGCGGGATAAATAATTGGTTTTAAAAAGGTGCAAGCCACATGGATAACGACCGGGCCAATCGGTTGATTCATATCTAAATGAAGGCTTTCTAACCATTCAATGCGTGATTGCTGAAAATAGTCAAAATAACGACCATTATTGACATGACCCAAGGCATCCATATCGCCCCATTCAATGGCAAAAATTCGTTTATGAACGGCTATTTTTTGTTCAGTCATGATAAATCCATCGGATCAACGTCCACATTCCAGCGAACCAGGGTGTTTAGTTTGTTTATTGTTAACCACTCCCTAAGTTGCGTCAATCTTATTTGTAGCATTTTACGAGAAGGGGATTTAAGTAGTAATTGCATTCGATGTTGATTGGCTTTACGAGCAAGTGGTGCAGGCGCTGGTCCTAACGTAGTGAGACCATTTATCAATAATTGTTCTTTTAATACATGAAGAAAATGCAGAACTTTCGATGGTGATTTATCTTGCGCACGGATTAATGCTAAAAAATGAAAAGGTGGAAATTCAGTTTGTTGTCTTAAATTTAATAAGGCTTGTGCAAAGGGATCATAGCCTTGTTGGATAAGCAAATTCAGTAGAGGATTATGGGGTAAATGTGTTTGAATAATGACTTGGCCTGCATTTTCGGCGCGTCCAGCACGGCCGGAAACTTGCGTTAGTAATTGCCCCAAGCGTTCAAGTGCACGGAAATCCTGATTATAAAAACCTGCGTCGGCATCGAGGATAACAACTAACGTTAATTTTGGGAAATGATGTCCTTTGGCTAACATCTGGGTACCAATAATTAATTGTGCTTCTCCTCGCTGAATAGTTTCCAAATGATTGACGAGTGCATTTTTTTTCTGCACCTCGTCGCGATCAATGCGTAATAATTTTGTATTAGGAAAACACTGTCCTAAATATTCATGGATACGCTGAGTTCCGGCGCCAATGGGTAACAATTCTTTATTCTGACAAGCTTTGCAATACGGAGGTATCTTTTCAATGCGACCACAGTGGTGACAAATGAGACGACCTGATTGGCGATGCAAGGTAAGATGACAATCACATGTAGCGCAATCGGCCATCCAACCACACTGGTGGCAGAGTAGCACAGGAGCAAAGCCGCGACGGTTAATAAACACCATCACTTGATTGTTTTGTTGGAGATGCTTGGCAATAATCGCCAGTGTTTGCGCCGCTAAACCATGTTGTAATGCGGCATTACGAATATCAATAATTTGATAATGCAGAGGGGAAGTGCTTAAGGCTCTACGGCTAAGTCGTAAAAGCGTGTATTTATTTTGGCTGCAGTTATGCAGGCTTTCAAGACTTGGGGTGGCAGAACCTAAAATAATAGGAATCCCACTTGCGTGCGCCCGCATCAAAGCGGTATCGCGAGCAGAATAACGCACACCCTCCATTTGTTTGAGTGAACTGTCATGTTCTTCATCAATCACAATTAAACCAAGTGCTGGCATTGGTGTGAATATCGCTGTACGCGTTCCAATCACCAGCTTCACTATATTATCTTTGGCAAGTTGCCAGGCCACCTGTCGCTCTGTTTCATTTAAATTGGAATGAATGACAACCATCGGTTCAACAAACCGTTCTGTAAAGCGAGCCAGGAGTTGTGGTGTTAATCCAATCTCAGGAACAAGTACCAGCACTTGTTTATTCTGTGCTAAAACCTGGGCAATAACTTGCAGGTAAACTTCTGTTTTACCACTCCCAGTAACACCCTCTAACAAAAAGCAGTGGTAATTATGCAAATGCTTATAAATAGTGTCTACGGCAATTTTTTGTTCGTCATTTAAGGTGAGAGGGAGGGTAACGGTATTATTACTTTGATAAGGCAAAATAATTTCTTGCGTTAACTTAAGAATTTTGAGCGCTAAGAGATTAGCTAATTGAGTTTGGGTAAATCCTTCCTGCAACAGTAATTTTTTGCTAACGGCTTGCTTTTTTTGCTGAAGAAAATCGATAAGCGCACGTTGCTTGTGAGCTCTTGCCCCAATTAATTGATAGGCTTCTTCCACAGGTAGAGCGAGTTGCAGATAATCACCCAGCGGCAATTGGCATGGTTTTCCCAAACGATAGGCTTTAGGTAAGGCCAAGGGAATAACTTCCGATAAAGGTGTTTGATAATAATTGGCGACCCATTGACATAAAGCCAGCATGGAGGTAGTTAATATCGGCTCCTCATCAATGAAGGAAATAACCGATTTAAGTTCCCCGTGTTGAGGCTGGGTTTGTTTAGCGATGACAAAACCTAAACGCGTTTGTTTACGAAAAGGGACCCATACCCTTGCGCCAATACTCGGGATATGGGAAGAAATTTGATAGTCAAAAAAGTCGCGGTAAGTATGAGGAATGCATATTTTATAGACTGTATCCATAACACTCCCGTGGCTAAAGAAGTTGCAAAGTCATTGTTGGCGTTGCCACTCATGACTTGCAGATTGCCCAGGGGCTGAAAAAACTTTTACCACTACTTTTTCAATGCGATGTCTGTCAAGCTCAGCGGTATCTTTAATTAGTTCCTGGACAAACCAGCGCGATAACTCTTCGACGGTTATGTTAGTTAGAGGCATGAGTGTGACGTCTTCCTTTAAAAAAGGCATCTTTTTATTATTGAAAGTAAAATAATAGTACTCATCGTCTTCGGCAAATTGCAGAAAAGGAGAAAATTGTGGCATTAAAAAGGTTTGATTTAAAAAGCGACATAATTTGTGAATACGCTCTTTATAATAGCGATAGTCGAAGGTCATGCCGTTTTCTTCAACCCAGGTTGTTAACGCTAAATACACGCCATACATATGACCATGCAACGGTTCACGCTTAGTGGCAGAAAAAATGGTTGTATGACCTGCGGAAAATTTCATGGATTCTTTTTGCAGTTCTACTGTCGTTAAATATTTCTTCATCATAAACTCGCTCGTTTATCCTGCAATTGAAAACCAAGTAATGGTAATTCTATATTTTTACTAAGGGCGATGACCTTGAATAATTCGCCCATCTCGCTAGGCTGTAGCAATTGTTTGGCTGCCTGCTGGGATTTAATGCGAAACGATTCGTTATTAATTTCAGCTAATAAGCTTAACAAACCATTCGCAAGCAAAAAAGAGGCTTGATTAGTATAACCTGCCACATGCAAACCCGCATTATGTCCGGCTTCTGCAACATGAGTAAAATCAACATGCGCTGTGATATCCTGTTCGCCAAGGTGAGTGAAAGGATTGGTATGCGCATGATGGCGATAATGACACATGAGTGTGCCTGTATTCCTGTCAGGATGATAATATTCATGTCTCGGGAAACCATAATCAATAAAGAACATGACTCCTTGCTCAAGCATGGTTGCGCATTGTTTAATCCAATCATCAATAAATAAATTAACTTCTGATTGATAAGGAAAAAAATCTTTGGGCAAAACCTGCTGCACGTGTTTTATCAAGCGTTGATTGGTGCAGGGTTTAAATGTTTCTGCTAACTCATTGTTAATATTAATAGTGACATAACTTTCCAACAACGCGTTCTCTGTTTGCAGGAAGCGATGAACAGGCATGGCGTCAAGCACTTCATTGGCAATAATAATTCCTTTAAATGCTTTTTGTGGCCACTGTGAAAGCCAATGAATGCGCGTCGCTAAATGAGGAATTTTTTCCTGAATTAATGCTTGTTGGCGTTGTTTTAAATTACCACTAACTTCCAGAATATAATAAGCATGTGGTAGTGTTTGCAACTGCTCTAAATGCGTTAAGATATCTACACATAATCGGCCCGAGCCCGCACCAAATTCAAAGACGATAGGTTCATCTAAAACACCCAGTACCTGTTGGCATTGATTGGCCAGTGTTTGGCCAAATAACGGCGTTAATTCCGGGGCTGTAATAAAATCGCCATGGGGCCCA
The DNA here is from genome assembly GCF_029026145.1 of Legionella cardiaca. Lineage (NCBI taxonomy): Bacteria > Pseudomonadati > Pseudomonadota > Gammaproteobacteria > Legionellales > Legionellaceae > Legionella > Legionella cardiaca. The sequence continues at coordinate 2,942,297 of NZ_CP119078.1, read as the reverse complement.
AATTTTTGCAATCCGGCACTATAATAGCCAAATTGCGGGGTATATAAAGCATGTTGCATAAAATCAACAAAAGGAATATCGCCTCGTTGTTGAATCTGCTCACGTATTAGAGAGAATAGGTCCATAGCTAAAAATAGTAAAAATGGGGAACATACCTTGAATCAAGCCAACAAACAAGCCGCAAAAGTGGCTTTAGTCACAGGATCTGCAAGACGAATTGGCGCTGCTATTGTTAATAAATTGCATCAAGCTAATTTTAAAGTAGTTATTCATTGTCATCAATCCTTAACCGAAGCGGAAGTGCTTGCCACAACGCTCAATAAACAACGTCCCGACAGTGCCTATGTGGTGTGCAGTAATTTAAATAGTATAAAAGCAGTCGAAGAAATTTTGACGAAGACTCTGAATTGGGCAAAGCGTTTAGATGTGTTGGTCAATAATGCTTCCGTTTTTAACCGCACGGATTTAACAATTGTCGATGAGCAAGAATGGAACAATTTGTTCGATATAAACGTAAAATTTCCTTTCTTTTTAAGCCTTGCCGCGCGTTCACAATTGGCAAAAAATCATGGTGCCATTATTAATATCACTGATATTCATGGAAGGATGCCACTTAAAGGATATGCTGTTTATTCTCAAACGAAGGCTGCCCTTGCTATGCAAACCAAAGCCTTGGCGAGAGAGTTTGCACCGGAGGTACGTGTTAATGCTATTGCCCCTGGAGCCATTGCCTGGCCAGAGCATGACAATGTTCTAAATATAGAAACACAACAAAAAATTATTGCAAAAACCCCGTTGAAACGTCATGGCTCTCCAGAGTTCGTTGCTCAAGCTCTGCTCGGGTTAGTTGAAAATCCATTTATTACTGGGCAAATTTTGAACGTTGATGGTGGGCGCAGTATCATGTCCTAAGAGCAGTGTTGATAAATCTTTATCAAATAGTTAACGTCATTCAGCCTCAATAGTTTTACGGTCTATACACACATTTATCCACAGATTTTGTGGATAAATAAAGAGGGTAAGAAAAAGAAAAAAATAGCTCTAACCTTATGTATATAAGGATTCATTCGACTTAATGGAGCAAGAAGGAAACATGGGAATAGTAAGTTTGAAAAACTTATCCACAGAACGGATTGGATTAAAGAATCCTACTGGGTTTGTCATAATAGCTAAATAAATTTTAAAAAAATAGTCTTGACAGGTGAGTTTTTAGAGTTTTTCAAACCTTTACCAATTGTTTTAAAGAAGCTTTTGCTTTTTGCCAAAGCAGAAAAGTTCGCTTAAAAAAGTTATGGTATCGAGAACTTATTTTAATCAGGAGAAATACATGTGGAGTAAGGATTTGTTTATTGATATCCCTGCGCGAGACAATGCACCGGAAACTAGATTACATATACGAATAGTTTGTGAAAATGAGGACAATCTCGACAAGTTACCTTATGTTTTTATGCTTCCAGGCGGTCCGGGCGCCAATCATTCTCACTACAAGGATTATGAATGTCTAGCTACAACAGGCAATATTGTATTTATTGATCCTAGAGGATGTGGATTAAGCGATAAAAAAGAACCCTCATCATACACAATGCAAAATTACATTCAGGATGTGGATGAAATTCGTAAATCACTCGATCTGGAAAAAATAGTTTTATTGGGTAAGTCTTATGGGGCAATGTGTGCATTAGGATATACCCTTTCCTATCCACAATATGTTTCCAGTCTTGTCCTGGCTGCAGGTTCTCCAAGCTATAAAAACATTGAGACAGCCCGCCTGAATGTTAAAAAAAGAGGCACCTTGGAGCAACAACAAGCCTGTGAACAATTATGGGACGGAAGTTTTAAAAATGTTGAAGAGGTAAATAAATTTTTTGATGTCATGGATACTATGTATTCCTGGAGAAAAAGACATAATCTGTCTGTAGAACGACCCGGCGCGGAATATCCTTTTGCTTATGAACCTTTAAACCAAGGATTTGGGGGATTTTTAAGAACCTTTAATTATGAAGATCGCTTGCATAAAGTAAGATGCAAAACACTCATTCTTGTGGGCGAAGAAGACTGGATTACAGATAAAAAACATTCCGAATTCATGGCGAGCAAGATACCGGATAATCAATTAATCGTGTTTCCTCATGCAGATCATTCCATGGAGTCTGATGTCCCGGAAGCATTTTTTTCAAGCATCCGAGACTTTGTGAAAAGCCAGTATGAAAAAAGGAATCCTCATCACTTTTTTAAAGAAAGTGAGGATACTGGAAGGGGAAAGCCTAATTTAATTGCTGATGGAATTAAAATTACTTTTAATTAGGTTAATCTGAATAAGTAATTTTTCACTTAATAAATTGTACCCAATAGATTTTCTGAGATCCGATTATTGAGTAATCAGATCTCATTCAATGACAGAATTAAGTGTTTTAAGTGATGATACTAACTTTTATAACGAATCATTGACTCTATGAAAAGAAGCATTCAAGCTCAACAACTCATCGGGCTTTTAAAAGTTTATTATGGAATTGATGCTCGTGCAGCACAGCTCCTCTCGGGTGGCGCTGATATGAATGCATTTGCCTATAAAATAGATGCACAATCTAAGTCTTATTTCGTAAAGTTAAAATACGGCGATTATAATGAAATTAACTTCTCAATTATCCGTCTTTTATATGATTCTGGAATAAAAGAAGTTATTTTTCCTATCCACACACTCGAAGCAAAATTATTTCAGCAATTGGATCATTTTAAATTAGTTGTGTATCCATTTATTCATGCACCCGATGGCTTTACTCAAAATTTAACAGAGAAACAATGGAAACTATTTGGAAAAATACTAAGAAAAATTCATGAAACATCCCTTCCCACCTCGATTCAACAACAATTAAGAATAGAGATGTATACAACCAAATGGCGTGAAATAGTCAGGTCTTTTTATAGTAAAATTGGATTTGATAGTTCAGATGATAAAATTACTGCGGATTTCAAGACTTTTTTTAAGAAAAATAGCAACTCAATTCGGCAACTTGTTGACTCTGCAGAAGAATTATCAAAAAAAATTCAACCAGATTTAGATCACTATGTGCTATGTCATTCTGATATACATGCGGGCAATGTGCTGGTCGTTAATGAGGATTCTATTTATATCATTGATTGGGATGAACCCATGTTAGCACCGAAGGAACGTGATTTAATGTTTATTGGCGGTGGCGTGGGTAATGTATGGAATAAGCCCCGTGAAGTTCCCTATTTTTATGAAGGTTACGGCAAGGCAATCGTCGATAAAACAATTTTAGCTTATTATAGACATGAGCGAATTGTCGAAGATATAGCCATGTATGGACAAGACTTGCTTTTACATGATCAAAACGATCAATCCAGACTTGAAAGTTTTAAACATTTTAAAGCGATGTTTGAACCAAACAACGTTGTTGAAATTGCTTTCGCTACAAATCAGTGAATATAGGAATAATCTATAATAAAATTAATAACCAAGTCCTAGTTTTATACGATTACAGGGATCGTTCAATATGAATTTCAGTCATTGGTTTCAGCTTGATAAAATTCCAAGCAATGCAATTTATGGATACTATGATATAGGCTTAGTGATTCTTTCTTATGTAGTTGCTGTTTTGGCTTCTTACGTTGCCTTGGATCTAGTAGGTAGTCTACGGGCTGAACGTCGAAAAAGAGCTAGAATCTTTTGGTTAATCGGCGGTGCTATTGCCATGGGTGCAGGTATTTGGTCTATGCATTTCGTGGGTATGTTAGCTTTTATTATGCCGATGCCAATGCAATTTGAATTTACCTGGACAGCTGCTTCTTTACTGGTTGCTATACTTGCTTCCGCCCTGGCTCTTTTTATATTGCAGAAGAAGGACTATTCATTAATTCATTTAAGTTTCGGCGGTATTATAATAGGTTTAGCAATAGCTACCATGCATTACATGGGCATGGAAGGGATGAAAACCCATGTTAATATCCACTACTTACCGGGTTTATTCATACTGTCAATTATTATAGCAATTGCTGCTGCCGAAGCAGCACTTTGGTTAGCACTACGCAGCAATAGAGGGACTAATCGACAGCAATTTTATTTTAAGCTGGTAAGCGCACTCATAATGGGAGTTGCTATCTGTGGCATGCATTATACTGGCATGGAGGCATCTGTCTTTACCCCTCTTGCTACACACCATACTTCCTCAAAGATGCAAATAATTACGTCTGATTATTTACCTTTTTTTGTTGCTGGCACAACAATTTTAATTTTAATTTTGGCTTTAACAACCAATACTTATAAGAAAATGATTAATAATGAAAAAGAGTTTTTAAAAGCCATGTTAAACAATTTGGAAGACGGTATTATAGCTTGCAACGCTTTGGGAAAAATAACCGTGGTAAATGATGTTCTTCAGAGAAAAATAGCTTCCAATATCAAAGGAAAACACGTCGACGATCTTCCTAACTATTTTAGTATTTTTTCAGTCAATAATGATAAGATTTTAGATGAAAAATCACCCCTAAAAAGAGTGCTAAATGGCGAAAAAATTCAAAAATTACCCTTGCTGATGAAATTTAAGAATAATTTAGTCAATGATGTTGTAATTGATGGCCAAGAAATTCTTAATGCTAGCGGTAAAAAGCTGGGGGCTTTAACTGTTATTCATGATGTGACTGAATTAAAAAGAACAGAGAAATTAAAAAAAGAATTTGTTTCTATTGTTAGTCATGAATTACGTACGCCACTTACCTCTATACGAGGCTCACTGGGACTATTAGTCAGTGGTGTTATGGGGAACTTTACTGATAAAGCGAAAAAATTACTGGAAATTGCAAATAATAACAGTGAGCGATTACTTTTATTAATCAATGATATTCTTGATATAGAAAAAATTGAAGCCGGAAAAATGGAGTTTCAACTAGTCGAAACAGATTTACAAAGCTTGGTAAAGGAAGCCATTGAAAGCAACAAAATGTATGCTGAAAAATATGGAGTGGAAATTAAACTCATTGACTCTGAAGAACTATTTAAAGTCAAAGTTGATCCTGACCGATTAATCCAGGTATTAAATAATTTAATTTCTAATGCTTGTAAATTTTCTGATAAAGAAAAGGAGATTGTAATTTCAATTCAAAAACAAGGCACAATGGTGCGCGTTTCAGTCCTTAACCATGGACCTGAAATTCCCATGGAATTTAGACCACGTATTTTTCAAAAATTCTCTCAGGCAGATGCTTCAAATACTCGTGGAAAAAGTGGTACAGGATTAGGTCTGAACATAAGTAAAGCAATTATAGAAAAACTAGAAGGGAAGATAAATTTTTCAAGCTCTCCCCAGGGCACTACTTTTTATTTTGATCTTCCGTTTCTTGCAGATCAAACTTTAAAAGTATCTCTTAACCAGGAGGAGACCTTTCCTAATTTGGATAAAAAATTATTAATTTGTGAAGATGATGAAGATCAAGCTAATTATTTAAAAGCTCTTTTAGAGTCTGCAGGGTATGTGGCTGATGTAGCGCATACCGTTAAAGAGGCAAAAAAATTTTTAATGCTTAATCAGTATAGGGCCTTGCTATTAGATTTGGTTTTACCAGATCAAGATGGGGTATCTTTTATTCGCGAGCTACGTGCAAATTCAGAGACTAAAGATATCCACATTATTGTTCTTTCAGTCATGGCTGAAACAGGACGTACCTTATTAAATGGTGATGCAATCAGTGTAATTGACTGGTTAGACAAGCCTATTGATTTAAAAAAACTATTAACTGCAATTAATAGAATTAAAAACGTCGATAGCATTCATAAGCCAAATATTCTGCATATTGAAGATAACCCGGATCAACAACACGTTATGGCAGTTTTATTAAATAAACACGCCAATGTAGCTACTGCAGCGAATTTACGGGAAGCCAAAGAAATGTTGCAGCAAAGAAGATACGACTTAGTTATTTTAGATTTGTTATTACCAGATGGTAATGGAATAGACATTTTACCTTGGTTAGCCAAGTATCACTTTCCAGTATTAGTGTTGTCAAATCTGGAGTTAAGTCAAGACTATGCTAAATATGTTAGCGAAGCATTAGTTAAATCAAAGTCTTCTAATGAAGTATTGCTTAAAACAATAACTAATCTTTTATAGAAAAATTTTTAGAGCGTCATCTATTGAATAGAGGATAGAGTTTATGACAAAGAAACTTACAAATATTTTATATGCTGAGGATGAAGAGGATATTAGATCAATTGCACAAATTGCATTAGAAGACATCGGTGGATTTTCAGTAAAATATTGCACCAATGGTGAGGAAGTTTTGTCTGTAGCTCAAACGTTCATTCCTGACTTAATACTTCTTGATGTAATGATGCCTGTCAAAGACGGGCCAACTACACTGTGCGAGTTAAGACAGATAAAGGGATTTTCTTTAATTCCAGCTGTTTTTATGACTGCTAAAATACAAGCTAAAGAGATTGAAGAGTACAAAGCACTGGGCGTTGTTGACATTATTGCTAAGCCATTTGACCCAATAATGCTAGCGGATGAACTTAATAAAATATGGATTCAATGTCATGGAAAAAGTAGAGAATAAATTACAAGCGCTTTTTATAAGTTACTCGAAAAACTTGCCTAATAAGATTGAGCAGATAGCACAGGCTTGGCAAGAGCAAATTGCTTGCTTTGATAAGGAAAAATTTAAGGTTTTTCATCGCAATGTACATAGTTTATGTGGCTCCGCAGGAACCTATGGGTATACAGAATTAAGTAAGGTGGCACGAGAATTAGAGATTTATTTAAAAAATTTATTAGATAATTCCAGCTTGAGTGAAGAAGAACAGCAAACCATATCCCATTTATTAATTAAGTTAGAAGAACAGTTAAAATTAGCTCCCTCTAAAAGCATGTTTTCATCAACCTTGGAAACAAAAATAATAGAAAATAAAGTAATCTACATTTTAGAGCAGGACGCAGCGTTAGCAAAAGAGCTCATGAGTGGGCTTAACCAAGCTGGTTATTCTTCAGAATTGCTATTAGATTTAAGTGAGTTAGAAGCCAAGGTTGAACAAAATCAACCTGTAGCTTTATTGGCCGACACCTATTATTTAATGACTAGTCAGAATCAAATGTCGCTGGGAAATCTTCTTAAAAAACAAAATGCTTCCATACACTTATTTTGTATTGTACCTAACTCTGAATTGACGCCACGTTTAATCGCTGTACGAGCAGGCTGCAGCGCATTTTTCCAAAAACCAGTAGATGTATTTCATGTGATGCAAGTAATTAATCAGAAATGTAGCTTTGCGACAAATATTCCATTTCGAATTTTGATAGTTGATGATTCTGAATCACTTGGCGAATATTATTCTTTAATTTTGAAAAAAGCAGGCATGGTTGCTGAAGCAATTAACAATCCTATGGATATTTTTAGCCACCTTGAAAATTTCCGACCCGATTTAATTTTAATGGATATTTATATGCCTGAATGCACGGGAATTGAGCTTGCTTTAGTACTACGTAAAGAAAATAAATATAATAAAATACCCATTATCTTTCTTTCAACCGAGCATGATAAGCGTAAGCAAATGACAGCCTTAAGTGTGGGCGGTGATGATTTCCTAATTAAGCCCATAACGCCTACTCATCTCGTCTCTGCTGTAAGAACACGTTCGCAAAGAGCTGGGGTATTAAATTACTATATGTCCACCGATAGCTTAACGGGATTATTAAATCACTCAAGCTTTTTAAAGCGCTTGGAACTCGAGTTAAACTATTCTAGACAAAGCAACTTTCTCTTATCCTTAATTATGATTGATATTGATCACTTTAAAAAAGTGAACGATACCTACGGTCATCCTTTTGGCGATATAGTTATTAAAAAATTGGCAACGCTATTAACGCTGCGTTTACGAAATCAAGATATTGTTGGCAGGTATGGTGGTGAAGAGTTTGCTATTCTACTACCTAAAACCAATGCACAGGAAAGTAAAAAAATAATCGAAGATATAAGACAGCAATTCTCGCAAGACTATTTTCCAAATACTAGCTTTTCCGCAACATTTAGTGCGGGTATTGCGCAAATGAGTCAAGATAGCAATATGAAGGAACTAGTTAATCAAGCAGATCAGGCACTTTATGAAGCGAAGCATTTGGGTCGTAATCAAATAGTGATTTTTAAAGATATAAAATAAAATTTTTTAAAGCCGCCAATTCATTTTGTAGTCAAGAGAGTATGCAAGAGAGCGTTGAGACTAGTATTACTCACAGTTTGTTATCGCATTCGGTCGCCACTTGCTTGAATGTATTAAATTAATAACGTGGCGAATTAGTGCGTTCTCATTTCCAAGAACTATATACCCATGCAAATATTCAAATACTAACAAGAGATTAACACATGATTGAAAAAGTTGTTTCAGGAGGGCAAACAGGTGTAGATCAGGCTGGACTGTTGATAGCAAATGAGATGGGAATGACTGTTGGCGGCTGGTGCCCAAAGGGGGGGATGGATGAGAATAGTGAAAGTATTTTAAAGAAATATCCGTCTTTAAAAGAAACTACAACGGAGAATTCTGATGAAAGAACTAAACTCAACATTCGTGATTCTGATGGGACCCTAATCATTGTTCCTCGCTGGCCTCTTTCTGAAAATATCAAAGATGGCACTCGATTGACAATTGAAGAGGCTGAGAGACAAAAAAAGCCATATTTAATTATTAGCCTGGATATAAAAAAGGATGCTTCTGTGATGATAAAAGCTTGGGTCAATGAGCATAACATTAGTGTATTAAATATAGCGGGTCCTAGAGAATCTAATAGCCCAGGTATACATGCAGAGGCGTGTAACTTTTTTCGAGAACTATTTTGTGGTTTAAGTGCAAAAAAACTTTAGAAACATTGCCGTTGCTACTTAAGAGATGCGTGGTATTAAATCAAGTGCTGTTACATGATTTTCAATGTCATTTAAATTTCTGAGAGCATAAAATTCTTGTAGCTGCTGTGTATTAATGCGATTTTTAAAATAATAGCGAAACAGGGATTTGCTTTGTAGCATGGCTTTAAAATCATCTTCTAACTTGGCAAGTCCCATTAAATGATTCATAAACAAAAACTTAAGTTGATTATTATCAAGAAAAATTTCATTTCCGCTTAATAAACTTTCATAAAGCCAGGGTTTTCCAGTACCTGCACGGCTTATCATATAACCGTCGCAGCCACTGATGTTGATGGCTTGTGATAACGTTTGTTTGTCAAAGATGTCGCCATTGGCAATGACGGGAATAGTGATGGCTTGTTTTATGGATGCTATTTGTTGCAGATTACATGGTTGCTCATAATCGACGGACCAGTGCCTGCCATGCACAATAATGGCATTAGCTCCCGCTTCTTCAATTCGCTTTACCAAATCAATATCTGCAGCATTTCCTTGAATACGAATTTTTACAGTTAAGGGAATAGTGATGTTTTGACGAACGGCAGTAATGATGTCAATCAGGCGTTGTGGTTCTTCAAGTAGAGCACTACCAGCTCCCTTTTTACGAATTTTAGTTTTGGGGCAGCCGCAATTGATATCAATTAAATCGGCGCCGATGCCTTCAAGATGAGCGGAAGCTTGGGCCATGGTGGTTACATCATTACCAGCAATTTGATAACAAAGAAGCTTTTCTTCAGGTGAACGAAAAAGATAACGCGAATGCAGTTTATGTTTGTATAATAGGTCATGTGCAGAGATCATTTCGCTGACGCAGTAAGCCGGGGGCGTATAAGTTGAAAACAATTCGCGAAAGGGAGCACAACTAAAACCGGCTAGAGGACCTTGAATTAAGCGATGCTCTAAACGTAACGAACCGATGGTTAGAGGGCTATTAAGAAAACTCTGCATATAATATGTGAGACGCACTTCATTTGAGGTAGATTCATATTATACCTCAATTTGTGTTGTTTATTTTGTAATAATTTCTTTGCATCGTGCTGTTTCATAGGCAAAGAAGTTGAATTTAATTTGTGAGAGCATAAGAATAACTATGGATAAAAAAGATCTTTCTCCTATAGAGCTAATAGAAGTTGCCACACAACATGCTTATTGTGCACAACACTTGTTAGATAATAATGGGGAAGTAGCGGGTATGGGGTATAGAACCATCGATGCATTGATTCCAATTACATCTCTGATGTATACGGCTTTTGAACTGACCTTGAAGGCCTATCTTCTTCATGAGCACAAAAAAATTAACCAACCATTAAGATTAATGGAGTTGGTTGAATTAAATAGCGATTTAGAATTATCTAGCCAAGATAGGCAATTAATTAAGCATTTGGCGCAATCGCAAGCTTTTCGCAAAGGTCTTGACTATGAGCTTTGGGAAGATAGACAAGATTTACAAAAGTATTGCGCACAAATGCTTATTGTTTTTGAGCGCTTGCAAGAAGTAATGCCAATAGAGTTACACCCTAGTTATCATCAATAATGGCAATGATTAAATTACCCGATGAATTGTAAACTTGCCGTTATTATCCCATGCCAGGTTTAGTTCACAATTGCTCAGTGCCGAGGCTGGATAAAAAATACGGTTGGGCATAAAGAAGTAACTTAAAGGCATAGTAATTTGATAGCTAGGTTTAGGTGGATTGACAAGGCACACGGACCAAGATTTGTTTTTTAACTGTGCCTTCGCACTGTCTACCAGGTTGTAAATCTGATAGAGCTCATTAGGTTGATAAAATTTTCTCATGCGTTCAATTTTTCCGCCTACTAAAAGTGCTGTGGCGAGCAAGACAATAATCATTGGTGCTGGTTTAAACAAGGACGCGTAAGCAGTGGTCTTACTTGCATCAAGGGCTATAAAAATAATTAAACAAAACCAGGGTAGAAAAAGCATATTATAATAGCGATGGAAACCAAGAATTTCTTTATTTTCATGGCCTACAGCAAATACAATAGCTTGTAAGCAATATAACATCACGAGATATAACAAAGCGAAAGTTGCAAAAACCCCCATGGTTTTATTTAATCTGGTTTTATCGATGGGAGATTTTTTTAATAATCCACACCACAATCCACCAATAAACAGGTAGATCACGATATACGGGATCTTGATTAGATAATCGAAGCTAGCAAGAAAGATTTCTTTCACATAAAGGAATTGTACTTTTTGATAGTATTGGTTGAAAGGATTCAGTGCTGAAGCGGCTGATTTAAGAGAAATGCCTTGCGAAAAACTATGAAAACCATAAGTACTAACATGCAATTTCCAGAGTAACTTTGTCGCCAATACCGCAATGAATATTCCGAAACATTGGAATAGAATTTTGCGATTTTTAGACTCGAGCAAAGCTAGCAAAATAAGAGAAAGCACCGAAAAAGCTAAGCCAATTTCCTTAATCACAGAGAGAAAAATGATAGGAAAAAAGAGACATTGTGGTTTGTTACCTTTCTTGTAAATGAGCCAGGTTATTGCAAAGAGATAAGCTGCGACATAAGCATCAACTTCCATTCGCGCAAATATGGTTCCGTAAGCCAAGGTGAACAAAATCAGCCATAAGCCTAAAAAAACAAGCGAGCGCAAACTATTTTTGGCATCAAAAAAAACTACCATGGCCGAGATTAAAACTAAACCTTGAGCAAAATATCCTAATAGCTGCGAATATTGGTTTGCCAGGCTATATAAAAGATAATGAAAGCTGGCCATGCCAGGGATGTAAGTAAGATAACTAGGATTAATATAATCACTATTAACCGGCAAACTATGAAAGATAAACAAATATTTACTAATGGTTCCCCAGAAAGAATAGTCATCAATGCTGCGAAACTTTAGGCCGTAAGCGATAAAAAAACATAAGCAACATAATGCTAAATAAACGCAAATAGTACGGAGATTTTCCCTAACATCAGGTAGTTTATGGCGATTTTTTACTTCATGAAGGATAAAAAAAATAAAAAGAAAACCACCAAAACCAAGAAGCATTAGGCTCATTATTTGTGGGATTGAAAATAAAAAGCCATAAAATATTAGTAAACCAGAAAATGCTGTGGCATTCAGCAATCCCTCTGCCAGGTTAGTTTTAAATAAGCGATTAAATAAAAATCCCCAACCAATTAGGACAAAACTGAATAAAGCGCAAAAAACAAATAGCATAATATTTCTCTGCCAAGTAATTCGTGTTACCAGATTGAACTATTTTCTGAAATTTGCTAGCTTATGACACGCTCTAGCTAGCTGAAATTCTGTTAAAATATCAATCTGTGGTGGTTCTCTATATTCTACTTGGAAAGTTAAAAAGTAAATATAGAAATTGATTATCAATGCTTGTGAAATCATCCGCTAATTAACGGTAATTTCAATCACAGCTGATTCAGGAAGTCCTATTTATGTTGCTTAAAAATTTTCCAGTTTTGATTATCCCGGCCTATAATCCTGATGAGCGACTCATTGAACTATTAAAAGAACATAAAGCACTTTTTAGTGAGCAGGCATGTATTATTGTTAATGATGGTTCCCATCCACATACCTTGGCAATTTTTAATCAATTGGAAGCTCAGGGCTATACGGTTTTACATCATGAGCGAAATCAAGGCAAGGGCGCGGCGCTTAAAACAGCCATGAATCACTACTTAGCTATTTTCTCAGAAACGACGCCGGGAGTCATTACTGCCGATGCGGATGGTCAGCACAGTGTGCGCGATATTATTAGCCTAAGCAAAAAATTCTGTGATAAGCCTGATAAACTATATCTTGGCGTGCGCCAAATCGCGAGAGGAGATATTCCCTTGCGTAGTCGTGTTGGTAATATCCTCACGAAATGTCTTTTTAACTTACTTACTCGAAGTCGAATTAAAGATACGCAAACAGGACTTAGAGCTATTCCGACGGAATTGCTAAGAACATTGGTTATGACGTCAACAACACGTTACGAATTTGAATTTGAAATGTTTTTTGTCGCTAAGAAAAAGCATTTTCAAATTGAACAAATTCCTATTCAAACGATTTATATTGATAATAATAAGAGCTCGCATTTTAATCCCTTAATCGACTCATTGCGTATCTATTTTATCTTTTTACGGTTTTGCTCGGTGGCTATCTTTTCTTTTTTACTGGATTTTAGTTTATTTTCCATTTTTTATCTGGGCTCTAATCAAGTGGCCTTGTCTGTCTTTGCGGCAAGAATGATTTCAGCCCCAGTTAATTTTATTCTTAATAAGAATGTCTCTTTTAAATCACAAAAGAAAATTCTGTTATCCGCCTTACAATATGCTATTCTGGTGACGATAATGGGGATATCTTCCTTTTATGTAATGAATTTTATTCACTATACGGGGTTAAATATTTATTACAGTAAAATAGTGGCGGAATTTTTAATATTCGTCGCCAATTTTTTAATCCAATATCTGGTAATTTTTACCAAACGCTCTAACCTGATAGGTATTAATTCATAATGGAACAGTTTACTTCCCGTATTCTAAAGTAGAGAAAATGCTTTCTACTGTTTGCTGACTTTGTGGGGTATCAAAAGCAAAAAAGCGATGTTGAAGTAGAGGGTTACCGTCTTCGTTAGAGGTTAAATCATTATTCCATTGGCGAATATTTTCCCTGTAGGCGCTTATTGTACAAGGCTGTCGTTCCAATTTATTGCCCAGTTCGCGAAAATAGGCTTGTTTCTCTTTCCGGCTATCGGTAAACCAGGAAAAATGACCTTTATGCTTTATTTCGACATCAACTTGTTTTTTAATTTTTTGACAAATAAAAAATTCATGCAGGGCTTGTTGAGGGTTAGGTTGTGTGGCGAAGCCAATTAACCATTTTGAATAATTAAGTAAGCTACTCATATGCCCATGCACGTTAAGTGGTTGCAGGGCGTGTTCCATCTCATGTATCAAACCCAGCAACTTCTCTGTATCTGAGCAAGTTTGTATTTTCTCCATAAAATCCTCCAGATTTAGCTGAGAGTGACTACGGGAGAATCGCGCATGCCAAGGTTTGTTGTAGGTCTTTAATAGACTAATGACCAAGTCATTGAGATTAAAGTTACTGGCACTGACATTACTAAAAAATGCGTTGCTCAAGGCATCATACTCAACCAAAGCACGTTTGTTTAAAATCAGATTACGATAATTAACTTGTTGAGTTGGAGTTGGTGTTGAATTGACTAATTCTTGCCTTTCTCCTATTTTAGGAACGACAACAGAAGTAGTAATAATATCAATGATATCTTGGGAAGAAAGCGTTTGTTCTCCGTCAAAGATCATTTGCTTAATCAATTGCTCGATGCCGTTAAAGACCTCCAGCTCGTAACTACGCAAATGCAAATTTCTCCAGGCTGCATCTTCTTTAAAAGCAGCAATAAGACGATTGCGACTATAAAAGGTATCTCGTAAACGTAAATTGCCTAATTTGAATGTTGCAGTATGGTTATAAATGGTTTTAACCGTTTTTGCCTGCAGAAGAAAAGCGTGGATATCTTTTTCTTCCGCGCGTAATTTTTTATAGTTTGCGAAAAGGATTTTAAAATGCATTAAAATAGCATCGGCAGAAGATTGATGTGTTGATTTCATATCCTCTCTGACGTCGTCTGGACCACCAGGTTGAATGGAGGTTTTAATGTTAAAAACTTCAGTAACCGGTTCAAAGGTTTTGTCTGCCATTAAAGCGGTATCGCCAGCAAAATAAATATCACCGTTAAGCGTTGGTGCTTCAAAAACATAGCCATTAAATGCGGAGTGATGAGCATCACATAGTCCGCGTCCTGACCAGTGCTTGGTTGGTACAGCAGTCATGTTGAGAATTTTGTTATTTTCGTGATGAATGGCAATTTCTTCCCACCATTTTAATTCAACGATGTTATTAAATCCTAAATCGGCAAATAATTGATAGTCACCTTCTGGAATGACCATGAGTGGTTGTTGTTCTATCAATTTTTGTAGTGTCGCTATGTCGACATGGTCGCGGTGATTATGAGATATGACGACTATATCAATTTTAGGTAACATAGGTCTTTGAGAGCCATCGATCTTATTAGCCTCTTGGGTCATGCGTGGATAAAGCAAGGCGTTTAAATGACCCTCAACAGGATCGGTTAAAATATGTAAAGGACCGTGCGCAGTGGGGATTTTAATTAAATTGGTTGCATGTCCCACCCAAAAATGACTGCCATTTTCATCATTAAAAGGATCAACACCTAAATCATCGGCGTAAATCTCTGTATATAAATAATCATGCTCTTCGTAAGAGGCCTTTTCAAAAATGTAAATGCCAAGTTTTGCAAACCAATAATTGATAAAACTTTTAAAACGCTCAATTTGTGTTGAGAAAAAAATTCGTTGAGCTTCTTTGCCATGTCGATGAGCCATTTCATCATCTGGTGAGGTATACAACCCCGTTTTAGAGTCGTGGTTTATAAGCGTCAGATCTTGCCGGTGATAAAAGCGATTTTCCGGCGCAGAAAGAGGATGTTTCGTAACGGAAAAACTGCGAAATAAATTTTCGGGCAGACGCAAATTTAAATCCTTAAGGAATTTTGGCTTAAGCTGCAAGAGCTTTTGGAAACTTAATTGGAGTTGCGGGAATTGTTTTGTAACTTGCGCTTCTTGAAGGTCATCGATTAAATCTTGTAAATAATTTTTTACCAGTTCTCTAGTTTTTGTTTTTAAAAAACGATTAGCAGAAATTTGATGAGCAGTAGATAATTCAAGATACGCGGCGTCAGTATAGCTATGATGAAGTAAAAAATGGATATTGTCTTGAGCTAATTTAATTGCAGCTTTGCTTGTCAGAATTTTAGGCATTTTTCAAAGTATATGAATAAACTAATGCCATTATAGCTGCGTTTTATTAATACAGTATTAAAAATTAAAAGGAAAAAGTCGAGTTTCAGGGTTATTTTTTCTTGATCTGCTAATTCCTTATAAGTTAGGATTTTGTTCGCAGTTACGTTCTCTTGCAAGAAAAAAAACGGAAAATTCGAGTGTTTTTGAGTCTTTCTCTTAATAAAATAACCAAACTATTATAAGAAAAATTCTTCATATTTTATCCTCTTAATTTTTGCTCGAATTTTTGGATAAAATTTAAAAAAAAGATTATATGAAAATATTTTTCGAAATAATCTGGGTGTGAAAAACATAAAAAAACTGATCCAGAATTCCAGATATCTTCTGGATAAAGGATGGAGAAATTTTTATGATTAAATTTTTGGCTAAAGCCGTGATACATATAAAAAAGGCCAGTGTTTACTCTAGCCATGGATTACAAGTAGCTTTTAAAGAGGAACTGGCTTTTCGTCTTGAGATACTCTGTCTCATGGTTGCCTTACCCACTGCTATTTTGCTAGGTCATTCAGCATTAGAAAGAGTAGCATTAATCAGTTCTGTATTATTAGTTCCTATAATGGAGCTTCTAAATTCAGCCATTGAAATTACTTTAGACAGAATTGACTTGGCTTGGCATCCTCTCACTAAAAAGGCAAAAGATATGGGGTCGGCAGCCATCTTGTTGGCCGTTGTAAATGCAGTTATTGTTTGGTCCATCATTATAGTATCTTATTTTTAAATAACTCCATAAAAATATCCGGTTTTTGACTTAATTGGCACATTCAGAAGTGGAAACTATGTCTGCAATTTATTCTGAAATTTTTTATTGTTGAAGTTATGCGAAGTGATAAAAATTTTCTGTGAGTTTTAGTTGCGGAAATTGCAGAAATTATTATTTTAATAAATGAATATTTCATGAGTTTTTAAAGAAGTAATTTGTTTGAATTTATATGGTATAATTATGCCATTTTTTTGAGTTGTTTCTTAATTTTTAAAGTAAGTCAAATTGATTGTCTGGTTGGTTTTTTCTTGTTGTATTCAAGCAAATATCTAAGTCCAAGATAAATAAGCCATTCTTATTAAATGGGTATAACTTTAGTTTTTTACATTTTGTGATTGTATTTTCTAAGAGATTTCCTGGAGGACATTGGTAATGGGTGCTCGTGATATATTTGTTTTAGATAGTAGTGATTTAGCAATGCCTTATGCAAAGTTGGATCAGATCTATCCAGATTTTATGAAATTAACAGCCGGTGAATATGTAACGCGTATTGGGGGTACCAATATGCCCTGGGAAACATTAAATGGCCGCGAATTACCAAAAAAATTTCCTGATACCAAGACTTTTGCTGAATTTCATTCTAGCTTTGCTGATTCTCAAAAGGACTCTCCCTGGAAAATTCATTTAAGTATTCATCCACATGATCTGGCTAAAGCATGGGATATCATTTATCCCGTATTGGTTGCAAACAAGCTGCCGAAATTTAAGGTTGCAAGAATGGCTGTATCACGGATGCTTTTTGATGCGATGAAAAACATTAGTGATGATTTTCTGGCTAAACGTAATATATCACAGCAAGACAAGGAGCAAGCGCTTCAAGACTTTTTGCGTGTTTTTAACGGCATGCAGGTGACAATTTATATTCCTGAAGAAAAAGAAAAGGAATATAACAAACTTTTAGACGTAATTGAGCCTTTGTTGTACAAGGCGGGAATTAGACCAGGGGTTATTGATAAAAGTGATCGCGCCATTGGCCTTTACAGTTCTGTTCGTCATGTCGGCAAAGGATATGTTTCTCATGATGTGGCTACTGGTTATAAAGCTGTTCATGAGATGGATAAGTTTAAGGCCGTCAAGCTTAAGTGGGATGAAATTCAAATTAAATGGAATGGTCTTGACTATGCAAATCATATCTTCAAAGCAAAAACTACCCTACAGCAAGTGATTGATGCCAAGAGAATGTATGACAAGGGTTTGAGTGATAAACGTGTGTTTGTCCAAGTGTACGAAGTCGCCTTAGAATATTTTTCACGCTGGCATAAATTACTAAAAAATTCTGAGCTTGCGGGATTATCAATTAAGGATCAGAAAGCATTTACAGAGTTAAAACAATGGATTGATGATGGCTATAAGTTATTGCCTACGTTAAGAGAACATCATGCAGAAAAAACGAAAGAAGATGAATATCGTGCAGATTTACCATTACACATTGAACCTTTACCTGTGGTTCTGCCGCCACCCCCATTAAAAAGAACAAAAGGACGCCGCAACTTAAATTGGCAAGGTCAAACTGCAGGCTCAGAGAATAATCATAATCCTACTGAGCCGGAAGGTGTGGATACTAAAGAAATTCTTCAAAAATTGTATGAGCACCGAAGAAGTTCATTTAAAGATTTACAAAATAGAGCCGTTAAAACCAAGTCCGAAGGTTTTTTAGACATGCTGGATAAACATTTTGGTAAATTATGTGGAGGATTAACCGGGGCATCCGGTGGTGCTTTAATTGCGGGTCTTTTCCTTGGTTCATGGATATCAGGTGGTTTGTTTTTGCTCTTGTTATTATCAGCAGGTGCAGCAACAGGAATTGCTGGCTACTTTGCTGGTGATATTTTATTTGATAAACCAGCTTTGGCACATGAGCAGAATGAAAGTAATTCCCTGGCGATAAATGAGACTCTTGCGGTTGAGAGGAAAAGTAGAGCTATCTCAAAGGAGCAAGCGTCTGTGCCTCTGTCATGGATGTATGGGACAACAAGTTCGCCAATGCCTTTGGAAAAACCAACCGTTGATGAAGAGCACACTGCTGTACCAAGTATGTAGGATTCCTCGATAAATTAATGGAGCGCATCAGATTAATGCGCTTCATCCCAATCATGACCTATACCAATAGAAACTTGTAAAGGCACGGATAATTTGACGGCATGCTCCATTAACTCACGAATGGTCTGAGTGGTTGCCTCGACGAAGTCTTGATGTACTTCAAAAATCAATTCGTCATGAACTTGCATGATCATTCTTGAATAAGGCGTGGTTTGAGTTGCTTGCCATTTTGCAATTGCTAACATGGCTTTTTTAATAATATCGGCAGCAGTTCCTTGCATGGGAGCATTAATTGCCATTCGCTCAGCTGCTTTTTGACGTACCATATTGCGGGTGTTAATTTCCGGTAAATGAAGACGACGGCCAAAGAGCGTTTCAACATAGCCCTGTTGATGTGCTTGTTGACGAGTACGCTCCATATATTCAAGAACGCCAGGATAGCGCTTGAAATAAGAATCCATATAATGCTGCGCATCCTGACGTTCAATACCTAATTGTTTCGATAGACCAAAAGCAGACATTCCATAAATCAAGCCAAAGTTAATGGCTTTAGAGCGCCGACGTTGTTCATGACTTACTTCAGCTAATGGTATTTGGAAAATTTCACTGGCCGTTGCTGCGTGAATATCCCAACCCATTGTAAATGCCTGCAATAAATTTTCATCCCGTGATAGGTGCGCCATAATACGAAGTTCAATCTGTGAATAATCGGCTGCAACTAACACATGCTCTGATGGTGCAATAAACGCTTTACGGATAAGACGTCCCTCTTCATTGCGAATAGGAATATTTTGCAGATTCGGATCACTTGATGATAAGCGGCCAGTTGCTGCCACTGCCTGGTTATAGCAAGTATGGACACGATGGGTTACTGGGTTGATGCATTTGGGAAGTGCATCAATATAGGTACTTACCAGTTTACTTAAGCTACGATATTCAAGAATAACTGCTGGTAAGCGATAATCAAAGGCCAGTTCTTGTAAAACTGATTCTGCAGTAGATGGTTGACCAGTCGGGGTTTTACTAAATACCGGCAATTTTAATTCATCAAAAAGAATTTCCTGTAATTGCTTGGGCGAGTTTAAATTAAATGGCTTGCCGGCCAGTGTTACGGCTTCTCGCTCAAGTTCAATCATACGGGCCTTTAAACGTTCCCCATGCTTCTCTAGCGTTTTTTCATCAATGAGAACGCCTTTAAATTCCATATCAGCAAGAACAGGTAACAAGGGAATTTCAATTTCTTGCAATACCTTTTTTAAAGGCTCATCCAGCATTGCATAAAGTTTATTATGCAACTTTAAAGAGACATCTGCAGCGCCGGCGGCAAAAGGGGCAGCTTGTGCTACGCTAATCTTATCAAATGCTATTTGTTTAGCACCTTTACCAACGACCTCTTCATAACTGATGGCTTTATGACCCAGATACTTTAACGAGAGCGAATCTCTGTCATGTTTACTTGCATTACTATTTAAAACATAGGATTCCAGCATAATATCGAAGGTTGTACCTTTTAGCTGGATATGGTGCTTTTTTAAAATGTTGAAATCGTATTTTAAATTTTGCCCTATTTTATTGATATCTGCATTTTCAAAAATGGGCTTTAATGCCTCTAAAACACGTTCTCGTGGTAATTGGATGCTACCATCTTGATGGGCTAAGGGAATATAGAAGGCCTGCTCTTCTTTAATGGCAAGACCAAAGCCAATAATAGCGGCATCTAAGGAATTTTTATTGTTGGTCTCGGTAGTGAGAGAAAATGAATGACAGGTTGTTAATTCAGTCACTAGTTCAAGCAATTGGGCTTCTGTATTAATAATTGAAAAGTTAGTTTTTACTGAAGGCGCTATAACCTCTGCTGCTCCATTTTCTTGTTCCTCCAAAAGTTCCTTTAACCAGGTTTTAAATTCCATGTCGCGGGTTAAAAAAATAAGTTGCTCGCGATTTGCTTGTTTAGTTCTTAAGTCAGATAAAGTAAGTGGTAGCTTCACATCCGTTTTAATGGTAACCAAGCGTTTGGATAGCGGAAGATGGGCCAAACTATCTCGCAAGTACTCACCAATTTTACCACTGATGTTATCTGCACTTGTCAGCAAATTGTCGAGAGTTTGGTATTCCAGGAGCCATTTCGCTGCAGTTTTGGGACCACATTTAGTAACGCCTGGAATATTGTCGACACTATCGCCAATCAACGTCAGATAATCAATCATTTGTGTTGGACTGACCCCGAATTTATTTTTTACCCCTTCAATGTCGAGCACTTGACCGGTCATGGTATTCACCAAAGTGACATGTTCATTGACTAGCTGGGCCATGTCTTTATCACTTGTGGAAATTAAGACGGATTGTCCTTGTTCTGTAGCCTGGTAAGCGAGTGTGCCAATCACATCATCGGCCTCAACCCCTTCGATAATGAGGATAGGTAAGCCCATGGCATCTAATAACGTCATTAAAGGTTGAAATTGACAGCTTAAATCATCTGGCATCGGGGCGCGATGAGCTTTGTATTCTGGATACCAATCATCACGGAATGTTTTCCCTTTTGCATCAAAAACGACAGCAATTTGTTCGGGAGAATAATCTTTAATGAGTTTTTTAACCATGTTAGCAACCCCGTATACAGCGCCAGTGGGCTGACCTTTTGAGGTAGTAAGAGGGGGAAGCGCATGAAAAGCACGAAAAAAATAAGAAGAACCATCGATTAAAATCAGTGGTGCGGTCATTAGTCAGTCTCTTGTTGGGCTAAACGTTGACTAAGTTCATCAACCTTTTCGCTTAAATTTTTTAAATTTTTACGCATCAACGGGATACGTGTTACAGCTAACTCCTGTTCGATGGCCTTATCCTTAGGGCGAGCAGGACTACCTAAATAAACATTTCCTTGTTTTAAGTGTTTTTTGGGCGGTACACCGGCGCGGGCAGCTAAAATAACACCGTCATCGATACGAACATGATCACTAACGCCCACATTTGCGGCAAAGATTACATGATTTCCACTGGTGGTGCTTCCTGCAATGCCTGTAAAGGCACAAAGGATATTATGCTTACCTAGTTTGACCGAGTGAGCGATTTGTACCAAATTGTCTATTTTTGTACCTTGTCCAATTCTTGTCGCCCCTAGTGTGGCTCTGTCAATAGCGGTATTCGCGCCAATTTCCACGTCATCTTCAATAATCACATGGCCAATATGAGGAACCTTCATATGGTGATTATCTATAAAAGTATAGCCAAAACCATCCGAACCGATTACGGTTGAGGCATGAATAGAAACCCGTGAACCAATCTGACATTGTTCATAGATGGTTACATGAGGGTGAAGGGTGGTATCGGAGCCGATAGTTACATTTTCACCAATATGCACGTGGCTTTTTATCACACAGTTGTCACCAATTTTTACACCCGATTCAATGTTGACATAGGGACCAATGGTAACGTTTTTACCAAGAATGGCATTTTCAGCGATAACGGCAGTTGGGTGAATTCCAGCTATAGCCTTTTTGACTGGATGAAAATGATGGAGCAATTGGATAAACGCTTTAAAGGGATTAGCAACCTGAATGACCGGTTTTACGGTACTGGTAATGGAATTGCTAACCAGGATAGCCATGGCAGGAGAATTCTCCGCCAATTGCAGATTGTCAGCGCCATCAGCAAAAACCAATGACCCAGGAATAATATTATCGATCGGTGCCAGGGAAGAAATGTGCGTTTTTTCATCACCTAGCGCAACCCCGTCGACTAATTTGGCTATCTCATACAGCGAAACATTCATCAATGTACCTTTATAATCGTGCAAAATATGCGATTATAACTCGAGGCTGCCTCAGTTGTGAATCTTTATACCCGGCGCAGCAATAAAGCGGCATTAGCTCCACCAAAAGCAAAATGATTTGACAAGGCAATATCAATTGGTTGTTGACGAGCATAATTAGCAACATAATCCAGATCACAGACAGGGTCAGGCTCATGCAGGTTGATGGTAGGCAGTAGTAAATCATGCTGCAAACTTAAGGCTGTAGCAATGATCTCCATTGCGCCGGCAGCGCCAATTGCATGGCCAGTCATGGCTTTTTGCGCAGTAATAGGTATTTCATAAGCGCGTTTGCCAAATACCGCTTTGATTGTTTCTGTTTCAGTTACATCATTTAACTGGGTTCCAGTGCCATGCGCATTAATGTATTGCACATCGCCAATAGATAACTTCGCATCATCTAAAGCTGCATGAATAGCTCGTACCTGACCCTCCATATGCGGTGCTGTCACATGATAGGCATCACAACTGGCGCCAAAACCGATAATTTCGGCATAAATCTTAGCACCGCGGGCCTTAGCATGCTGTAATTCTTCAAGAATTAAAATACCTGCTCCGTCAGCCATAACCAAGCCATCACGATTTTTATCGAAAGGGCGGCTTGCCAGGTGGGGGTTTTCATTTTGGGTAGACATTACACGTAATTTACACCATGCGGCCATGATTGTTTCCCAAAGCAATGATTCGGTACCACCACATAAGGCGAGGGGTAGTTGACCATGGGCAATTTGCTGATAAGCACAGCCTATTGCTTCTGCTGAAGAAACACAGGCATTGGAAATGGTTGAGTTGGGTCCGCCCAAACCAAAAGCAATGGCAATGTGATTGGCTATTGAATTAGGCATACCGCGTATGACACTAAGTGGGGGAATTTTTTTCCAACTTTGAGTGAAAAAAACGTTATAGGCTGCTTCAAGTTCAGGTGCACCACCCAGACTAGTGCCAATGTAGGTTCCGGCCTGGCTCAATTCAGCAGCAGTCAGACCTGCACGCTCAATGGCATGATGTGCACAGTAAAGTGCATATTGAGCAACACGTGGGTAGCGTTTCGATTTATCAAATTCTGGCAAATGGGTTAAGGATAAATTTCTAATTTCACCCGCTATTTGCGTGGGATAAGGTGTGGGGTCATAAGCTTGAATACGCTCAATACCGCATTGGCCGTTAATTGCTGCTTGCCAGAAGGCTTCAAGCCCATTACCGATGGAAGATACTATTTCCATTCCTGTGATAACAACTCTTTTTTTCATTCCATCCCCTCTGGCGGCGTTCCTGTCGCAATAAAAAAGCAAATACTAAAGGCCCTTAGGAAAATCTGTCAAGCTGATTTCTCTGTGTGCTATGTTTCAATCTCATTCTTTCCGCAGATTAGCATTTCATCCTTTGTCAGGAGATGATTATAAAGGCTTAACACCAATTCACGAGAGTGATCATTTTCTTCGTTAGTAGCACTGTTCAATAAGGCGCTAATGATGACCTGATTACAAGGAACATAGATGTAAAGAGCACGATAACCTAGCGTTTCGCCCTTATAAAACCAATAACGTCCTATCTTTTGATCGTAACCTTGGCTAATACCAAGACCAAATCCTAATGGATCCTTAGCGCTTGTTATTGGCAGGGGTAATCCGGAAGAAAGAGAAATTAACTGCTGCATTTTTTCTTTTTGAGCATCGCTAAGGAGCTTGTTTTCAATAAATAAGTCATTAATCCAATGAATCACATCTTCACTATTAGCAACTACAGCACCGGCTGCACCTGCCCAGCTTAAATTATTTTGAGTGACATCCTGTCCTAATAACTCAGGATTGTCATAAACATTGTAGGAATATCCTCGTGCCAATCGAGCCAGAACTGGCGCTGGATAATCAGGTATTGGGTAATAAGTATTTTTTAAATTTAGAGGTTTTATGATTTTTTCTACAATTAAATTCTGGAAAGGCATTTCATAAGCCTTTGTTAAAATTTTATCCATTAACACATAACCTGTATTACTATAGAAAAAACCTGCTTTTCTTGGTGGATTATAGTCTTTGAAATAAACGAGATTAATCAAATCATCTTGACTCCAATAGTGGCGTAACTCTTTACTTGCAAGGTAGTTAAATGTAGGCGTATTGGAATAATTTGGAATACCAGTGCTCATATTGAACAGGCTTGTTAAAGTCAGTTCGCCCCAGTGCGGATAGTCTGGTAAATAATTACTTAAGGGGTCTGTTAATTTAATTTTGCCCTCACTTTCTGCAAGAAGTGCAATGGCTGCAGTAAAAGATTTTGTAATACTTCCAATGTTAAAAAGAGTATTAGCATCCATGGGAGCGCTTCCGGGCGTATGCGCGCGGTAGCCAACAGTATAAGTATTTATTTTATCTTTTGCTTTAATCGAAACTTGAATGCCTGAAAATAATTCCTCCGCCCCATATTTTTTTAAATGCTGTTGCAAAATTTGATTGATAGCATTGTTGGATGTTGTAGCCACTGCAACAGCAGCAAAACAGGTGAAAAAAACAGATAAAATTATCTTCATAATCAATGGGGCCTAACAAATGCTGGGAAACCTGTCAGCGGTTAATGATGGGATTGGTTAAGCTAACATGATTGCAAGAAACAGCGCAACTGTTGACATTACAGAAAAAGAAAGGGGCACTATCGCCCCTTCTTAAGTTAATTATTGTCTTAGGCTGCGGACGGTGCAACGATAATTCGAGCATCGTCAGCTTCAGTGTCTGATTTTTGCACCCAGGTTGTCAGTTCGGCTTTCCTATCAGTAGGCATACTGCTGAAAAAGAAAGTTTTATCAGAAAGAACGCGAGCGCCGCCAATAAAAAGTCCTAAACCTGCAAACAACACACTAATCATCATGAGAACGTCTGCTATTAAACGACGCGTGCTATGACGAGGTCTAAATTCCTTTTCTGCGGCATTAACGATGGCGCCTGCCTGCTCTTTAATGGGGGCATCAGATAAACGAATCGTTAATGCTTGCTGATAGAAGTTATCGACTGAGGTAGAGTAGTCTTCACCAAAACCCTTATCGTGATTAAGAGCTTGTTTAGCATCGCGAAACTTTTTTAACTCCAGCATGTCAGCTATCACCTCAGCAGAAAGAGCGCTTTTCTTGGTTTCTGCAAGAGCACCCCAGAGAATTTTATCGTTTATAGCATTTTCCATGAAGGTTTCTCGAGTTGATGCCTCGATTGTAGCTGGTAAAAGTGCGTCTAATTTATTTAATGCTTGATTGACTTCAGCCATTGTCGTATCACCAGGCAAAAGCTCATTAACAGCAATCTGGGCTAAGACTTGATGACTCTTTAGAATTTCAAGATGAAGATCTCGCATAGAGACATTATCTTGTATGTCTTTAGCGGCACTTGTTAGTTTTGCATACCCCTCAACTTTTTTAGCTAAAGTTGGTAATTTGATATAACTATTAATCCCTTGATAAAACACATGAATCTTCTTTCTTTGATCAAATGCTTCTTGATATTTTGTTGCAAAAACTTCAGGGAATTTAGTAAAGAAGTCTTGCATTGCTGTAAATTCTTGTATTTTATCTTCAAGTTTTTCTGCGCTTAGCTCGGTAACTACACTATCGAATCTCGCGATATGACACAACCAGACGCGTTCTATTGCGTCGTGATATTCAGGCACATAAGCTGTTTTCAAAGAAAGAGGGAGTGCTTGATAAGCTTCTGCCAAAGACGAAAATGCAGTAATTTTGTCGCCAGATTCTTCAAATAGAATCTTCTTGGATTTGTAATTATTATCGAGCGTTTTTAATTTACTTAGCTCTAATTCTGCTTCAGCTACACTGTCGCTGATTGCCGAAAACTTGCGGCTGAATTTACTCGCTACCTCTTGCATTGCTTTGAAAGCTATTTCTTTGGCAGCAATATTTGTCGAATCAGTGCCTTGAAATTCTAATTCCTTAGCAAAAAACTCTATAACATTAGCGCGTAATTCCCGCAATTCCCCGATTTTGTCTTTGGCATTATCTACCCGTGCAAGGAACACGTTCTCTTGCTGTGTAAAAGCCTTTTCCATAAGCTCCCACTGGGAAGTATTTTTAATGATGCGAAATAGCAAAGCACTAGGTTCAACATCGTTTAATTCTTCCAGGCAAATCGTAGCCAGCTGCGCTCCGTTCATCTCTGCTAATTCTTGCTCACTAATGGCATAGAAGAAATTACTTTCAAAAGTCAAAGGCGAGCCTGGCAATGAGCGTTCGAAAAAAGTGCCTAGATTTATACTATATTCGTTAAATTTAGCAATTGCATCTCGCAAACCTGCTACTGCATGCACCATTTCTTGCGCAAGGTCCGTTTCTTTGAATTCTGTAGAAGTTTGTAATTTTTGAATTGAGCGAATGTGACCAATAATTGCGCTGCCTGCAGTTGAAACTTCTTCTACCGCTGTCCATAGAGACGGTACATTATTCTGTTTTCGGTATTCGGACACAGCACTTTCATAAGGGGTAAAACGATAAGCTCCCGTTTTGTCAAGGTTTAGAGTAAATAAGCGACGCAAGATGGTGCCTTCGCGATATTGAGGGACAAAGGCATGTCCATTTTGTAGCTCTGTATTTCCCTTATAGAAAGGCACCAATTGGTTATGATTGCTTTTTTCCTGATGCGCCCAAAAATTATTTACCTCCGTCTGGTGAGCGATAAGATCCAGGTGGCGATTAAATTGACTAGCTAATTGCTTTAAGTCCAATTTACTAAAATCAAGTAAACGGGGATTTGTCCAGATTGTTTTCTCGTCCAAGAATGTAATCACATCAGGAAAAGCAACATCTTCGCTTATGGACAGCACTTCTGCCTTGGTTTGAAAAGTACTTTGAAAGAGAGTGTCATCTGCTTTGGGAGTATATCGTTCTTTTAGTTCAGTAATTTTGCTTAATCTGGAATCGAGAGTTTGGGTAAATTTGTTAGCAACAGCGGCATAATTACCCTCCGCTCCAAAAGTAACCGTAGCAAACTCAGGAATATCAAGATAAGTGGCCAGCTCTTTTTTGGTTTCATCATCCAATAAGTCACTTGGTATCTGGCTAAGGGCACTGTTAACCATCTCAAGTAACAGGATAGCTGTTTTGCCTTCAGGGGCGAGTTCTTGCATTTTCTTTTGGATGTCTTTTCCCTTCCCAGCTATTGCCGTGAAAAGACCCATGATATTACGATAATTCTCAATATAGCCTTTCGTAAATTTTTTGAAATTCAAAAATCCGTCATACTCGGCAGGGGACAGAATGTCTTTATTGTTTTCAGGTGATGCGAAATGTCGGAAAGCATCCCCCCAATCAATACGGGCAAATTGTTTGATAGACTTCTCTAAAGGATGAGCATTTGCAGGTGTTAAATACACCATGTTACCACTGTGCACGCTGTAAGCACCAAACCACAGAGAGAACATCAAGGAGATGGATAGACCAAAATATTGGCCGCCCTGCGTAAGAAGAGGATAGGCTGAAGGGCCGTTTAACATTTCAAAAAATGGATCGCGATCAGAACCATCTTTATAACCAGTACCAATCAAGCGAAATAATTCAACGAAAGAAACGAACGGTTGAATTAAGGCATAAGAACCATCTTCCAGTTGGATGAGGTCGGCAAAAATGAGTGAGTCAGCATAGCCTTTGGGAAAAACTTCTGCCGCAATGAGAGGTTCTATAATGCGTTGCTTAAATTCCTTTAATAAAAGACCGGCAAATAATTCGGTGAATATTTCTTTTTTCTCAGCCCCTTTGGGTTGTTTAATAAAGAATTTCTCGCCGGTTTCCGTGGTGTAGAAGCCGTTAATATCACCCTTTGTTTTGCCACCGGTTTTATCGCCGACTTTAGTTAACTGTTTTCCTTGATAGATTGGCATGGCTAGAACTCAAAAAAATAATTGAAATGATATAATAATGAACAAAGATTAAGATAGTATTAAGAATGGGTCGCATTTTTTGCAGGGAAGATGATTACAACCCGCCAAAATAGGTAGTGTAGATTGCCAAATAAGAGCCGTCTTGTTCAGTTGCCTGAATCTGCTGATTAATCTGTTGAATTAATGCCCCATTTTGTAAAGAAGTCATGATACCCATACCATCACCAACAATAGAAGGCTGGCCAAGCACCCTAAACTGATTACCGCCATTTTGTTCCCAATAAAGAGCCGTGGATTCGTGAATAAAAGCAGCGCCGATGGCTTTACTACTGAGGGCTGTAATAAGATCTTCAATATCATCAAACTCAACTGATTGGAAAATACCGGGGTAGTTGTTGTTTAGATAATTTACATACACATTACCATCCTGCCCTCCCTTGATGACACCAATTTTTTGATTTTCCAGGTCCTGAATAGTGTTTGCATTATTGCTCTGTAATACTAAAAATTGCCCGCGGCTTAACATATAAGGCAAGGAAAAAAGGTGCCATTTTTCGCGGAATGGCGATATAACGATGCCACCAATAGCAAGGTCAATTTCCCCATTATCCAGAGCTGAGAATAATTTACTAAAATCCATGGGAGTAAAAGAGCAATTGGTCTTCATTCTTTGACAAAGAAGTCTCATAAATTCAATATCAAAGCCTTGATCTAAGGATACAACGAATGGGGGGTATAAAAATACAGTGCCAACCTTAAGATCTGCCTGAGCCGGCAGGATATAGATCGACAGAAGTAATGAAAGTAGCAAGGCTTTTATTGTTTTCATTCTATCATCCGTGGCTAGTAATGCTCGCAATAGGGACTGCTATTAGTTATAAGTGTAGTTGATGTGTGACAATTTTCTCGTCAACTTTAGCCGACAAGACTAAACGGTTTAATCAGGTGTAATAACCAGATTAATATCATAAGAATAACAATTTGCAGAATAAGCGACGGTTGTTTTTTATTAGTGAAAAGTCGATAAAGATAAGTTAAAAAATTATTCAAAATTAACAACAATAGCCAGGTAAAAGATAAAATAATCAAAGCGAGGTTAAAACAAGACCAATTAAAATAAAAAGGAACAAATTGTGTGTGAACTCCGCCTCCCCTGCGATAGCAAAGTGAGAAAAAATAATGTCTATCAAGCGTTGCTAAAATAATTAAACTATAAAATTGCAAAGCATAGGGATGATAAAAAAATTTTTTCATAAAATCATAAAACTATGGTTTGAGAAATAATTAGATGCCCCAATCATAGGCTAAATTTCGAAGTGGGATCATCCAATAATCGCTAATATTAACTGTTTTAAAACCATGGCGAGTATAAAGACTAAGCGCATTGCGATTTGACGTTTCAACATCGAGTGCCAGATGATTTTTACCAGCACTTAACGCATGGTTGATACAATAAGTTAGCAGCTCACCTCCCAACCCTTGTTTCTGAAATTTTGGCAAGACAGCAATGTCAGAAAAAATGACCCTTGAGCCTTGCCAATGGATATGGGCTTTACCGACAACTTCTTTTTTATAATAAGCGATTAATAAAGTGTAATTACTATCATTGAACAATATATTAAAGCGGATAGTCATGTTTTCCTGCTGGCCCGGAAAGCAGGCTGCGTCGATACTGCATAGAGTGGGTATATCATCAATAGTCGCTTTGCGTATATCTAATTTTTGACTAGGCATGAGAAAGGGCTCATAGCTATTTCGTTGCATATGGTATTCGCTATTACGGTAAGTAAATCCGAGCCTGGTCAACCAGCTCTCATTAACAGCAGCAGGACTGGAGAAAATTAGTTTGTCCATTTCCTTAGCGATTAAAAGAGGAAAAATCGTATGGAGCAGCTGTTTGGCAATTCCTTGACGACGGTATTTAGGGGCAACCATAAGACTGACTTCACAAGCATCTTCGTAAAAGAAGTAAACGCTTAAAAAAGCAATTAACTGTCCCTCTTGAAAATAAAGGACATTATTCTCCGTAGGGCGTTTTTGCAAGAGTAGATGATTGTAGAATGTGGGTGTTCCACCGTCATGTTCACGGCATTGTGCAGCCAGGTCAAGAACAGCTTGTAACTGCGCATCATCTAATTGGCTATTACAAATAATCATGATTTTTTCTTCTTAAATAAAATAAGTATTGCATAGTTTGAGCGTAAATTTTGCAAAAAATGACCCCGTCATATTAAATATATTTACAAAGATTAATGGATAGAAAAAAACACTATAAATAGTAAGCTTAAAACAAATAATAATGGATTAATTTGCTGACGTGTAATTAGCTTTAGCAATGTATAAAGAATAATCCCAGCACCGATACCATCAGCAATTGAAGATGTAAAGGGAATCATCATAATGGTTATCATGCAAGGGGCAGTTTCTGTGAAGTCAGTTAATTGCAAATCCACTAGATGTTTCATCATGCAGCAAGCAACGTATAAGAGTGCCGGTCCCACTGCATAACCAGGGATCATTTGAGCCAGAGGAAAGAAAAATAACATTAAAAGAAAGCCAACTGCAATGATTAATGCGGTCAAGCCACTACGTCCACCTGCTTCAATTCCCGCAGCTGATTCAATATAAGGAGAGGTACTGGCAGAACCTAACAATCCAGCAAGTGTTGAGGCTGCGGCATCGGCAGTAAGGCTTTTGCTTAAGCGTTGCTGGTAATCTTCTTGAGCTTTAAAAATAGATTGATTGAGTAAACCAATCAACGTACCTGTAGCATCAAACACGGCGATGAGAAAAAAAGTAAAAATAGCTTTGAGGGCGGAGATACTGCTAAGTCCAGAAAAATCGAGCTGCAAAAATGTAGCTTCTATTGGTGGCGGTAGCGCAATTAATCCCCGCCAAGGAGTTAAACCAAGCAAAAGACTAAAAATACTGATAGTTAAAATTCCGATGATAATGGCTGCAGGAATGCGGTAATAATCTAAAATTAAAATCAATAAAAAACCGAGGATAAATAAGCCGCTTGGCAATGAAGTTAAATTGCCAAGGCTCATTAGGGTGTGTGGATTACTCACAATAAGTTGATTAGTTCGTAAGGCAATTAACGCAATCAATAAACTAATCCCAATAAGAATACCGATTTGCAAGTTGTGTGGCATGGACTCAATTAGTAATCGTCTTAAACGCGTAACACTGAGTAATAAAAAAAGAATGCCCGAAATAAAAACCATTGCCAAGGCATGTTGCCAATCAATGCCCATCCCTTGCACTACACCATAGGTAAAATAAATATTTAGTGCCATCCCAGGCGCTACACCAATGGGGGTATTCGCGAAAACGCCTGTAAATGCGCAAGCAAAAGCAGTTACTAGGCAGGTGGCAGTAAATACTGCACCAGGTTCCATTCCTGCATCATGTAAGATACTAGGATTAACAAAGGCAATATAAGCCATTGTTAAAAAAGTAGTTATACCGGCCAAAATCTCCGTTTTTAAAGAAGATTGACTTAAAAAACGGGCATGTAAGCGGTTCATAGGCGTTGTTCACGGGTAAAAGTTGATACTACAAAAGTTAAAGGCCACTTGCAAATAGAAGCGTTTTGGTAAGGGGATATTCCATTAAAAAATACAGTATTCATTGAGAAAAAATAAACTGCTATTCTGAGAAATAACTTATTCGAAAAACATCGTCATTCTGAGCGTAGCGAGGAATCTTCTACAACTGGCACAATGCCAAACTCCATGGGATTTAATCAAGACATTAACAAAGATCATTGGTAAACGCAGGATATTCCTCGCTACGCTCAGAATGACGGTGTTTTTTTGAGGCTAATAGTTTATTTAGCGGGTAGCGAAGCTTTGGAAGCTAGGGGATACCTACCTAGCTAAACAAAGTTTACTAAAAATGAATATTGAGTAAAGCCATAATAATTTCTATGGCGATTAATACAATAATAATAATTTCCAGGCTATGTGAGTGTCGGGTTTCCAGATAACTATTAAACATATCAAAGATTTCATTAAGCGTGTCTAAACGATGATTAATGGCGTTAACTCGACGTTGAATATGTAAATAACGTTCCATCATCGTATAATATTCTTCAAGTGTTGGGTGCTGCCAAAAATATTTGGGATGATACAAAAAGTTACTGATTAAGTTCATTTCACTTTTTGCACCTAAAATTTCGCCAATGACTTGCCGGATTTGATTACGAGTAACAGGCATTTCTCCTTTGCTGGAGAGACTTTGAATCATTGGATTATATTTTTCAATCAGCGCCTCAATGATTGTTTCAAAATACTGTAGTTTTGCTGACTGCGAAAAACCATAAGACAAACTTAGCTTTAATTCATCGCTATCCGCGTCAATGGTTAGACAATCGACATCAAAAAAATCATGAGGTTCAATAGCCGTTTTGTCTCCAAGTTGATAACTAAACTCATCGCGAACCAAAAAGGTGACAAGCTTATCACCAAAAGGTCGAATGATATCGAGATAGGTACCAATTTGATGTCGCTTCACTCCCCAGGATACGACAGTTCCGTTTTTAAAAACGAAAACTAAAGTATTACTTGCGTCACAATGACTTAGCTTTAATACGTCACGTGAGCGAACAGAGCTGTAGCCAATTAAAGTATTTTTAAAATGTGTATCTAGACGTGTTAAATCTATTGAGCTGGCAATGCAATAACTTAAGCATTCCATGATTCATGACCTTTGATAATTTTTATTGCCACTCGTGATATTTCAAATATCACGAGTATTCTATCATGAGTATTATAGCTTAATTACTACAAAAGACTACACGCTTTCTATAGTTTCTCGTCCTGGATAAGCTTTTTTTCTATCAGTTGCCCCACCCAACCACTGAGGACAAACTTCTAATACCTCTGCTATTTTATCCAACTGCTCTGGCGATGGCAGCAAATGACCAAAAATCATAGCATTGGCTAAATGTCGCGTAACACCAAAGACCTTGGAAACGGCTTTAGTTTTCTCTGCTAATTCTTCTGGAAAACCTAACAAAGATAACTCACGATTAAATCGTTGTGAAAATACTTTACTATTCACTTTTCACTCCATGAAAAAAAATCCACTATCAGCTTTCATGCTGACCCCTCTAACCCGTCAATCCTTGATACAGGTTAGTTCTGTTATAACTTATTTTTACATTGACGCAAAGTATTTTCTATTTTTTTTAAAAACAATTAGTTATCGCCTTATTATTGATAGGGAATGATGAATAATTAAAGACTATTGAATAATGCAATTAGCCCATTATTTTTAAACCTGATTTTTTATTTTGGGTGAGAATCATCGTTAGGCTTTGAAAAGAAAGCTATGACAGGAATAAAAGAACAGCATCGCTCTCTTATTCCTGACGGGAAGAGTTATTCGTGGTGACTAAAATAATTTAAATCCAACTCTCTTGCAGCTTTGACATCATCTAAGCGTTTCACGGGTAAACTGTAAGGTGCCTCTTTCAACAGATTAGGATTTGTTTCTGCTTCATGGCGAATGGCTTGCATGGCACTAATAAAACCATCTAGTTCCTCTTTAGCCTCTGTTTCAGTCGGTTCAATAAGTAAACATTCTGGAACTAATAACGGGAAATAAGTCGTCGGTGCATGAAATCCATAATCTAATAAGCGTTTGGCTAAATCCATGGCGGTAATACCGTAGAGTTTTTTCTCCTGGCTTAGTGTAAGAATAAACTCATGCGTAGCTCGTCTTTCTGGATAGGCAGGTTTGAAGCCAGCATTTTTTAGCTCTGCAAGTAAATAATTGGCATTCAACGTTGCAAATTCGGAAACGCGAAGTAAACCTTCCTTACCTAACACACGTATATAAAAATAAGCGCGCAGTAAAATACCCGCATTACCCATAAAACAGGATAATCGTCCAATACTTTGTGGGTAGTCTGTGCGTGTGGCCCAACGATAATTATTCTCTTCTTTAACAACTACAGGCAAGGGCAAATAAGGTAATAGGCGTTTGCCCACAGCAACTGGACCTGCTCCTGGGCCGCCGCCGCCGTGTGGAGTCGCAAAGGTTTTGTGTAAGTTTAAATGCATGACATCAAAACCCATGTCGCCAGGTCGAACTTTACCTAAAATGGCATTTAAATTGGCGCCGTCATAATAAAGGAGTCCGCCTGCCTGATGAACAATTTCAGCAACCTCTTTAATTTGACGCATGAATAACCCGAGTGTTGAGGGGTTAGTTAGCATAATGCCTGCTGTTTTAGGACCTACTTTGCTGCGTAGTTCTTCTAAATCGATATCACCATCGCTTGCTGTTGTGAGTTCAATGACTTTAAAACCACACATCACCGCAGAAGCAGGGTTAGTCCCGTGTGCTGCATCCGGGATTAGGATTTCATCACGGAGTGTATCGCCTCTGGATTGATGATAAGCCTTAATCATAGCAACCCCTGCAAATTCACCTTGAGAGCCAGCCATGGGCGTCAGCGAAACACCGGGCATGCCCGTAATCTCAGCTAGATAAGTTTGCAACTCATGCAGAATTTGTAGATAGCCTTGACTTGCCTTTTCTGGTGCCAGTGGATGGCGATTTATAAATCCAACTTTTGACGCGGCATTATGGACACCTCTGGGGTTATATTTCATAGTACATGAACCCAGAGGGTAAAAGTTGGTATCGATAGCAAAATTAAGTTGTGATAATCCAGTAAAATGGCGAACCACTTGTAATTCGGAACAGGCTGGCAATCGTGGTGGTGTTTTACGTAAAAAATGGGCGGGGATAGCCAATTGCTCCATCACTTTTCCAGGCATTTGCGCTGTGGCTTTTCGTGTTCGCTTTGAACGGTTAAAAATTAACATAATTTGCCTTCCGTTTTCTGAATTAGATCCTTAAGTTCACTGCAATGCTTTACGGGGGTAAACTCAATGATCTGGTAATCAGCAATTTCAGCAAGATAATAGGGATCTTGCTTGAGGACTGATTCCAAATGTTCCCTATCACTGGTCGCCGCAATAATAATACCGCCGGTTCTTGGTTTCATTGGACCTGAGGCAAGCAGTAACCCTTGTTTGTAGTAATAATCAAGATATTCACGATGTGCTTGTAAATATTTATCCACTTCGCTAAGTGGCGTTTTAAACGTTAACTGCACAATAAACATCAATCTCCTCGCTTAGTCATAATAGATTTGAGTGAATTGGCGTAATGGTTAATTTCTTCAAGGGTGCGCATTTCTGTTGCGCACACAAGAAACGTGTTTGCCAATTGTGGATAATGTGATTCGATAGCATAACCACCGTTAATACCTGCCGCACGTAATTGAGTCAAAACCTCATCAACAGGGCGATTTAACTTAAGTAGTGCTTCATGAAAATAAGGTGCTGAAAATACGGTATCTACGCCATCGATTTTTGTTAATTCAGTCACCAGATTTTGCGTGTTAATGTGACATTGAGATGCGACCTGTTGTAAACCGTCAGCACCAAGCAAACTCATATGAATCGTGGCTGCTGTTACAAGCAAACCCTGATTGGTACAGATATTTGAAGTTGCTTTCCCACGGCGAATATGCTGTTCGCGGGCTTGTAACGTTAAAGTGAATCCTGTTTTCCCATCTTTATCAACGGTGCGTCCAATTAAACGACCAGGCATTTGTCGAACATGCTCTATACGCGTGCTGAAAAAACCAAAATAGGGGCCGCCTGAAGCCATGGGAGAGCCTAAGGGCTGTCCTTCGCCACAAACGATATCAACGCCATGCTGTCCCCATTGTCCAGGAGGTTGCAAAAGACCTAGCGAAACAGGATTTACCTGTGCAATGCTGATGCTACCGTTAGCATGGGCCCAATCGGCAAGCTCATCAACTAATTCAAGGCAACCAAAAAAATTGGGCTGAGCTATTACCAGAGCAGTGATATCTTCGCCGCGATATTTATCTAATACTGAAAGAGCAGTAATGCCTTGCTTCTCATCAAAAGGCAGGGTGATGATTTCAATATGCTGAGTGCGAACAATGGTTTCCAAGGTTTCGCGGTAAAGAGGATGAATCGTCCCGGCAACTAAAATGCGATTGCTTTTACTACGCTTGTTGAGGCGAACCGCCATTAAAATAGCTTCCGCAAGTGCCGATGCGCCATCATACATAGATGCATTGGCAACATCCATCCCGGTTAATTCTGCAATCATGGTTTGGAATTCATAAAGCAATTGCAGTGTGCCTTGGCTAGCTTCCGCCTGATAAGGTGTATAAGCAGTTAAAAATTCGCCGCGTGATGTAATATCCCACACAGCTGCAGGAATATGATGTTCATAGCTGCCTGCTCCCATAAAACATAGGCCATTATGGTTCTTATTCGCTAAATGTTGTGCTTCTTTTAGCATGGCCATTTCGGAAAGACCCTCGGGAATATTTTTCAACTCACCGTAAAGTAGGGCTGCGGGTATTTCATCAAATAACTCTTGCGTCTTTTTAATGCCGATGCTTGCCAACATCGCCTCGACATCTTCCTGAGTATGTGGAATATAAGGCATTGTTAATGACCCTCGTTAATTTCGTTTTGATATTGTTCAGCATTTAACAAACTATCGACCTCGGTTTTATTAAGCGCTCTCATTTTTACTAGCCAACCAGCGCCGTAAGGATCTTTGTTAACCAAGGCTGGATTGTCACTTACCTCTTGGTTAACGGCGACAATAACACCACTAATCGGAGCATAAAAATCAGAAGCTGCCTTCACTGATTCAACGACGCCAATTTCATCACCAGCATTAAATTCATCACCTTCTTCAGGTAGTTCAACAAACACCATGTCACCTAACAATTCTTGCGCATGCTCTGTAATACCCACTGTAAAATCATCGTTATCTGCGCGGAGCCATTCATGAGTTTTGGTAAATTTCAAATCAGTCATTTTTTTCTCTCTTATTATTTTTTTAATTCAATGAGCTGCCAATTCAATTTGTTGTTATAAGATTTTTCCTCGTTTAACAAAACGTGGTTTGCTAACTTTAGCTGGAATCAATTTGCCACGAATATCAACAAATACATTTTCTCCGGTTGCTGACGGCACTCTTGCTAAAGCAATGGATTCACCACGCGTTGGAGAGTAAGTGCCACTGGTAATAATGCCATCTGGACTACCTTCAACAACGACTCGTTGTCCTGTGCGCATAACGCCTTTGTCTTGTAAAATCAAGCCTACTAATTTGCGTTTAATGCCTTGTTGCTTTTGCGAAAG
The DNA here is from genome assembly GCF_029026145.1 of Legionella cardiaca. Lineage (NCBI taxonomy): Bacteria > Pseudomonadati > Pseudomonadota > Gammaproteobacteria > Legionellales > Legionellaceae > Legionella > Legionella cardiaca. The sequence continues at coordinate 2,904,805 of NZ_CP119078.1, read as the reverse complement.
CAATGCACCCATCCCAATGAAATCTCTATCTTCTGGTTGCCATTTTACAGCCCATTCCAATCCTGATTCCAGAGGGGTGGTTGACTCATCCATATCTTGACCATAGAGAAGCATGCCTGCCTCAAGACGTAAAGTATCTCTTGCCCCCAGGCCGCAAGGCTTGATGCCGATTTCTAACAAAGAAGACCAGAATTGAACAATTTCTTCTTTAGGTAAAATAATTTCGAAACCATCTTCACCAGTATAACCTGTACGAGCAAAAAAACGGTGCTCCACATCAACGCATTCAAAATTAGTTAAAGTCGATACCGCATCAATTTGGGCAGGTGTCAGAGTTGCCATTGTTTTGCTAATGGCTTCCGGTCCCTGGACTGCTATCATGGCTAAATCATTCCTTTCCTGCAGGCCAACAGAAAAGCCTTCGCTTTTAGCGCGAATCCATGCCAAATCACGTTGCCGAGTTGCAGAGTTGACTACCATGCGATAGTTATCTGGAGCACGTTGGTAAACGATTAAATCATCAATGATGCCACCGTGCGCATTGCACATGCAGCTATAAAGCGCACGCCCTGTATGCTCCAATTGATCAACATCATTGGTTAGCAGTTTGCGTAAAAATTGTCGTCCTCCTGCTCCCAGGATATCAACAATCGTCATGTGTGAAACGTCAAACATTCCCGCATGCTGACGTACTTGATTGTGTTCATCCAGTTGTGAGCCATAATGTAGTGGCATCTCCCAGCCATGAAAATCGACCATTTTGGCGCCTAGTGCTACATGAGTAGCATTTAGTGGTGTTTTTGCGAGCATTTTATTCCCTCATTTCGCGCGTTGGTTGCGAAAGATTATACCGGTATGAGTGGCCGCGACAAGAGCGATCATAAGCTCTTATTTTTTAAAGAACAGATTTTTCTTAGCAGCAATAGCCCCACGTATCTTTCGTGGCATGGGGCTGCCTTCTTTTTAAGTATAGAAGCCGCAAATTTAAGTAGAGATGCCTGATGAAAATTTTTTTTAGGGCTTTTGCTCATAAAGCCCTAGTATTTTCTTGTAAAGCATACTGTTGAAAAAGAGCCATTAATTGATTTGCAGAGGGACCGATTGTTTCTGGATTGTGATGCACCAGGTAAAGTGGGTAGGTACGAATGTTGTTTTGCTTTAGCTTGAGGGGTTTAATGGGCAAGTTGCGGTTTGCTATTAATTGCGTTGGTAACCAGGAAAAACCAATACCTTGTGCAACACATTGAATCTTCATTTCCATAGAGCTTACTTTCCAATGAAATTCTGAACCTAACCAACCTTCGTTCCGTTTGTTTTTAGTTCCTGAGTCTTGCGCAATAATATAACGTTCATCATGGAGATCCTCTAAGCTAAGTTCCTTGGCGTGCAGAGGACTATCAATATGCGCATAGGGAAGAGATTGAATATCGAGTAATTTCTCTCCAAGGTAGCCTTCAGGAATTCTTGATACAATAGCTAATTCGGCATTGCCATTAAGCAATAATTCACCAGGACCAGATAAAAGGCCATGATTAATAATCAAACGTGTATGTTGATTATTGCAACCAAATTGTTGCAGCACTTTAAGCAAGATCCCAGGGGGAAAAATTTCATCGATTGCCAATCGTAAATATTGTTCGTAGTTTAAGCTGAGATTATGCGCTGCATTTTCGACACTTTTGGCAATTCTGGTTATTTGACGAGAGAGGTTTAAAATTCGTTGACCATGCTCTGTTAAGACCGCTTTTCGTCCTGCGATAGAGAATAAAGTTAAACCAAGCATATCCTGTAGCTTCCTAATGGTATAACTAATACTCGATTGACTTTTGTGAAGTTTTAACGCCGCCTTTGCAAAACTTCCCTCATCAACTACCGTTTGTAAAACCCGCCATTGCTCGATGGTTACTTTTGTCATAGTTAGCTCGCTAATCATCAAAAAAGTTGATTGTTAAGTACAGAAAAATGCGCTTTTTTCTTTTTTAGAGCGAATTACAATCAATTTTATTGAATAAAAATGGAGATGAAAATGAAAAAAATGATTTTACCTTTCTTAATGTTTTCTTTGTTATTGGGGGCTAATTTAAGTTTTGCCCAGGAAGACAAGCAAGCTTTTAACAAACGAGTTGTCACTGAGTTTTATCAAAAAGCAATTAATGAAAAAGATTTCGCAGCAGCAGAATGGTATCTTGGGCCTTGGTATATCCAACATAATCCCTTGGCAGCAGATGGTATTGATGGGTTAAAGCAATATATCGATTACCTAAAAGTAACTTATCCGCAATCTCATAGTGAAATTAAACGTGTTTTAGCGGAGGGCGATTATGTAATTTTACATGTTCATTCAATTAAAGAACCAGGAACACAAGGGCAAGCCATCATTGATATTTTTCGTTTAGAACACAATAAAATTGTTGAGCATTGGGATGTAATTCAAAGCATTCCAGTAGAGTCTGCCAATAGTAATGGGATGTTTTAATCAATTATGCATATCCGGGATTTCACGGATGGCAAACAGCTAAATAATCGATTATGCTTCATCCGCACTTACTGATTTGGTGCGGATTAAAGGAGCAGGAAATGCAGTTAAAAAAAATAAGTCGTATAGTCGCTGTGAGTGGATTAATTATGCTTAGCCAGGCAAGCTTTGCAGAAGAAAAGATGGTTTTTAAAAATGGTAAAGGTTCTGTTTTGGAATTATCCAGCACAAAAGAAGGGGCTCTAACAGGTTATTTTACTACGGCCGTTGCTTCTAAAGAATGCCAACAGGTAATTGGTCAAAAGCGTCCTGTTGTGGGGTTTCTAACTGGAAATGCTTTTACAATTAGTATTGACTATCCTGATTGTGGCTCAGCCTTAAGTATTGTTGGTAATTTAGGTAAGGATAACAAAACTCTGGATACCACCTGGGTAGTTGTTCATCAAGCAGCTGTTCAGAGAAAGAAAGATTTGGGTGCCCGTTTTATGGGACATAATACCTACCACCGAATCAGTTAATCATGCTTGGCAAACCAGCGGTAAAGCTGTCTGGTTTGCCCCCTTTCGGCATATTTCTTGCCTTAATCTTCAAAGTTAATTGCATAAGAATTTAAATAAAGATTGGACTATTTAGGTACGTACAGTTGGCAGCTTACCATCAAGGAGTAGGAAAATGGCCGAAGAAATAGTTACTAAATCCTGGGGAAGTCGCATTAAGGATGCTTTTCTCGGTATTTTTTTGGGGATTGGATTAATTATTGCGGCTGTCATTTTAATCTTTTGGAACGAACGCCATGGTCTTCATACTGCACAATCTCTGGTAGAGGCACAGAAAGTTTTAATTCCAGTTTCTAATTCACCCATTGATCCTAAAAATAATCTGCGTGTTATCTATTTAAGTGGTTTGGCAACGACAAAAGATGTGCTAAAAGATCCGATTTTAGGCCTTGCAAAAAATGCTATCGGTTTAAATAGAACAGTGGAAATGTATCAATGGAAACAAAATAAAGAAACTCGCACAGAATCACAAATGGGCGGTTCACAAAAAGAAGTAACCACTTACACTTACACGAAGACCTGGTCAACCAGTTTGCTTGATAGTAGCCAATATAAAGAACAGGCCGGTCACCAGAATCCGGCAATGATGCCGCTTGAGTCATTGCATCAATATGCCAACACGGTGACTGTAGGCGACTTCGTATTACCACCCAATTTAATTGCACAAATTAGTGAAACTCAACCAGTAGACCTTGACAAAGTAAACACCACGGCGCTGCAAAATAAGATCAATATGCCAGTACGTTATATCAACAATCAACTCTATGCTGGTCAAAATTATCAAAGCCCGCAAATTGGTGATCTGCGTATTAGAGTGACAGTAACACCACCGCAAACGGTAAGTATCATTGGGCAGCAGTCAGGCAATACACTGCAAGAATACATGGCTAAAGCGGGACAACCGGTATTACTTTTGGCGTCTGGTCAAGAGTCTTCTGATCAACTGATTCAGGATGCACTTACAGAAAATCGTGTGTTCACCTGGGTATGGCGGGCGGGTACATTACTCATGATGATTGGCGGCTTTTCCTTGATTTTAAAACCAATTGTTATTTTAGCCGATATTCTTCCTATATTGGGTTCTATCGCAGGTTTTAGTATGGGCTTCGTTGCCTTTATCTGTGGCTTTGCTCTTTGGGCTTTGATTACTGCCATCGCTTGGTTTGCGACACGACCTTTATGGTCTATCGGTATATTATTACTGGCTGGGGTGATTATTTATTTCTTGTATAAACAAAGAAAGAACAAGCAAGAAATCGCAGTTAAACCTGAAATGAATAAAAATTAGGGGTTGTTTAAACAACCCCTGATTTTAAACTTCCCGGTTATTGTTGTACCTTCTCAGTAGAGGATGCTTTGGGAGGCGTTTGTTTGGGGACTATGGGCGCTTTGGTGTTGACAGGAGCTAAACCTTTAATAATCGCTTCTCCTTCACCAGCTTTACTTGCGCTATTGGCTCTGCGGCAGCGCTGGGTATCACATTTCATTTTACATACGCCGTCAACGCAACCATAGCAGCCCCAATTAGCCCAACAGCAAGCCCAGTTACCACCTTCGGAGCCTACCCAGCGTCCCCCAGACAGTTCACAAACTCCCTTAAGATCTTCACCACCGCCACCTGATTGACGCGACATCGCGTTGGGGGCAAATGCCCAGGCAATCAACATAACGAAGATGACAAAATATTTAGACATGATCACTTCCTCCATTGAAGTTGCTGTGAGTGGTTAAAAAAAGTCCATTTACCACTTCTCCAAGCATAGTCTTTAACGAGAAACATGGCAAAAATAGACTTCTTTTCGTAATTAATGGAAATAGGTGTCAGTTATTGCAACTCTTAGAATATCTTCGATAGAAATAGCTAAGCATTAACCTGACGAGTTAATGTCGGAAAAGCAAACGACCTGATTTCTTCCACTTGCTTTTGCCTCATATAACGCTTTGTCAGCCAGTTCAATAAGTTCTTCTTTACTCTTGCTATCCCTGGGGAAGATTGCGATTCCAACTGAAATAGTGACCGGTATTACAGGTTGAGCACCAAATTTAATTTGTAGTTTAGAAATGGCTATCCTAAGTTGTTCTGCCCGTTTTTTAGCTTTATCTAAATCAATATTATGGAGCATTAAAAGAAACTCTTCGCCACCATAACGAGCAGCGACATCCCCCTGTCGGACACTATCTTCCAGCACTTTTCCGATTTCTCTTAAGGCCACATCTCCTGCATCATGGCCATAGTTATCATTAATTTTTTTAAAATGATCCACATCTATCATTAGTAGGGCAAAAGAAAATTTACTACGCTCCGCCTGATGAATTTGTTTAAATAAAATATCCTCTAGATAGCGTCTGTTATAAAGACCTGTAAGTGGATCGCGAATGGATTGATAACGTAAATTTTCTCGCAATCGTACATTTGCTAATGCAAGCGCAGTTAATTCGGCGAATGCTGTAATAATTAAACGAGTTTCTTCATTCAAAACAAAATTTGCTTCTGATATTTCAATATAAAGCAGGCCATAAATATCATTTTTAGCCATAAGTGGAACACAAATAATTAATGGCAGTTTAGGATGGGTTTCCTCTGTTGCAATATGTTCACAGATTAAATCTTTTTCTGGATTTTTAATTTGATGCAAGCGGCCAAGCCTTAATGCCCAACACTGATCAGGGGTCATAACCTTGTCTTGTTCATTGGGAGTATTCCAGCTGGCAGCTTTTTCAAGATAATTCCTAGAAGGGTGCATAATAAAAAGATAGCCACTGCTGAAAGCAAGTAATGCTTGAGCATATTTAGCCATCACTTTACTTAATTCTTCTTGAGCGTTAGCCGCTAACATAATATCACTCATGTCCACAAGCAAAGTAATTTGTTCATTTTTAAGTTGCAGTTCTTTTATGCCTTCAGATAATTTCTTATAAGATTCCTGAAGTTTAAAGTGCTCTTGTACCCTGGTTGTAATATCGCGAATGCTATGTACCAAACCCTTGATTTCATTGCGTTCGTTTTTTATTTGACTGGAGTTTAATTCGTAAACGCTTTTACCTTGCCCATGCTTGAATTCCATCACCTGCATTTCTTCATGGGGTTGTAATGATTTTTGCCATATTGACAGAAGATGCTGATTATTTAATACGTTAGACAGTGCTTCATCCATCGTCATGCCAATACTTAGTGAATTGCCAAATAACCGTTTAAATTCTCGTTGATAAGCCTCATTAAAAATTTCAAAGCGCCCCTGATTATCAAGCGCTGCTACCATATCCTGTGTGCTTTCAATGATTTGACGTAAATGGATTCTAGTATTACGATTTTTATGTTCAATAATTTTACGGTTAATTAACTCAATATTGGCCAAGGTAAAGGGGATAATAAGAAAAATAATACTCAAAATACTCCCTATCATTAAGAGAATACTACCTACCTTGGCCTTTTCAATGGTAAGATTATTTCTTTCATTGAGTAAGACTTCTTCAATCGATTTGATCTCGTTCCCTATACTTTTTGCCTCATTTGAAATTTCACTACTACGATTAAATAGTGCTAATCCTTCGGGTGTGTTCAATTTATCATTTTCTTTCAACACAATAATTTGATTTAAATAGGAAAGTCTTTCTTTAATTAATTCATTGTAACGATGAATTTTTGCATTCTGTGTACGATTATCTTTTGTCAGTGATAAAGCTTCCTGTAGGCTATTATCAAGATTAGTTTTAATAAAACTAATTTTTTTTAAGTAATCTTTGCTGCTGGATATTAAGTATGCACGTTGATAAGACTCAATTTCTGAAAGAGAGTAAAGCGAAACGTCAATTTCCCCAATGACATCATAGGTATGATTAACCCATTTATTTGATTTGATAAGGTTTTTTAACTCGGAATAGGATAAATAACTGAGGAAGCCCATAATTATCAGGGCCATGATAAATATAAAATTTAATGTCCATTTATTAAGTTTAATTGGTCTTATTTTTAATGCCATATTTATCCTGAATGGTATCACAATAAAAATATAGCAAAATTAAAAGCAAATTCTTCTAAGCAGAAGATTTTTTGCATGAAAACATAGACAAGCAGAGCGATGATTCCCGTATTAAAGATTACTAATACGGGCTACAAATACTATTGTAGTAGAGTGGTTGGTTGTGGGAGCTGATTATGTAATTTAGTAATAAATTCTCGCACTGTAGTAATTTTAGCGCCAACAATAACATCAGCTTTTCCATCTTTAATAAAACTTCGTAAATTCTTTCCTAAATTGCCATCACGTGCAATCGATAAATGTTTAATAAAATCGTGATCTAGCTCCTCAGAATCACCATCCAAGGCTTTACAAATTGCTGAAACAGTATGTTTTTTCTGAGTATAGCTTTTCTGCAAGCTTTTAAAAAATGGGAAAAAATACTCTTTAATTTCATTTTTATCATCAACAACTTTTTCTCGTTCAGCGAGGTAGTTAGTCAGGATCTCTTTAAGGTCTTGAATAGCTTGGGTCCTCTTTTTATTCTCTTTAGATCCTCTAGTGGATTGTTCTTGAGTAGGTAAGCCATCATCAAGGGGCATATTACCGAATACTGCTTCGTGAAGTATGCTTTGATCAAAACCTGCTCGTGTAACTAAATGCTGATTCGCACGATGAGCGGCTAAAATATCACGAATTACGGCAAGTTTTTGATCGGCATAGCCATTAGGGACTCTCTCTTGCAGCGTGGTATATCCTTCCACGAGGCGCTCAAGATCGGCATCAGGTTTAGTGATAAGTTCTCCACATAAACCACGTATTCCGGCGGCTTCTCTATTACCCCTTTTGGCCAAACTATCAGCTTCTTGTTGAATTTTGCGTAGAGCGACTACAAAGGCGTCATTTAGGTTATTGGTACAGATGGTTGTAGGCATGCTCTTGTCGAGTGCCTTCTGTTTCTCGCTTAGAGCTTGCTGAAAAGGATTTAAGAACTCTTTAATCTTGTTTAGCCTGGCAGTAAAGCTAGCTAAATCACCTTCTAATTCTCTGCCAACCCGGTTTGCCCAGTCTACTCTTGGTTGATATTGTTGTCTCAAAAGTATGTCACTTGCAAAACCATAGTCTAATTCATTGTGTTTATAGGCATTAACCCAGGTATTGATTTGTTGAATGATTAAATCAGGAGTAAGTTCTCCTGTTCTCAGTGCTTTTAAATTACTCGCCATGCGTTTCAACGGATAAGCATCATCGTCTTTGGCATTTAGCATAAAAATCTGCACATTTTTATGAGGATGGTTTTCTACGTGCAGGATAAGATCCTCTAAGGAATTAACTAAATCTTTTTTGGTATGAAGAAGCATGTCATTGAGTTGTTTGCGAGCTTCTTCAACATCGCGTTCTTTCTGTTGAAAATTTTTGAAATTCTGGGCATTAAAGTCAGCAGGTTGGTATCCGGGTGCAGTTCTAAGCTTAGGCATGGATCGTCTTAATTTAATCGCTAATTTTCATAGTATAAATTATGAAACTTAAGGATTTATTAGAAACAACTTGATATTACTGACGTTATTTTTCATAGTGCTCATGTTTCCCAAGAACAATTCCTGCTTCAGTACTATTGGCTATCTACGGTTGATGAATATTGAGTTTTCACTTTAGCAAGCTCTGGGAGCCACTGGCGAATATAACTGCCGCTTGCATCAAATTTTTTACTTTGCAGAACGGGGTTAAAAATACGATAGTAGGGCGCTGCATCAACACCGCAACCGGCAACCACTGCCAACTCGTACTATTATTGGCTAAATCAGTATCAACTAAGGTCTCTAAAAACAAGTTAGCGCCTAAGCGTCAGTCAATTAATAAATCTTTGGTCAAAAAAATGCGACTAGCATTCTTATACGATTGTGCATGTATCCTGTGGTCCAAAGCTCTCGCATACCGGCACCCATGATCGGATATCCAGTTAGGCCCAGTTGCCAACGTCTTAGGGAATACTCATCGATATGCCATGGAAACTTAGCAGATTCTTGACGGAAATTTTCATGATAGAGTAGGGAAATGATACAGCAAATGATAGGAATTCTCGCCATCCAAGTTCTGTCAGGAAATGCTCCGCTGATGATAAATGGCAGGTAGGATCCAATTTAGCCATGAACTAATCTCGCCAAAATGAAGATGGGGTGATAATTTTGAGCAGTAATCACGACGTGGATATTGTGGATTCAGACTTATTTACTATAATAATCTCAGGGTGCTAGAGGGGCAATTCTTAATTCGCTTCTATGCTTAAAAGACCGCCGTGAATTTAAGACTACAATCATGAATAAATCAATTATTATAGGGATTAGTCATTGCCTTTTGGGTATGCCAGTTCGATTCAACGGTGGTCACAAAAAGGATGATTATATTACAGATGTTCTGGCACACTATTTTGATTTTTATCCTATTTGCCCGGAAGTGGAAAGTGGCATGGGCGTCCCTCGTCCTGCTCTTCATTTGGAAGGTGATCCAAAATATCCACGTTTAGTCGAAGCCCTTAATCCTCAGATAGATCACACAGCAAAGTTGCAGCAGTTTTGTCAAAATAGAATAAAGGATTTGCAGCATTTGAGTGGGTTTATATTAAAAAATAAGTCTCCAAGCTGTGGGTGGAAAAATGTAAAGATATACCAATCTGCACCTCTACCGCCAAAAATAGGACAAGGTATTTTTGCAAACTTTCTGGAGAAGTATTATCCCTTTCTCCCTATTGAGGAGGAAGGAAGATTAAGGGATTTTCGGTTGCGAGAAAATTTTATTGAAAGAGTTTTTTGTTATCGCCGATTCCAGGAGCTGACAAAAAATAATTTGAATAAACAAAGCATTGTTGCTTTTCACACAGAGCATAAACTAACCCTGTTAGCTCATAATGAAACGATTTATAGAGAATTAGGGAAAAAAGTAGCAGATTTAAAACACATTGCTACAGAACAATTTGCTCATGAATATTTAGCTTTATTTATGGAAGGCATGAAAAAAATAGCGACTTTAAAGACGCATAGCAATGTACTGCAGCACATACAAGGCTACTTTAAGGAGAAAATTGATGCAGGCGATAAAGCTGAACTCCATGAGACGATAATGGCCTATCAGTCAGGTAAAGTTCCTCTAATTGTGCCAGTCATTTTAATCAAGCATCACTTGAGAAGACATCCAGAATCCTATTTACTAAAACAACGTTACTTATTTCCCTACCCAGAAGAAATGATGTTAAGAAATCATATTTAAATAATTACGCCAACCTATGGAATATTTTGCTTAACAGATTTAATTACTCTAGGATAGACGAATAGCGTGTAAAAGGACTGCTTGTGACTTATTTGATGACATCGTGGCGATGGCTGCTTGATTTGCTTTGGTTAATTTTTTTGTTGGCTTTGTTGCGTTATTTTTGGCGAGAGAGATTGCGCCTTAAAAAAACGGAAAGTTGGTATTTGACTAAAGGACGTATTACCCAATTTTCATGGACACAGGAAGCGCAGCGATTGTGGCCAAAAATTGAATACCAATACCAGGCTTTTGATCAAGATTATCAAGGAGAGCGTCTTTTTCAAGATTCCTCTCATATTAATCTTAATAGTAAACATGCGCGCGCAGTAGCCTATCGCGCGGCAATTGCTTATGAGAAGGATGAGGATATTGACGTGTATTTCAATCCTGAAAATCCACAAGAAGCTGTTCTTGATATCGCGATGCCGCCAAAGCTCACTATTATTCTTGGCTTATTAAGTGCATTAATTCTTATACATCTTGTTATTGTGGGTTTCCGTTTGATGTCGTATCAGCTGGTGTAGATTCCTCTTGCGGTTTACATTCGCAGGGAGGTTGAGTGACCTTGGATTGCAAGCTAACAATAGATAATCCACGAACACCTTGTCCTGCTGGGGCCGGAACAAAATTAATAGTAACCAACAGATTTTGTTTTTGTTGATATTGAGGATTCTTATATAGGACCAGGATAGGCATGATTGCCTGCCACTGTGTCGCATTAATTGTTTTAATTTCTGGAGGCAGGGTTGCCACCGCACTCACAAAATAGGAATTATTCTTTACCGTCTCGGGAAGTTTGGACGCATTAAGTGCTGTACTGTAAGCGGTCCATCCTGCAGCGCTAAAGTATTTGGCGATCTCTTTTTGTCGGGCCAAAAAGTTTTGATAATCAAAAGTGTAAGTCGCAACGATTGCTTCATTTGCCCAAACGGCGAGCTGTGTTTTATCAGGCGCTGCTGCAAAGCTCTGCGCCGAGAAGATAAATAAGAGTAATAAGAAGTAACGTTTGCTTTGCCTAATCATTTTAATTTCCTCTTGCATTTTTTTCATTCTAAACAGGTTTCATAAACAAAAAAACCCCGGTAAAAAATACCGGGGAAATGTTTGTCGCATACTTTAGTATGGACAATTGTTTCGCATAAAGAGGGGAAATGCGAAACAGAGCATTTTTGTTGCTCAATATTTAGACACGAAAGCTGTTAAAAAGTTCACTCATCTTAAAAAAATTATTTTTTTTATACATTTGATGAATATAGAAAAGACTTTTGGCGAGTTCCTACGTCAGCCTGAGCTAGCGAGAGCGCCTGCAATTGGCTTGTGCAGAGGTTTTTAGCTAAAAGACTGACTTTTTATATCGATAAATCAGTATTTATGTTATTTTATGCAGTTTTGGGGTGTTACTACTCAAACAAGGGTGCTTTTAATCCCCGCCCTTTATACTCATCCTTGATGAATCAGTGCTTGGGTATAAGTTTTCAATCAGTTCTATAAAAACAAAAAGGGGAGGATTGTGGTGCGCAACAGTCGTTTTTACTTTGCTAATCGTGAAAATGTCAGCCGTTATATCAATCGCTGGGATCTGTTGCTGCTAATCCTTATTTTTTCCGTTGTTTTTTTTCTAGGCTGGGCTGGCTCGCAAATGGCGAGTCCCTATCAGCTTGGTGAACCACTACCAATTTCGTTAGACCCCGCTAAATTACCGTTTTATGCCTTGCGTACGGTTTTGCGCATGTTTATTGCGCTAGCTTTATCAATGATATTTACCTTTATTGTTGGTGCCTTGGCAGCTAAGCATCGTCGTGCTGAACAAATTATTATTCCTGCTATCGATATTTTACAATCAGTACCGGTTTTAAGTTTTTTGTCAATTACCGTGACAGGTTTTATCCATCTATTTCCCGGAAGTTTATTAGGGCCTGAATGTGCATCAATTTTTGCAATTTTTACCGCGCAGGTATGGAATATTACCTTCGGGTTTTATCAATCATTAAAAACCCTTCCACATGATTTAAAGGAAGCCGCAGCGATGTTTCAGTTATCGGCATGGCAACGCTTCTGGAAGGTTGAAGTGCCATTTTCGATGTCCGGTTTATTGTGGAATATGATGATGTCCATGTCTGCAAGCTGGTTTTTTGTGGTGTTATCGGAAGCAATTGCAGTTGCTCATCAAGACATTCGTTTACCGGGAGTTGGCTCCTACATTGCGCTAGCGATTGAACGCCATGATTTGCATGCGGTAGGCTATGCTATTCTTACAATGGTTATTGTAATTTTCCTCTATGACCAAATTCTTTTTCGTCCGCTCATTGCATGGTCTGAAAAATTTAAAATGGAACCATCCCCTGATGAAGAAGAATATCAATCTTGGCTAATTGATTTAATCCGCGGTAGTGGTTTAGTAAAACGTTTTAGTAAGCGGTTTGCTATTTTGAAGGATCATTTTGTCAATGCGCACTGGTTTAGTCGCAAAAGTCCTAAACCAATTAAGGAAATTGATTATCGTCATCAAAAACATATGGATTGGATATGGAATACCTGCGTATTACTCGCAATAATTGGCGGTGGTTGGCTGTTATTAAAATTCATTTTGGCGCAGCTTAAAGTCAGTGAGATTTTCCATGTGTTTCTTTTGGGGGCGGCAACGGGATCTCGAGTTATTGTCTTGATTATCGCCAGCTCTCTAATTTGGATTCCTGTAGGCGTGTGGATTGGTTTAAGACCAAGATTGGCACAAAAAATTCAGCCTGTTATTCAGTTTGTCGCAGCATTCCCGGCAAATTTGTTTTATCCTTTATTTGTAATTGCCATTGTTCGCTTTAATTTGAGCGTGGAAATTTGGGTTACTCCACTGATGATTCTTGGAACGCAATGGTACATTTTATTTAATGTCATTGCTGGTGCTTCCAATATACCTCGCGATCTTTATTTAGCCGCTGATAATTTTGGGGTCAAAGGATGGCAATGGTGGAAGCGTTTGGCATTGCCAGGTATCTTTCCTTTTTATATTACTGGTGCAATTACTGCTGCCGGCGGGGCCTGGAACGCCAGTATTGTTGCGGAATGGGTTAGCTGGGGTAATACCACGTTACGAGCTACGGGTTTAGGAGAATATATTCAAGCAAGTACTATCGCAGGTGATTTCCCAAAAATAGCATTGGGAACTGCGATGATGTGTACCTATGTGTTGGCATTCAATCATTTAATTTGGCGCCCCCTTTATCGCTTGGCGGAAGAGCGCTTTCACTTCAATTGAGGCATTTATGTCAGAAACAATTATTGCCATTGAAAATTGTCGAAAATCATTCAAAAAATCTTCCGAGCAGGATTTATTAGTTCTTGAGGATGTTAATTTTCAGTTAAAGGAAGGCGAAATAGTCGCCATGTTAGGAAAATCAGGCTCTGGAAAATCAACACTGTTGCGGATTATTGCAGGGTTAGTGCCGCCTTCGGCTGGTAAAATTAGTTACCGTGGTCACGCGGTAATTGGGCCTGTTCCCGGCATTGCCATGGTTTTTCAATCCTTTGCCTTAATGCCTTGGTTAACTGTTCTTGAGAATGTGGAGCTGGGTCTTGAGGCACAGGGCGTAAGTCGTGAGGAGCGACGACGTCGCGCCATTGAGGCGATTGATACTATCGGTCTTGATGGTTTTGAATCCGCTTTCCCTAAAGAATTATCCGGTGGTATGCGTCAACGCGTTGGTTTTGCTAGAGCATTGGTGACAAATCCCGATGTATTACTAATGGACGAACCCTTTTCTGCTCTCGATGTATTGACGGCAGAGAATTTAAAATCAGACTTGTTAGAGTTATGGAAAGAAAAGAAAACAAATACCAACGGTATATTGTTAGTCACACACAATATTGAGGAAGCGGCAACGCTTGCTGATCGTATTGTTATTTTTGGTAGTGATCCCGGCTATATTCGTGCTGAACTGCAGGTAACGCTTCCGCAGCCACGTAATCCAGAAACGCCTGAGTTTCGAGATTTGGTTGATAAAATTTATAAATTAATGACCACTGGTCCAAAAGAAAAAGCAAAGCGCGCGCAGCGAGAACGACAAATTGGTTTAGGGTATCGATTGCCCGATGTGGAGCCTTCTGAATTATCAGGTTTAATTGAAACGATGAAATCCTTTGAGGAGCGTATCGATTTACCTGAGCTGGCTGATGAGCTCATGATGAATATCGATGACTTATTCCCCATTTTAGAAACATTGGAAATTCTTGGTTTCGCTAAGGTTTCTGATGGCGATATTCAGCTTAGTGAATTAGGTAAGCAATTTTCCGAAGCCGATTTACAAGCGCGAAAGCAGGTATTTGCAAAATGTTTGTTAGAAAAGGTGCCGTTAGCTCGTTATATTCGTCGCGTATTGGATGAAAAAATTGGCCATCGTGTCTCCGAGGAACGTTTCTTGAGTAAATTAGAAGATTACTTAAGCGAAAAAGAAGCCGACCGCGTTTTACGTACGATGATCGATTGGGGGCGTTACGCGGAAATATTTGCTTATGATTTTAATACGGGTATTTTAAGTTTGGAAAATCCAGGTGATTTAAATCATGGGTAGTTTTAACTACTAACGGTGATATTCGCATCGCCACGGCTATCACCGTTTTAATAATCTTTTAAAAAGGTGTGGGCAAAAAACAAACGCCGTTACTGCAGTTAACTACATTTCCGCCTGTACAGCTAACGGCACCAAAGCTAATAGTTGCATTGTTGACCGTTATAGGAACAGTACAGGTATTATTTGTAGCAGAGCCTGTCATACTGACAATGGCGCCATTAAAAACCAGATACTGTGGCCAAGGCAGAACACTGTTATCTGTACGATTTTGTGTGGGGACTGTCACGGTCATCGATGCAGTATTTTGCGTTATCGGATTTGTTTGTTGAATTTGTACGGTAAAAGGTGGTTGCGTTGTTGTATTACCAACAACAACTAACAATGCTCCCTGAGTAAAACCTCGGCAACCAGGATTTGTTGCTGTAACAAAACTTGTATTAGGCAGCAAATTAATGCTTTTTAAATTGCAATTACTATCAAAAACACCATAAAAATTTTCAGCATCGTTTGGATTGCCAGGGTCTTTTGCCGGCTCGTCATAGGCTTCAAATACCAAAGCACCACTATTATGTCCGCTATTTCTGACAAAACTATAGAGGGCTGTTAAATAGGTTCCTGCATTACCAACGCCAGGGGCACAGATATTTTGTTGAGCACAAAAATAGCCGGCGTTTGTTCCCTGGGTGGCCCATCCTGTTTCAGCCATGAGAATGGTTCTAGGGGCAACGTAAAAAGATTGACTTTGCGCCTGCGCATAGTCCCAAGCAATGGAGTTAATTAATGTAATATTAGAGACTGCTTGATCAGGCGGTGTAACTCCCCACTGAAAAGGATAGGGGTCAAATGCAAGAGGAGCCCCCGGTGAGTAACTATGGATTAAAGTAGTCATGTCAGAGCTAATTGCAGGACTTGGGGTGACTAAATTACCACTTACCAATGCTGAACCGACTGGCACAGTAATTCCATTGCTGCTCAGGGTGCTTTGCAACTGCGAAACAGCACTGGTTAAATAGTTAATATCTGTGCTGCTGTAGTTTTCATGGCCTGCAAAAACTAGACTAACTGTCTCCTGAAATGTTGTAGCCCCTACAACATTAATAACAGAAGTTAATACACTTAATGCCGTATTAATATTTGCCTGGCTGCCATTTTGCGGAATATCAGCTTCATAAACAACCTTCATGCCTAAGGCTTTTGCCTGTTGAATGATATCTATCCAGGAATAGGGTTCTGTCTGATAGGAGCGAACAGTAGAAAAGCCTGCCGCCTTGAGTTGGGATAATTCTGCATAAACATTACTAATCGGTACATTACTGACATTACCAACATAAAAAACATCATGAAAATTGAATTGATTCCCGTTGGGATAATGATTGGGATTGTAATCGACTCCAATGAGACCTACCCATGAGGAGCTGCTGGATAACGCATCTGTCGTGGTTAGAATAGAAAGAGGAATTGAATTATTACCATAACTTATAGTGATATGTGTCGATTTAGCTCCTGTTGTACGCGCATTTAATCCGATGGATAAGTTGCACCCGCCTCCTGGAGCAAGAGCGACACCATGACAACCATCATTAATAGTAAACTCACCAGCTGGTGCTGATATACGCACCGTATTGTTAAAAGGAGTCCTCATTTGAAAGGGCAGGTTAGAAGTTAAGCGATAAGTAACTAAGTAACTGCCCCCTAAGGAGGTTCTTGTAGGTATTGTTGTTGATGTGATGGTACTTATGGAAATTGGATTAGCGTTAATGGGGGTGGTGGAATCCACTTTCTCTGCTATGGCGGAATGCAAAAAAAACAATGATAATCCTAGCACAGCATTACGCAACTTAATCATCCCTACGCTCTCCTAAGCAGTTTTGTCCAAAAAATAAGTGATAGTAAAAACAATACCGTTATCAGTTAATTGTGTTCTTAATCGCTCGTTTGAATAGGAAGAAATACCAGAATCTGTTTGGGCAGGTCCATAATAACCAAAGTTATAACCTAAACTGAGCCACAGATTATTCAGAGCGATATAATCTAAACCCGCACCCAAGGCATAACTGAAATGTGTTGTTGTTTCGTCTTGAAACTCTGGGCTAAATCTGGGTGTTATTCCAGACAAGGGAGTTTCTTGATATTTATCAATGTGGTTTGCAGAAACGCCTAAGCCAACTAACAGGAAAGGCATGAGGTTGTGGTAACGGTATAGCTCTGCTTTGATAATTCCTAGTAGGGTTTGACGATGTATCTCATAGTGATATTGGTAATTTTCAAATTCAGGCAAGGAGTATTGGAATATGGTGCCGTTAACCTTCATGGGGAAAGCATAAGTGTAACTTGCTCCCAAACTATAAAAAGGCAGGAATTTGCTCTCGTTAAACCAGGTAAATCCCGTTTGAACTGAGACTGCTGCACTCGTTTTTACGTCATGATTAACATACAAGTCATTGGGCCACCCATCGCCGGTGCCAACGCTATGGTTATCATCTATCTCGGGGAAAATGGTTGCTATACTTTCGCTGAAATACCAACTTCCAATTTCGGAATAATTTTGAGCATATAAAGAAGGGTTGAATAATAATACAAAGCAAACAACTAATTTTTTCACACGAATCCCTGTTGCTAGAGTTTAATTCTTCCTGGAAAATCTTCACTGTAGTGAGACTCAGGTCCTCTTCTTTCGTTAGGAAAAGGACCCGTACAATAGCGATGATAGAAATAAAATGCAAGCCAATTCTCAAGATATCAAAGAGTTAGTAAATCAGGGAAGGTTAACTTTTATTGGATGATTTATTAACTAAAAAATCCAGAATTTTAAAAAAGCGTTCTGGAGTCTGGGCCATTTGTAAATCTGTTTTATATTGATTGTTAACCACAATAGCTGGGATGCCATTTACACGAAAGCGAGACATGAGAGCTGCTCCTTCAGCAATTTGCAAATCAATAGTTGTTGAGTTTTCAAATGCACTTTTGGCAGTTGCATTATCGACGCCTTCTGCAGTAAAAAATTCCACCATAGCGTCATTGTTTGTTAAAGAACGCTTGTCAGTTTGAATCGCCTTAAATAAGGCAGGATTAATTTTTTCATCCAAACCAAGAAGATGTGCAGTGTAATAAGCTTTCGCATAAAATTTCCAGTCTTTGTGGAAAATGACAGGAACTCGAGAAAATTGGACTTTCCCATTTTGCTGTTGCAGCCACGACATGAGTGCAGGTTCAATGCGATAGCACCAAGGACAACCATAGCTAAAAAATTCGGTGACGGTTATTTTGTCCGTGCTTGAGGCAGGAGCTCCTCCCGTCATAAGTTCATAATCTTTACCCGCAACAAAATCATCAGCAAAAGCCAAGATTGGCAAAAATAATACAATTAACAACAACCGTCTTAACATGTTTTATCTCTCTATTTAATGTAAACCTTGGATATAGTAAGCAACGGCTTCCATATCTTGCTGATCCATATGAGCACTAATATCTCTCATGATGGAATTTAAATCATTTGAACGTTTATTATCTTTAAAGGCTTGCAACTGCTGGATAGTATAAGCAGCATGTTGTCCTGACAAGACTGGAAAGCCGGCTTGTCCATTTCCTGTGCCTTTAGGTCCATGGCAAGCAATGCATGCAGTTATATGCTTTTTAAAATCCCCCCCACGGTAGAGTTGTTCTCCACGTTTTAAATATTTTTCCGGGGTAACACCTTCCGGTAGCGGTTGTTTAGCATAAAAAGCAGCCAGCTCAGCCATATCGGCCTCATTTAACACGGCAACAATTCCAGTCATTGCCGGTGCATTGCGGGTAGTGCCTTTTTTGAAGTCTTGTAATTGCTTCAACGTATAACTGGCATGTTGCCCTGCAAGGTTAGGCCATATGGGGTTGACACTTACCCCTTGTGGACCATGACAAGCCACACAAGTTGCAGTTTTTCCCGCCTGGGTATTGGATTGTTCTGCGGCATTGCTCGTAAATGTGCAGAACACAACAAGCGCAAACACGATTTTTTTCATTCTTTTTCCGAGGGTTCTATCTCATTTAATGGTACACTGCTTGGCCAAAATCCCAAAATGAAATTGAAAAGAATGTTAATAAATCCTTATGTACGTGCAAGCTTTTTAAAAAGTGCGGCACGTGTGAACCAATTACCACCCGATCAAGGTTTTGAAGTTGCCTTTGCTGGGCGCTCTAATGCAGGTAAATCAAGTGCCTTGAATTGCCTGACAGGTATTAGGCAACTCGCACGAACGAGTAAAACGCCAGGCAGAACGCAGTTGATTAATTTATTTAGTCTGGATGAGTCTCGACGTTTGGTCGATTTACCAGGGTATGGTTACGCGAAAGTAGCACAGGAAGTAAAACAGGATTGGCAGCAGCATTTAGCACATTATTTAGAGGTGCGTCAGTGTTTGCAAGGTTTGGTTCTATTGATGGACTGTCGTCATCCACTGAAAGAACTTGATCAAATGATGATTGACTGGGCTTTATCACGACAATTGCCTGTTCACATTTTGTTGACAAAAGCTGACAAATTAAGTCGTAGTGAAGTAAAAAACACCCTATCAAAAGTAAGAAAACATTATCAACTTATGACGGATTTAATCAGTGTCCAAGCCTTCTCTTCTTTAAAAAAAGAGGGCTTAGAGGAATTAATTATCAAATTAAATCAATGGTTCGCTTGGCCTGCGCCTGAATCAGAATAAAGAGCAATAGCTATTCTGCATCAAGTGAAGGCTGTCCTGAGTTGAAGATCCTTCACGGTGCTGGTTATTTCTTCTGCATTAATTCTTTAACAACTTGAGGATTAGCCAGGGTTGATAAATCGCCTAACTCAGAAAGTTCAGTAACGTGTTTATCGGCAATCTGACGTAATATCCTTCGCATAATTTTTCCAGAACGTGTTTTAGGTAAATCAGAAACCCAGCTAATCACATCAGGTTTAGCAATCGCACCAATTTCCGCTTTGATATTGGAAACCACTTCGTCAAAGAGTTCTTGAGATGACTCTTCGCCATATTGCAAAGTGACAAAAGCATGAATTCCTTGTCCCTTGATTTCATGAGGCATGCCGACAACGGCTGCTTCAGCAACTTTAGGATGAGCAACGATAGCACTTTCAATTTCTGCTGTTCCCAAGCGATGTCCTGAGACATTTAAGACATCGTCAATACGCCCAGTAATCCAATAATCACCATCACTGTCACGTCGGGCACCATCACCGGTAACATAGTATCCATGAATTAAATAGGTTTTGCGATAACGCTCGTGATCGCCGGCAATCGTTCTTGCTATGGCGGGCCAAGGGTACTTTATTGCCAGAGAGCCTTCTCCCTTGCCTTTAACTTCTTTACCATGCTCATCAAGGAGCACAGGAAAGATACCTGGCAAAGGTTGGCTGGCAGCTCCGGGCTTTGCTGCCTCTAAATTCTCTTGAGGGCAAATCATAATGGCCCCTGTTTCTGTTTGCCACCAGGTATCAACAATAGGTATACGGTTATTACCCACCTGTTCCTTATACCATTGCCAGACTTCGGGATTAATGGGTTCACCCACCGTTCCCAGTAATTTTAAAGATTGACGTGTACTTGATTCCAACCATTGATCGCCAGCTCGCTTTAGAGCTCGAATGGCAGTCGGTGCTGTATAAAATACATTAACTTGATGTTTATCAACGATGCTCCAACAGCGTTCAGGGGTTGGCCACGTAGGTATTCCAGCAAAAATTAAGGAGGTAATACCATTGCATAACGGTCCATAAACAACATAGCTATGGCCGGTTATCCATCCCACATCAGCAGTACACCAAAAAACATCAGTATCGGAGCAATTAAAAACGTGGTCATGAGTATAGGCTACTTGCACAAGATAGCCGCCTGTGGTGTGAACGACGCCCTTGGGTTTCCCGGTGCTACCTGAGGTATAAAGAATAAAGAGGGGATCTTCTGCATCCATTGGTTCTGGAGGACAGTTTGCATCGACTTTAGATTTTAATTCATGCCACCAATGGTCGGTTTTACAATTGAAGGAGGTTGATTCGGTGCTATGTTTGATTACTAAAGTTTGTAAACTAAGCTCATGTGTTGCTTCATCTGCTTGGTCTTTAAGGGCAAAATGTTTGCCACCGCGATAATAACCATCTGCAGTAATTAATAATTTACAGGATGCTGCTTCCAAACGTTGTCTTAAAGCAGTGGGCGAAAAACCTGCAAACACGACCGTATGGACTGCGCCAATTCTTGCACAAGCTAACATGGCAATGGCTGCCTCAGGAATCATGGGTAAATAAATACCCACGCGGTCTCCTTTGCGAATACCTAATGATTTTAGCGCATTGGCCATGAGGCAAACGTCTTGATGTAATTCAGCAAAGGTTAATTTTTGTTGTTGTTCTTCCTTGTCTCCCACCCAAATGATCGCCGTTTGTTTGGCTTTCTCTGGTAAATGCTTATCGAGGCAGTTGGCACTGACATTTAATTTACCGCCAGTAAACCATTCGATATTAGCCGTGGTAAAATCACCCTGCGAAACATTATCCCAGGGTTTCATCCAGGTGACATATTTGTGAGCAATATTCGCCCAGAAATCTTCTAATTCTTTTCTATCTTCGACAGGAATGTGCTGCTTAGTCATGAGTTACCTGCTCTTTTGTAATGACTTTAATGATTGCTGAAAAATCAAGATGGCCTAAACCAGCTTCATTGAATTGTTGATAGAGTGCAGTCGCTTTGGCTCCCATGGGCGTTTCTAAGCCGACAGCGGCAGCAGAATTTTGGCTTAAATGAAGATCTTTAAGCATCATCGCCCCGGTAAATCCAGGTTGATAATTGTTATTTGCGGGAGTATTGGGTAAAACATTAGGCACGGGCGCATATTGACTCATCGCCCAGCATTGACCGGAAGAGTTGCTAACAACTTCAAATAATTTTTGCGGAGACAAACCAAGTTGCTCAGCTAAAACAAAGGCCTCTGAAATGGCGATCATTGATATACCCAAGATCATGTTGTTGCAAATTTTTGCTGCTTGCCCACTTCCTGCGGTACCAGTATGGATAATTTTTTTTCCCATCGCTTCTAGAATTGGTTTGGCAGCCAGAAAAGCTTCTTCGTGGCCGCCTACCATAAAAGTCAATGTGCCAGCTGTGGCGCCAGCTACTCCACCTGAAACGGGTGCATCGACAGTAAGTAGTCGCTTTTGGCTAGCTTGTTGTTGAATTTCACGACTGCTAGCGACATCAATCGATGAACAATCAATATGCAGACTATTGGGTGTGGCAACGGCGAAAAGCCCTTCTTTGTCGAGACAAACCTGACGAACCTGCTGTCCTGTTTGCAGCATGGTAATAATGATCTCTTGATTTAATCCAGCTGCTTGCACAGTGTGAGCAATTTTTCCACCTGCCTCTTTTAATTTATTGAGGGCTTGTTGTTGGATATCAAAACCAGTAACTATATGACCCGCCTTGATCAAATTAACAGCCATAGGCAAGCCCATATGCCCCAAACCGACGAAACCAATCCGTGCCATGGTTATCTCCTGAAACTAACAATTGGGAAAATTTGAGTATTGTTGGCATTTGCCTGGCAATACCAACAATCAGTAGTCTTTATTTGTTAACGGGCATGATGAACGCACTTTCATCAAGATCCGTAACAGGCCATTTGCTGGTAACAGTTTTACGACGGGTATAAAAGTTAATACTTTCTTCGCCGTGCATATTCGTATCACCAAAGGATGAGCGCTTCCATCCACCAAAAGGGTGACTTGCAATGGGAACTGGAATAGGGATATTGATACCAACCATTCCGACTTGTACACGCTGACTGAATTCTCGAGCAGTATAGCCATCACGCGTAAAGATAGCGGTACCGTTACCATATTGATGACGATTAATTAAAGCGAGTGCTTCATCAAAATCAGAGACGCGCAGTACGACAAGAACAGGGCCAAAAATTTCATTTTCATAAACGGACATCGATTCTTTGACATGGTCAAAAAGTGATGGCCCCATAAAGTAACCTTCTGGATGGGTTGGATGTTTAAAATGACGACCATCAATGATCAATCGGGCTCCTTCCTCCACACCTTTATTAATGGCATTTAAGACTCGTTGCTTGTGGGCACTGCTAATCAGTGGCCCCATATCGCTGCCGGCAACATTACCAGCATCGATGCGCATTGCATTAACAAGTGGTCCTAATTTTTCGAGTAACTTATCAGCGGTGTGGTCACCTACGGCTACAACGGCAGAAATGGCCATACAACGTTCACCTGCTGAACCATAAGCAGCCCCTACAATTGCATTGGCAGCTTGCTCAAGATCAGCATCTGGCATAACCACACAATGGTTTTTGGCCCCGCCAAAGGTATGTGCTCGTTTGCCTTGTGCCGTTGCTTTGGTATAGATGGCTTCGGCAACAGGTGTTGATGCGACAGCAGTGAAGGCCTGAATATCAGGATGTGTCAGTAATTGATCAACTAATGTTTTATCACCATGAATACAATTGGCAACGCCATCAGGTAAGCCGGCCTCAGTTAACAATTCTAATAAACGAACTGGTGCAGAGGGATCTTGTTCGGAAGGTTTTAAAATGAATGTATTGCCACAAGCAATGGCGGGAATCATCATCCAAACGGGTACCATCACTGGAAAGTTGAAAGGCGAAACACCGGCGCAAACGCCTAAAGGCTGGCGTAAAGTATGACAATCTATATGGTTGGAAACATCAGCTGAAAAATTGCCTTGTAATTGATTAACCAAACCACAATGGAATTCCACCACTTCAATGGCTCGTGCTACAGAACCCTTGGCATCATCAAGCGTTTTGCCATGTTCTTGGGTGACAAGACGAGCTAAGTCCAGTTGATATTTTTCCAGTAATTCTCTGAATTTAAATAAAATTCGCGCTCTCTTCAGCGGCGTAGTTTCGGCCCATGCTGGCCAGGCAGCTTTTGCCGTGGCGACAGCTTTATCGCAGATTGCTTTATCCGCAAAATACACTTGACCAATAGCTTCACCTAATGCGGGATTATAAATAGTATGTGAATTAGAGGACGTTTCTGTCCATGCTTTACCCCCAATATAATGAGGTACCGTGTAACCCATTTTAAACTCCTTTTAGTCGGTAAACGTACTTATTAATACCTGATAATAACGTGTATTTTCCCCAATGTGGGAACTACGGGTTTCAACAACTTCGATGCGTGTATGCTCTCCGGCCTTCGCTAAGGCATTTTGGATTGCTTCAGTAATACCTGAATCGGAGGACCCGGTGTATTCCCCTGTTTTTATCTTCATACCTTCATCCCTTAAAGCTTAAACTATTCAGTGTAACATGAAATCATATTGAATATCTTGTTAAAATGGTTTACAAGAAATTGTGAAGTAGACTGATTTATTTAATAATAAACAACTGATGTGAGCAAGGGATAGTGAAACATGCCAAAAACCATATTACGGTTAACTGAAGAAATTAGGTTTCCGAATGAATTAGGATTAGTAGAGACCAAATTCGCAAAGCTACCGCTTGAAATAGAGACTAATCTCAAAAACATTCTTGGCGAATTTGAAGTCGAATATTACCCCAGAGTTCCTGATTTAAAACGAAGTTATCAACGTCGTATGGCCAGTTTACACAAATCAGTGTTATTTATTCTCGAGACTTTCCCAGAGTTAAAAGAAAAAATGGATTGGGGAAAATATCTTAAATGGTGCCAAGCATATTACACGTTGCCTTCTAATGAACCCATCGAGACTTATCAAGAAATTCTTACAAAATACACTGGCCTGCTCGTAAACGCTTTAGTGGATCATTATCCCTATGAGGACGACTCTGGCGATAAAGTTAAATCAGCAACAGAACTCTTAAACAAAGCAGAGCAATATGTCATTATGAAGGAGGGACGAGCCGATCTTGCTACTCTAATTCCAATGAAAATCAATGAGTCGGCGGAATATGTTTTACGCTTTGAAAAACAATTACCACCCTATTCTGCAGAAACATTTCAAGAATTTAGTGTCATAAAGAAAGCACCATTAACTACCACACCAGACTGGTTTTATGGGCTGTCTCCTTTTTTACAGAGTTATTTGTGTTGCGTTCCTGGCGATTTTAAGGACAAGTCAGACCTGCAAGCCTTAAGTGATATTAAGTATGCCCTAAATCAGTTTTCCATAGCATGGATGACTATTCAATCCCAACGAGGCGCTAAATTACAAAATGATCTTAATGATATTGCAAATAATAAGTTGCCACCATGGTTCTCTACGTTACCGATTGATGGCCAACAGATGATTAAGCTCTTTAGCGAATCAAAAATTTCAGCGGAAAAGATTACAGAGTATTTGAGTCAATTTGAAAAGCAGATACAAATATGGGCGAAAACAGCTGCAAAAAAAGGAAGTAAAAAAGATTTTAATGCGCAAAAATTGAATAGTTTAAGGGCTCTTCCTTATTGGTACTTGGTTTTAGAAGATTTTGAGCAACGATTTTTAAAAGGCGCCTTAGATAGTACAGAACATTTAGAGGAGGCTATTTCTTTTGTGCCTAGCCGCCTTAGACGATTACCCTTAGCTGCCAATTTCTGTGAAAGTAATTTTTTTACTCTAAAGAAAGATGGTGCTGTAGCTAAAAAGTATTCTTCACGAATACGTGCAAGTCATTTGGCATCCCGTGATGTAAAAAAATTGCCACCACAAGTTAGGAAACTTCATGCAAAGCGCAATCTGTCTCTTATTGCAAGTCATGCTGCTCAACAAATCTTTCTCTTCATTCAGACCTTGATTAGTCCAGTTAGATTGCTTGGATCCTTTATTCCTGATTATTATTTAGACCAAGAACGTCTAAACACGGTGGCCGATTTTCAAAAGCAAAATAAACTTCCCATTCTGTCAACTAACCATCCACTTAATATGGCGAAGTACCCTTACTATACGCCCTCAGATTCACCAGCTTCTCTTGCTTTACTGAAGGTTGCTGAAATAATTCTTTTGGTAAGGGAAGTTCCTGAATTAAATGCCTCTTGGGACTTACAAAAAATTGAAACGGTTATTGCAAAGATTTTTTCTGAAGTAGAAGCAACTAAACAAGGATTGAGTACGGTTTCCACAGCACCTGAACTTGATGGAATAGAAGAGTCAGCGATAGGTAAACTGCGAGAACTATTTAATACTAATTATGAGTTGTTTAAGTCACTTGATGGTTGGCAACAAATATTTACTCAACATTTATTTCTTAAAGAAAGTAGTGCTCGATGTGGCCAGGAAGAACTTGGTGCCTATCTGAAAAATTTGCAGGATTTAGAAGATCTCGCTAAAGAATATAGTAATACATTAAATTCATCTTATGGTTCGGCAACCGTCTTTGATTATTATGGCAGGGAATTATTTCTTAGTTCTCAAGAGAATTTGCTGGTTATGCTAGCTCAAGGAAAAAGTGCCGGCTCTTGTGTAAGTGGTAAGGATCGCAAAGAGGTAGAAACGAATCACACTTATGGCATGTGGCTTTATCGGGACAAAACTGGTCATTGGCCTAGTATGAAGCATAGTGGAAGTAAGCGAGAAGAATTTGTGGATATAGTCGCTGAGTTAGAGGTATCAAAGCATGGACGTGAACTGGCAGGTCAAAATGCGCCTGGTTCAGATGGTACCAAGACGCCCGAAAATTATTGGCCAACAGATATCGCTGAAGCTATTCGCAAAAAAGAGTGTGAAAGAGCGTTACTCCATAGCGATATCCTGGCAACCAACAACGAAGTGGGTCGTATAGGCGATTTAAGTCAACTCGTTCGTCCTGGTTTCACAGGCTGTATTAATGCGGCGCAACGCCTATCGGACGAGCAGCTCAAAGAAACGTTAGGTTTATTAGCAATTCTTTGTGGGGAACAAAAATTTTTAAATAGCAAAACCTGGAAACTCCCCATGTTTTCCTCCGATACACCCAAAGGTATGGAGGAAATCAAAAAAATCATGCATAGTCCGGGTACGGATGAAAATAGTAATATTGAAAAAATGGCTCGAGTTTACTTTGAGATTCAGAATAGGCCTAAAGAAAAATGGACGCGAGCACCAGAAATTCAACAGATATACGATACTGTAATGAAGTTATTTTCAGAAGATCCTAAAGTGCAAGCTGCAAAAACAATTGCATGTTTACGAGACATAAAAAACACTGCATTTAGCTCCAATAATCTAACTCCTCAGAGCCCGGTAGTTTATTAACAGGATAGATGATGTGAATGAGTATTTATTGTTTATATTAATAGGCTTCGTAGCTCAATTGATTGATGGTGGTTTAGGCATGGGATATGGGCTTATCAGTATGACGGTACTGTTAGCTATGGGGATTGTTCCCTCTGTTGCGAGTGCCGGAGTTCATGTTGCAGAAATTGTAACAACCGCTATTTCTGGCCTTTCTCATATGATGTTTAAAAATGTTGATCGCACGCTTTTTAAACGTCTGGCAATACCGGGTATCCTGGGTGGGATTGCTGGAGCTCAATTATTAAGTCATGCCCCTATGAAAATTATTAAACCTTTCGTCATGGGATATCTATTCATCATGGGGATTTATGTTCTTTATAAATCTTTCCGTAAAACGGCTCTATCAGAAAAACTTTATAGCTACCTGGTACATACTTTAATGAAACGTGAGAAGCCAGCTCATAAGATTCCGCGCTTAATTACACTTGGCTTTATTGGTGGATTTTTGGATGCTGCTGGAGGAGGAGGCTGGGGAGCTATGGTTAATTCAACATTACTTGCTCAAGGTGAGCCCCCGCGCTACACAATAGGATCCGTAAATTTAGCGGAATTTTTAGTCACTGTTAGCATTGCCACAGCATTTTTTCTGACCATTGAAATTCAGCGTTGGTCAATCATAATTGGACTTATTATTGGTGGTGCAATAGGAGCTCCAATTTCAGCTTATATGGTACGCATTTTACCGGCAAATTTATTGATGAGCCTGGTAGGGATTCTCATTATCGGTCTTAGTCTCCGATCGTTTTGGCTTTTTGTGAGTTAATTCATTATCAATAGGTCGCATTTTTCTGCTTAATCTTCCTGATTGCTGAATGTTCCGGATTTGTATATATTGATGATTCTGAATCCGATAGCTAGCAAAGGAAAGTGCTTTATGCCGTTAGAGAATGAACTTCTTATATCCGAGGAACCACCGTCGTATAATTCTGTATTAGCAGCATTCACCCAAAAAGACGCCGCCAAAGAGAACTGGTTAGAGGAAGAAAATGCGCTCTTAAAAAATGAACTGGAGCTTTTGCGAGAAGAAAGTGCAAATGAAATTGCACGCTTGAGAAAATTCAACAGTCACCTAAGCCAAAAGCAAATTGCGCTAAAGGAGCATATAAGATTACTTGACGAACAGCTACTGTACGCGAAAGAACGTGAGCAAGAAACGAAGACCTGCCTTACTACCTTAAATGAAAATTATGTTTTGTTACAACGTAAAAATGAGAGATTGCTCAATTGGTTAGATTTATTGGTCATAGAAGAGGAGCGCTCTCTTCGCAATTTAGAAACAACCTATTTAGAAGCAGCCGCGTCCTGTGCCATCTCATTAAATGAACACCCTGAAGTTATCGCATTACGTTCCAAGATGCAGGAGCTGGAAAATAATTTACAAAAACAGCAAGGACAAATTTCTACAGAAGTTGAAAAACAGGTCAGTGAAAAAGCCCAGAGTATTCAGGAAAATATTTTAGAGCTATTTAATAAATTAATACATGGCGATGCTTTTACTAAAATAGTCAGCAATCTTGAAGTAAAATTCGCAACAATTATACAGCAAGAACAAGAAGCATTCTCTGCGGAATTTGCAGGCAAAATCCCTGTACCAGATCCGTTGACGCAACAATATTTGGATGAAAAAACAAAAAAACTGGTTGCTCTTGAACAGATTCACAGCGACGAGAAAACAAGCCAATTTTATAATACAAGTTATATGGTTTTATGGGCAAAAATAACAGGTTTTATTTCTGTCTTTAGTCAATTGGTGGAGAAGAAAGCAGGGACTGGGGAAAAATTGGTGGATCTTTCTTCCTCCCTCATCGGTGGATTAATAGGTAGTGTGCCTGTAATTGGTCCATTATTGGATACTATTGCCAGCTTTTCCTTGAAGGAGGTAGGTGGAGCAGTTTTAGAACATTTTGAAGAGAAAAGAAATCAAAATGTTCTAACTATACTTCGCAATCCAGAACATGCAAAAAAAGTAGCTGAGTTATTTGCTCGCTCGCTAACATTCCGTTATCAAGCCGAGATTCAAACCTGGGATTCTGAAACAATTAATCGCGCTGCCACTGCTTATAGCAACCAGGTTTATGAGTTAACACTCGGAAATAAAATAAAAGAGTGTCAAACTGATGAACCAGAGAAAAAGATTGAAATATTTCTTGGTGCACTTAAAGAAATAAGTGAGAAAGATATTTGCTATGAAGTTATTCCTGAAAAGAATAATGGTGCAGGTTTAAGGACACCATCTCCTAGTCCAAAATCCAAGCTTAGGATGAGTGAAAAATCGGTGGAGACTACGGTACACGAGGGAATCAAAACGCTGCGTGATAAAATGGGTAAAACAGCGTACTTGACACAACACACTACAGTGCAATTAAAGGGAGTAAAGCGGCTAAACTCTGATTTACAGCAAGTGGTAGTGAAACAGCAAGAACAAATCAAGCAGCTGCAATCAGAGGTTGTTGAGCTAAAGAAGGACAGAAAGACGCATGATGAAGAAATCGGTTCCTTAAAATCACAACTAAGTGGTTTACAAACCATTGTGGCAGATTGGCTGACTGTACCTATAGATACCTTAGTAAAGTTGCCTGAAAAAAATTCTATAAAAGACAAATTTAAACTCTTTAATCGCAGAGGTTCGGAAGAGCGCGGAGTAAAATTGTCCTCATCGAATGGTGCACAAGGACCAAAATAATAACTGCCTCAGTTACGCCAGCGAAATGCTGGCATTAACTCATATTACAATAAATGCTCTAACCCATAGTAAAGTGAGTCTAGCTGCTGTACTTTCTGACAGGCAAGAACAACTCCTGGCATAAAGGAAACTCTATCAATGCTGTTATGAGTAATCGTTAACGTCTCGCCACTACTGCCAAAAATCACGTCTTGTCGCGCAACAACACCGGGTAAGCGAAGCGAATGAATATTAATCCCATAATGTGAGCCGCCACGTGCACCTTCAATTAGTTCATGCCCTTTTGCGGCAGGTGAGTCATTGAGACGGGCCGCTGCTATCATTTCCGCTGTTTTCATGGCCGTTCCAGACGGCGCATCAAACTTTTGCTGATGATGAGTTTCAACAATTTCAACATGGGGTAACAAACGTGCCGCTTCCGCTGCAAAACGCATCATTAAGACTGCACTAATAGAAAAATTAGGAACAATAATTCCACCTAATCGCTTTTTATCACAGTGGTTTTTTAATGTTTGTATTTGTTCAGCAATTAAACCACTGGTACCAATCACCGGATGAGCGCCACTTTCAATAATGGTAAGACTGTTTTCATAAACGCAATCTGCACGAGTTAGGTCAATCACAATGGCTGCATCTCTCTCAGCGATTGCTTGCCGTAAATTGTCATGATGAGTTAATTCACCAACAAGTTCAAAGTCAGGATTTTTTCTAATTGTTTCGCAAGCGAGAATGCCCATTTTGCCACGAGCACCATTAACAATTACACGAATAGCCATAGCTGCTCCAGAGTTACTCTTTATTATCTTCAGATAATTTTTTGTGCTTTTTGGGAGGAGAATTTTCTTTTACGACGCGTAAGGCCCAAATGCCTGCCGGTATCCAACCAATTACTGTGGCTTGCATGATTAATGCAACAACAGCGCCACCGGGATTATCATCGAGTAATAATATAATCCAGGGGAAAAAGATTGCAATCGCATACCAAAACAATCGACTCAACATTATTGATTACTCTCTATTAAATTAATTAAAAGTATACAATATCGTTACAATTAACAGTATATCCTTCTTTTTGTTCTATTTGGTGTGTTTTGAAATATCTTTCGTGCTGGATTGATTGTAAAGGTTGTGCTTGCAAATAAGTATTAAACGCTGTACATTGTATGCGCATTTCTAGGAGAACCTGTTTTTTCCATATGGCAAGATACATCTCGTATAATTACCCAACATATACTGCAAGACAGTTCGTTTTTACAGTACAGTTATGACTTATCAAAAAAAGGTAACAGAATGAGAAGGCAAGAACTTCATCCCCGCACGGCAGTACTAAACAAAGCCCAGAAGAACAAATCAAAAAAAGCTCGTAATGAAGCATTATTATGGCTTGCAGCAACTTTCCCGCAAGTTTTTGATAATACTTTGCGAATTCGTCCATTAAAAGTAGGCATTATGGATGACATTTTAGCTGTGGCAGATAAAGCGCTTGAGTTTGGTATTTCCAAGAGTAAATTGCGTGAGGCCGTGGTCGTGTTTACTCGACGTATTGATTACCTGGCTTGCCTTAAAGCGCGTGAAATGCGTGTCGATTTAGAGGGAAATCCTGTTAGTGTTGTAACGGAAGATGAAGCAGAAAAAGCCGCAATAAAAATTAAAAAACGTGTTGAAAAAAGTGCCCGTAATGCTCGTAAACTTCTTCCTGCAAAAACTCCTGTGACCAGCGCGAGTGTCAAGTCTTCTGTATCAGTACATCCATCCTCTCAAGAAGCTGCGCCTTATTTTCCCGAACGCGCGCCTGCTTTCAGTGCTCAAAACCCAATAACACCACCTCAACGAGCAGCAGTTGTGGTAAAACATAAACCTTCACGACAATTTGATCCAGATGCTGTTGCACGTTTGAAAGAAAAATTAGGACTATCGCGTAAAACGCAAGAGACAACAGATTAGGATGGCTGTAACCAGATTGATGCTCTTTAATTACGCTCGTATAATTTGCATACAATTAGTGCCACCAGGTTTGCCAATATAAAGTCCTCTTGTTAATAAAACGAAAGAATTTTTTTCAACTAAACCATGCTGTAAAAGAAATTGGATAACTTCTTCATTGAGCGCATTTGCATTTAGCGAATGATAATCCAGCAGGATGGGAAAAACGTTATTAACTAAACTTAGTTTCCCCACGGTACGCGCATTTGCGGTAACTGCATAGATAGGTACGGTACTATGCTGACGAGACATCCAAATTGCTGTAGCACCTGATTCAGTAAGAGCTACAATCGACTTGATGGGAAAATGATTGGCGGTATGTATGGTCGCCATGGCAATGGCCTGATCGGCTCGCAGGTAATGGCAACTTTCATTGTCACTGTTATAGAAAAAATCAGCATGCTTTTCTGCACTCTGACAAATTTTATCAACCATGGTAATTACTTTAACCGGGAAATTTCCTGTAGCCGTTTCTGCTGAGAGCATTACCGCATCGGTACCATCTAAAATTGCATTGGCAACGTCAGACACCTCCGCCCGAGTCGGCTGGGGATGATGGATCATGGATTCCATCATTTGCGTCGCAGTAATTACAACTTTATCTAGCCGTCTGCTTTGCTCAATAATTCGTTTTTGCATTGCTGGAACTTCTGCAGCTCCAATTTCTACGCCAAGATCGCCACGAGCTACGATCACCGCATCAGCAGCATTGATAATTTCTACTAAGTGCTGTAAAGCTTCGGTGCGCTCTATTTTGGCAATGATGGAAATATCCGTTTTATTAAACTGTGCTAATAAGTTGCGTGCTTCCTGAATATCGTGAGCATCCTTAACAAAAGACAGGGTAAGATAATCTACCTCTAAAGCAATGGCAGTTTGCAAATCATTAATGTCTTTTTCAGTGAGTGCTCTGGCAGCTAAACCACCACCTTTGCGATTCAGACCTTTATTGTTGTGTAAGAGGCCACCCTCAATAACTCGACAATAAATGAGAGGAGGTTTCACACGTGTAACTTCGAGTTCAATCAAACCATCATCAAGTAACAGGTGATCTCCGGTTGACAATTCATTACATAGATTGGTGTAGGCAACCGAAACGGAATGTTCATCCCCTAAGTCCTGACTGTCACAATTAAGGAGGAAGTCCTGACCATTCACTAATTTAATTTTATTTTCTTTAAAACGGCCAATACGTAGTTTTGGGCCTTGCAGGTCGGCCATAATAGCAAGCGGACGATTCAGAGTTTTAGCGATTGCTCGTGCTTCAGCAACAATTTTCAAGATACTCTCATCAGCGTGAGAGAAATTTACTCGTAAAACGTCAACACCCGCCGCAAGCATTGCTTGCAGTGTTAAGGGATCACTACAAGCAGGTCCTAAGGTGGCAACAATTTTAGTGCGACGTAACATGAGCGCGCTCTTCCAGAATAGCAACAGCAGGTAATTTTTTGCCTTCAAGGAACTCTAAAAATGCACCACCACCGGTGGAGATATAAGAAATTTGTGGGGTTAAATTATACTGATCAATTGCTGCCAGAGTATCGCCACCTCCTGCAATCGTAAACGCCTCGCTGTCTGCTATAGCAATCGCCAGGGCACGGGTACCGTAAGCAAATTGTGGGAACTCAAAAACCCCCACAGGACCATTCCAAATGATGGTTTTTGCATCATTAATAATGTCAATATAGCGGCCTACTGTATCGGGACCAATGTCCATAATCATGTCATCGGAAGCCACACTGGTTAGGGATTTATTAAAAGCTGGACAGCTATCCGTGAAGGATTTACCAACTACGACATCCGTGGGTAGAGGGATTTCACAGCCTTTTTCCGCTGCCAATGCTAAAATCGCACGCGCTTCATCAACCAAATCAGGTTCATAAAGTGATACACCAATTTCAAAACCTTGAGCTTTAAGAAAGGTGTTAGCGATTCCTCCTCCCGGAATCAGGAAATCAACCCGCTCTATCAATTGGCGAAGTAAGGTTAACTTACTTGATACTTTTGCACCGCCAACGATGGCAACAATGGGCCTTTCAGGTTCTTTCAGTGTATGTTCCAACGCTTCTAATTCATTGACTAAAAGTGGTCCTGCAACAGCAATAGGTGCAAATTTAGCTACGCCATAGGTAGAGGCTTGAGCACGATGAGCTGTTCCAAAGGCATCCATGACGAAGATATCGCAAAGACTGGCAAGTTTTTTTGCTAAGGCTTCGTCATTGGCTTTTTCGCCAACATTAAATCGCACATTTTCACAAATCACGAGTTCGCCAGGATTTGCTTCAACACCGTCTAAGTAGTCGGTCACAAAACGTACTGGATAATCTAAATTGGCAGCCAAATAATCAGCTACTGGCTGTAGAGAAAAACGCTTTTCAAATTTCCCTTCTTCCGGCCTGCCTAAATGAGACAAAACCATCACTGCCGCATTTTCATCAAGGGCTGCTTGCAGTGTGGGTAAGGCAGCTCGCAGACGCTGATCACTTGTGATAATTCCATCTTTAATTGGAACATTTAAATCTTCGCGAATCAGTAATCGTTTGCCGCTTATGCTGATCTCGCTCATTTTAAGTAGATTCATTGTCTTATCCTTAACGACTCATCATATATTGAGCGGTGTCTAGCATGCGATTAGAAAAGCCCCATTCATTGTCATACCATGCAACTACTTTTACCAAATTACCTAACACTTTAGTTTGTGTCGTATCAAAGACTGCTGAAGCAGGGTAATGGTTAAAATCACAAGATACCAGAGGTTCGTCATTAATATGGAGGATATTATTTTGTGCTCGACGCATAATATCATTTACTTCCGCAACGGTCGTCTCACGGCGAGATATAAAAGTTAAATCAACAACAGAAACATTGAGCGTGGGAACCCGCATTGCAAAACCATCCAACTTGCCTGCTAGCTCAGGAAGTACTAAGCCAACAGCAAGGGCTGCTCCTGTTTTTGTTGGAATAATTGATTGAGTTGCAGAACGAGCTCGACGAAGATCACTGTGACTGCCATCCAATAACATTTGATCTTTTGTATAAGCGTGCACGGTATTGACCAAGCCATGTTCAATTCCTAGAGCGTCATGCAGTGGTTTGACTACAGGCGCTAAACAGTTTGTGGTGCATGAGGCATTAGAAACGATTATATCTGTAGCCTGTAACGTGTGGTGATTAACGCCAAATACAACAGTTGCATCGGCATCTTTCCCCGGTGCAGAGATAAGAACTTTTTTAGCTCCGGCATTAATATGTTTCATCGCGGCTTCACGATGAGTAAAATGACCAGTACATTCAAATACCAGGTCAACCTCTAACTCCCGCCAGGGCAAAGCATTGGGATCGCGTTCAGCAATAACTCGAATAGGATGCCCATCGATCACTAAATTATTGCCATCAACCTGTACCTGATCACCAAATCGTCCATGAGTAGAATCATAACGAGTTAAATGGGCTGTTGTTTCTATACCAGCCAAATCGTTAATTGCAACGATGCTAAATTCATTTTGGCGGCCATACTCATAAACGGAACGTAAAATACAACGGCCAATGCGGCCGTAACCATTTATTGCGACTCGTATCGTCATACTACATCTCTCCCAAATACCATGATTCGCTTTTGCAAATCAGTTTAAAATAGTTTTTAAGGTGGAAATTACATGGTCAACAGTAATACCTAAGTAATTAAAAGCATCACCTGCGGGTGCTGATACGCCAAAGCGATTAAGACCAATAACGCTACCATCCAAACCAACAAATCGATACCAATAGTCAGTAGAGGCTGCTTCAATTGCCAGACGTTTACGCACGGAAGTGGGTAAAACATGCTCCTGGTAAGCTGCATCTTGAGCAAGGAAACGTTCGCAGCAGGGCATGGAAACAACGCGAATGGCTTTACCTAACGCTGTCATTTGCTGAGCTGCAGCTACTGCCAACTGCACTTCAGAACCTGTTGCCAATAGAATTGCATCAGGAGTGTCTTGACAATCTTGTAGAATATAACCGCCTTTTTGAATGAGCTCAGCATGACTTTCAGCATGAGATAAGGCCGGTAAATTCTGTCTTGATAAGAGTAAGGCAGAAGGACCATCATGACGTTCAAGTGCTTGTTGCCAGGCAACGGCGGTTTCCATTAAATCCGCCGGACGCCAAACCGCCATATTCGGTGTCATTCGTAACATGGATGCATGTTCAACAGGTTGATGAGTTGGCCCATCTTCGCCCAAGCCAATTGAATCATGGGTTAATACATAAATGACACGTTGATGCATCAGGGCGCTCAGACGGATTGCATTACGAGCATAATCTGCAAATACTAAAAAAGTACCGCCATAAGGAATAATACCACCATGTAATGCCAGTCCATTCATGATAGCTGCCATTGCAAATTCCCGAACACCATAAAAAAGGTAATTTCCTGAAAAATCATTAGCTGTAATCGCTTTGCTACCTGACCAGTCTGTATTATTAGAACCGGTTAAATCGGCAGAGCCACCTAACATTTCCGGTAACAATTTTGCAAAGTGTTCAATGCATTGCTGTGAGCTTTTACGGGTAGCTTGTGCCTTCTCATTAAGGCGACATTGTTCGATAAACATTTGGGTGTTTTTATCCCAGTTATCGGGCAAATCACCCTGGATTCGACGTAAAAACTCATGATAGTCCTGTGGGAACTGCTGTTGATAACCGTGACAGCGGGCTAACCAATCTGTTTCGTCATGCTGTCCCTGCTCAACGTGATTCCATTTTGCATATAACGAATCAGGGATGACGAAAGGAGGGTAAGACCAGTTAAAAGTTTCGCGAACTTTGGCAACACCTTCAGCACCAAGAGGAGCGCCGTGAGATTTTTCACTACCTGCCAGGGGTGAACCATGTCCTATCACAGTTTTACAAATGATCAGGCTGGGTTTTTGGGTTTCCTGGCGAGCTTGCTCAATGGCATTTTCAATCGCGCGAGAATCATGACCATCAATAGGGCCGATAACTTGCCAATTATAACCTTTAAAGCGAATAGCAGTATCGTCTGTAAACCATGAATCCACTTTGCCATCAATGGAGATACCATTGTCGTCATAGAAGACAATTAATTTTCCCAAACCTAATGTGCCCGCTAAAGAGCAAGCTTCATGGGAAATTCCTTCCATCAAACAACCATCACCGACGAAAGTATAGGTATAGTGATTGACCAATTCAAAGCCGGGACGATTGAATTGTGCCGCTAAGACTTTTTCTGCAATGGCCATGCCTACCGAGTTGGCAAGCCCTTGACCTAGCGGTCCTGTAGTCGTTTCAACGCCAGGGGTGTCATGTTCAGGATGACCCGGGGTTTTTGAATGCAGTTGACGAAAATGCTTCAGCTCCTCGAGGCTTAAATTATATCCAGTTAAATGGAGTAGAGAATAAAGCAACATAGAGCCATGACCATTGGATAAAACAAAACGGTCGCGGTTAAACCACTGCGGATTTTTGGGATTGTGTCTTAAAAATTTTGTCCAAAGTACCGTAGCAATCTCTGCCATTCCTAAAGGCATTCCAGGATGGCCCGACTGTGCTTGCTCAACCGCATCGATACTTAAAAAACGAATGGCGTTGGCTAAATCATTGGAAAGACTCATGCGTACTCTTATGCTATCTACCAGGGGGTCTATTGTCGCTCAGAAGCTATTAATCAGCAAGTTGGGCGATATATTTATTGTAATATTACTGGACAAAAAATGCTGAATTTCTGTAAAAATGATCGAGGAAATATTTAAATTTTACTTTTTGTCTATTTTTTGGGATTATTGCACCTTTATTAAATTACTTTTAGGGTTGTATGACAGCAGTTTTGCAAAGATTACAGTCTAAAATTGGCTATAAATTTGAAAGGGAACCAGGGAACAATGCTCCGATATGGGGATTCTCTAATTTTTTAGAAGAAAAACCCACGGCATATTTTGAGTCATTTGTTCGTAGTCATGCCGTTCTTAATTTTGAATACAGTGTATTCTGTAGCAAACTTGCGAATGATTTACTACAAAAAAACAGTGGTGCAAATTCCAGCCTTTGTGATGACGAACTTAATGAGCAAGTGGCTTCTGCTTTGGCGATGTCTGAACTATTGACTTATATTTACCGCCATTATTTGAGCGTGCCAAGAGAGGTTGCTCGCTTAAAAGAAGAACAAGCAATTTTTCGTACCTGGTTGCAAAGCCGCAATTATTATCAATTTGAAGCGAGCAATGTTGTTGCGCAACAAGACACAAAAACAATGTCTTCACCAGGATTTTTTACTCAACAAGTGCGAGATAGAACTGCCTGGTTGAACTGGCCTCGATTGTTTACTGTACGGGGACGTCGAGTTTTAACCACCTTAATTCAAATTCCGCGGATACAAAAAGAAGAATATTTTTGCCGTTTCATTCTTTTTGCCGATCAATTTGCTAATCCTGCATTAACTTATTTTTCCTGGATATTTTATGTTCCGCGCCTTGCAGTGAACATGGTTTTATTATTCAAACATCTTATTCCAGGACCATGGCTTGAAGCCAAAGAGAAAGATCTTTCCTGGTTGACACGTTTACAAGGGCAATTGCTACGGCGCTGGTTTGAATTAGGCAATGATGTGATTTGGCTAACCGGGGGATTATTAAATTGTTTTGTCTTAACCGGGGCTTTGGCGCCAATCGGAATGTATTTAACCATTTCTTTTTTCCTCTTTGATGCGCTATGGGCAGGACTGCGTGCATTCATAGAACTTGGACGGTTGAACAAATTAGAAAAGCAATATGCACTGATGGAGCAAGAGTTTCGCTTAAATTCCCCCGAAAAATTGAAAGAAATTAAAGAATATCAACAGCATTTACAACAACGAATGTCTTTTGAGAGACAACGATTAACTCTAAGTGTGATTACAACTTCTACCTTATTTTTAGGAATGTGCCTGGCAATTCCTGCATTTGCTAATCCAGTGATGGTTTTTATTGGGGCAGTCCTTGTGGTAACCATTACTTTAATCAACTATCTTAAAGTGCAGCAGCTTGAAAAACAAAGGCCGCCTAACAACCTGATGGAATTGGCAAAGCCGCAATACAGGGATTTATTAACAAAAGAAGGTATTTTTAAAACATCTACCCCACAACCACATCTTTCTCCGCTTATCGAGAATAATGACTCCATTCAAATTAAGTGCTAATCCTGCGTAGAATGGAAAATAAAATAATCTGTCACCTGAGTATAGCGAAGAGCCTCCTGCAACAGGCACAATGTCATGCATGGAGCAGTGATTGATTCAATGCTATGCTAGTAAATTTGCATTGGGAGCATTAATTAATGACGTTACCTTCATTCTCAACGATTGATATTGCTAGTTTCGAAAAAAACCTGGAAACAATGTTACAGGCTCATTTAGAAGAAATTAGCAAAATCCTGACCCATCCTAAGCCTTATACCTGGGATAATCTAATGACGCATCTTGAAAAATACGATGATGAATTAGAGCGGTTTTGGTCGCCGCTGTCCCATTTACATGCAGTGGTAAATTCAAAGGCTTTGCGTGATTGTTATCAGGCCTGCTTGCCCAGGTTGTCAGCTTATGAGGCGGCTATTGGTCACAACGAGCAGCTCTATGAAGCCATTAAATCGCTGGATAAAAAAGAATTAAACGATGCACAACAAAAAATAATTGATGATACGCTGCGTGATTTTGAATTATCAGGCGTTGCTCTATCAAAAGAGAAAAAAGAGCGCTTTGAAGCCATTCAAACCCGTTTATCTGCCTTATCGAATCAATTTGAAAATAATGTATTGGATGCCACACAGGCATTTAGTATTCATATTACCGACGAAGAGCGATTAAAAGGCTTACCTGAACACGCAGTGCATACCGCTCGTGAATTAGCTGCAGAAAAAAAAGTGGCAGGTTGGGTGTTTAATCTGGAGTTCCCTTGCTATGTTGCGATTATTACCTATGCAGATGATCGTACTTTACGTGAAGAAATGTATCATGCCTATGTGACTCGTGCTTCGGAGCAAGGGCCAAGTGCTGGCAAATTTGATAATACGCAAGTCATTAATGAAATGCTTGAGCTACGTCATGAAAAGGCGAATTTATTAGGTTTTGCCAATTATGCGGAATTATCTTTAGCGACAAAGATGGCTGAGTCAACTGGGCAAGTGCGAAACTTTCTTAATGATTTATCTTGGCGGGCGCACGGTCAGGCAACCGAAGAATTTAAAAAATTACAAGAATTCGCATCGAAAGAGCATAACATTAGTAAACTGGCACCTTGGGATGTTGCTTATATGTCAGAGAAAAAAAGGCAAGCACGTTATGCCATTTCTCAGGAAGAATTACGTCCTTATTTTCCACTCACTAAAGTCATGCCTGGTCTGTTTGCCATTGTGAAAAAGCTTTATGGGATGACGATGAACGAAGTGAAAGGGGTTGATGTTTGGCATCCCGATGTTAAGTGTTATTGCATCCTCGATGAAGAGAATAATGTTCGTGGACATATTTATGTCGATTTGTTTGCCAGACCCCACAAGCGCGGTGGAGCCTGGATGGACTCTTGCCAAAGCCGTTGGCAATTGGCCGATGGATCTTTGCAATTACCTGTCGCCACGCTGACTTGTAACTTCGCCAAGCCTGCCGCTAACAAGACCGCCACTTTATCTCATGATGAAGTGCTCACATTATTCCATGAGTTTGGCCATTGTTTACACCATGTTCTAACGCAAGTGAACTATTTAAGTGTTTCCGGTATTCATGGTGTTGAATGGGATGCCGTGGAGTTACCTAGCCAATTTTTTGAAAACTGGTGTTGGGAAGAGGAAGCCTTGGCTTTGCTGGCAGAGCATGTGGATACCAAAGAGCCATTACCCAAAAAGCTATTTGAAAAATTACTGGCTGCTAAAAACTTTCAATCGGCGATGGCAATGATGCGGCAATTAGAATTTTCAATTTTTGATTTTCGTATTCACCAAGAGTTTTCCTCTGAGCAAAAAGATTTTGTTGCCAAAACGCTAGCAGAAGTACGTAAACAAACAACGGTTGTGCCGCTTGTTGATTATAATCGCTTCCAACATAGTTTTTCTCACATTTTTGGTGGAGGTTATGCTGCAGGTTACTACAGTTACAAATGGGCAGAAGTACTTTCCAGCGATGCCTATTCTCGTTTTGAAGAAGAAGGTATTTTTTCGCCAAAGGCAGGGCGTGATTTCTTACATACTATCCTGGAAGTTGGTGGTTCTAAAAAAGCAGCTGACGCCTACCAGGCTTTTCGTGGTCGACCCGCTACAGTAGACGCTTTATTGCGACATAACGGCATTAAAAGCTAAAAAAATTAAGGCATAACAGGGTTATGCCTTAAAGTGCACTCTCGGAGTTAACATGTTACTTCGTAAAAAAATTCTATTAATGCTTAGCATTTACTGCGCTTGTTTAAATCTTGCAACTGCGGCTGTTGCGCTTGCTGGTTCTAATCAGTTTTTAAAAGTTTTTGGTGAAAACAAGCTGGTAAAAATTGCTGAAGCAAGGTTACCAAAGCCATTTGATTTTTTATTAACCCAGCCCCTAATGACATTCGGTTTAGAAAAATATTATCAGCGTCAAGCGCAAATCAAGGTAATTTACAAACAAGAAAATGAATTAAATCATACCTATTCGCGCGGTATTTTAATGCTTATGGACAGCAATAAAAAACGTAACAATATTGAAATTGCACGTGCAAAAAAGGAAGCAGTGGTGGTCGAGATTGCGCTAATCACCATGAATTTTAAAGCATTACCGCAAAAAGTAATTACAGGGGTTTTGCATAGCGAGCAACCCTTTGGCAAATTGCTAAGTGCTAATCATGTAAAAACGGTTTCAAGTGGACGGGAGTATTTCTTATTAAATTGTAATGAGAAATTGGCAAATCTTATTCATTGCAAAACGAATAGTAAGCTTTATGGTCGAGTAAATACGCTAAGTCGTGCTGACGATAATCGGTGGTTAGCCAAAGTAATAGAAGTTCTACCCTTGGTAAGTTGCACTGATAGCCAATGTAAAACTCAATAAAAATACAGCGTGAGATCATACCGCTTGACTAGACTTGTGTTATAATTAAAATTGTACAGCAAAGGGGGCGACCTGGCTTCGACGTGGGTTGCGAAACCTGAGGTGCATGCCGAGAATGAGAACTCTCGTAAATCAGACTCATTAAATATAAATGCAAACGATGAAAACTTTGCTGGTGCTATCGCTGCGTAAGCTTTGATAGTTACCAATCGTGCGCTGCCATAAAACCAGCGCCCCGTTGACCGAGCCCGCTTATCGGTATCGAATCAACGGTCATAAGAGATAAGCTCGCATCTTAGCCCGTCCCGAGTTAAGGTGTTAAACTAAGGGAATCGCCGTGTTCGATCCTGCCTGTCGGAGAGGCCACGGTTAACTTAATAGACAAGGCTACGCATGTAGAGCTGACGGCAGAGGATTTGCGGACGCGGGTTCAATTCCCGCCGCCTCCACCAATTATAAAAACCATTCCTGACCACCAATGACCATCATAAACCCTTGTAGATCAACAAGTTAAATCCCATTTTTTGGTTGATAGGGTTGTCTTTCGTGGTTTTCTGCTGGCTCAAAAATCACCCAGAATATGCCCAAAATTTTTGAAAAAGTACCCAATATCTGCCCAAAATTTTAGGAGAATTTAGTCACTTTGGGCTGCCTTGTAGAAAATGTCATTTATTTGATTATATTAGCAAACGACATTTCGACTCGTGCTTTGGACTCGATAATAAGTACTGCTTAGTTTCTTTACTAAACTTTTCCGCCCACTCCTTTGAACTTTTCAACAAACGCGGCGATCTTTTGAAATACACTCTGTTTCTTGGTGAGATATTGCGGATTTAATGGACTCATCTTAGGCAGAATGGCATTAAGTTCTGTGCCTTTGTCACTGGCGTACTCCCGTTTGAGTGAAGAGGCGATATAGCGTCGGGCTTCTTCGGCATTCAGGTTTTCTGCATTTATTAGCTCATCGGCTTCTCGTTGCTGCTCAGCTTGGGCATAGGAAAAAAACGCTTCGATCACGCCGGACTTTTCGCCAA
This sequence comes from Legionella cardiaca, assembly GCF_029026145.1. Lineage (NCBI taxonomy): Bacteria > Pseudomonadati > Pseudomonadota > Gammaproteobacteria > Legionellales > Legionellaceae > Legionella > Legionella cardiaca. The sequence goes on along the minus strand of NZ_CP119078.1, from coordinate 2,861,955 downwards.
TCTGATCCAGGTCGGTTTGATTGATAAAATCCACGATTAAGCTTTCTTTAGCGCGGTTGCCGAGGCTAGCGCGGATCACCCGGCGCACTTCGTCAACCAACTCGGCTTTGTTTTTGGTTTTCTTGTTGTGCTCAAAAATCAGTTCCAGAATATAATCGAGGTTGATCTCTTGGGATTTCAGCAGGTCTATCTCGAACACTACGTCATTCCAGTCAATGGTTGATTTTTCTTTCTCTTCAGCTAATTTTTGTCGGCGCTGCCAATCCCGAATGTCGTTATAGGTAGAACGGTAATCCTGAATCTTTCGCTCAGCTGGCAGGCGTATGGATTGTAACTCAGCCAGTTTTTCATCATCCAAATAATGTTCCGCTTTAAACGCTTCTACCGCCTCTGGGCTATTCAGGTCAAGGGTTTGCAGCGCTCTAAGGCTGGCAAACTCATCATAGTTTTGCAGCACGTTCTCTACATGCAGGTATTCCCCAAAAAGTTTGGCAAAATCTTTTTTATCAGACTCTTTTTCAATGGCACTTGGGTCAGGAAAACGTTGTTCTAGCTCTCTTACCACATCCATAAAACCGCGTCTGGCTTCACCCGTCACCACATCGGTAAAGCCTTCCATGTATTCTTTGTAGCTTTTTTCTAGCACCACATTTTTAGTGTGTTTATCGCCAAATAGGGTAATAGCATCCACGGTTGCCTTTTCCAAGTCTCGAAATGTAACAATATTACCGAACGTTTTGGTGGCATCATAAATGCGATTGGTGCGCGAAAAGGCTTGTATCAAACCATGGTAACGCAGGTTTTTGTCCACAAACAGTGTATTAAGCATAGGGGCATCAAAGCCGGTAAGGAACATTCCCACCACTATCAGCAAATCGATTTCCTTGTTTTTCACCCGCTTGGCTAAATCACGGTAGTAATTCTGGAAGCCTTTACTATCGACACTGAAATTGGTTTTAAAAAAGGTGTTGTAATCGCCTATCGCCGCGTTTAAAAACTCTTTGGCGCTGCTATTCATAGCTGATACATCAAAGCTTTCATCCAGAATTTCACCCAGTGCATCCTGTTCTTCATTGGCAGCAAAGGAAAATATGGTGGCAATTTTCAGCGGTTTGTCCTTGTATTTATACAAAGGATCGGCTTGTAACTTGTTCAGCGACTCATAATAAAGCTTAGCTGCATCCACACTGCTCACAGCGAATATGGCATTAAAGCCTTTGGCGTTCATTTGCAATCGGTGGGTCTTCTGGCGGTAATTGTTCAGAATGTACTGGGAAATTTCGCGAATACGCTCTGGGTGCAACAGCGCCTCTTTGTTTTCAGAGGCAGATAGTTTTTTCTCATCTTGTTCAATTTCAATAGCCTTAAATTTGTGGCGCACATCGTTATAGTCCACCTTGAACTTGAGCACTTTCTCATCGCGTATTGCGTCGGTAATCACATAGGAATGCAATTCACGACCAAAAACGCTGGCGGTGGTTTCCGCACCTAAAGCGTTTTGCGGGAAGATGGGCGTACCGGTAAAGCCAAACTGAAAGAACTTTTTGAACTTCTTGTTCAGGTTTTTCTGGGCTTCACCAAACTGGCTGCGGTGGCATTCATCAAAAATAAACACCACTTGCTTATTGTAGATGGGTAGATCGCCTTCGCTTTTCATCAAGTTGTTGAGCTTCTGGATAGTGGTGACAATGATCTTATTATCATCTTTATCTAGATTACGCTTTAAGCCTGCGGTACTGTCTGAGCCGTTCACGCTATTGGGTGAAAAGCGCTGGTATTCTTTCATGGTCTGGTAGTCAAGGTCTTTTCGGTCAACCACAAAAAACACTTTGTCGACAAATGGCAGTTCTGAAGCCAAACGTGCGGCTTTAAAGCTGGTTAAGGTTTTACCCGAGCCGGTGGTATGCCAGATAAAACCACCACTATTGGGTTTGCTCCAGTTTTTGGCATGATACGAGCTTTCAATCTTCCACAAAATACGCTCGGTGGCAGCGATCTGGTAGGGGCGCATAACGAGTAATGTGTCACTCACATCAAATACGGAATAATGGAGCAACACTTTAAGTAGAGTGTGCTTCTGAAAGAAAGTGGCGGTAAAGTCTTTCAGGTCTTTAATCAAGCTGTTATCTGCTTTAGCCCAGTTCATCGTGAAATCGAAGCTGTTTTTGTTGCGCTGGGTTGTATTCGCAAAATAACGACTATCGGTGCCGTTTGAGATGACAAACAACTGCAAGTACTTATAGAGCGAATTCTCGCTGTTAAAGCTCTCTTTGCTATAACGATGTACCTGGTTAAAGGCTTCACGTATGGCAACACCTCGCTTTTTTATCTCGATTTGTACCAGCGGTAATCCGTTCACCAGAATAGTTACATCATAACGGTTGGCATGGCTACCGGTTTGTTCAAACTGCTTGATCACCTGAACTTTGTTGCGGGTGATGTTATTTTTATCCAGCAGAGAGATATTTTTAATGCGGCCATCATCAAAAACGAAGTCGTGAATATAGTCATCGTGGATTTTTCGGGTTTTATCCACGATGGTGTCACTAGGCTTATCCAGATAAGTCTCCACAAAACGATGCCACTCACCCTCACTAAACACCACGTTATTAAGCGCTTCTAATTGCACCCGAACATTAGCGAGCATGGACTGAGGGTTATTTAAACTAGTCAGATACTCATAGCCTTGATTTTGCAAATCCTGAATCAATTCGCGCTCTAAGGCCTCTTCGCTTTGGTAGCCTTCGCTCACTTTCCATTCTTTTTGATATTTATCCAGAACGATAAAGTGGTTTGATTCTGCGATAGGTTTGTAGTGGGTCATGATTCTTCCTCTAGCCTTCAGCGACATCTTTTAGGTCAGGCTTATAAATTTTATCCAAGTGCTTAATTAAACGACTTAAAACAATTTTCTCTTGTTCGTTAAGTTCTTTCACCTCTTCACCTGCGTACTTTGAATGACTACGCAAGTTCATTATTCTTGCTTCGTAAAGGTTAGCTTCCCCTGTATTCGATTGAGGCAGCAGCTCGCCCCACCGTTTGAATCCAAGAAAAATAGTCGTTTTTTCCAAAATGTTCCGCAGGTAATTGAAATGATATTTACTTAACTGATTGCTATTGAGGGCTTTTTCTAATTCTGATTTTAGGTGCAAGTGATAAGAAAAAGACGAGTCATCAGGTTGTTCTTCAAGCTTTGATAGTCCATCCTCATTCTTTACGAGGCGATATTTCTTGAAATTTTTAGCTTTATAACCTGTATTTTTATCATCACTTCCAAGTTCATTCTGTAATATATTATAAAAAAGTGGGTTGTGGGTTGTGATGATGAACTTAACTTCAGATTGGTTTCTTCTAATAAGCTCAGCCAGATCGACGGCAAGCTCAATCAAATGATTCTCATCCAGTGAACTTGCCGGATCATCAATAAAAACATACTTAAGTTCATCAAATGGCGTAGGCTCGGGATAGTCAAGATCGACTTCGCTAAGCGCTTCAATTATTAGATCAATCAGAGTATAGAAAATACTCCAGATAAAGCTACTTTCTTCACCTTTGGATATTTTCAGGTTGCCCAAGTGTTCATTGTTACCCCGTTCAAAGGAGAAAGTCACTTCTGAAAACGCTTTTACTGTAACCTCTTTTCCATCTTTGTCTTGATTTTTATATTCTTCATTAAAGCGAGGAGTAAGCTTGTCATTTGTATAACGCTGAAAATTGGCAATGATATTTCGATCTTGTCCTTGTTCTTTTAGAATCCAGTCGGTAAATGAGTTGGGCTGAATTTTTAGCTTGGGTTCAGCATCACTTTCTAAATCATTATCCCAATAAAACAAGTCTTCCGTAAAGGCGTTGTAGTAGAGTATTTTATTGCGTGACGACTCAGGTTGATCTATTTCCTCACTTCCCTCCTCGCTATTATTTTTTGGTGCAATTAGTTCCTTAAAGGCTCGCGAAAGGCGTGTTTTACCCGTACCATTAAAAGCATAGATCAACTGCACTTTTTTATTGGCGTTTTTTAGTTGCTGTGCTATTTCCCTTAGTGTCTGGCCCATATCAGTCCGCTGCCTCACACTCCGGTTTCGGGAAACTCAACAACAAATCGCGGTAATATTCATATTGCTTCTGGCGCAATGCAATTTCGCGCGGCAAGCCTTCGCTGATAGAGTTGGTTAGAGCGTCGAATTTATCCAAGGTGGCGACGATGTGTGCTTTTTCTTCAGGTGAAGGATTTGGAATTTTAATGCTGTTTAAGTTCTTCTGATTTAACTTTGGTTGAGCTGCCCCCGAGATGTATGGTGTTAAGTCGATACTATTTAGATAATATTCAACATACCGACGCTCAACATAAGTATTGAATTTTAGTATATGAGCGTGGTTATTTACCCAACTTTTGCCGCTAACACTAAATGCTATTGGCGTACTCCTTGCCAGCAAATTTGCGCCATCTTCTGAAACAAGTAAGAAGTCACCATCAAAAATATAGTCTTTTACATAGTCAACAATTCCAGATGCGCCGTAATATGGAATTTCACCAACTTCTCGTAATCCACTCGTTACTGGTTTCCGCATCGAATCAAGATTCTCCGCCAGTTCCCCTAACGTCTTCCACTCAACTTCCCCTTCATCAAAACTCAATAACTGGTCGCGATAGTAGTTGTATTGTTTTTTGCGGGCATTAAGCTCGGCGGTTAGCTCGGCGGTTAGCTCGGTAAAGGCGTCCAAAATGCGGACTATTTCTGCTTGAATTTCTAGCGATTTTTTGGGGTTTTCTGGGCAGGGGATGGGCACGATTATTTTAGCCAGATCACCGCTAGAAACTCTGCGAACCTTCGCCCCAGATATATATTTTCTTTTCTGGGCTTGAAATCCTTCCGTTAGAAAATAGTGCGCTAAATACTTAACGTTTTGTTCATGTCGAAATAGCATCATATCACCAGAAATTGCGGCTTGCCTTCCCAACCATGCGAGAGGCTTCACAACGTCCTCATCATTTTCTGACGTTGTCGCAAGCAAAAGGTCATTCCTGTTCGCTTTTCTTAATTTTTTCGCTAACTCTTCTGATACATAAGTAAAAGTCTCGTCGGCTGTCAAATTGTATTTAGTATGAATTTGCCCATAATGTATGGCAGGAAATCCAGTTTCAATGAAGTCTTTTTTTTGCAAACCATTACCACGTATGAATTCGCCAACTTCTCCCAGCGCCTTCCACTCCACCTCAACCCCATCGAGCAGTTTTTTTATATAACTCATATCGCTCATGCCCGAACCTCTTCGCCTTCGATTTCTGCAATAATGGCATCAATATCGTTACGTAGCTGGTTGATCTTAGCAACAGTATTTTTAATCTCGGCATTGAGCTGGGTAATGTCCACCACTTCGCGGTTATCTTTAGCCTCCACATAACTGCTCACCGACAGGTTGTAGTCGTTGGCAGCTATGGTTTCAAAAGGTATGGACTGGGCGAAGTGCTCCACATTTGCTTTGCTATCAAATACCTGCATGATTTGTTCGATGTGCTCATGGGTAAGCGTGTTGGTATTGGTTTCTTTTTTAAATAAACCACTGGCGTCAATAAATTGGGTGGAGGTATCAGTTTTATGTTTGGACAACACCAGAATATTCACCGCAATAGTGGTGCCAAAAAACAGGTTGGGTGCGAGTGAAATGATCGTTTCCACATAGTTGTTATCCACCAGATACTGGCGGATTTTTTGTTCGGCACCGCCACGGTAAAAAATACCGGGGAAGCAGACTATGGCGGCACGGCCTTTACTGGATAGGTAACTGAGTGCATGCAGCACAAAGGCAAAGTCAGCTTTGGACTTGGGCGCTAATACACCCGCTGGGGCAAAGCGATCATCGTTAATCAGGGTTGGGTCATCTGAGCCAATCCACTTCACCGAGTAAGGCGGATTAGAGACGATGGCATCAAAGGGTTTGTCATCAAGAAAGTGTGGGTCTATTAAGGTATTGCCCAGCTGTATATTGAACTTATCGTAATTGATGTTGTGCAAAAACATGTTCATCCGTGCCAGGTTATAGGTGGTATGGTTGATTTCCTGACCGAAGAAGCCCTCTTCAATAATATGGGCGTCGAAGTGCTTTTTGGCTTGCAGCAGCAGTGAGCCGGAACCACAGGCAGGGTCATAAATTTTATTGACGCTGGTTTGCTTGTGCATGGCAAGCTGGGCAATCAGCTTGGAAACGTGCTGTGGGGTAAAGAATTCTCCACCGGATTTACCAGCATTTGCGGCATAGTTGGAAATCAGGAATTCGTAAGCATCGCCGAACAAGTCAATCTGGGCGGCATCACTTTTTTCATAAAAATCATGACCAAAATCCAAACCTGCTACGCCTTTCAATACCGCCGCTAAGCGACTGTTTTTGTCTTTAACGGTATTACCGAGTCGGTTACTGGTGGTATCGAAGTCGGCAAACAGACCTTTGATGTCGCCTTCGGAGGGATAGCCATTGGCCGAGGTTTCTATAGCAGAAAAAATCGTGGCCAAATCGGTGTTCAGGTTTTCGTTGCTGTTGGCGTTTTTAGCAACATTGGCAAACAACTGGCTGGGGTAGATGAAGTAGCCCTTAGTTTTTATGGCATCGTCTTTGATGTCTGGCGTGATAACATCATCGCGAAGCTCGGCGTAATGAATATTATCGTCATCTGCTTCAATATAAAGGGCAAAGTTTTCGCTGATGAAGCGATAAAACAGGGTTCCGAGGACATATTGTTTGAAATCCCAGCCGTCTACTGAGCCACGCACCTCGTTGGCAATAGCCCAGATTTGGCGTTGTAGGGCGGCACGTTGTTGATTACCTGTCATTTTATTTTCCCGTGTAAATTCTTTTGCTCGTTGCCGTTAAATATCTTATTGGATGATCATTATCTTTTAACGGGCAACCTGTTTATTTTGAGGTTAGTTCAAGTAGCTCGCCTACTTGGCATTCAAACAGCAGGCACAGCTTCTCCATGGCTTTCAGGTCCATTTTCTGGGCCGTTTCTTTATAAAGCAAAGTTACCCTGGCACGGCTCAAACCCGTTTCTCTGGCAACGTCGGCAATACGCATCTTGCGTTCGCCCATCATGCGAGCGAGATGGCAGCGAATCATGGTTGTGCCTCTAACATTGATATTAAAAATAGTCCCCGAGTATATCACCAAGTAAAAATTTGCTTAGCATTTTGTGAGTTAAAATTGAATTATGTAGGACAAACACTAAAAAGTGGTTTAGTAGAGCTTGACCGCATATGTATAAATACTTTTGCATTAATTTTGAACTATGATTAGAAAGTACTTCCTTTGTTATAGGAAAAAATCATGAAAAAGTCTTCTCACGTTTCAAAAAAATCAACCAAAGAAAAAATGCAGAAAGAACATTTAAAGAATGTTTCTGGAGGAAGTGGAGCGGCTAGGCCTGGCGATTTCCCCCCTGAGACTATACCATCGGCTCCACTAAAGCCTCCGCCAAGAGGATAATCTGGGTCTTTAAATGGCAGGTTGATTAGGCATCTAATCCAGCTTGAAATGCTTAAGAAGTATATTTTATAGGACCTAAATCATGAAAAAACCTTCCAAAAAACCCTCAAAAAATAAAAATAAAGAAACTGTAAAAAACGAGGACTTAAAAAATATTTCTGGTGGCCGTAGAGATCAGGACTCGGATTGGGGGTTGCCCCAACATCCACCTTTTCCAGGTGGAGATCTGCCTTGGTTAGACAAAAAGTAGACTTATAAGCCATGCGAAAGCTCTGATCATCATATTGTGTAATGAGGCGACTTTAACTGTCGCCTCATAGCTTAACGACGCGTATGGTCTTGCGAATATTTTTTCTTTCAATCTATTTCTTAGTGACAATTCCTACCTTAATTAGGCTATCCAAAAATAGATGGGTATTAATAACCCATATAGTGTAAAAATGCGTACGTAACCTCATCCTCACACAAGTTTATTATTGGATAATAATTATGCAGAATTGGGAGGATATAGTATGCAAGCCAGAGAAGAGCGATCTGTTAATTCAGATAGTAACTCCAACAACTTTGTAAAAGGGATATTAGATGCTGCCAGATCTAAAGAAGCTATGGCTTATATTGAGCAAAAATTGAAAGAACAAGGCCAGAGCTTATTACGATTATTATCACGGGTGGATGATAATCATGTAATCAATTCCATGCTAACCAACTCATTTTTATCCGCCCCTTTAAGACAAGCGGTCATCGGCGTATTCGCTAGTGCCTATCGTACCTTAGACCCAGTAGTTGTTAGAGGAAACCAATTACGGCCGATACCTTCTAACGAGGCCAATCAATTTATGGAAAGGGCGATTTTTCTATTGAATAATAATTTAACTTCAGGCGCTAATATTGCAAATCAACTTCAATCTAAAAATCGCAGTTTATTTGAATATTGTTTAAAACTTTCAGATCCTAAAATCATTGCTGCTATGTTTAAATGCTCTCATGTGGGAAAAATGCTTCATCCAACAGAGAGACAAATATTAATTTCGCAATTTAATGAGGTCTATAATAATATTCAAAGCCCGCGGCCTTCACCTGCAGCCAAACCGCAATTAACGCCCAAACAGGCAAATGATTTGTTAGCTGCAATGTTTGCTGAACCTTTGCTTGAAAAAGCCATTGATAAAGTTCAAGAGAAACTTTTGCATCACAACTTATTTGATATCTGCTCAAAAGCCAACGATCCTGCCTTGATTAGAAAAATCTTTCTCCGCGAAAACCAGGCTTTTTGGTCACGGTTAAGCCCACAACAACGATATAGTGTATTCCAGACGCATCGTGATATTTATGAAAAATTAGTTCACGACTACAATCGGCAACAAAGTAGTGCTCCAAACCAGCAGGATATTTCTACACCTCCATTTAACATGGGTGAAGAAACGGACCCTTATGCAATCCTGGGTTTAGATGGGGATGAATTATCTTCTATGAATGCAAACGAGGCAGAGGAAAAAATAAAGTCTGCCTATAAAAAGATGGCATTAAAGCACCATCCTGATAGAAATCTCGGAGACGAAGAGGGCGCAAATGCGCGTATGAAGCTAGTAACCGGTGCAAAAGATTTTCTAGTAAAACCTGAAAATAGAGAAACCTGGAAAAATTGGAAAAACGCTCAACAAAGTGAAAGTCCTAGACCTGGTCCTAGAATGTAAAAGAATCGCCAGTACGATAAATATAATGTGGTTTAAACAATTAAACCACATTACTATTTTGCAAATACTGAAAAAATACAAACTATTAAAGTGACTGCAAGTTAATTTCTACCACGGAAGAACTTTAATCACCGTGGTTTCATAAGCGTAACAATTCCATTCTGTTTTAACGCCACTAAGTAAAAAGTTAACTTGATTAATTTGCTCAAAGACGGCGTTAGTGTGGCGGTCTAAAACACATATTTTATTAATACCATCCATAGTGATGTATAAGGTAATAGCATTGGCTGGGACTATAGGAGGAAGAATATAAACTTCATTTCTATGTTCCAAGGCCATGGGTAGCCCTTTAATGAAAATGACGGCGCCTGAAGATATGAAACTCATGCTCATAAACCATAAAAACAAAATGGTTTTCATAGCCATCCTTTGCAAACCATGGTTGATTATATTATATGCAATATGTGCTAATTTTTCATGGTTCGAATTCCCCGCAAGCTATACTTAAGATAATTACATAAAAAAAGGGACAGTTATGAAAACTTATCAGAATCCTCAACCTCATGCTGTAGAAAGGATTAATAAAACCTTCAATAAGCCTGGCGAGCATCAAACGAGTAAAACTAATAAAAAATCAGCGAAGTTAACCAATAAAGAAATTTATAAAAATGAAGCTGAAGAAAAAGCATGGGAGCATGTTTTAAAAAGAAAATAAAAATTTGTTAATACAGGTGCTAAGTAGCGTGAGTCTTTGTCTTGAAATATCTTTACATTTTTGAACGATTTATTGAATTTTTAATGACCATGTTGTTATATCAGGTTTTATGCCTGCGGGGGCGGGAAGCTCCCCCAGGAGCAACCTTTAGCTTCATTAGATGAATTAGTTCACCAAGACGATGCAAGAAAGAAAAATATTAATGCAACAAAAAGCGGATGCATTCATTGTGATGCCTGAGGTTTAGGTACTTTAGAAGAGGCTTTTGATACCTGGAATGCTATCAAGATGGTGTTTTAGATAAACCCATTGGATTTTTAAATATTAATGGTTATTTTGATGGATTATTTTCATTTATAGAAAGCGCAGAAAATCAAGGATTTCTCTCTGGGATACACGCAAAAATACCTAAAATAAATACCAATCCAGCATTATTAATCTCTGAATTGTTAACCTGCAACTTACTGAAGTCAGAGGTTAATGTTCAATAACGGATTTCTAAATCTACCCCCCCATAACAGAGACAATATCTGTCATTGGTGTTGCAAGGGCAGGGATATAGTCTTGTAATAAAATTTCATGCACCACGGGTCCTCCATCCATGGCATGGAGGCTCAAAAGAGAACTATTATTTGTTCCAGTACCTGTACTAATCGTAGTAATGTCAACAAGGTCTTCTAATTCAGTGGCATTAGGCGAGATACCACCAAAGATGTCTTCAAAAAATAACAGCTTATCTCCTTTCTCAGTATTAAAATCAAGAATGACATCGCGCTCGGGTGTAGCCGTATTTAAAGAACCCTGATCGAAAAGATAATTATTGGCGCCTGATTTACCTATCATGACATCCTCCCCTCTACCGCCATAAATGTTGTTATTAACATTATCCTGGCCAATGAGTAAATCATTACTGACAGAGCCGTTAATAGTGCCGTCTGTGGCTGCCTCAAAGACATATAATGCGGTTATATTTTCATTAGAATTTAAATCAAGTGATCCTAAGTTTTGTAAATCAAGAAGGCTTAAATCAGTATAGTTGGCATTAACGTAATCGAGCACGGTATCTGTTGCGCCGCCATTATCAAGACCGTGGTCTGTGCCATCAAAGTACAAACTAAATTGCCATTGCCCGGTGCTATCTTGTGCGAAACGGTAAATATTATTACCAATTAAATCCAGATCGGTCGGTAAGGCGCTAGCTAAAATATTACTGACTAAATTAGCATCCAATACGGGCGTTAAAATATTATCTGCTGTTACACCTAATTGATTGACAAGAGTTTGTATATCAGTACTCAAATTTAGATCTAAAACAGTCTGGTCATCAAAGAAGGAAGTATCCAGGGTTAGATTTAAATTTAAATCTGGACGTAATTGCTGGGAAAAAGATAGTAAATAATCACCATTATTTAAACGATGCAAGGCATCAATAGAAATATCATACACGGATAAATCATGCGTTGTTCCAACATCCAATTGTGACATTAAATCTGTGGTAAGTGTATCGATTCCCTGGGTAATGGTATCGCTACCGGCGGCAAGCGGTGTCAACACATTTTGAGTTAAGGTCATAGCATCCTGAGTAAGCGTTGAAGCAGCTGCCACACTAATGCCTTCCAGGGCAAATATTGCGGCATTAACAGGATTATTAAGCTCTGTTAAGACACTATTTAAATCAGCATAGATACCGTCGATTACGGGGGTTAAATTATCAGTTAATTCTATCTGTAGTGAAGTGATTAATGTATTTACAGAATTTAGTAGGTCGCCTACCGTCCCCAGTAAGAGGGCAATCACGCCGCCGACTGCGCCATTTGGCTGTAACTCGGTATTTAAATTTCCCAAAATAACTTGTAAAGCCAGTAATTGGGTTTCTAAGGACTCAGCTACTTCAGTGGTTACAGGAGAAAATAAATCATTTATAGAGGTATCGATACTGTTAGATAAATCAGTGTTTATAACAATATGGGCTGAAATATCTTCGATACCGATATTCTCTCCCGCCAATACCAGACTATAGCTGCTTGTATCAGGATTAAATAAAACAATATCCTGATTAGTAAGAATACCGATACCAGGCAATGAACTTTGATTATCAAGTGTCATCAATAAACTGCCTGAATTTAAGTCTCCTTCAGGGATAACAAATAATGATTGTATGCTCGCTGCGGCTGAGAGACCCTGACTTAAGCCATCGAAATAAACGGAAAAAGTCTCTCCATCCCACGCCATAATATTATAAGGTTGCGCGGTGACTGCTCCAGGGAGATTAGCCATCGATACTAATGCAAATAAGACACTACCATTTTCCAGTACATGGAGGGCAGTGATTTCATTGTTGGTTACGGTTCCGTTGGTCAGGGTAGCTAAATTAAAAGACTCATAAAAAGTACCATTATTCACCTGCAATAGAGTTTGTGCATCATAGGAGCCGCCCACTTGTCTTTCATTACCGCCACCGCTTGTGCCGAAGAAAATTGTATCGATTTGGGGAGCATCATGAGAAAGGGAGAATGCATCAACATCCTCAATAATATTATCGGACAAATCTCCCAAGAGACCACTGCTGGAACCTAAACCATAGGCACTACCATCCAAATATAAATCGAAAGTATCGATATTCCATGGGCTTGCAGCACTGTCTCTGCTAATTGTATAAATATCTTCACCCCGTAGAGTTAGTGCGTAAAGAGGGTCGAGAGGATCGGTAATCACACCGGCAAGTAAATCAATTAACTCTACATCTAATAATGAAGCCACGGAAAAATACAATGAATTACCATCGACATCGATAGCATCAATATCAAAAAACTGCAGAACACCCCCACTTCCCAGCAAGGCATTAATCGCATTGGCAAGAGCAGAGCCCGGATCTAAAGCGGCTAAATCCACAAGTGCTTGTTCGAGCAATTCATTACTCCAGCCTAAGTCTTCCGCTCGAAAAAATACATCAGTCGAATCTGATTGCCATGCTCCATTTACTCGTTGAATAGAGTAAATATCGCCACCCTCACCAAAAATTCCTCCAGGAATATCAAGGTTAAGAAGAGTAGTTAAGTCCACATCGGTTAAATTGGATAAAGAAAAATAGAGTGTTCCATTTTGTAGGTTGCCATTATAAGCCAATCCATCAATCATGAATTCTTGAATGATGCCGGGTACATTCAATAAACTATCATCCAAACCCGCATCAGTAAGGCCATTAAGGAATATTTCATAGGTATAATAGCCTCCTTTTTGTCGAGTAGCTAAAATGACATCTTCATTATTAAAAGTTAAATTACCGAACGTATCTGTGGTGGCATCATAAGTAGGTAATTGTCCTCCCGCCGTTGTTGTAAATAATAAATTGCCTGCTCCTAAATCATCCACGGCATTAATGTTATATCCTAAAAGCGCTAATTGAGTGGATACAGGCAATAAGCCAAATAAGGCAGAGGGAGATGCATTCTGATAGCTAATAAAGTTTTCACTGCCGTTAAATGCTCTTTCATAATAGAAATCATTGATTGAGCCATTATCAGTTAAGCGAACCACGTCAGTGTTATAAGCCACGCCTTCTTGTGCAAGAATCAGTGACAAAGCATTCTCAAAACTGTCACCGGCTAATGATCCTCCAGGTGCAATTAAACTGTTAATTAAACCAGTAAGATCGCCCTGAACGGGATTTAATGCACTCAGTCCGTAAGCACCTTCGAAATTAGGAAGAGTAGAGGTTCCTGATGTTGACAATAAAAGCGAATCTCCTGAGCTAGTAAATTCAAGAACATCATTATCGATAATAACTGTCTCAACACTATCGCTTTGCGTATCAACCAAAACTGCTTCAAAACTATTGTTGTTATCGATTACGGAAGAAATAGAAACAGTAAAAGGTTCATCGCTTTCTAGCAAAGTGTCATCTAAGGTTTGAATGGTAAAAATTGTACTGCTGCTACCAGCAGGAATGACGACGGATACCACTCCGGTAAAATCGCTACCGTCTTGAGCCACGCCGCTATAAGTTAAATTTACGGTGATAGAACCACCCGCAGGAACGGTTTGACTTAAACTGACGGTATAATTGGTGGTTACTTCCCCTTCGATGACATTTGCAGGTCCAATAATACTGACCAATACTTGATCTTCAGGCCCAGGAGGATTATCAGAACCAATTTGATCGGTGATGGTGGTTGTGACTTCATCCGCAGCAGGGTTTGCGGTTATTGCTTCGAAACTGTTGCCATTATCAACAATGGAGGCAATGCTTACGGTAAAATTTTCACTGCCTTCGGCTAAGGCATCGTCCAGGGTTTGAATGGTAAAGGTTGCACTACTGCTACCTGCGGGAATGACGACGGATGCTACACCCGTAAAATCACTGCCGTCTTGAGCCACGCCGCTATAAGTTAAATTTACGGTGATAGAACCACCCGCAGGAACAGGATGACTTAAACTGACGGTGTAATTGGTGGTTGCTTCTCCTTCGATGACATTTGCAGGTCCGGCAATACTCACTAATACTTGATCTTCAGACCCAGGAGGATTATCAGAACCAATTTGATCAGTGATGGTGGTCGTGACTTCATCCGCAGCAGGGTTTGCGGTTATTGCTTCGAAACTGTTGCCATTATCAACAATGGAGGCAATGCTTACGGTAAAATTTTCACTGCCTTCGGCTAAGGCATCGTCCAGGGTTTGAATGGTAAAGGTTGCACTACTGCTACCTGCGGGAATGACGACGGATGCTACACCCGTAAAATCACTGCCGTCTTGAGCCACGCCGCTATAAGTTAAATTTACGGTGATAGAACCACCCGCAGGAACAGGATGACTTAAACTAACGGTGTAATTGGTGGTTGCTTCTCCTTCGATGACATTTGCAGGTCCGGCAATACTCACTAATACTTGATCTTCAGACCCAGGAGGATTATCAGAACCAATTTGATCGGTGATGGTGGTTGTGACTTCATCCGCAGCAGGGTTTGCGGTTATTGCTTCGAAACTGTTGCCATTATCAACAATGGAGGCAATGCTTACGGTAAAATTTTCACTGCCTTCGGCTAAGGCATCGTCCAGGGTTTGAATGGTAAAGGTTGCACTACTGCTACCTGCGGGAATGACGACGGATGCTACACCCGTAAAATCACTGCCGTCTTGAGCCACGCCGCTGTAAGTTAAATTTACGGTGATAGAACCACCCGCAGGAACAGGATGACTTAAACTGACGGTGTAATTGGTGGTTGCTTCTCCTTCGATGACATTTGCAGGTCCGGCAATGCTCACTAATACCTGAGATTTAAAATCAATAAGAGTAGGTGAGCCAGTTCGATCGACGATGGGTATACCAAGTGAGGGGTTTAAAAAATTACTTTCAACAAATTTTAAGTCAAAGCTAGATAAAAAAGGAATGTTAAAAAAAGTTGATTCTGGGAGATTATCAATAATTCTTAATTCATAATAGAAGGTAGGGTAGTTGGCAGCTAAAGAACCTTGTGTGTAATAGGGATCGATAATTACAAAGCTAAAACCATCAAGATTTTCAATTTCTTCTGCTTTATTAAAAATATCCGTCCATATTCCTATTGAGGAAGCTTTACTGGGTGCCCAAGTAAAAAAATTACTTTGAACTGTGGTGGTTAAACTGTTTGAGCTTTTAAAAAGGTACGTAGGAAAGGCTTCATTAAAGGTTGAATTATTATAAGCGGGTTTTGAATAGCTCAACCCATAATATACTGGCGGAAAATTTAATAATTTTACATTATTAAATTCCTGTAAATACAGTTGGCCCATAAGTTTCCTTACAAATCAACCTCTTTAAAACATATCCTTGTTTTTGTATTTACGTTTTAAGTATATGACTAGCATGAGAAAACTTCAACATAGTGTCTTCTATTACACCTTAAAGGTTAAATTTTCTGCCATCTTACTCAATTCCGCTTCATCAAGGGGAAAATTAACCGTCCACGGTTTTTGTGGTTTGGGTAGAACAGTTTGCGAGCAGTGTATTTTTAAAGTCTCTGCTGACATGTTAGGTATATCGAATTCCTCAGCCAATATTTGTACTCCTTCCTCAAAAGAGGTTAGGGTTTTGTATATGGATTCAGCACCATCTTGTTTGGAAAATTTCAATTGATTCGATTGAACATCCCAAATTAATGTTTTACGGCCATTTGGAGTGATTACGCCAAAGACTGTTTTCGTGTCGCGAATGGGGATGGGATCTGGATGGAGTTGAAGTTTGAGTAAATTGAATTGTGCAGTTTTTTCACTTATCGGCTCCAAATCCGTTTGCATTAAGCGAAGCCAACCTTGACTGGTTTTTCTTTCAAGCACATGCACACCATCGGTGGGATAAAACTTATATTCATCTTCATTTTGTGTAATGGAATCACTTTTGCCCGTAATGAGTATGGGAAAGCGAGGAGCAGAAGAACCCATGCCGGGGTCGAGAAGAAATTTCTGTTCGTCAATAGTTACGACTAACACTAGATGGGTGGCTGGCAGTGTCATTATTGCCGGTGAATTAATCGGAGCTCCCACGAGAACACGTGCAGCACAAAATACGGTTTCATATCCTAGCTGCTCTAAGGCATCGTTGAGTAAGGCTGCGGTTTGGAAACAATAACCATCGGGTTCAGAAGAGAGCAAATTCTTGTAACTAAAAAAAGACAACTTGGGTCTCTGGATTGGATGTTGTCGAGCAATGCTACGCAATGCAGTGTTGGAATAGGGAAAAGTTTTAACATGCGCAAAATAAATATCTTTTAATAAATTAATTTTTTCTATTGATGATAAATTGGGTAAAGAAGGAATGTTAATATTTGTCTTGTTTAGATAATCCTCTAAGCTAATGTTTTTCATATGAAATTATTTTAGACATTCTTTAGGACATTATACTGAATAATTTTCTCTTAGGTAGTGCACTATCCCATGCTTATCTCTTTAAAAACTGCAGTTCCAAAAAAATAGTTAATAAACGATATACTAATATTATTACCCTTATATCGGGGGCGCTTATGTTTTTTTTAAAGAAGAAAACTAAGGTCACACATAAAGATAAGGAATTCGATATTTTTAACAATAAGATAAACCATATTGGTTATGGGGCGGATAGGAAATTCTCCGAGAGAAATTATGAGGAGCCTTATCTCTGGACTAGCAATCTTACGGCGTGTATAGGCGTTGGTTTAATTTATCGAGAGGACAACAATTCTAAGATTGAATTGTATCATTCCGTTAGTGAGCATTATTTAGAAAATATAGAAATTGAAGATGCATTGGCTAGCGGCACTGAATTCGTTACTATGCTATTTAATTTTTTAAAGCAGTTAACAGAAACACGTGGTCTGATAATTTATATCGCTTTTGATCCAATTCATAATAATATTCCAGACAGGGATAGAACATTGATATGCAATGGTGTGAATCAGTGTATAAAATATATTAATCAAAGCCAGTCCAAATCACTCAAGCTGATTACTCATGCACAAGTTAAAGCAATTGAAGCGGATGCAGGAACCTTTTTTATTACTGCAACGGGTAGAGTTGGAACGATAGTGGAAGCGCTTGCAGACTCACTAGATAAAATAAAGAAATTATTTGCTGCTGAAAACAACTTAGGTAATTCAGAATTATATAAAGAATACATAACTAATTTAGTTTCAAGTGACGAGTCAGATACTTTCGCAACGAAAAAAGCTACATTCGAAAAATTGCAAGAACTTGCTTCCGCATTTTTATCAAAAAAACATTCTTCCAAAAAACAAGCCTTAGAAAAATTAGCCATAAAACTTGTTTCCTGGGACTTATTTCTTGCTAGGCCTAACAGCCAATTATTTAAGGCTTGGCAGAATAAACATGCAGATATTCAATATGAACCACCTTCTCCCTAAATATATCTAAAATCTGTCATGCCCGCACAGGCATGACAAAAGATAACAACTTGCATCGAGAGCTTAACTAAGGGTTGTAGGATATTTGTGGTGTCACTTGATTTACATAATTAGCGAGTAGTTTTAAAACTACTGCTAGAACAAAAATACTGACAGTAAAACCAACCAAAGAGGAATCAGGGAGTTTTGGCTGCTTAATATGCATTTTGCATAAGTCATTATAGATGTTTGTCATGGTTAGATAAATGTCCCCGCACTCCTTAAATATTTGTTCATATTCCATTTCATCCAAAGTAATTTTATCTACGTGATCCATTATATCCTTATAAAGGCTCATGGATGATTTTCCAGTTGAGGAAAAATCATATTGGTGAGTTGTTATTTGATAAGAGGTTAATTGATTACTTGGTAGAATATACTTGGATTTAACAATAGCTCCCCCATGTAGAAAACCGGCAACATGTTCTAAAAAATGTGCAAGTAGAAGTTTGGGTGGCAATTTCTCTATGTCTTCAAGGTATTTTTTAGTGGATTTTGTTTTCTCACCTTCAGAAATTTTATTAGGGTCAATATCTAATTGTTGTAAATCCTTTTCCATACCTGCGGTACGCCATAGATTCTCAAGATAAGTCAAAGCAAAAAATGCACTAATTTCTGATTTATCCTGAGTAGACAACCCTTGTAATCGCTTTTCTAGTGCTTTGATAATTAAAAATTGTTGGATTAATCGAGCTCCGTAGAGATCTTTGGGAATTACTGCATTTTTAAATAGATGCTCTGTTTTAAAAGGATGATATTCCGCTTCTCTATGCTTTTGAGTAAGTTGTCCACCCGGTTTGCCATCTTTATATGTCGCTGCTAATAAGGCTTTGCTATAGAGTCTAAACATAGATACTTCCTTGTGAGAATGAATGCCAGGAGGCTATGCTAAATCATTGCCTATTAACCTGTCGATTTTTTTCTAGAGAGAAGGAGAACATTTCAAAGACTCTAGGTAATCGATGATAATTTTTTGTTAAAAGAAAGTCATTTGAATTTTACATCGATACTTACATTTTGTAAGACGAAGAAACATCCGGCATTTCGATTTCACCACTTTCCAGTTTATCTTGATAATTCTCTAAGGCTTGTTTTAAGGATTTTTCTAATTCAGTTGCCTTGGTGTCTTTAAGCGCAATACAGACAACTACTTCTTCTACTTGCAGTGCAATTTCTTTCGGTGATGTAGAGGCATCATTTAATTTTTTAATCAATGTTAGAAGACCAGGAACTGCGGCAGCTTTATTATCTTTCTCTAATTTACTTAAATTATCTTCTTTGCCAAGGTTAAAAACTTTTTTAAGTTCATTAATCAATATCTGCTTCATTGTTTTATCTCCAGAGGTATGGTTGCTTCTTGTTGTTTTAACGCTCCTAAGACTTCTTCAATATCAGGTCTTTGAGCAGGATCTTTATTTTGCATATTATTTAGCAATTCAATGATTTCTTCTCCAAGTAATTCTGTATAAGGGCTGAAATCATATTTATCATCAACATAATACTTTACAAACGATTTAAAATCTTCAGTCCGAGTTAAGCTGTACACTCTATTACTAAATAAAGCTATTTCAAGTGATTCAGATTCCCTAAAGGCCTGCCTAATGGCTTGAACTAAATTAGGATTATTAACTTTGGCAAGAGCGCGTTCCATCCTTGCTCCAACAAATTCTTTTTTATTAGCTCCCAACAGTTCGGCAATGACTGGTGTCAATGAAAAAACATCCATTTGTGAGTTGGCTGCCGCACCGTTCATGTATTCAGGTGGAATTTCAAATGCAAAAATTGCTGTATCGAAACTTTTGTACTTAAGCATTGTCCCAGCGTTTTCTGCGCAGCCAAAATCAATAATATGCATTTCTTTTGCAACAGGATCATAAAGAATATTCTTTGGTTTTAAATCATTATGAGTGATGCCTGCACTATGTATTTTTTGTAAATCCTGAAGGAGGGAGCAGGCCATTTCTCTGCGTGTTTCCTTACTCAATTCTACATGCTCATACAAATAACTATCAAGTGGAACACCAGAAAATAAGGGCATTGCCAAACAAGCTTGCCCATTTTGAACAAACTGTTCGAAGTGCTCGTGAGGATATACCGCTTTAAACATTTGCATTTCTTTATTCATTACCATTTTACCCGAAGCAGGCATCATTTTTATGGCAAGGGGGGAGCTAATATGCAATCCTTCTTGATCTTGTGAATAGTGTCTAGCGGTATAAACACTACCCCACCCCCCCTTTCCTAAAGGAGTAGAATGGGTTTTATATATACCCGATGAGCCAGTAAGCACATTTTCCCCTCTTTTTTTTGGTTCGGTTTGTAATAAATTTAGAGCTTCACTTTTACTAAGCAGAGGAGGAACTTTGGGGAGATCAATATTGGCTTCTTTACTTAAAGACTGAAGGATATATTCATTTGCTATTAAGTTGGGATTATTTTCTATAACTCGAGCTAGCGCAGTATGATAGCGTTGTTTCTCTTGAGGAGTAATCGTTTTTAAATTTACCCCAAGCTCTTTTAGAGTATCTTCTAAATTGGAGTAAAACTGACTGCCAAAGAACCATCCTTTTCTTGGGGACAGGAAAGAGTATTCCCTGGATATATTTTTCGTTGTTAGTAACATCAGACCAATTAAGGCATCTTCATCATGTTGTCCTAATGCAGAAAAGGTAGAAATTAGCTCTTTATAAGCATTAAACATCGTTTCACGAGTACTACCTGGTTGTGGTTTGTATTTCTCTATATTAAATCTGGCAACGAGATAGCTTGCTTGACTGGTTTCTGCTGCTTCGGGTTTGGCAGTGCGTAGCGCACTTAGTAGTGTATTCCCTTCATGATTTTTACGAGTGAATGTTTCACAAAATTCTCGACGATCATCATTGTTTGAGGTGTGGTGTTCAATTACATAACTAACCGCATCAAAATTGCCTGCCCTTAACGTGTTTTCAAAAGGAGAAAGCAAATCAGTATCGCTAGAGTAAGGCGGAATAGTGCCTCTTGCAATTTGTTGACTTAGCAGCTCAGTTGGCAGCGCTGCAATAGCAGAAAATTTTGCAAGTTCAACAGTATTTCTGAATGAGCTACTTAAGTGTTTTAATTTGGATTTCATAGCTGGCGTTAATAATAATTCCAACCGCCGGTAATCAGATTCAGTTTCAGCATTTTTAAGCAAATCAAGCGCTTGTGCACATTCCGGGTCAAGGTTTTTTAATTGTTGGTAGTATTGATTTCTTAGCAACTGTTTATGACTTAGGCATTCGTAAACTAATATTTTGTCTCCACTCACAGCCTCACCAAACGATTGATCGCCCGTTGCGCCGAGCAAATCTCCGGAAAGGGCCTGGGCAGCAATCATTGAACTATGTGACATCCCAGCAGTATAGACAACGCGATAGTGTCTCCCCTTGGAGTCAGGATTACCATGCAAATATTCTTCTTCTTTAGTATCGGCATTATAAAAACTAATCTTGGTAAAACCATCATCGATAAGCTGTTCCTTAACTTTTTCTAAAGCCTGACGTTTGCTAAGTATTGATTTCCCTACCATCAAAACATCTTGATTTTTATCACTGTCTTTGGCATAGATCCGCTGCATTTTTAAAAAACGCTCTGCTGGTGAAGTTTTGGGAGTGGTTGGAAAAGTATCATGACTATACTGAAAATACATGTCAGTACTCGCTTGATAAGCTTCAATACCTTGTTCACCAGGAAGAGCAGCTTTTATTTTTTCTTCTAGTCTCGTTGCTAATATTGACGGTTCATCAGGATTTATTAGATTATCACTTAGGATAATGCCCTTTTCCTTAGTGCTAGTATTAAATCCAGTATAAACGATGCCTCGATAAGCGATTTTGCTAAGATTTTGACGAAATTGTTGATGAGGAATCATGTTTTCACGGTGAAGGGCGTCGCTGAAGGCATATTCAGGCATCATGACTAAAGGAACCGGATGCTGTTGTTTTTGAATTGCGAGGTTTATATCGTTGATTAAGCGGGACCTAAAAACAGGACCTTCTATTATTGATTCAACTTCTAACTCATCAGCATCAACTTTTTGTTTGAGCTCCCGCGGTGTTAAAACCTCGACACTAAATTCTTCATCTCCCTTTAAATTTCTTATTTTCTGTTGACCACTTGCTTGGGTAACTAATTTAATTTCGGGAGGATTATCAATACCCAAATTGTCTTTATAATATTTTTTTATTTGCTCCGCGAGTTTAAGAGCAAATAAAAAATCCCCATACCCACCAAAACCATCACTAACTGCGATAAGAATAACCTTTGACATAATATTTCTCTGTTAAGGTTCTTATTCATAAAATAGCAAAACAATGTTAAGTAAAGATTAATTAACACTAATGCGCGTTTGAACCTGAAGGATGTCTATCTGCCAATTTCTTGTCTAAACTCACTTGTAGTCAGCCACTTAAAATCATGGCATTAGTAATTTTAATAGCCGGACTTGCTGCTTTAACTATCTGAAGCCAGGGATTGCTGGAATAATTACTGCGTTAACCGGTACTGCAGCGATTACTGTTATAGCAATCGGCGGCGGATGCTCTTTAGGTGCTGGTTTCGCTTTTTTACTTCTGGACCCAAATGAATGAAATCGAGATGGAAAATGATTTTTTGTTAGTGCTAATGTCTCAATGTAACTGCACTGAGCAAGCGAACTGCCAATGGGATTACGCTTGCTGTTAAGCTAAAGAGTCTCCTTATGCACAAGCTGCTGCTCTAATTAACTTTTTTGACTAATTGAATTAGGAAAGTAAAATTTGTGCCATCTCTACAATAGAATTTGCTTCCTTATGGCCTCTTTATCCTGAACATTTTGATTGAATTTCGCGCAAATCCCCTCGTTCTCGTTATAGTC
This sequence comes from Legionella cardiaca, assembly GCF_029026145.1. Taxonomy (NCBI): domain Bacteria; kingdom Pseudomonadati; phylum Pseudomonadota; class Gammaproteobacteria; order Legionellales; family Legionellaceae; genus Legionella; species Legionella cardiaca. Next base: position 2,839,281 of record NZ_CP119078.1, on the reverse strand, counting down.
AAGGATTGTTGGATGTTTGATTTGTCTTGACAGTGCTAATTTGCTGATGAAACTCAATTAATTTATCTAATTTATTCTGTGTAAGTCTATTCTCTTGGATGGCTTGACGGGTTTGCGCTAATGCCTGCAAAGATTGTTTATAAAAAATTGCTATATTTTCATCATCAAGATCGCCAGCGTACAATTCATCGAGGAGAGAAGTTGTTTCGCTAATAAGTTCATTTACATAACGGGGAAGTGTGACATTAGCAAAGAATTTTGCATTATAATGACCTGATACAGGGCGTACCTCTAAATCATCTTTTGTTGTCCATCTAACCGGATCCCGTCTAAATGATGGCTTGAACATTTTTAGTGTTTCCCAATCATGATCATCTTTTGTTGCATGAATTATTGGATAATGAATCTGAGTAGGGCTGACCGTCGTTGATTTTGTGTCATAGTTATTACGCCTTATCAAGTGAATGTAGGCTTGCAGAGAAAACTCTTGCAATTGTTTCATCAACTCTGTTGGTTTAGTTAGCAGTAATTTAATATTTTCCAAGTTAAAAATAGCTATTTGGTGGTCTATAAAACCTACCAAGTCTTTTTGTTCACAAAAATTTGCTGCAACATTGTTTTCTTTATACCCGGGAAATTTGTTAAATCCGTTCATCAAGATAGTAAGCATTTCCTCATAAGTAAAAATAAAGCGTTGACTTGATTCGCTTGCTGCTAAAAAAAGGGAACTACCTGTTTCATCCAAACCTAGAAAAATGACATTCCAACCCTGCGCCGCGCCACGTGGATGTTTGTGAAGATATTGCTGATGACCACGAATATAAAAATGTGAGCCAACATATTTATTGGGATGTGTCTCGAGGTCGTTTAAAGTTAGCTTTTCTGTACCAGGATTCATAAAAAAATAAAGAGGATTGAAATCAAACCATTCACCAGACCAAATATTTCCCATGGTACCGATGCATAATCGATTTAAATTATGAATTTCATTAGATTTAGCGCCCAATAATTTATTAAATAACAAGGTGCCTTTTTGTGAGCCATGAAGTAAATTTAACAAATCCAATAGGGTTAGATAATTCGCAATTTGTATCGAGGCGGTGCACTCTAAGCTGGTCCGTGAAAATAACAAATCATATAAAACATTTGCTGCATTGTGTTCCTTATCGTTAATAATGTAGGAGTCTCCCATATGAAACAAGCGATAAGTATGGGAATTAACTTGACCATAATAATCAACAGGGGCAAAGGAAGCTATTGTCGTCATGGTTCGCAATTTGTTTTGTATCGACGTGATAAAATGATGATCATCTAAGCGATAAAAAGCACCTCCCCGATAGTATGAACTACAGGTGTAATACATATTTATTGCATTACGCAGGCGTAACCATTTGTCCAGTGTTGCATCAACGATGGTAGAGCGCTCAGTAAAATCTGCAAACAAGCGTTTACCGAGTTTATCGGCCTCATTTTTGGCGCGTTGCAGAAGATCTTTTATTTTTCCCTGATATTCAATTCGCATATTTCGTTTTGGATAGTGATTATTTGTTTTTACAGATAGATTGAATAATTGACTTTGTGATTTAATTTTACAAAAATAGTATTTTATATCTGCAATTATAAAATGAATATGGGTAAATTTACCTAGTCAGTTGGGGGAGCAGAAGACGATTATTTACTGATAGGCAAAAAAATCCCTTCAATAAATGAGAAACCGAGTAATAGCTCTGATATCATTTAGGATTCAGAGCATGGTTTGTCTAGATGAGTAATAAGGATAGTTGACCAGCTTTATTGATAAGTAAGGTTACTTGTTTGCTGCTGGGGGCAATCCAATAATGAAGGCGATTTCATGAGCCCAGATTTACGAATTAATTGGCTGCAAAAGAGATGATAACCAGCCGATTGCTGAAGTTCTTTTTGAAAATCGGTTAAATCCTCGAGCTTTATATCAACACCCGTTTCAACAAAATCCGTAAATGCTTTATCCTCAGGCTCTGAATATAACCCACCTATTTCCTCCCACAGCATTTTCGCAACCAAAGGTTTAATGGCAGGCCAAATTGGTTTTAGATTGAATTTTAGAGATGAAAATAGCTGAGCCGTCGTAAGATAGTCATCTGCTGTTTTAGGCTGAGTGAGGGGGGAGAGGTAGTCCATGGTAACTTTTTTAATAACAGAGATTTTCCTCTCTTCAACGGAAATATTCAGAGCCTGTTCCAGGTTAACAAATTCTTTCAAACGCTCTTGATAAATAAAAATTTCGCCTGACTTTATATTATAGAACCATCCGTGAAGCGTTAGTTTACCAGAGGCAAGTCTCTCTGCGACTAGTGGATAAGTTTTTAAATGATCAAGCTGTACAAGGATATTTTGTTTAATGACATTCTCTAATGTCGGTTCTGTTTCTTTTGTCGCTAGAGTTTCCAGTACTGAAGAAGAATAGTTTAACCACGTCGCCATTGTAGGTGACTTTTCTGTTGGCTCAAGTAATTTTTCCATTGCTCCGCAGCAAGAATGTCCACAAAGAATAATATTTTTTACACCAAGTCCATTGAGTGCGAATTCTATTGCAACGGCTTCACTGGAAGTGGCTGAGGTAAAGGGAGGAATAATGTTACCAACATTACGATGCACGAACATTTCGCCAGGATTTGAATTAGTTAATAAGCTGGGAACCACCCGTGAATCTGAGCAACTAATAAAAAAAATGTCAGGGTGTTGTCCACCACTGAGCATCTCAAAAATGGGTTGCATTTCTTTAAATTTTTCCTGGTGAAACTTACGGGCTCCAAGGATCAGTTTGATTAGCATTTCGTTTCTCTACATTGAGGAGAAAGAAAAAATATCTTATTATTTCAAAATCATCAAGTAATTTAACAAAAGTGTTAAGTAAAAGGCGACCCTGCACTGTGTATCTGAGTTTTTGGTGAGTTGGCTTGCAATTATGTTTTTCAGTAGCCATAACAATAATAATTTCACTTAGATGATTGTTAATTACGTGATAACTCGTTTAAAATTTAGTCATCAAATACCACCTTCAAGTGATGATATGAAAACTATTCACTATCTAATCTCTTCTCTACTCTTCGGGGTAATGTTTAGCTTAAGTTTTACCTGTCAGGCTAATTGGGGACATCGGCATTATCATGGCCATGGTTATTATGGTTATGGGCCGGGTTATTACGATAGAGGATGGTATCCTGGCTGGGGCGGACCTAATGTGATTATCAATATTCCAGTTCCGCCACCCGTGTATGTTCCGCCGCCAGTTTATGCACCACAATATATCCCTCAATGTGAAGTGGTAGAAGTGTGCAATCCTGATGAGTGTTGGTTACAGCAAGAGTGTCGTTAAAACATTAGTAAGCAAGCCTGCACATAAATAAAAGTACTTTGGCTAATCATTGACAGCCAAGGTACTTGTTTCAACGTTTAGACTGATTGTGTAAGATGTAAAGCTTCTACGGTACCGCTATTACTTGAGCAAATCTCTACAATCTCTGAATAAAGTTGCGCTGTAGATAAATCTCTGCCGCCTAAATTAAAACAAGAGCCTGCCGTTGCTTTTGTTTTTCCCGATAATTCCTTAGCGATATCCTGGAAAAGCTCGTGTATTTCTGCTTTTAAACTTTCAACCGCAGTAGCATCGTTATAATTAATGCGCTTAGCGAATAAATTTTCAATTTTTTCGACGACATTCCCGGCGCTTGTTGTATATTTTTTACCAAAAACGGTTTTACCAAAACCATTGATAACATAGTGGTGATTTTGTAATTTTGAGAGAATTGTTCTTAAGGGAATCTCCTCTAGGATAGAGGGCATAACCTGCTCGGTTATATTTAAAATTTCTTCATAGAGATTAATGGTTGTTTTATCCCTTTGTCCCCACCAGCCAAAAGACCGACCAGTTTGAGATGTTCTTTTATGTTTTAGTTCCTCTCTAATATCCTGAGCTAATGCTTGTGCCTGCCGTTTAAAATCTTCGATGGCACTACTTTCATGTAAATCAATTTTAGTAGCGAGTAATGTTTCAAGCTTTTTCACCAGATTAGCAGCACTCGTTGAGTATTGCTTGCCATTTATGATTTTACCGCCACCATGAACGACATAATCATGTGACTTTAGTTTCCAAAGCATTTCACTTAAGAAAATTTGTTCGGGTATTAAATAAGATTTTGCATCTGCCTTAAGCGCCTCAAATAGTTGAGAAACATGATCTCCGGGGCACTGAATTTGATAGCGAATGGGGAGCACGAATACCTGAGTAAATCGTTTATCCCCTTCGTGGTGATTATAGGAAAACTGCGGAATCTTATAATGCTTCATCCAATTACAAATGCTGATGTTGTTCGCTTGAGATAATTTGTCCAGATAGTTCATGAATCTTGAAAATCTCTCATCATTCAAGTTGAAATTTTCGCGTTCAAGTGGGGTTAGTTCAAATCGTTTATTAGCATTCGCAGCTTCTTCATCAGAAAGTGCATCAATAAATAAATCTCCCACTGAGTAGGCGATAATAGCAGCAGAAAGACGCGCTAAAATATTCTGGATGTTTTCCATGGGGAGAAGAGCTTCACCGGGTTTACTTATAAATCGAGCTCGCAATTTTTCTTCGTCAATAAACTCTGGCACGCCTATTTTTACCTGATTTCCTTCTGTAGTAAATTGCAATCCATTAACAAATTGATGAAGGCGCGCATTCAGTTTTTTCATACGCTCCTCGGCAAGTTTCTCATCATAATTTTTCAATTCCTCCTCTGTTAATAATAAAATTTCCAGAGGTTTACCAAGCTGCATATTTTTTAGTGAATGAATGATTAAATTATCAATTTGGATGAGATCATCACTAGATAATTCTACAGGTGCGAAAGGATTAAATTGTTCAAAAGAAAAAGGCATAGTCATCTCTATTTGGTATTTATTAAAGAATTGCTGCGGAGAAAGTGGAGCAACATTCTGGTTGCCAATTGTACACAAAGTGGTCTAATTTGGCAATTTTGGTGATGCGCCAGTTGGTTTTTTAAAGATGTCCTTGAATAATATAGTTCCCTCGTACCGCAAGGTATTATAAATGGTGTTTAGGATTAAATATTGAGCATTAAAGATAATTGTGAGACAATTTTGCCATTTTTAGATTTAATATCGAGGTAATTGTGTTGTTGCTCCCGATTCATTTTGAAGAAGCAAAAGATGTTATCACTTTTTTGGAAACGCTGGAAAAATCTGGTGCGATTGAAATAAGAAAGCAGGACCTTAAACCGCAAATTATTGTAAAAGAAAAACATCATCTTCTAAAGGGAAATGACGGTAATATCTATTTTTTAAAAGATATCCTGAATTATCTTGAACAAGCCTCTAGTGAGGATCTTGCAACGTCAAAAATTACCTTTCCATCAGCGAAAGGTCCTATTAGTTTGAAGCAACTTAAAGATGATTTTAGCATTGCCGAGCATTTAATGGGTTTCCAGGAGGGCTGGAGTTATATAGAAAAATGGAATCTTAATATATATTCCGAACTACAATTACCTTCTTTAACCACAACTGAAGAAATTAAACGTGCGAGAAGTATTTATGATAACAGCAAATTATATGCACTCATCAATACGACCATGTTTGGTTTAACCGTCCAGGAAACCATTCTTTCTTCCGCACAAGCATTGCTATTGTTAGTTAACCAAACGCCATTACAAGTCCCCTTGCCCAACAGTGCGGCTGATTTTATTAGCACCCTGAGCAAGGATTTTTTAAAAGCGACTGCAATACAAGAAAATAAAATCAAACACCATCTATTAAACGAAATTAAGAAAACTACAAATCAGGATGATGTAGAAGAGTTAACCAAATGGGTAAAAGCCATTGATGATAATAACGCAAAAATCCAGGAGGTATTGAAAAAATTAAAACAATTACTCAAAAATCACCGCGATGTAATTGATAAAGCTAAGGCGCATTACACGCAGTTGATGGAAGAGGGTGTGACCGTAGAGGAAAGAACAAAAAAATTAGAAATGTTGAATACAGAAAGCGCAGCCCTTCGTGAGTCAATTATCCAACAAGAAAATATGCTTAACTGGCTAAAACCTGTTGCTGTATATGGTATATTTACCCTCGTTCCTTTCTTGGTTGCTTTCATTATCACTTTTGTCACGATCTCACTTGCAACACCCTTTGTTGCACTTTTTATATTGAGTACTGTTCTTTTTAGTATGACCGCAGCTAGTTTACTTCTGCTGACACCTTGGGGTGACAAAATAGCAGATGGTATTGTCTCGGTAAAAAGAAGCATTGAAGATAAAGTTGACTCCTTTGCGGATGGAAAAAGAGCAGAACTTAGAGCAGTAGCGACCCAAATAGCTGAGGTTGGTGCAGACCTCTACTTTTTACAAACCTATGTAGATGAAAATTTTAGAGGGGTAGATAGAGGGCATAATGCGTTGATTAATGCACTTGAAGCGGATCTCCAGGAAATGGACACATTTGAGAAATCCCTAAAGAAAATGAGGCAAGAGCCAGTATTGTCTTCTCATCCAGTTTCTCCCATTAGTATGTTCAATCGCACAAGAGAACAACCTGCATCGTCACCAGTATCTACTGCGCCTGAATATTCGCCAATGTAGTTCTGCGTGATTTTATACCCCGCATTAAAATGATACATAGAGAATAGAAGCATGCCCTCATAAAATGAAGTCAGTTGTGGGCATACTTGCTAAAGCCTGGATGCGTCAATAAGATATGGTTTAAAAAGGGAAGTTTAATGAAACTGAAATCCTATAATCTCTTAACGTGGGTACCTCATCTTTTTTTATTCTATAAGGACAAGGTATTTCGCAAGCTATTACCTATAACAGTGGTTATTGTTCTTTATGCATTATTAATTGCCTATTTTTTTGAAAATACGCACGGCTATCATTTAGGACAATTTCATTTGATATTTAGTTTTATTTTAACTGTGATTATTAGTTTCAGAGTAAACAGTAGTTACTCACGATGGTGGGAGGGGCGTATTCTATGGGGCTCGATTGTTAATAATTGCCGTAATCTTGGTCAAAAATTTGATATCTTTGTTGGCTTAAAACAATACCCTGAATTTTATAACCTCTTAATTAAACTTCCTGTACTCATTACCGCTCATCTACGAAAAAATAGTCAACAACTAGAAAGAGAATTGCATTCTTTGGGTATTCATGAATTCAATTCACAGAACCCTGTGCTGTTAGTTACAAAGCGCATGTATTTTATAATTAATGAATTACGTCAAAAGGGTGTCTTGCAGCTAGAACAATATTTGGCATTGGATACTCATTTAGTCAATTTGATTGATGTAGTCGGCGGCTGTGAAAGAATTGCCAATACACCAGTTCCTCCCGCCTTTTCTTATTTCGTTAAACAAGCCTTGTTATTTTATATAATAATGTTTCCTTTCGGTTGGGCGGATACCTTTGGTTATTTAGTCATCGTTGTAATGATTATGATTGTTTATATTTGGTTAGGGCTGGAAATTTTAGCGGAAGAGTTGGAGCAGCCATTTGGCAAGGGAGAAAATAATCTGCCGTTGAATCTTATCACCAAAAATATTATACGAAATATTGAACAAATCGCTGAGTTCCCCTAACGATGAAACAAATATAGACAGCCAGCTAAGGAAAATGTATTAAACTACATTTCCTTAAATCCAAGCTATATCCAGCTCGCACTGAGCATCAATAAAAACAGGTGAGTAAAAATGATAACTTAACCATTAGGAGTCAATGTGGACGGTGGTATCTTTTTATCTTTATCTGATTCTTGTATCTTGGGTTGCTCACCAATTGGAAAAAAGCCATTATCAAAAAGTAAAGCCTGCCCTATTATACCACTCATAGATGTTAGCTTGCTCCCCGGGTTTTTCTCATCCTTACGCGTTTTTTCTACTTTTGTAAACATAACACACTCCTTTGCATCATAAAGGCACTTAATATTTACTTAAGGTTATTTCCTTATCATGCGTACCAAATATTCACGTAGTTTTATTAATATGCATGAGAAAAAAGAGATAGTAACATCTGAGTCCAAGTCATTCAATGTGGCAGAGTTTATTGATAATGTCAAAAAAGGTGCAGTAATAGGTGGTGTTAGTACAGCCGCAACTTTTATGCTGATAGACAAGCCTTTAGGTTATGCCACTAAAGCAGTGGTACAAAAGACGCAAACCTCAACATTCGGATTCTTTCAACATATGATGCATGGAAATTTGTCTGTATGGTGGAAAAATAGTCCATATGTGCAAGCGTATTATACTACATTGAAGCACCCTGTCTCGGGGTTTCCTGTCGCTCTTCTAAATTCCGGCGCTAAAAATGCCGTATTTTTTCCCATGAAATATTTCACTGAAGAAATGCTGAGAGTGGTTTGGCCTAATGATGAAATGGCACGATACTCTGGATTTTTTACTGGTGTTGAAACGGTTTATCTCACAGCACCAATTTCCGTATTGAAAGCAAGAATGATGACGAATGTTCCACTTGATACTCTTACTCCAAAGCGCTTGATGTCGGGAGTGAACGCCATTGCTTTGCGCGATGGAATTCAATTCGGAATTTATTTTAATACAGTCAAGTATCTTCAAGAGCAATATGGTGATAGTTTTTTTTCAGCGGGTATTGCTGGAATCCTAGGATATATCTTTAGTAATCCTTTCAGTGTGATTGGTATGAATCAAAAAATATCGGAAAAGCCTGTTAATCTATTGAAAATGGCCAAAACTATTTACAAATCAAGTGGTCCAAAAGGTTTTTATCCATTGTTAGGCTTATCGGCTTTCGGAATGTTTGCTCGTGGTGTGGCAATTGACCAGGGCATCAAATTATATAAATTGTTAACTAACGATCAAAAAATTGAAGTCAAAGAGCCTTCTGAAAATGATGAAGCTGAGCAATCGTCTTTGCCAAACCCATAATCTTATTCTTGCGTAACTTGGATTAGACAAATGTCATAATCCAGGTTACGTCTTATCAAGGCTAGATTTAAAATTTAATCACTGCTCGTCCAACAATGTCTCCAGTTCTTAACAGATCAAGATACTCATTGATTTGTTCTAGTTGAATAATGTTGATTGTATGTAGAATTTTTCCTTGCGAAGCAAGAGCCATAATTTCACTTAGGTCGTTATAATTCCCCCAGAAGGAACCATGGTAGGTGTATTCACGAGCGACAAAGGGGAAAAGTGGAATATTAATCGAGTCACCTACTAAACCTACAGATGCATAGTGACCACCGACTGCAAGCAGCCCAAACCCCATCTGCAGTACTTCCTCAGCTCCAGCACAGTCAATGACCGCATCAAGATCGCTTTGACCAGTGGCTTTTTGGAGTTCTTTACGAATGTCCTCTAATGATTTTCCTCTGGTGTTAATAACATGATCAGCCCCATATTTTTGGGCAATAGCTATTTTGTCAGGGTGTCGAGCAAAAGCTACGATTGTTGCCCCTCCTCCCAATAGTTTCGCATACTGCACGGCATAAGTTCCCAGACCTCCAACTCCCAATACTCCAAGTACACGGTTGGGTCCTAAAGCACCAGCATCTCGAAGCTTTTTGATACCCCGATAGGGCGTTAAACCAGCGTCGGTAAGTGGTGCAATTTCTTCGGCTTTGAGAGATTTATTAACTTTAATTAGATACTGAGCTGGAACTGGCACAAACTCGGAGTAGCCACCATAAGGTCCAAAACCAGGCCATCGACCGTGACTACAGATCTGTGTATTGCCTTCATGGCAATGACGGCAAGTCTCGTCCCCCCAGCCGCCGACCACAACTACTTGATCACCTTCTTCAAATCCTGCGGACTTCGAAACCAGGTTACCTACCTTATGAACGACTCCTGCAATTTCATGTCCAGGTGTAAGGGGTAAGGGTAGATTCGCGTATTTTCGAAAATAACCATCCAGTAATTGTACATCAGTGCGGCACATTCCAGCCGCGGTCACTTTTATGAGGATTTCATCAGGCTTTATATCGGGTACAGGGACATCTTCGAGTACTAAGGGTTTATGATATTCGTGCATACGTGCAGCTAACATGAATGTCTCCTTCCTGGTTTAGACAAGCTTAATTATAGCAATCATTTATTAAATTAAAGGAAAAGTCGTAAGGGGTAAAAAGTTGCGAACTTCCTTTTAAGCTAACAAGAAATTGCAGTAAGCATTCGGTAACTGCTTTGTTCTATAGAGTAAGTGAATCGTTCAATAATTCCTCATGAATTTTTTGGACTCCTTCTTCTAATCGAACTTTTGATTCCACTTCTTTTACAAAAAAGATAGGTTTGTTTTTTACAGCGTTATAAATATACGCAGTACCAAGGGATAAAATACCGAAAACTAAATTTTTTATAAGGGTGATACACGCATCCAATTTGGGGTTTAATCGCTCGCTGATTTTATTGTCATTTATAAAATTACTGTTAATTTGTAACAACCTTTCGCGTATTAATCGTTTATCTTTCTCTGTAGGTTCAGAAATAGTTAAAAATTCATAAGATAACTTGAACATATTCCAAAGATAGGTATCTTTATTTTCCATCAGACACTTTCGTTTGTTATCTGAGCGATGGCTTAAATGTTCTAATGCCTGAGCAATAACCAGGCTAGTCGAATTAATGATTTTTATTAACTTTTCTCCCTGTGGGGTTTTATTTAGAATCATTGAAATCATTGGTTCAAGGCTCTCTTTATCAGGACATCTTCTAGCCAAAGAACAAATTGCTTTTTTCTGTTCATTGCTTAATTCAGCGGCCCACACTAAAGAATTCAGTAAGGAAACATCATCGACAAATTTTGTAATGTTTGCATCAAGTCGTTGCAGGAGGATATCATCAGTAAGTTCATCAAGCGCTTCTTGATAAAGTGGATCTAACTTAATACGATTGATATCGCCAAAAGGGAGATGCTTTTCGTCAATATGCAAAAAAAGTGGTTCGTAATCAAGATAGCGCGTTTTATAGACAGTTTCCTTAATGTTAAATTCTGGATCACGAGTACGGCAGTAACCATACTGTTGTAATTCATTTATCATATATTCGTAACCAAGACGCACGCCTAGAGAAGAAAAATGTGAGTTAATTGGACATTCGATAATATTTGCTTTTACTGTCTTTGAAAAAAAAGGAACAACCTGTCTAAAAAAAATTCTGTGGAAAAAACTGGATATCTGGTTAGCCCCGCTAAATCCAACTTGTTTTGTATAACTACCAACAATTACGGATGCGGTTTTTATGTTGGTGCACATACTTAAGTCTTCAACTTCAGAAACGACCGTTCCTGCCCCATTATAGTAATTACCGGGCACCGGCTGATTAGCAATAATTCTTACTGGTGTTTGTTTTTTACAATGATTTAATTCTTTTGCAACAGCAAAGGCTGTTACACCGCCACGACTATAGCCAGCCAGTAAGATTTCATCTATCTCAGAAACCTTGCCATAATGCTTAGGACTGGTTCCTGCTGAATCAAAAGGTTCAATAACCACATCAGTGTCAAATTTTCTTTTTAATGCATCAAGATCAAGTGTGTCATTCGTAAAGGTACTCACCAGACGTTTTGCAGCCCCTGCAATATCTGGGAACCAACCATTCCCACCTGTTTTTCTGCCGTGACAACCCTTAAAATAAATTCTTATTGTATCTTCATGGGGAATTGTATCTTTCTCAAGAATTGATCTGCCTTGTCCTTCTAAATGAGTGCCATCAAAAAAGAATAGAATTTTGGTCATGTTGTTGTTTAAAAATAACAATAGTGCAAATTATATCGTGTAAGAATTAAGAGAAACTTAAATGAAGCGATGCATTGGAATAGATGTCATTCATCTGGGGGGATAGCCTGGATGTTGCTACAGCAACTATCCGGGCTGGTTTGATTACATAACAATTATCTAAATTGCGGACCACTTAGCATGGTCTTCTGGAATGTTTCAACAGCTCCTTGATATCTTTCATATCTTAGGCGCTTGGATAGGCTAGATAGAAAATCTGAACATGCTTCTCGTGCCCCAGGGTCTTTAGAGATAATTACATTGATAGAACCTAAAACCTTGTTATTGAAATCTGAATCAATCGTTTCAGGTTTTTTATCCATAAATCTAAATGGATTCATGCCTTCGCGCTTGTAAAGTGTAGGGTTGCGAAGTGCGTGAAGTTCCTGTTCTCTTTCAAGAATTCTTAATTGCATATCAGTTTTACCATTGAGCGAAGCATACATACATTTAAGAACTTCATCTTCTTTTTCAGTATACCCAACAAGATTAGGATCATTGGTTTTATAGGCCTCCATGATTTTTTGCAATAACTCCTCTTTAGAAAAAGGGGTATCTTGTCCGAGATCATCTATCAACAAATAGGCCGTTTTATAACAATCTACGGCAAAATAGGATTTGTGTGACTTGAGTGCCAAATCGCCTTCCCTACAGAGTAACTGCATATAATGTTTAGAATGTTGCTTGCGAAATTGCTCAAGAGGGATATGTGCTCCTTGGCAATTAAATTCAGTTATGTCGCCTTGTATGGGGGGAGAGATAGTATCAAGAGAAAGCTCAAAATTCCCCAGACTTGCATGAGCTTTACGGACAGAGTCTTGCTCTCTATTACTATCATCGATAAAAAGCACCGTATCGCCTGTTTGATAAACATCTTTACCAACATATTGAACATAAATGTTACCTTTGCTGTCGTGCTCATTCGTTGATGAACTATTTCTTTGACACAGTAAAGAAGCGATATAGCGAAGATTGCCGTAGTGGGCAAATTCTAATAGATAGTTATCAATGAGTTGTTGTTCTGCTACAGTGTTATCCTCTGGAGCTTGATAATTACTGCATGCTTTAACTAATTTTTCATAAAAATCGTTAATAGTCATTAAATTAGCTGATTCCGGATGATGTTTACAGTAATCTCTAAATTCATTAAAGAGATATTGAATGTCATTAAAAGCGGGATCTTGTCCTTTAATTGTTGAATGGTTGATAAGTAGTTGATTAATGGAGTGGGTACATGTATCTCTTTTATTGCGAACATCCTCGATGGAATCCTTAGGCAACAATACCTGATTTTTTATTAGAAAATCTAAAATGCGAATTTTCTTTTCATTATTTTTATGTTCCAGGTATTGCGCGTAACGTTTTGAATAGTTTTTGATTTGTGCAAGAGAGTTGACAGCTACTTCGACAGGTTTCATCAATACCGGATAAACATCGCCTAGTTTTAATCCAGAAAAATAGCCTGAGTTTAAAAACATATTCTCCAGTGTTGTGAGGACGTTTCCAACTTGAATACCGTTTTCTTCTAAATGTTTAATTAGCGAAACTCTAAGTGCTTTACCGGGCGAACATTCGATGCTATCCATTTTGGTTAAAAGATCAATACGATCAACACCAAGGCGCTTAAGTTCATCAATAAGCTTCTCATTAAAAACGGTTCCCTTTTCACCATGAGTCACCATCAGGGTGTCATCTACATCTATCAGGTATCGAATTGCCATGTTAACCTCGCATATAAATATTAAATCTCTTACTCATGGGTTCATTTGAATATCATGAATATATGTTTAATAATTGTACTGTTTGCGTCTATTGTGGTCTATGGGTAATTTTACCCATCCCCCCGTCATTCCTGACTGAGCGAGGAAACTCCCCCCTGTAATTGGCAAGACTTGGTTATAATGTATTGATTAAGTTAACCGCTTATTTTTACATGGAATATTTGATGCGAGGAGAAGTGGGAGGGTTAATGGTTTGATTTTTGAAGTACTACGTGCCAATTGCAGGAGATTCCTCGCTATGCTCGGAATGACGGGAAATGGCGAAAAAAGCAATTGTATTATCCATCTTTTAGTTATTGCCAAGAGGATGTCAGCTCGAATAAAGTCATCTACTATGATAAAAAACACGAGGGAGCTGACGAGTGCAAAATAAAAAATTAGGAATTTTACTTTATCCTCATGTTCAGCCTATGGATGTAATTGGCCCTTGGGAAGTGTTTGCTACCTGGAAAAATATACTAGGTGCAGTATTGGAAATGTATCTAGTCGCAGAGACTTCGGAACTTCTCCTCGGGGAAAATAATATCACGCTAAAACCCCATTGCGATTTTTCTAGTGCGCCACAATTTGATTTTTTGTTGATCCCGGGTGGGCCTGGTCGTCGAGATCAAATATTTAATAAGAAGCTTATCGCATTTATTAGTCAACAGGCAGTGCACTGTGAATATATTTTATCGGTATGTACAGGGGCTTTTCTGCTGGAAGCAGCAGGATTATTGCAAGGTAAACAAGCGACGACTTATTGGCGTGCTATTAATGAGTTAAAACCAACGGTGGAGATTATTGAAAAACGATTGGTTAAATCGGGAAAAATTTGGACTTCAGGCGGTGTTTCCAGCGGGATCGATTTGGCTTTAGCGTTCATTGAAGAGATTGCAGGTTCTGAGACAGCAGGGAAAGTGCAATTGTTATTTGAGTATTTCCCTAGTCACAAGATTTACTGTCGAGACGACACGGCAGCAAAACTCCCGCCATATGCACCTCATCTTCAGGAAGAACCGGCCGAACTACCGGATTATATAAAAAACCTAATTCCGTGAATAACACCCATTAGGTTTTTTAATAAGAGATGGTAAATACTGCATCGGGATTGCGTGGTGAATATTCGTGCTTCAGGGTTTCACTATTAGCCAAATCCTGGCCTATTTTTACTATCGACTCTACAGTAATTTTAGTCGTATTCAAGTTTTCTCCTGGGTGACTTTGTTGCAGATAATTTGTCCAAAATGATTTCACCGCTGGGTATCGATTGAATGCTTCAACAAAATAATTCTTATAATCTTCACTTTGGCCAAGGTCATTGTCAGTAATATTGTCGTGTTTTGTCCAGGAAAACCCTTCATGCGTATTCCCGTCAACATGACCTGCGAAAAAAACATCCGTCGCTAATTTCATCGCTTTAGCAGGAGAAATTTCTTCAAAGCTTAAATCTTTGAGAATTTCTTTGATTAATTCTTCTTTTGTTTGATCCGGGATAAGGTTTTGTACGCCGCCGTATAAATATTCAATAAATTGTTTGGCTTGGATGGCATCGACACTTTCTTCCTTTTCAATGGGAATATTGGACATATAGCTTTGGTATTCTTCTGAATTAATAATGATGTTATACCTTCTATTTAAATGCTCTACATCTTCTGTCGAGTTATAACAACATAGTAGATTGGTGGTCATGTTAGGATAAGGATAATTATCAAGAGTAAAAATACCTTGAGTATCGGTATAACCCATAACGTAAGCCCATGGATCAACGATTAAGCAATTCGAGAGATCATTAAGGTCTTCATTGTAATGATTCACAAGAAGAAAGGTGTGGGAACCACGACCGTCTTTATGACTAACTATTTTTATATCAATAGGCAGTTTTTGTTCCTCGGCCACTTTGAGTAAGTGCTCAGCCGCTAATTGAGCAAAAGTATGACACTCACCCATTTTTGTTTCTGTTACGACATTGGCTGTGTTACTAATCATTTTACGGGTGTAATGATCTGATGCTCCAGATAATCCTATAAATGTTTTTCCTCCCATATAAGAACGGTTGGATTTTTCAAGCACTTGATCTACCACATTTGGATGGATACAGGGGAGGAAATTTGGGGCATCGCGACACCCATAACGTTGTAAGTTAAGCATTTTCATTGCTGTTGTAAGTTCTGATTCATAGGTTTCGTTAATGTGTTCGCCTATTTTGAAGTATTTGGTAACAGGGTCATTAACAATAAAGTCGAGAAGCTGTTTTTGGTAAGGGGTTAATTGATTATTTTGATTTATAAATTGCTGAGGGGCACGCAGAAAATTAAAAAGTTCTTGATCATTAGAAAATAATTTTAAAAATGAGGGCATAAGCTTAACACAGCCAACATCATAATAGCCGGCGCGAGCGGCAAGCTTAATGATCGCATTGGCTTTCTGATCCACTGTCGTATTTTTGTCATGCCATATATCTCTTAGTTCCTCTTGCTGTCTAAGGGATAGAAAAGGAGAACGCAGCAATCCAATAGTAAATTTTACAAATCGCTCCTGATTTAAAACATCTTCATCGTACAGATTAGAGAGTGCCTGCTGTTTTACTAATTTGCGCCAGTTTAATTTATTGTCTTTAAGTTCTTTCTTGGTAAGAACCAGCCAGGCATCTGGTGGCAATGTATTTTTAGATTTCTGAAGTAACGTTCCGATGTTGCTATAACTCATGATGCTCGTCCGCTGAGAATTATATGGAAAAGTATAGCAATTCGCAGCAATTTCTGTGCAAATAATGGTCATTTCGCGTGTGCGGACAAGTCAAGTTTCATAGGAGTTTTCTATTTGAAAAGGAAGGGCCTGGATACCCATTAAGACGACCAGCCAGGCCAAATAAACTAGATTTCCTGCTTTGACTCGTTAAATGGTGCAAGATTATTGCCTGAAGTTTGTTCCGTCATGGCAGGAAAGATGGAAAAATTAGTCACAGAACTCTTGCCCATAAAATACTGCGCTATTAAATCAATATCTTTATCATAAATTAATTCAATCATGGCACAATAAAGATCATGTCTAATTACTTCCGAAGCAGAATGATAATCTTCGCCCATCGTATCCAGTATGGGGTCACCATGCTCAATGTAATTTCTTATTTTCCGCAAGCGCTCTCTCTGCTTGGTTAAATCAATGATGTTTTCCAAATGATTATTATCAAACAGTTGCTCTAAATGTTGCAATAATTGCCCAACGTTGTATTCAAGCGCATCGTTTAATTCGTGATTATTCGATAAAATTTCTTTAAGAGAAGGACTGCCATTTTTTTGATGGAAATTTTCCAATTCGACAAAGGTATATTTAGTGTTTCCTACTAAATAATTACATTCTCTTAAATAATCGCTTATATACTGTAATGCTTGTTTTGCAGCGGTAACCCGTTTAAGTGGATTTAATAAATTTTCTTTTGCAGGATTAGCCAGGAATTCTTTTGCTAACCCCCTTATTTGCTCCAACCCCGTTAATTGCGAATTTTTATTTTTTTCGCGCTCCTCTTTTGCATTTTTTTCCTCTTCACGTTTTTTATTACGGTCAGCTTCAGTTGTTATGGGTTTAAAAGTGATTTTCTCCATAATCTTTCGACAGGCTGTTTTTTCGTCTTTACTTAAACTTAGATACGCTTTTCCGCATAACTCACCCAACTCTTTTTTGTTTGGTAAAATGGTACATGTGCCATCAAAAATAGCCTGGAACTGTTTTTGAATCTCAGCAGATACTTTGTTATCTGCTAATATTTTTAAAAATTGTTTTTCATCGGAAATATCAATACGTCTAACAGGAGCAGAAACCTCAGCAATAATAACTTGTTCAGGGCAATTTTTTTTCTCTATTTGTGATTTTACTAAATGTGCCCAGAGTTTCTGAGGCTCTTCATATGGACCCAAGATTTTGTCTCTTTTTTGTAGAAGATCAAAGACCCTGCATTTTAAATCTTCTAATTCTTGCAATATTTTTTGTAAGCGCTTTTCATTTTGGAGTAAGGTATTAACAATGACTAAATTATTTCTTTCATCCTGATGGCAGATACCATCTCTTACAGTCACCAAAGCACGCCAGTCAACAGTGGGATCCAAATCAAATAATTCACTTGGAAAATTTCTACCTACGAATAATTCACCAATTTTTTGTAATCTTCTTAACAGTGCTTGCTTGCTTCTCATAGATGCCAATGACTTTGGTTCATCCTTGGTTTTTGAGTTTTTGCCACTAGCATCAGGGGCGATGAAATAAAAACTTTGCTCTGGGTAAGGAATCCCCTGTAATGATTCCTGTTCTGTGAAATGAAATAGATTAAATAATTTTAAAAAACTTAAATTATTAACAATTCGTCCTGTCACTGTCTTTATAAAAGGTAAGGCTACCGGTTTCACAACGGCATTAGGTGTTTGCGATTCAGCATCTGTAATTTCTTTAAAAAAGACACGAAGCCTTGGAATGTCATGTTTTAAAATATCTGGAATAGCTTCTTCAACCAATAACTCAGTATCAGCTAACTCATGATGCAATCGTTCAATGAACGCTGGAATAGTCACAGACACTTCACGCTTTAAGCTAAAAGGAAGAAAAAATCGTCTGCATGCTTTTTCACGTAGCATGCTACTCCCGAGTTGCTCAAAAGTCATCCAGGAAAACCCTGGTAATTCAAAATTATCGTATTTTTTGCGCAAAGGACCTGATAAATCATGGATAACATGACAGAGTTCTTCCACACGATTTCTTGCGCAGGAAAGCATATACTCAGCAAAAATTTTCTTTTGATTATCAGTAAATCCTTTTTGTAACGGCGATAAAATGTTATCCGTAAACTCTTTAAAGTAAGTCTCCAAATGATGTAGTGTGTAATTAATAAATTGTAATCTTTTTTGGTCTGCTTTCTTCACTTCCTCAGTAGCAACTAAACTGCCTTTGCAAGGAAGATTGGATACTTCTTCAAAAAATGCTTCTAATTTTTTCTTCTCATTAGCGAAGCGAGCATCCATCCGGGAAGTCATTAGAACGTTTAATTGCAACGAATAATAAGCCGTATGTAATAGAGCGACACTCCCGTTAGGTCCTTCAAAGCCTATATCTGCTCCATGTCTCTCAAGTAAATCATAAAGCCACAGGTTTTCATTCTCCGTCGCTAAATAAATAGCATTTTTGCCATCAGAAGTAGCCTGGTTAATATTGAGATTTAATTGTTGTTTGTGAGATAAGAGTATCTCTACAATTCGGTAAAAAACATCTTTTCCTTGACTTCTTTGACATGCAAAATGTAAGGCCTGAATATATTTTTCCTTTTTAATTTTTTTTAAAAATTCCCTTTTATCACCGCCTCCAATGCTATTTTGTGGGTCTAAAAAAAAATTATTTAATTTAATTAACAACCAATTATCGTCTCTTTTATGCATTATTTGTTCTCGATTAAGTCATTTATGGGGTGGCATTTTGCATTTTGATCATAAAAAAATCAATAACTTGCAATAAATAAACTCGAATTTAGAAGATAAGCTTGGCTGTTCGTGTAACAGAGGCATTTAGATAAGAGCCAGATTCCGTAAATTAAAAGCGCGAAATCTAAACATTTGGATATCTCACATTAGATGAATTGACCCCGCATGAGCATACGAGGTCTATGGATCTAGATAATTGCTTAAATTAAGCTTTAGAGAATCGGGTTACGTCAAAGGCGAGTAATTTAAAGTAGTCGTAGGACATATAAAAATCACCATCATCCCCTACAGAATCGCCCCAAGAATTACGCAAGAACAATAATCCTTTGTGCTTTTTACCATGATTATCAACAGCAACGGCATTATCATCGTAGCCTGTAATAATCATTTCGTGCGCAGCTTCTACATCCTCTATAGCATCAACTATTTCTGGCGTCAGTACCCAGCTATCTTTATAAAACCATGTTTTATATTTACCAACTGCGCCGACGGTTCCTAAGTCAGTTCGTGGAAGCAGCACGGCAAAGACTAGGCGATCACCGGAGTTTAAAGCTTCTTTCACCTCATTTAAAGTTTTCTCAGGAGCTTTTTGCTGAAAGACATCAGACCAATTTACAATATTGCCAAAAATCAATTCACTCATTGCACGATATTTCTCGGGCTCAATAAATGAATTTGGATTATGCGAAGAGTAAGTTGGGTATTCTTTCAAGCCACCACAGCCTTTGGAACGTTGGTTTTTCATATTTACGATTCCAAACTGCTCCATCTGATTAATTACAGACGTAGCATAGGTGCCATCCCAGCCGCTTAAGCCATAACCGTGTTTTTCTAAATAAGTACCTAGCTGGAGACTACAAACTTGGCTGATGTAATCGCCTTTACTCATCGATGCATCCAAAGCAGCGGTCACAGCAAAAGTAACACAAGTTCCATGAATCCCTTGATCAAGTACTGGCACCTTGTTCATGCCGAGTTGTACTTTGCTCGGTAGATTTTCAGAGGTTGGTGCTGCAAGTGAAAACTGCTTGCTGTGTGTTAAAGCGTCTTTAGCCTGTTTAACAAGATAAGCTTTTGCTTCATCAGATAATTCCACCTGTAATAATTGAATCACTTTATTACCATTGCTATCAATTGATGAAGATGATGATGTTACAGAGGATGGCTTTAAAGTGTGCTTCATTGAGCCGACAACCGTAACATCCTCTGCAAAAGCACCTTTTAACATCAATGCAGTTAAAGCAAATACCTGCATGAATAGAGTTATCATTTTTGTTAACTTCACAGTACATCCTATGCTTAAGAATTGGGTGGAAAATTATTAAACATCTGGGTGAGTCTGTCAACAACTGTTGTCTTATTGATGCCTCCATAAATTATCGATAAATTATTTGATTACAAAGATTTATTAAATGATTTTGACATTTCCTTCTTTGCTTCATTACTATGTGTTCAAATAAATTTCAATGAGGTAATAGAATGTATGTAATTGCCATTTGTGGTCCATTAGAGTCCAAGGTAAGAGAGTTTGCAAAAAAATTCAAACAACAAGCTCATTATCCAGTAACAATTATTGATGAATCTGACTATCAAAAAACTGGTGTCATGGACTATGAAAGGCTAAAAGTAGACCTTGAAAAAGAAAAAAAATGTGTATTATTAGTGGGGCATCACTTTTATACCGGCAATGCATTAAAAAAATTGCTAGGTGAAAAGTTAAAAATACAATTGTTTCTGGAGACTGCTCCTGACAGCTGCCTGGCTAATTTTCTCCATGGAAAATCAATTGAAAATCTTCAAAAAAACCTTGATGAATATGATAAAAAAATTAAGCCAGTAAATGACTGCATTAATAGAACGATTAGATATGCTGATGTAGTGATTCCTGAAAGGGGGGATCATTCGGTGACATTTGCCTTGTTAAATTCCACTTTAGCAGCAACCTACTCGCAAGAGACAACTAAAAAAATCATGGCGAGTATGGCTAAAAAAAGTCATATGATCTTGTTTAGTTCTGTTTTGGGCGAGCATAAACTTACATTTACTAAGCTTTCAAAATGCCTCAACCATTTGACTGTCGCAGCGATTTGGGCGGAAACTGAGTGGGGTTATATACGTAATAAAGGCATCGAGTCGCGTAAAAAAATACTGTTAGATATGAGTGAGAGTGTGTATGTAGGCACATTGGCTGACAAGCCTGTAGCCATGTTTGCCTTAGTGGAACAGGAGAGTTTGCCAATAAAGGAAGAATGGGAAAAACTCCCTGCCGTGCGACAACTCATGTATGTTTATGTCGAAAAAAATTACCGAGGTTTGGGTTTTGGTCAGCAGATTCTTAAGGAAGCTAAAAAACAAGCGACCTTGTTAGGTGCTGATTTAATATTGTTAGATACGTTAAAACCTGGTTTAAATAGAATGTACATGAAAGAGGGGGCTGAATTTGTTTGTGAAAATCAATTATTTTCACATCCGACAGATGTCTTAAAAATGACTCTCTAAAAAATCGTCATTAGGTGATTTCTGGTCATTTATTTGACAGTTTGGCATTTGCTTCCTATATTTAAAGTATCAGCAAATGTTAAGAAACACCTTAACTCGCTGATTAAACAAAGCCACCCGCTGGGTGGTTTTTGTTTATCTGACTCAAATTCTTATGTGCAAAGTTACCTTAGGTGTGAATAAATCAAAAAAATAAGCCCTATTTGGTTACTAAAAAATGCTAATTGTTAGCTAATTTTTATAGGGATTAATAAAATGGCAAAATCAATTTGGAAAGGAGAAATTTCATTTGGGTTAGTTTCTATTCCTGTCTCATTAATATCCACTGAAGAAAACAATGATCTTCATTTTCACCTTCTTGATTCCAAAACTAAATCGCGGGTGCGTTATCAGCGAGTTAGTGAGGAAACAGGCAAAGAAGTCGCATGGTCAGATGTTGTCAAAGGCTATGAATATGATAAAGATAGCTACATTATTGTTGATGAAAAAGCATTTGAAAAAGCGAGTCCTGATTTATTTAAAACTATTGATATTGAGGAGTTCGTTGACTTAGATGAAATTGATACACTTTATTTTACGAAGCCTTATTATTTGGTTCCTGAAAGTAAGAATAAAAAGGCTTATGTACTCCTACGAGAAGTCTTAAAAAAAACGAATAAAGTTGGCGTGGCTAAAGCTATTATTCGCACCAAAGAATCATTAAGTTTAATTTTACCTCATGAAAATGCCTTATTACTTTATTTAATCCATTTTAGTGACGAAATTCGTCAGGAAGATGAGTTAAATGTACCTAGAGAAGACCTTAAAACTTATAAGGTCTCTGAGAAAGAATTAAAAATGGCTACGGAATTGGTTAATGACATGACGAATAAGTGGAAACCTGAAAAATACCACAATGAATACCGTGAAACCCTACAAAAATGGTTGGATCAACAAACAGCTAAAGAAAGTAAAGCCAGTAAAAAAGCTAAGCATGTTGTTAAAGCGGAAGATTCTGTCATTGATTTTATTTCTTTACTCAAAGAAAGTATGAATAAAAAAGAATTAAAAAAATCCACAACTGAAAAAGCCAAAACGATTGCCAAACGGAGAAAATCTTAACTGATAATGGCCTCAAAAATCGGAGGCCACAGCAATGAAATTCTTTTAAAGAATCTTGCTACCCCACATAGCTAATATTAAACATCACCCCATTCGTATAGAGATGATTAAGCCTTAAACCCGTATTGAGTGTTTGCCCCATAGCACGACCAAGCTCACTCTTCCCCCAATCAGCAAATTCATAGCCCACACCGATTTGAAAATTAGAGCCTAATGCTTTTTGAATACCTGCCCCTAGAGTATAGCTAAAGGCTGTTTTAGTATGTGAAATGAAATCAGGTACTGGTAGTGCTTCAAAAATGGTTGGCGTGCTGTGGAAATCATACGCTTTGTTAAAGCCGACACCAACACTGCCACTAATCCAGGGAATTACCCAAAAACCTCTATCGGCCAATAGCTTGCCTTTCAGGGCAATATGGCTGTGCTTTATTTTATAACTGTACACAAAATTATTGAATTGTGGATCAGCATCATCCCAAACGTCGCCAGATAATTCCGCATTTCCTGCAGCAGCCAGTGCAAGACCAAGTTGGCCCTGAAATTGATAAGGGAGTCCTTTCTGCAAGCCGAGAAATAATTCACCTGCTGCTAAAGTCTCAGTGGATTTTCTGGCAGCGTAAGTTTTTATGATTTCTGGGGTTAATTCAATTGTTTGACTCTTGGCATTATCAGCCCATGCTGGTCCGGCACTCACACTTCCCACCCACCGGATGGTTTTAATTTCAGGTCCCATTGTACCCGCCATGGCGGAAGGTACACAAAATCCTACCAAAAATAACCCGAAGCTTTTCCGGCGTAATTCCTTTTGAATCATCGTTTCTCCTTATTAATGCCGTGAATCTTATTAAAAATGAGGGTAAAAAGGCAAGGTAACTGTTTGTAAATAAATTATATTTGTATAGGATTGCAGCAAAATGGAATTCTTGGGATCTTTGTGATTAAATTTTGTCGTTAATTATGTTAATATTTTCTTTTAAGCTGTGCTCATCGCTTAGTGGTTACAAAAGCATGACTAAGTCAAAATCAAGCGTATGATGATGTTAATAAAATTTCTTTTCTTCCTTTGTTGTTTATTCATTTCCTCATTTACTCAGCTCGCCGCAAGAGAAAGTGACCCTGACTCTTATTTTTCTGCGCTCGCTTTAATTAAAAAGCCACCTGCGGATTCTATAGCCATTTTAGCTTGTGATCATGATGAAAAAATTAAAATTATTAACATGATTAAAAAAAGTGGCAGTAAATTAGATTTGGATGAAAATGGATTGCGGCAAATTACTATTTACAAAGGAGATTTTAGTAATGAAGGATTTGTCGAATACGCTGTTGTTATCTCGGAAGGGTCTATTCATTGGGAAGAAGTATTTGTCTACAGGATGGAGAACAATAAAATTGTCGACATCAAGTTAAATAAAATTATCGCTAACAATTTTTATCATGGTAATAGCGAGATGATGACCGATTACTCTATGCGTGAATTTAATCATCATACGGCTAATCCTTTTGCCGTTAGTCTAAAAGGTAAAACTTATTTACGTTTCATGGAGTATCCCGCCAGAAGTGACTACGACAAAACCAAGTTGTTACTTTGTACTTATTTATGGCAGGGTAAGCAGTTTACTCTCGCGGGGCCAAATTGGACCTTTTTACCTAACAGCGACCAATTGGTTGCCGCTAAGAATTGCCCGGATAAAAAATAGTCGCTGTAATATCCCTGCTTAAGGATAGTGAGTATGTCTAAATTGGATAACAATGCAGTGATTGATAATAAAATTTGTAAGTCAGGAGATAGAGACCAGGGGACATGAGTAAAAAAATCCCCGTGGTCTTGATATGCCTACAATGAATTTATCTTGTCAGGAAATTAAGGCGTCTTTGGCTTATCTTCTAAAATAGTTTCAAGGCTTTGATTAAAATGGTCGCCTCGTGAATTCCAAAAACCACTATATCCCTCAGTTAGATAATAGGTTACAGCGTTTTTTATACCAACAGACAGGATAGAAAATAAAACATTTAGTAATCTTATTCCCATGTTATCACGATGTTCGGCTATTGTGGCCTGTCGCTCTGGATCCTCATAGAGTATTTTAAAAGCAGCGATGCATTGCTCGTCTGTTTGGCCTGCATACCTTTGTTGCAACGAGGAATACATTTCATGTACTGCATGATATTTTTTCAATAGAATAGGATCAGCATTGTCTATTTCCTGCGGATAGGGATAAGAAATACCCAGTTTGCCCACGAGGTGGTCCATGTACTTGGTGCAGGCCTGCTCTAATTTTAAAACCATTGGATCGCATGCCGCATCAATTGCTTTTCTGTAGGCTGCTAATCCTTGTTCAGGATTTAATGTGACGGCTGGCTCAAGTCGCTCTCGCAGCGTTTTCTCCATATAGAATCCACTTTCATTCTCTTCAAGCGTAAAGAGTGTAAAAGGAAGATTTTTTCCCATATGGTATTCCAACAACAAATGAAAAATATCCAACCCCCAAGAGTGGAGACATGCTGATTCTGGATCAGTAATTAAATCTGCAACTAAAACATTTCGGTGAGGGAACGGTGTATATAAACCTTTTTCAGTTAAATAGTGATAAGCTTGCTCTTCTTGCCAATCCGCATTGTTTTCATCTATTTCCCATTTTGCAGGAAGATTCCAAATTTGCCCATGTACAAAGGACCTACGATTTGTAATGATTAATGAAAAAAAGTCATTTTTCTCTTGTTCAGAGAAGTTGGCAATTTGCCCATAAAACTTTGCTAACTCTTCACTATGGTTTGCACGAATTTCATCTTTCTTCGTATCAAGGAAAGCTTCTGCATCATCCTTATGCAATATTTCTTTAACATAGGTTGCCAGTAAGGGAATAAAATGTGGATGTTTGTCTAGAATATAGGCATTATAATGAGCTGCTTGTTCTTCCAGCTCGATGGCGGCTTTAAAATCAGGAACCTGGTCAAGAATATCTTTTCTTGTTAACGGATCTTCTAATCGACAATAATGGTTTGCTTTTAAAATTTGTCTAAGTTCAGCAAGCAAAAAAAGTCTATCGCCATTGTGTGGATCTTTGATTAGAACAACGGAGCGGCGAATTTCTTCATCGGAAAACGCATCCAGGGATTTTGGGTCAATAAGACCAATGTCATCTTTATTCTTGATATCATTTTTATTAAATTCTCTACCGTAATAATCTTTCATAAGAAATCGCCCGAGCAATAGGAAGATCTTTATTATACAATAAGCATTATTTTTGCGCAATATAGTGTGTAAATAAAGAGAGAGGTCCTGGTTTCTGGGACTCTCGTTAACGTTGCGCAATTCTGCTGTCTAAATGATTGCCAACAGCAAGGTCACGCTGCTAAAACTGAGGTATCGTCTTGAACTAAAGTTATGTCATTCCCGCTTGCGCGGAAATGAGATAACGTTAGATCCATTTAAAAAATCCATAATCGCCCAGAAAAGGTGACCAGCCCATACTTATGCTTTATCCATTAGCCGCTAAAATAGTCATTTAATAGTTTTAGAGTGATAGGTTTCAATAATGCGCTACCATAAGATTTATCATTGGGTGCAGGAGGATTTTTATCACTCAAATTACTTACAAAAATATATTGCTGTGTCCCTTTTTCAATGAAACCTACAAACCAGCCTTCACGTAATTTGCTAGGGTTCGCTTCTCTTTCATTGTGACCGTGTCTACCACTGCCTGTTTTGCCATAATAATCTGCGCCATTCGCCAGTTTGCCTTGATACAAATTTTTCTTGGTATCGGCGACGGCTTTATTATTGATTGCTAACTCATTAGTTAACATGGCCTTTAAGAAATTTAGTTGTTCAACCGCAGATATTTTTAAGCTACTACTTAACCATGCAAAAGTAAGGCCGTTGTTTTTACCGGGATCGCCACTAAAATCCTGATTGCCATAATCAAAACTTGCTAAATAATGCTTGATACGTGCATAACCCAACCGAGGTGTAAGCTGTTGCGATACCCAAACAACGGAATATTTGAGCCAGCTATTGGCTGTCTGATCCTGTTCATGCTCAGGGATTACGCCTTTTTCACCATGCCATTTAAATACGGTTTTTTGATTAATAATACCTTGGTTAAATGCCATCAAGGACAAAGGGATTTTAAAAGTAGAATTAGGTGAAATACGTTCGCTGCAGCGATTTTCCGGATTATATTCACTAATTATTTTATGTTCATTAACGCTATAAAGAATGAAACATGCATTATAGTTTTTAAATTGTTGAGCATATTCTTGGGAGGATATTCCTTTAGCAAAGGCACTTAACGACACAGTTGCCAGTAGGAATGATAGTAATTTCTTCATTAGAGTCTCTTTATAATTAAAAATAAGGAACAACCTAAACATCAAGCGACATAAAGCATGAGAATAGAAGTGGTTGACCACATCCATTTCTGTAAAACGGCGAAAAGTTTAATATAAATTGAGTCATGATTAAACAATCATAAATAAATTTGCAACTTGTCGAAAATTTTTTAGGGTCTTTGTTTTGTTTCAAGTTCGCGCTGTCGCTCAACTACATCAGCAACATTTCCTAACATTTCAGCCAACAGATCGGTAATGTCATCAAGAGTAATGATACCAATGAGTACTTCATCTGCATCGATAACAGGTAAACGGCGAATAGCTTTTTCGCGCATAAGATCAAGCGCATCAAAAAGGCTATCGTCTTCATGAACGACAAAAAGGGAATGAGTAATAATGTCACTGGCTGCTAATTCTTCGGGTTTGAGGCCGGGAACCATCACTTCAACAACAAGATCACGATCAGATATAATGCCAATAGGGAATTTTTTACCCTCTTTTTCTTCCACCAAAACTACATCCCCAACATGATGTGAACGCATCAGTGCCGCGGCTACCTTTACAGACTCATCGCCATGCATCATAACTACTTCGCGATTACAGAATTGACCAACACGCATAACTCCTCCCCTGGATGCTACTAATCACCAAATGGGTGTTATAGTAGCCACTCGCCAATAATAGCGAAGCTAACTGTGCGTTAAACTCTCGATGTAAACAGTGCTGGCAACGAGTTCGCCAGCATTTTCAACCACAGCAAAGCGAACACGGTCTCCTATTTCAAGTTTTTCGAAGTCATAATCAATCATACTTTGGCTGCTGAAGCGGACTTGGCGACCTTCCGGCGTTTCAATGTAACCATAATCAGCTGGCGGACAGACTTCCAGAACGCGTCCATAAAAATGATTCTCATGATGTTTCACATGCCCACGCCTTTGCTCAACATAGGTCATTAATTGCTTTTTAATGGCATTAAATGCATCGCGAATGGCCACATAGACGTCCTCATGTTCATGATGTTCTGATGGTTCGCGACTAACTACCAGTTCGGCATCTGGGACGGTTAAATCAATACGAACGTGATAAAGTTTGCCTTTATGATGATGACGATGAGGTGATTCAATGACGACGCGACAACTCATTATTTTATCAAAATAACGTTCCAGTTTTTCGGCGAGTGTACGTGCTTTCTCTTCAGCTGCAGCGGAATGGTCCATATTGCGAAATATTACTTGAATAGGAAGCTTCATTTCCTACCTCCTTGTGGTTTGCTGAATTTTCAGCCAGCCTTTTTGATCTATAGTCAAAAAACTTTAGACTTTCAATATGTTTGCGTGAGGTATCCCTTCACTTAAAAGCTAAGTGAAGGGATTTTAAATCAAATTTTTTTTATTTAAGTTATAAGAATAATTGCTGGTATTGAAGGCAAAGTGAAGTCACTGTGTTAGCATTTTAAAGATGGGTTGGAAAGCCTTAGTAAAACGAAAGGCTAAGACAAATAATCATTTTATTGAGCAAGTAATGCAAAAGTCAGTGTTAATTTTAGGTGGCTATGGCAATTTCGGTCGACGTATTGCCCAATCTCTATGCCTAGCGGAAGTTGCTGTCATTATTGCCGGTCGCGATCCTCTTAAAGCGAAGCAATTTTGTGATGAACTACGTCTGCAATATCACGATGCCGCCATTAATGCGATATCCATGGATGTTACAAAAGATATAGGAATGATATTAAAAGAATGGCAACCGACGGTTGTAATTAATACCTGTGGTCCTTTTCAAATGACTGACTACCATATTGCAATAAACTGCATTGAGAATGGAGTCAATTATATCGATTTGGCTGATGGCCGTGATTTTGTTTGTGGTATCAGCAAACTAGACAACATTGCTAAAGCCCATAACGTTTTGGTTGTTAGTGGTGCGAGTAGTGTTCCTGGTTTATCTTCAGCCATTGTTAAACATTTTCAACCTGAATTTACCCAAATAAATTCTCTGCAATATGGCATTGCAACCGTGCAAAAATTCTCACGGGGTTATGCAACAGCAAAAGCAATCCTGACTTATCTGGGTAAACCGTGTCGACCTCCTGGGGGAGAGAGTAAAGGCTTTTACGGTTGGCAAGGCTTGCATCGCATCAAGTATCCTGAAATGGGCACACGGTGGATGGGATTGTGTGATGTTCCTGATCTTGATCTATTACCACAGCATTTTGGAATTAAAAAAATAAGTTTTTCGGCAGGAATGGAAAGTAGTTTTTTGCATTTGGGAATGTGGCTGGTTTCCTGGCTAGTTAGATTTGGTCTACCCATTTCTCTACCCAGGCATACGCAATTTTTAATTAATGTCGGACATTGTTTTGATTGGCAAAGTAGTGATGATAGTGGCATGCATCTATTTATGAAAGGCTTGGATTTGCAAGGTAATGAACTGGAAATTAAATGTTTTATTTTGGCAAAGGAAGCTGCAGGTCCCCATATTCCTACAGTACCTGCAATCATTTTGGCTAAGCAATTAGTCTACAACCAATTAAGTTTAAAGGGGGCGTTACCTTGTATCGCTTTGGTAAGTCTAAAGGATTACCTGGCTGAGTTAAGCGATCTGCCAATTAAAATGCAAATTTGGAGAAATGATGACTTATCTATGGCTTAAGTTAATTCATATTATTAGTTCGACTTTTCTGTTTGGTACGGGTTTAGGGTCCGCATTTTATATGTTTATGGCAAATCAAAAACGTGATGACTTAACGCATTTATTACGGACAACCAGGAATGTAGTGATAGCCGATTTTATTTTTACAACTCCAGCGGTATTGATCCAACCGTTGACCGGTTTTGCAATGATTTATTTAGCAGGCTTTCCTTTACAGAGTTTCTGGATTATTGTGTCTATATTGCTATACATTATCATTGGCCTATGCTGGATTCCTGTGGTTTTTATTCAAATAAGGTTACAGAAAATAATTGAAAGGACGATTGTCCATCAACAAAGTCTGCCTGACGCTTATCATCGTTTATACCGAATTTGGTTTCTCTTGGGATGGCCTGCATTTATTGGTGTACTGATGATTTTTTATTTAATGGTTATTAAAATTACCTAAGAGTGAGGATAAATAATGACAGTCACCAATATCCTTCATGATTCGTTAATATTGCCCTGCGTGCGCAAAGTATTCATTGTTTTAATAAAAAAAGATATTCCACATAAAATAATTGAGAACCAATTTTTCTTGGCAGATCTTAGCTTATAACCACGTGCCTCAATTTTGAGCTTGCAGGATATGTCCTTGAAACCAAACCATAGAAAAATCTTGCTCGTTACATCGTGCTGTCTCTCAGGAAAAATCAGTCAACAAAGCTTTCAAAGGCGCGAAAAAGATTTGCAAGGATAAAAAAGGAGTTATAACGTTTAATGATGAGGGAAATAGTTATATCTTAAACTAATTTGTCGTATTTTTATGCAAGATTTGCATGCTTATGGTACCATAGGCAAACTTCAATGGGCGTTCCAAGGTTTAGGGCATGAATTGTTTTTTCAAAACGAAGAAAATTCGCTTTCGAAATGCGATAACAGTCAGAGTTCCAATGAATGAAAAATTAGAGCAGAGAAAACTAGCTCAAGAAGCAATGGAGTCGCTATATGCATTTGAGATATTTGATCATGCGATCACTATTTTAAGTCTGAGAGATAGCCTAACCCTTAATGAAAACTTAGACTATCGCAAAATCTTAGCTAATTTGCATGGATGTCTGGGTAGAAATCAATGGGGGGCGGAGTGTGAGCAACTTGATTTTAAAATTATTTACTTAGCCGATGGCGAGTTACTATCTAACAATTTTACTTATTTCACATTAAAAGACTTAAATAGTTTAAAGAAGCTTTTAAGTACGGCATTGTCCCATTATCAGGAAACTACGCATCTGCCACTATCTTCAAAGGATGCGTATTCTTACAAGACTTTTCTTGCGCAACTGAAAGCACTGATAACTTCTGCAAAGTCGATTTCAGGTGTGGTCGCAAGTTTTGGAATCGCAGCGGAATTGATTCGCAATGATGCTGCTCTAGCCGCAAGGATGCCATACTGTTTTATGGAATGTATTTCCAGCATGGAAAAATATATTAATGAGAAACGGATAGAATTCTTACCAAATTTTAAAGGTGCAGCTTTTCAACTTGAGAAAGCGAGGGAATCATTAATTTTTAAATTGGAAAAATATTTAGAAAGTCGTGCGGTTTTAAAGCTAACGCAACGTTCGGAACATTATCTCACCAGAATTTATGAACCAATTGATAGAGGATTTTTTTATAACACTCGCTTGCAAGATGCCCGCATTGAAGTTGCTAATTATTTATTAATTCAAATGCAATGGATGATTGTTCGTGAGGAGGATATTAGTACCCCAGAGCAATTTCTTGATGTTATAGATAAGGCGATAGCAGAGAATGAGCGAGTCTATCGTTTTTATGGACGAATGATTGATGAGCAGGGAGAGCTGGCAAGAATTTTGGAAAATGTACGTCAAGAATTCTATCAAAATTTCTTTGCAAGCAATGCTACCAATGATGAAAGCATAGAGAATTATTGGGAAATCGGTGAAGTTGTATCACCATAATGAACCTATACCTAATAGTGGTTTTTTAGTTACAATAGTTTTTTACAATTTCATCCCAATGAGGGGTTTATGCCTTCTTTTGATATCGTTTCAGAAATTAATAAAGTTGAATTACGTCATGCAGTAGATAACGCTGCGAGAGAAATGGGCACGCGGTTCGATTTTCGCGGAGTAGATTCGAGCATAGAACTTAACGAGCTGGTTGTCACACTTAAGTCAGAATCGGATTTTCAGGTTCGTCAATTAGAGGATTTATTTCGTAATCACTGTACAAAGCGCGGAGTAGATACCGGCGGCGTTGAAATTGAGGATGAACCTGTACATAGTGGCAAAACTTATTCGCTCACAATGACATTTAAACAAGGTATTGACCAACCCACAGCGAAGGATATTGTAAAACTAATTAAGGATAGTAAATTAAAAGTCCAAAGCTCTATTCAGGGAGAAAAAGTCCGGGTGACAGGTAAAAAGCGCGATGATTTACAAGATGTTATGGCGTTATTGAAGAAATCTGACATTAAATTGCCGTTGCAGTTTGAAAACTTTCGCGATTAAATTTATCGCAGGCCATTTTATCTTGGGGTACATTGTATGCCTCAAGTGCAATTTTTGGTCTAATATAAACATATAGGTGATGACTGATCCTGGCTGAACCAGTTATTGGCTTTTCAGATTAGGAGATTGTTTTTGAGGCGTGGTGTGTATACCTGCCTGTAGAGCAGGAAACCTAAAGCGCGTCATAGATCGCCACCATCACATTATCAGCGGCTCAGATGCTCAGGTGGTCGTTACCTGCTCCAACCCTCTTGTAGTATAATTGTCTTGTTTGTTCGCTGTTGCTAATCATGAATGTTATCCAGTTTTCAGAATCGTAAATTTAAATTGTCATTTTGTATAATTTGAATTCGTGTCGTATAATTAATGCACAAATACATAGCAAGGATGTTCTTATGAAAAAGTTGATTGTAGCTTTTTTGGTATTTGTGCCAACCCTGTTTCTCAGTGGTTGTTATGTAACGAGTAGTACGAATTATTATCCCGGATATACCAACGATTATGTATATTCTGTAGGCTACTACGGATATCGTCCGTATTGGGGTAGTCGTTATTTAACAGGTTATGGCTGGAATAATGGCTATTGGAGTGGTTATCGAGGGGTCTATAGTTATCCGCGTTCTTGGTATGGCTATGTCCGCAGATGGTAAAATCTGCGGACCTGGCGGTAAATTCTAGGAATAAGTCGGATTATCTAAATTAGAGTTATTTACCGGCTCAGATAAAGCTGACTTAAAAGCGCTAAAGAGCGCTTTTTTTAAATCGGAACGCTGTGAACCTGTAATGGTACCCTCTTCTAGATTTTTTCCAAGGTAAGATACTAATGCTTTTATAGAAGCGATTAGTTTTTTATCATCTGTTAATAGTAGTGTCTCTAACTGTGTCGTCATCTCTTCTATTCCCTCAGAAAAAAGAGATTGCGAGAGCTTTTCTAATCTCGGATCCCTGTTATTTACTTGTGGTTTGGAACCAAAACGATGATAAGGCTTAAGAATGGTCAGGTGTGCTGTTACTAATTCCTGATATCTTTCCTGGGCGGTTCTGTGGCCAGGATAAATTTTTAACGCGTTCTGATATAAATCATAGGCAATCAATATAGCATCTTGTTTTGGAATAGCTTTAGCGCGGTATTTGCCAAAAAAATCAGCCACCAAACATAATAAATTGGCGAGATATTTGGGATTCACGGGGGGACAAGTAATATTATTTAATCCTAGCTTCAATGCTTGGCAGTGTTCGGATCCTGTTTTAGATGGCACAACAATTGGTGATACCGGTGCAAAAAAACGATGTTGTAAACCATCAACGTGTTGTTCTGTTGCCTGTTTTGAAAAAACTTCTGTAGCCATTGGACTCTCCTGGCTTACACAATTATCAATGGCTGACAAAAAGGGGAAAGAGGACGGTATCTCGCTAGCATGTGTTGCTAACAACATAGGTGCTACTACATCAGGAATTTGTTCAAAACAGGGGATATTATCTTCCATGGCAGTAGAAGCACTCACTATCTCAGATAACTGAGTATAAACAATCTCCATGCTATTGTTGGTTGCGGGAGGATCGTTTGTCTCATCGGTATGAGAG
Organism: Legionella cardiaca; assembly: GCF_029026145.1. NCBI lineage: Bacteria > Pseudomonadati > Pseudomonadota > Gammaproteobacteria > Legionellales > Legionellaceae > Legionella > Legionella cardiaca. Next base: position 2,805,588 of record NZ_CP119078.1, on the reverse strand, counting down.
GGCAAATTATGTGAGAAGAAGTCCAATTCCAATTCAATGAGCGTTTGCAAATCAGCGATTATATCGTTTTCTTTATCTTCAACAGATAAATTTAGATAAAGAGCCGGGCATGCTGATTTAAAGTTCTGGATGTCGGCAGTAGCGTTTTTTACAACAGCTACGCGAATGGCATAGCTGAGTAATTCAAGCTTTTGTAAAGGTTCCGCTATCGGTTGTTCAAGCAAACGGTGATTATTAATATAGTTAGCAATTACGTTGAGCGCGCTCTCATTTTGAGTTGTTTTGTATTGTTGCTCTAGTAAATGCAGATAGCCTAGATGAGATGCAAGAGGAATTGTTTCATTGGCCTTTTGACGATAAGTTATTGCTCGTTGCATCCACTCTGTTGCCTCAGCAAGCGTCGGAGAAGGAATTGCATGTATATTTTCCAAAGACTCTAAAGCATCTACTATTTCATCACTTATTTCTTCACACGCGTTTGCAAGCATGGAGTAAACTTTTTGGATTACTTCTTCAGTCGTTTCAATGTTATGTTTGCCACGAAGTTTCTCAGAAAAAACCACGTCAAGTTCTTGTATTAAGCTGTTAGCAGATTGCCAGTGGGTCTGGGCTTTTGCAAAATCGTCAATTGAATCCGAAATAAATTGGGCTTCGACAGTAAGAATATCGACTAAAACATAAGCCAAACCATCGTAAAAATCTGTATGTTTAGGCAACGTAGTCGCTGCATAACGCTGTAGATCGGTCAATCCTTTGTGGTAGTAGTCTATCGCTTCTTCAAAATTTCCTTCATTATAAGCTGTATCCCCATTTATCTGGTTAGGGGTGTTAAAGTAGAATTTCATTAGAGTACCATGCAAAAAGTGGATACTTATTCTATCGTAAGGATTATTTTTGATCAATAAGCAAAATTTAAAATTCAAATGCATATTTTTAAGGCTGTCTAATGAAAGGTTGGATTCTATATAAACGTAGTCAACAAGAATTGTCTGAAGTCGATCATGGTGTTAATCGCCTGTTATCGGCGGCAGCTAATCTGCAAATTGAGTTAAAAGTTTATAAGCCTGAACAATTTGAACTTGTGGTTACCCGAGAAGATAAAAAAAGTATCTTGCTTGACGGAGAGCGAGTTTCTTTACCTGATTTCATAATACCTCGTTTAGGAGCTGAGGCTAGCTATTTTGCTCTTGCCGTTGTTCGGCAATTGGAAAAATCAGGTGTCTATACCTGTAATGATACCAATGCAATTGAAACCGTAGGGGATAAGATGTTGCTCAGTCAATTATTTGCCCAAAGTGATCTCCCCTTTCCAAAGACTATGCTTGTGAAGTTTCCTGTACCAGTTTCGGTGGTTGAACGCGAGATAGGCTTTCCTTTAGTAATTAAAAATATTTCTGGTGCAAGAGGAGTTGGCATTCATCTTTGTGAGTCATCCAGCAGTTTTAGAGACCTAATCGAATTAATTGCAAGTCATGGTGGTAGTCATCAAATGATCTTGCAAGAGTTTATTGCCACCAGTTATGGGCGTGATCTACGAGTTTTCGTGCTCGGAGGAGAGGTGATTGGTTGTATGCAGAGAACTGCCAAAGATAGTTTTAAAGCAAATTATTCCTTAGGCGCAGAGGTTACTCCTTATCCACTCACTCCCGAAATTGAGCAGCTTGCAATGACTTGCGCTCGCTTATTTAATCTGGAAATTGCGGGCATTGATTTATTATTTGCTGAGCAAGGGTTTAAAATTTGTGAAGCAAATTCGTCACCGGGTTTTAAAGGAATGGAGTTAGCCACTGGAAAGGATATCGCGACGCAAATTTTAAATTATGTTATGAATGCTGCTTCAAAGAAAAAACATTAGTTATGTTTTTTTTCCCAAGGATTGGAGACAGTTGTATCGGCAGAATTTTCATCCTCATTTTCATCATAATATTGAGGCTTAGTGCAACTTGGGATGTGATTAAAAAAATTGCTTATAGCAGTGATAGCAGACGAAGCATTTGTTGTACAAAGATAGGCTGCTAATTGAGAATATGATTTACTATCCCAATAGAATTTAAAGCTGTTATGTGGATAAAACCCGAGAATAAGCTGCAGCTTATTCTTAGGTAGGGTATTCAAGGCGTCTAGCAATTCTTGCTGCTCAGAGGGATCTAAATTTTCATATGGTTTTAATAACAGCTGCAGGTGATTATAAGCATCAATAATTTCTTCTTGTGTCGAAGAAATGCTTGTTGAATGACCTGCATGATGTTTAGGAGAGACTAATTCCGAATATTTTTTTTTAACCTCTCCTAAGGTAGCTCCAAGAGAAAGCTGCAATACTTCAAAAGCGTGTTCAAAGTTGATTGCAGGCATCGTTTCTCTCCTTATTCTTTAGCTCGCGATACATATTCTCCTTTGCGAGTATCCACTTTGATTAATTCACCCGTCTGAACGAATAGAGGTACACGAACGACTGCCCCAGTTTCAAGCGTAGCTGGTTTGCCGCCACCACCTGATGTATCGCCTTTCAGTCCAGGATCAGTTTCAGTAATCGCAAGAATTACAAAATTCGGTGGCATGACTTGAATTGCTTCATTATTCCATAAGGTGACGACACAAAGATCTTGTTCTTTGAGCCACTGAGCTGCATCAGCAATAGCCTCTGGTCCTACTGCATATTGTTCAAAAGTATCAGGGACCATAAAATGCCAATGCTCACCATCATTATATAAATATTGCATTTCCACATCGGCTACGTCAGCCGAAGGTAATGTTTCCCCTGATTTATAGGTGCGTTCAACAACTCGCCCTGTTTTCAAGTTGCGAATTTTTACGCGGGTAAATGCTTGTCCTTTTCCCGGTTTAACAAATTCACAATCGACAATGCTACAAGGTGCATTATCAACCATAACTTTTAAACCATTTTTAAATTCATTGGTACTATAGATTGCCATCAGTGCTCCACTGTTGAGATTTTGTTCCAATTTCGCTAGAGTTCATGCAGTTTAGCAATTTTGTACAATTAATGCGAGATACCTCTGTGAGTTGGCAAAAAATTTTGGCTCAAGGCTTTGCCACCGTCAATGAATTACTTGAGTTTTTATCATTACCGTTAACATTAGGCAGTACTGCTGCAGAAAAAACCTTCAAAACACGTGTTCCCCGTGGCTTTGTCGCTCGTATGCAACCGGGAAACCCAAAGGACCCGCTGTTGTTACAAGTACTAGCAACAAATGAAGAGCTTGAGCAAATAGAAGGATTTATTTCCGATCCACTTGCTGAAAATGCTGCAATACTTAAAAGCGGTTTAATGCACAAATACCAAGGACGTGTCCTGTTAACATTAACTGGCGTTTGTGCGATCAATTGTCGTTATTGTTTTAGACGTCATTTTCCTTATCAGGATAACAATCCAGGGCGAGAAGGATGGCGAGCTGTTCTTAACTATATCCGGGAAAATAATTCGATTCGTGAGGTTATTTTAAGTGGTGGTGACCCCTTATTGGCCACAAATTCTGTTATAAAAGAGTTTTTGCAGCAATTGGAAGGGATTACTCATGTACAAACCTTGCGTTTTCATACTCGAGTGCCTGTTGTACTTCCCGAGCGAATTGATGAAGAGTTTTTAGGATTACTAAATATTAGTCGTCTGCGCAAAGTTATCGTCGTCCACAGTAACCATGCGAATGAATTAGACAAGAGTGTAGAACAGGTTTGCGTGGCATTACGACAAGCGGGCTGTCATTTGCTTAATCAATCAGTCTTGCTAAAAGGTGTCAACGATGATGTTGATAGTTTAGTGGCGTTAAGTGAAAAATTATTTAACTGTGGTGTATTACCCTATTATCTTCATCTATTGGATAAAGTCAGTGGTGCTGCTCATTTTGATATTCCCATGGAAACGGCTTTAGCTATCTATCGGCAATTACAAAAAAAACTTCCTGGCTATTTGTTACCGCGTTTAGCACGCGAGGAGCCAGGAAAAGAAAGTAAAACAATTTTAATTTGATATTACTCATTAGTTTTTGGCATAGAGCTCGAGTAGTTTTTCCTGAGCACTGTAGCTGCCGGTTGTCAGCGGTTTATAACTGCCATCAGCCTGCATCTCCCAAGCGCTGGAATTATCTTTTAGATAATTTCTAAAAATCTCATTTTTAATGCGTTTTTGATTATTTTCATCAAAAATTGGGAACAATACTTCAATGCGAGTATATAGGTTACGTTCCATTAGATCAGCACTTGAACAATAAAAGCGCTCATTGTCTTCAATGCGAAAATAATAAACCCGATGATGTTCAAGAAAGCGACCCACAATGGAAAGAACACGAATGTTATCAGAAACTTTAGGAATGCCAGGTTTTAAGCAACAAACACTGCGAACCAATAAATTTATTTTAACACCGGCTTGCGAGGCACGATAAAGTGCTTTGATCATGGTTTTATCGGTTAGTCCATTGACTTTAATATTAATTTCCGCCTCTTTGCCAGCTGATGCAGCTTGAATGGATTCATCAATCAGCTGTAGTAAATTTCTCTGTAAAGTAAAAGGGGAGTGACACAAGGCTTTTAGTTTAACTGTTTTACCAAGACCTGTTAGTTGCTGAAAAATGATCTGAACATCTGACGTGATGGTGGGTTCACAGGTTAATAAGCCAAAATCAGTATAACGTTTTGCTGTTTGTTCATGGTAGTTACCAGTACCAAGATGCGTATAGCGTTTTAATTTTCCGTGTGCCCTACGAACAACCAAGGTCATTTTGGCATGTGTTTTATAACCCATGACGCCATAGAGAACTAACACCCCAGCTTCATGAAGACGATTCGCGAGTTTTAAATTTGATTCTTCATCAAATCGAGCTCTTAACTCTACAACTGCCGTAACCTCTTTGCCCGAACGTGCGGCCTCTACTAATGCTTTGACCATGACTGATTCTGAATGGGTACGGTAGAGTGTTTGTTTAATAGCCAACACATTGGGATCGGCGGCTGCCTGACGGACAAAATCAATGACCACATCATAACTTTGATACGGGTGATGTAATAAAATGTCTTGTTCATCAAGAACATTAAAGAGATTTCGCTTTTGATGAACTACCTCAGGGTATTGCACAATAAGAGGTGGATAATTTAAGTCAGGTCGCTCAATACGGTTAATGACGCTGAGGTAGCGTTGCAAATTAACCGGTCCATCGCAATGATAGGCATCTTCATGATGTAAATGATGTTTTTGCAGTAAGAAATCAACAATATTCGCCGGACAACGTTTATCCACTTCAAGGCGTACCACGTGGCCGTAATGTCGAGAAAATAATTCTCGTTGTACTGCAACGGCCAAATCTTCAATCTCTTCTTCGCGTAAAAATAAATCACTGTTACGGGTTAGACGAAACGCATAACAACCATTGATCTCCATACCAGGAAATAAACTGGAGATATGTGTTTCTATAATAGAAGATAAATAAACAAAGTAAGCACCACCTTCTGCACAAAGTTCAGAAGGCAGATGAATCAGTCGTGGTATAGAGCGAGGTGCATGAACAACGGCATAATCAATATTTCGATCAAAAGCATCCTTACCGCGTAATGAAATAATGAAATTCAAACTTTTGTTAAATAAACGGGGGAACGGATGAGCTAAATCAAGTGCTATGGGACTGACAATAGGGAGAATTTCATTTTTGAAATAATGTTTTGCCCAAAGATGAATATCATCCGTCCATTCTTCCGTAGCAAGGAAATGAATATTTTCTTTTTTCATTGCGGGAAGCAATTGCCTGTTAAAGATATGATATAATTCATCGCTTAGTAAATGTACTTTTTTACTAAGTTGGCTAAAGATTTCATCAGCTTGTAAACCATCGATGTATAGCTTTCTCGAAGAAAGAGCAATTTTTTCTTTTAAACCTGCAACACGAATTTCAAAAAATTCATCAAGATTACCACTACAAATACAAAGAAAACGCATACGCTCCAATAAAGGGACACGCTCGTCTTTTGCCAGTTGTAACACACGCTCATTAAAAGCCAAGGCTGTGAACTCGCGATTAATGTAATATTCTGGATTATCTAAATCATCACTCAAAACCAAACTCCGGCACTAACGGTTATTAGGGCTAGGTTAGTGTACCTTCTTTTTGTATGCAAGAGCTCCAATATCTTAAAATAAGTTGGTCAACGCACCAGGAAAAAACAAACAACTATGAAAGCAAGAAATCCCCAAAAAGGTGAGAGCTGCAGATAGACTAAACCTAAAAAAAAGAGAATACAGGCAAGCGCAATGGGGAGAGAGTAATACATGGAAATAACCCCTTGTGCTACAGAAAAAGAAGCGGCAGCCAAGAGAGCCAAAGCTCCATACTGTACTGCTGTCATAATTTTACGAGCAATGGGGCCATTATGGCTGCTTAATAATTGATAACCCCAAACAGCCAGAACTAATCCTGGAAGATTTAAACAGGCAACCGCTAGAATTAATCCCATCATTCCCGCGGCTTTATAACCGATTAATGCCGATAATTTTACAGCGGTTAATCCCGGGAATAAAAAAGTTGAGCCAACCATCTGAACAAATTCGTCTTCTCTGATCCATTGCCGATAAGTGACAGCTTCATATTCCAACAATTTCAACATGGAATTGCCGCCACCCAGGGAAATGATACCGATTTTTCCAAAGCTTAATATGATAGCAAATAGTGTGTTAATCATGACTTTTGTAGTGGTCTTAGAAAATTGACATAGTCGCAAGAAACATGATTCACCAGCAAGTGTTTTGCGATGTGTGAAACTAACAATTGAGAACGTCCTTCAATACAAACACTAAAGTAGATTTTTTCGTAAACTGTAAGCCTTGCCAGTTCGAGTTTAATGGCGGGGGTGGTTGGAAATTTATAAATTAAAACTATTTTATGAACAGCTACATGAACTGCTTTGTCCTGTACTTGGGTCAATAAATTGGTTAAGGACGCATTCTCAGTGTTGTGTGAATGATTGGGCATCATGGGCTGGTTAAGATCAATTTTTTTTCCATAAGCGCGAATATTATCTATTTTTTGCAGCAGAGGCTTGTACTGTAATTCGTCTCGTCGCTGTTTAATGTTGTAATCGCTATCGGGAAGTAGTAAATAATTGTCATTTCGATGTTTAATCTCATAATTTCCTAAATCTAGAAAACTGTCATTAAGACCAATTAATGTCACAATCGTATTTTCTGGCCAGAAATATCGTGCTTCCCACTTAAGTTTATCCTTTTCGTCTTTAGCTAAAGAAAGCAAATCTAAAGGTGGCGTTGGGTTGATTTCAAAATTCCAAACGAGACGTTGATTCATGGTCAAATAAAGTATTAAAAAGGAATAACGCTAGATGATTCGGCTTGCTAAAGCAAGTTAAAAACGCAAGTTAATGCTATTAAGTTATCAATCCAATTTGTTTCCAAGCGAGAAAAATATGCAACAAGATAATTAATTGTTATTAGCCATATTTTTTCCCGGGAATTAAAGATACATTGCTCGCAAAATTCCATAAGACGGGTATATACTTGATAAATTTGTGGATTAATTCTCAATCAAAGGGAAAGGAAGGTTTGATATGGCTACACTTTTGTTTCTTGTTTATCTCGCATTTACCTTAGTGGTACTCTATCGCGGTTTAAGCGCTCTCGTTTGGGAAATAGGTAGTGCAATTTACCTGTTAGTGGCTACTTTTTATGTAGGGATGCATTGGTTTCCTGGCACTATTATCTGGCTACTTATTATTGCAGCAGCATTAATAATTAATCTTGAACCAGTGCGATTCGCCATAAGTGATTTTTTATTCGCAAGAATTGGTAAATCAATCCCTAAACTATCAAAAACAGAAGAAGAAGCACTCAATGCTGGTGATACCTGGGTAGAGCAAGATATCTTTACCGGTTCGCCTAATTGGGATAGGTTGGCTAATGTATCTACAGAATTGACCGCCGAGGAGCAAGCTTTTCTTGATAATGAAACAACAACCTTGTGTGACATGCTTGATGAATGGGAAATCAGTCAAGCAGGAGATTTACCCGAAAAAGTTTGGAATTATATTAAAGAAAATGGATTTTTTGGTTTAGTTATCCCTAAAGAATATGGTGGTAAAGGCTTCACTGCTCGTGCCCATTCAGATGTCGTGATGAAAATTGCTAGCCGCTCAGGGGTGGCTGCTGTCACAGTGATGGTACCCAATTCATTAGGTCCAGGGGAATTACTCAATTATTATGGTACTGATGAGCAAAAATCTCAGTACCTGCCTAATTTGGCAAAAGGGATTGATATTCCTTGTTTTGCATTAACAGAACCTGGGGCTGGTAGTGATGCTACTTCTTTACAATCTGAAGCTATTGTTGTTAAAAAGAAAATAGCTGATGAAACAATTTTAGGTTTGGATATAACCTTAAACAAACGTTGGATAACATTAGCCCCTGTCGCCACTTTAATTGGTTTAGCTGTTAATCTTAAAGATCCTGATGGGCTCTTAAATGGTGTTGGTGAAGAGGGAATTACCTGTCTATTAATTCCACGTGATACAGAAAATCTTGAAATTGGTAATCGTCATTTACCTGCGATGCAACCGTTTATGAATGGTACTATTCGTGGTAAAAATATTTTTGTGCCAATTACAACCATTATTGGTGGACAAAAAAATGCAGGACACGGTTGGCAGATGCTAGTGGAATGTTTGTCAATCGGACGCTCAATCTCTTTACCCGCATTAGGGGCTGCCTCTTCAACAATCACCTATTTAACGACAGGTGCTTTTTCAAGAATACGTCGACAATTTAATGTCGAAATAGGTCAGTTTGAAGGTATAGAAGAAAAACTTGCGGAAATTGCTGGCATAAATTACCTGGCAAATGCTACCCGGTTATTAACTGTGGCGGCTGTTAATGAGCATAAAAAACCATCTGTAGCCTCAGCAATTACCAAGTACTTTAATACGGAATTCGGGCGAATCACAGTGAATAATGCCATGGATATTCATGCTGGTCGCGCCGTGGTTGTTGGCCCGCGCAATTATCTATCCAGTTATTACTTAGGAGTGCCTGTTTCAATTACTGTTGAAGGGGCAAATATTATGTCTCGCAACCTGTTAATTTTTGGCCAAGGTTCAATGGCATGTCACCCCTTTGTTCGTGATGAATTCTACGCAGTTTCTCGCGATGATAAAGGAGGATTTAGACAATTAATTTGGCAGCACATTTATTATTTCATGCGCAATTTCGCCAAAACAATTTGCTCTGCCTGGACGGCAGGGCTATTTATAGCTGCACCTGATAATGGTTTAAAAAGAGAATATCAGCGTCTAGCTCGGTTGAGTCATGCTTATGCATGGTTGGCTGATTTGTCATTAATTTATTTGGGGGGCGACCTTAAGCGTAAAGAGCGCTTATCAGCCAGATTAGCCGATGGTATGTCCTATCTTTATATGGCCATGGCAGCGCTTCGTTATTATCAAAAGAATGAAGCAGATGCGGATCAAAAAGTACATGCAAAGTGGGCGGTAAGTTATTGTTTCTACCATGCACAAAAGGCAATGATTGCTTTTTGCCAAAATTTTCCATCCAGAGCCCTTGGTTTGTTAGTGCGTTTGCTAGCCTTCCCGTTTGGGCAAACCATGCGTTACCCTAGTGATCAGCTGGATCATCAATTAGCGCGGTTAATGATGTCTAATAACCATTACCGTGAAGGTATAAAGAAATTAATTTATTTAAGTGGGGATGCAAATCAGCCAGTGGATAGAATGGAAGAAGCATTCCAACTTCTGATTAAGAATGAAGGATTATACAAGAAAATTAGTGATTTAAAACGAGTGAAATTCAGCGTCTTGAAAGAGCAATTGGCCTCAAAAGTTAATAAAGGGGAATTAACTCAACAGGAAATGGATGCCTTGGTCGCTGTGGAACGGGCTCGCTGGGATGCTATCCAAGTCGATGAGTTTTCTTTTGAATCAATGAAGAAAAAGTCGTTTGCCTCAGTGACAGATACATTCCCTAATCCTTTGGATTTATAAAGTGTAAATACACAATACTCTTTGCATCAGGGTATTGTGTATTATTACCTGTTAAATTTTTACTCTCTCTTAACGATTCATTGGGCTTGTGTCTATCTGGCAACTGTGGCAATTTTGCTATAATCATTAAAACTGTTTTCTTTTCATCCAGGTATGCCATTTTAATGTGGTGCTAATAAACTAAGAGTAGAAAGCTTATGGAATTAAATACCCGCAATACAGATGTTCGCCTTCCCGACGAATCAGCGCTTGTTAAAGCGAAGGAAGTAGCAACCACTGAGGAGGCTGCTTTTTATCTTGTTGATCAATTAGAAGATAAATTAATTGCCGCCAGAAAACTTGACGAGGGTAGGCCAGCACTTACAAATGTTCGTGAATTTGCTGAAATGGTTAGCATGCAACAAGCAAGTAATAGTGATCTTTTTTGGTCAGGCAAAGCAGGTCCACTCTCCGATTTCCAAAACTTCCAACAGCATATAGCAGAGAAGGCTGCGGCTACTGTTGCTGCAAATGTTGATGGTCCTCTTCATATGGATTTCGCAATTCGCAATCCAGGTGCAGATCTTTTAAGAGGGTATGGGGAGCATGAACCGGAAACAATTCAGGCTCTCGATAAATTACTGAATGCCCATTTGGCAGAAAATCAAATTATCAGCAAGGGAGGCAAGCTCTATGCTGGGGATGAAAATGGACAAATTCGCCGCGACTCAAAGGGAGAGCCTATTCTTGCTGATGTAGAAAAGGCTGTACAAGCAGTAAAAGATGCAGGGAAAAAAATATCAGAATTAGTAAAAGAAGCCGGCAAAGAAATTCCTGTCACAACAAAACAACACGAGTATCCAAAAGAGGCTCCACAGAAAGCTCCCGCTGCTGCTCAAGCAGTCGAAAGTACTCCTTCTGCTACTGCGGAAACCACACCGGAAAATCAAGGACCTACAGCTCCTTCGGCTTAAATATCTAAAGTATTGGCTACTCTGAGACGTTCAGGGGAGCCAATATCCATCCATAGACCTTGATACAGCTCGCCCATTACCAGATTGTCTTCGACTAAACGACGTATCAAGGGAATAACGGAATACCTTCCAGGTTGACAAGTGCGAAATGCCTCTGGGCGATAACAGGCAATTCCGGGAAAAGTATACGTTCTTTCATTGGTCAAAAAATTTTGCTCAGTTAAACCAAAATCACCCTGTGTGTTATGTTGAGGATTAGTAACCAAAACCAATTTAATTAAAGCATGTTCTGGCAATTGCAAGGTATTAAAATCATAGTCAGTTAAAATATCAGCGTTGACAGTTATAAAAGGAGCTGGCCCTAAAAGAGGTAAGGCATTATAAATTCCTCCTCCTGTTTCAAGCCCTCCAGGGGGTTCAGGAGTATAGCAAATCTCGACATTCCATTTTCTACCATCGCCAAGGTAACGGCGAATCTGACCGCCCAAATGAGCATGATTGACAACAATACGATCAAAGCCCGAATTCGCTAATTTTTCCACATGATATTCGATGAGAGGTTTGTCATGGACTCTGCATAATGCTTTAGGTAATTTATCTGTGAGAGGTCTTAAGCGTTCTCCTCTGCCTGCTGCTAAAATCATCGCTGTTCTCATGGTAAACGAATCCTTTTTTGCATAAACTGATAAAACGGCTCTAGTTCTTTATAACTTTCCAGGCAGGCCATTACATAATGAAGTGTCAACGGTAAGTCCTGCAAATAATTAGGCTTGCTATCGCGTAAATATAATCTTGAAAAAACGCCTAGTACTTTCAGGTGCCTTTGTAGACCACATAAATCAAAAGCGCGGATGAAATCTTCTTGAAACCAATGTTTGGCTAATGGAGATTCTTGCTGGAACGAAGATAGCCACTCCATCACTTTTTCACGTGGCCATTGAATGTAACAATCTTTTAAGAGCGATACTAAATCGTAAGTAAAAGGACCAACCATTGCGTCTTGGAAATCAATAACCCCTAGTTGGAAGTTTTTTGACTCATCCATAAGCATAATATTGCGAGAATGGTAATCACGATGAATTAAAACCTGTGGCTGACTGGAAATTTCATTAGTAAGCCAATCAAAAGTACTCATTAAAAGCCCTTCTTCCTCATGGCTAAGCTGTATTTTCAAGTAAGCATGAAGAAACCATTCCCTAAAAATAGCTAGCTCTTGTAGCATAAATTTTTTATCAAAAAGTGGTAATTGCGCTGTATTTGTAGAGGGATAACTTTGCATAAGAAGAATAATAGCCATTGCAGCGGTATATAAAATGTCTGCTGTCTTGGCTGATAAATGTTTAAGCAGGAGTTCATCACCAAAATCATCCAAAATGGCAAAGCCTTGCGTTTTATCCAGCGCGTAGACTTTAGGGGCCTGTATTCCCAGGCTGATTAATAATTCACTCACGGTTAGAAAGGGCTGCATGGCTTCTCTATCAGGTGGCGCATCCATGATGATTCTTGTCATACCATTCATATGCAGACGAAAATATTGTCTAAAGCTGGCATCACCGGTTAGGGCGCTGATAGAAAATGAGGCAGGTGTGAGTATTCGTTCCAACCATTTGTTAAGTGCGTTTTGCCGATTTTGCATGTTATACTCCCAAGCCATGTTCTTGCTTACACAATTTTGTAATTTTTGTAAAACGGTGTAGGTAATTAATTATCGTGTACTTTGTGCATGTGCATCATAAGGTATTTTGGTGGCGCTGAACATTAGGTTTGATTTAATACCTCAAATAATTAATAAAATGATTTGCCATCGCTATATGCTTACCAGCAGTGTTGCTGGTATCAGTATAGCTGCCGGTATGTATCATATCGTAAGTCATGCGGCAAATAGTATGGTTGTTGAGCCTGTTCAAGCTTGTGTTATTGCCCGTGATGTCGATTTAAATGATGCGATTCGCTCGCGGTTTGCTCAGTGTTTGGGATGGGAAGCTCAGCCTGCACAGACGTCGGTATGTCGCGGCTCTTATCAATCTTTGCAAATTACACCGCTGGCTGATGCAGACGCAGTCCATATTAGTGCGGATGAAGTTTCTTTTTATAATGAAGGCCGCTCTATACTTAAAGGTAATGTAGAGGTTCAACAGGCTGAACGTGTTGTAAATGCGCAAACTGCTTACGTCTATCGTGATGCTAAGTCAAATCAAGTGTCAAAGATTGAATTACTTGGGGAGGTTCGTTACCTGGAGGCTGATCGTTTGATGATAGCGAGAAAAGCGACGATCAATCCTCAGGATAAATCTGGAAAGGTAGAAGATGTTTTATATCGTTTCGATTCTAAACGTCCAGGGGCTATTTTACCTGCATGGGGAAGGGCAAGTTTTATCGAGCGTTTTGCCAACCAGGATTATCTTTTAAAAAAAGCAACGTATAGTAACTGTGCTCCTCAAGATAGAACGTGGGAAATCGAAGCAGACAGCATAACATTGGATGATTCTGAATCTACAGGAGTAGCGCGTCATGCCAAATTACGAATTTATGATTGGCCGGTATTGTATACTCCCTATTTGAGTTTCCCTACCTCAAAAGAACGTAAATCTGGTTTTTTGATGCCCATAATTGGTACATCAAACGTGGGTGGTTTTGATTATGCGCAACCCTATTATTGGAATATCGCTCCTAACTATGATGCAACAATTATCCCCCATTTCTATGCACTGCGCGGATTAATGCTAGGTGGGCAATTTAGATATCTGACTTCAAAATCGTCAGGCACATTTAATGGGCGTTTTTTACCTGGTGACAGGGCATTTAAAGATTTTATCAACGATAACCAATTGCAATACCCTATATTACATGGTGTATCAAACGATAGATGGTCTGTTCAGGTTTTAAATAGTACGTGGATAACACCCAATTTGCATATGGGAATTAATTTCCAGAATGTCTCTGATGATTATTTTCTGCAAGATTTTAGCAGTAATCTTGCTGTCCTTACGGAGCGGCAAATATTACGTGAGGGTGATTTAAGCTATACAACGGATCATTGGTTGTTTCGCGGTATGTTGCAAAGTTATCAAACCTTACACCCCGTTAACGAAACGCCAATTGCAAATGTGTATCAGCGTCTGCCGCAGCTTTTGGCTCAGGGGAATTATGAGGATTTACTCTTTAATGGAAACTTATCCATACTTGGACAGTTTGATCAATTTAAATGGCCCGATGATCCATCTCTTAAATCATTAAGTGTTGTTCAAAGGCAGGGATTGGTTAAACCAGAAGGTCCGCGTTATCATTTAAATCCAGTCCTTTCTTTCCCTCAAATGAAGCCTTGGGGCTTTTTTACACCTTCTGTTGAAGTGGTAGAAAATTATTATGATGTTAATGGAAATAATTATGCTTCCTTAAATGACAGTAACCCGTTAAATTCTTACGGTGTTCCAGTAATAGCCAAAACAGTAAACCAATATAATCGAACCATCCCGCGTTATAACCTTGATAGCGGATTATTTTTTGAGCGGCAAACTTCCTTTTTTAGTCACTCGTTAACGCAGACCCTAGAGCCACGTCTTTACTATTTATACGTTCCTTATTCCGATCAAACCCCCATCCCTGTATATGATTCTGGTTATATGATTTTTAATTTTGATCAACTGTTTCGCAAAAATCGATTTTCAGGATTTGATAGGATTGGTGATGCGAATCAACTGTCTTATGCTGTAACTTCACGTTGGCTATCTGATGAGACAGGTGCAGAGAGAGCCAGTGTTTCGATTGGTCAAAGTCGCTATTTTGCAGATAGGCGAGTTCAGCTCTGCCAAAATGCGGCGGGAAGCTGTATTGATAACCCACTGACCTTAGGATATTTATCTCCTACTGCAGATTACTCGCCTGTAGCCACTAGAGGCGTATACCATTTCAATTCTGCCTGGATTTTAACTGGCGAATATATTTACGATACCTATACTCGCTCCACCAATAATGGTTATCTAAATTTGCACTACCAGCCGGGTGCTAACCGTATTATTAATTTTGGCTACTCCTATCTTGTAAGTGGTGATATTACGCAAGTTGCTCGCAGTCGCGTAAATATTGATCCTCTGCATCAATTAACGTTTTCTTATGCCTGGCCGTTGACAGAAAGATGGAGTAGCTTGGGTGGGTATAATTACAATATCAGTAAAGATTATGCGATGATGACATTTTTAGGTATTCAATATGATAGCTGTTGTTGGGCTGCACGTTTGATTGGTGGTCGCAGTTTCCAGAGTTTAACCACTACCTCTGAGCGACCCTCGTATAATAATAACATCTATTTACAAATCTTATTAAAAGGACTTGGCTCCGTGGGTAATAGTGATCCAGCAAGCACCATACATACTTATTTGCCTACCTATTTTGATAGTTTTCGTAATAGCTAACTTTTTTTGACTTAAAATTCATCAAAGCTGCTTGTTTTTTGCTGAAGAATGGCCTAAATTGCCGTAAAAAATGAATAGGGGAATAATTACATGCTAAAGCGTATTGCTCTTTTAATGCTATTATTACCAACGCTTACTGTTGCAAAGCCACAACCTTTAGATAAAGTGGTTGCTATCGTTAATGATGGTGTGATTACTGAAAGTGAATTGAATGCCCAAGTTGATATTCTGCGCCAGCAAATTGAAGCAAAGCATATGCAATTGCCTTCTGAAACAGTTTTGCGTAAGCAGGTTTTGCAACATCTAATTGATGTGGATTTACAGTTACAGCTTGCAAAGCAGCATGATATTACTGTTGATAGTACTGAGCTTAATGATGCGATTGAAAAAATTGCGACCACTAATAATTTATCGCTCACTCAATTGCGTGAAGAAATTACTCGCCAAGGCTTAACCTGGCAAGCCTATAGAGAAAACATCCGCAAAGAAATATTAATTAGCAGATTACAGCAAAAAGCTGTAGGCAAAGACGTCAATGTAACTTTGGCGCAAGTTGAGGATTATTTGAAAACTGCGCAAGATGATAAGAGTCAATATACTTATCATCTACAAAATATTGTTATTCCTGTGCCAGAAGAGCCCACAACAGAGCAATTAAATAAAGCGCGTGAGAAAGCAAAAGAGTTGCTCACCAAGATTAAAAAGGGTGATGATTTTAATCGCTTGGCCATTGCTGAATCGAGCGGGGAATTTGCATTGGAAGGAGGCGATTTAGGTGATCGCCATCTAGCTGAATTACCTGAAATCTTTGCCAAAGAAGTTGTACATATGAAGCCAGGTCAAGTAGCAGGGCCTTTGCGAACTGGAAATGGTTTTCAGCTAATCAAATTGATTGCTGTTGGCGGTAGTCAACAACATCATGAAGTAACAAAAACTCATGTACGCCATATTTTGTTAAAGCCTGATGCCAGCATGACTTCTGAAGAAGCGAGCCGACAAGCGAATAATTTATATCAACAATTAAAATCTGGGAAAGATTTTGCATTAATGGCTAAACAATATTCTTTAGATGCGGCAAGTGCTGTTAAAGGCGGTGATCTCGGTTGGGTGAACCCGGGTGAACTCGTACCTGAATTTGAGAAAGTAATGGATTCATTACCTTTGCATAAAGTCAGTAAACCTGTGAAATCGGTGTTTGGTTGGCATTTAATCGAAGTATTGGAACGTAAAAAAATAGATGATTCAGATTCATTTAAGCGTCAACAAGTCCGTCAATTTTTACAACAGCGTAAATTTACTGAAGCCGTGCAAAATTGGCAGCAGCATTTACGTGCTGGTGCTTACATTAATGTCATGGACAAGGAATTGGCATGAAGCCACTACTTGTTAGTAGTGGTGAACCAGCGGGAGTCGGACCCGATTTATGTCTTGCTCTCGCTGAATATGAATTACCTATTGTCGTTTTGGGTGATATAAATCTACTCAAACAAAGAGCGCAAGAATTACAGCTGCAACTTATTTTTTCCGATTATCAACCCAATTTGCCTTTAACAGTCCGCCGCGGTCATTTGTCAGTGCTCTCTATTCCTTGTCTTGCTAAAGTTGAGACAGGCCAGTTGAATCCGCAAAATTCTCCTTATGTTATTGAAATGCTAACAATGGCAGCTGATAAATGTTTGGAGGGGGAATTTTCCGGTCTCGTCACAGCACCCGTCCATAAAGCGGTAATCAATCAAGCTGGAATTGCGTTTACTGGTCATACGGAATTCCTGGCACAGCATTGTAAAACAGATGTGGTTGTGATGATGTTGGCTTGTGATGTAATGAAAGTTGCTTTAGTTACTACACATCTTCCTTTACGAGCCGTAGCTGATGCACTTTCCATTGCGACAATTACGCAAGTGATTAAACAAGTTAATAAAACACTCCAGGATGACTTTGCAATTGCTAAGCCTTGTCTCTACATTGCCGGTTTAAATCCGCATGCCGGTGAAGGAGGTTATTTAGGTCGCGAAGAAATTGAAGTCATTGCTCCTGCATTAGCCTCTTTAAAAAAAGAGGGAATTAATGTGCATGGCCCATTCCCTGCAGATACTTTATTTACCCCACGTAACTTAAATCAGTGTGATGCTTTTGTGGCAATGTATCATGATCAAGGATTACCCGTTTTAAAATATGCTGGTTTTGGTTCTGCCGTTAATGTGACATTGGGATTGCCCATTATAAGAACATCAGTTGATCACGGTACGGCTCTAGATTTGGCTGGTACTGGTTTGGCCGAAGTAGGCAGTCTTGTCGCCGCAGTCAAGATGGCGCAATCTATGGCAGCAGTAAAGGAAAGAAAGCATGGCAGTCGTTAGCCTGGTTGCAGCAATTGATGAAAATTATGGCTTAGGTAAAGACAATCAACTCTTATGTCATCTGCCGGCTGATCTTAAACATTTCAAAGCAATTACCATGGGCAAACCAATTATCATGGGGAAGAACACTTTTGATTCTATTGGCAAGCCTCTTCCTGGGCGACGAAATATTGTTTTAAGTCGACAGGTAAAAACAATTGAAGGAGTTGAGGTCACTGATTCTCTAGATAAAGCTTTGGCAATCACCTCAGGCGTGCCTGAAGTTATGATTATCGGTGGTGCAAGTATCTATGAGCAAGCTATTTCCATTGCCTCACAACTTTACTTGACGGTGATTCATCATCATTTCGCTGCAGATGTTTTTTTCCCTAGATTTGATCCAAAAGAATGGGAGTTGAGGGAAAAAAATTTTTATTCGCAAGATGAAAAAAATAATTATGATATGACTTTTTATTGTTACGAACGCAAGCATTAAGTGGTTTAGAAGGACTCAATAAGTATCCAGATACTTATTGAGTCAAAGAAAAATAAACACAGAGATTACAATGTTGAGGTGAAAGTCGTTTCCTCTTTGTTAGCTTCATAAGGGGTAAGGTTTGGTTGCTCATAGGCAAAGAGTGAACTTATACTTGCTAATGAGGGGATTGGGCGTTGTAAATTCTGAGTGGTGGGAACTACTCCCATGATGTCCTTGAGACTTCCCTTGCCCACCACCGTCAAAATTTTTTCCCTCTAGCAAGCTGCCATCTTTTCTTGATACTGCTTCAACTTCCTTACCAATAAGTTTCTTAAGTTTTTCAGGATCTTTTTCCGTCATAAGAGACCACCCTTTGTCTGTGACGTAACCAAATCGTTGGCCTTGAATCAATTTACCTGTTGCAACCTGGACTTCAAGTGGCAGCAAACAAATCGCTGTTAAAAGTCCGGGTACAGAAGCGCTTTCTCTTAATAGCCACTCACCTTCCTTAAGATGCTCTGTTTCATCAATCTCTGATTTGAAAATTACAGAAGACGGGGAATACACTCTAGTACGTAACACAATGACATCTCCTTATTTTTAATATGTGCCAGTTACCCTGGCACGTAGTCATTTTTCTTAATCACATTGCATATGGTTAAATCTATCGACACGGCAATTTCTACCACAAGCTATCTCATTGAAACTATTAATTACACAGTTTTCTCCACGTTGATGCGCGCAAGCTATCTTTAATGGTGTTTTAACACAGCCATAACCACAGGCAATATGACCAAAATTATCCGATACGCATTGTTGGTCGGGAGTAGACGCGCAAGCCACATTGTTAATGGATTTCACACAGTTATAGCCACAAGCACTATTACCAAAAGGTCCCTGTAAACATTGCTGATTACCTTGACCAGGATGACCATGGTATTGTGAATTATGGAATGGTTCATTAATAGGTTGCCCTTGATGCCCATGATGTCGGCCATTTCTTTCATATTCAGCTAGAATACGATAGTTGTCTGTAATGATTTCTTGGCCGCCGTAGGAAATATTACAATGATTATATCCAGGCCAGGTTTTACCGGGTTGTTTGCTTCCTCTAAAATAGGCTTGGCATAAAAATAAAGGATTGCCATTAGTGTCGCGTCCTACAGTGACTGCTAATCCTCCTCTATCTGACCAATAGTTTCGACGAAAAATGTCCTGAGTAGGAACCTCAAATTGATCAAGAATATATTCTTTACCACCGTAGGGTACATTACAATGATTGTATCCTGGCCAAGTTTTCCCTGGTTGTGTACTGTTAGCTAGCCTGGCAAGACACAAGAATAAAGGTTTGCCATCTGTATCTAAACCAACTTGAAAGGCATTGGCTAAGGGATAGTTGCCGCGACCGTGGAAATGAACATTAGGGTTTGACCAAGATGTTTGTAAGAAAAGCGTAAGTGCAAGGAAAAAAATAACACGCATTTGACAATCCTCGAATAGAATGTTGATAATTTGCCCACATAGAATATCTTATGGCTTAACCAGAATTCAATGCACTAGCAGTTAGTAAACCCATTCGTTACTATAAGTATTCATTTTTAAAAGAGAAAATAAATGAGTGATTTATCGCGAGGAACAATAAAAATCAGAGGATTCAACGATTCTGAATTGGAATTTCAGCTACTACGCCAATTAGGATCAAGCGCTTATGGCGGCGCCTCCGTCGGCGAATGTTTTGCTCTTAGAGATGAAATAACTAATGAAAATCCTGAGTTATGGGTAAAGACTTTTGAAAAATGGGGGCATTTACAGCGGCAAGATGCAAATAACAGAGCCGAAAAAAAGCATTATGTCAGCGCCTACGAACAATATTTGAAGGCGAGTAATAGTTTTCGAGCCGCAGAGTACTATAGTCCTAGTCGCTCCGAAGAGCACCGCAAATTAGGTTTGCTTTCTCGCGATTGTTTTCAGCAAGCAATGAAAAATAGTGAATACCATTTCGAATCTTTCATTTTCACACTTGATGATGAAAAGATCCCAGCTTACTTCATTTGCTCTAAGCAAGAAAAAACCTTACAGAAAACAATTATCATTGTTAGTGGTTTTGATGGCACTCTTGAAGAAGAGTTTTGCATGCGAGGAATTGCTGGCTTACAACGGGGTTACAATATAATTTTAATGGCAGGTCCTGGCCAGATGGATACTCTAAGGTTGAATAGTAATACTTATTTTAAACCTGATTATGAAAAGGCTTTATCTATCGTTCTTGATAAGCTAATTCATCGCAAAGAGGTCGATCCTGAGAAACTGGCTCTTTGTGGGATTAGTTTTGGAGGTTATTTTGCCACAAGAGCGGCATGTTATGAGTCACGAATTAAAGCATTAATTGCAAATTCGCCTA